>NZ_JAHUWC010000039.1:0-747 GCF_019219185.1 Pseudomonas sp. PDM26 | reverse complement strand
GCATGGCTGTCGTCCACGCCCTCCGGCAGGTCGTCGACAACGTTCACGTCGAGGCTGCCCGTGGCGGTGGTGCCGTTGTCGTCGACCACGGTCACGGCGAACTGCTCAGGCAAAGTGTTGGCGCCGTTGGCGGTCGGGTGCGCTTCGTTGTCGTTGAGGGTGTAGCTGTAGCTGATCACGCCAGTGGCGGCGTTGAACCCGGTGATGGTCAGGGTACTGCCCAGCGCGGTGGTGATCGATTGCGGCAAGCCGGTGGCCACGCCACCGCTGACCACGGCGATACCGCCGACGCTCAGGCTCGTCACGCCATCCAGCGCACTGACGGTGAAGGTGCCGTTTTGGGTCAGCGCCGTACCATCCGGTGCGCTGCCATCGCTGAGGTTTTTCTCGAAGACGGTGAGTTCGCCACCGTCAACACTCAATCCGCCAATCGAGGTCGAGTCATCGTTGTTGTGGATCTGCAGCACCAGGTTCGCGGTGCTGCTGTCGCCGTCCGCATCGGTGAGGGTGTAGCTGAAGGTCTCGGTACTGTCGCCACCGCCGTGCAGGGCCTTGAAATCGGCATCGCTGGCGTTGAGGGTGTAGGTGTAGCTGCCGTTGGCATTCAGCACCAGGGTGCCGTAGGTCCCGGTGAAGGTCCCGGGGGTGATCGGCCCGGCGTTTTCCCCGAGCGTTACGCGGTCAGCGCCTTGCACATCGTTGCTCAACACATTGCCGCTGAGGGTCAGCAGGGTTTCCGAGGCTGTC
>NZ_JAHUWC010000038.1:0-753 GCF_019219185.1 Pseudomonas sp. PDM26 | reverse complement strand
CGTTGGCCGTCGGGTGCCCTTCGTTGTCATTCAGGGTGTAGCTGTAGCTCACGACACCGGTCGCCGCGTTGAACCCGGTGATGGTCAGCGTGCTGCCCAGCGGCGTGGTGATCGATTGCGGCAAGCCGGCGGCCACGCCACCGCTGACCACGGCGATGCCGCCCACGGTCAGGGTTTGCAGGCCATCGAGGGCGTTCACGGTGAACGTCCCGCTCTGCGTCAGGTCTGGTGCGTCAGGGTTGCTGCCGTCACTGAGGTTTTTTTCGTAAACCGTCAGCTCACTGCCATACACGTTGAGGCCATTGAGGACCACTGGATCGTCGTTGTTGTAGACGTTGAGCACCAGGTTGGCCGTGCTGGTGTCGCCGTCCGCATCGGTGAGGGTGTAAGTGAAGGTTTCGGTGCCATTGCCACCGCCGTGCAGGGCTTTGAAGTCGGCATCGCTGGTGTTCAGCGTGTAGGTGTACGTGCCATTGGCATTCAGCACCAAAGTGCCGTAGGTGCCGGTGAAGGTGCCGGAGGTGATTGGCCCGCTGTTTTCCCCGAGCGCTACGCGGTCGGCGCCTTGCACGTCGTTGCTCAACACATTGCCGCTGAGGGTCAGCAGGGTTTCCGAGGCTGTCGAAGCATGGCTGTCGTCCACGCCCTCCGGCAGGTCGTCGACAACGTTCACGTCGAGGCTGCCCGTGGCGGTGGTGCCGTTGTCGTCGACCACGGTCACGGCGAACTGCTCAGGCAAAGTGTTGGCGCCGT
>NZ_JAHUWC010000037.1:0-954 GCF_019219185.1 Pseudomonas sp. PDM26 | reverse complement strand
TGGCGCAGGCACACAAGCTCAACAGCAGTCCGATCAGCAGGCTCAATCGCTTCATTGCGGATACCCCTTCTGCGGCTGATTGGGGTAGACGTTGCGCTGTTTGTTCGGCGCCGGTTTGTTGATCAGCAGACCCGCACGAGGGGTCCAGTGAGCGGATTGGTGAATGTAGCGACTGCGCAACAAACACTCCTCGGCGGGACCGAGGCTGACCTCGTTGCCTGCCAGGGTTTGCGCCAGGATTTGTTCGGCGATGGGGCGTAATTCCTCCGGGAGAGCCCAATCAGGCCGTGCCTCCAGATTCTTGAACGGCACGCCATGGCGCACCCCCAGTTCACGCATCAAGCGCAGGGCAATCAACGCCAATTCACCACGCACCGGGCGGTCGAGTACCAGCACCAACCAGTATTCATCCAATTTGGATTCAGACGGACCACGCGGGACTGAAGGAATCGGCAAGGCCTTGACCTCAAGGCTGCCGTCGCCGGCCAGGCCGTATTCACGCAAGACTCGCGCCTGGGCGTGCAGTTGCTTCCATTTTGGGTGCGACTCCGGCCGTTGATAGACCGACACACCGATCCGCTGCGGCGCCGTGACCCATAACCGCTCCCGGGCTCTCGGCAAGTAGCCACCGCCGACATCCGAGTGCACGCCGGGCAGACTGATTTGCCGATGACCGTGGACCACGCTGTTGAGGGCGAAATTCACACGGTGCTCGTCCCGGGCCTGCAACTGGATGATCTGGCGGGCGCAACCGGGGGGCAGGTACAGGTTGACCCCCGGGTTGTCGTCATTGGCCACGCTCAGGTCCGCGCCCATGATCGCCGCGACGGTGTCGAACAGTCCGATCAGGTTGAGACTGACGTCCACGGCGGGGTCGAAGTCCGTTGTCAGGCCAAAGCGCCCGGCCTGCAACACGTTGGCGAACACCCCGCGTCCCGACTTTAGCAGCTCATT
>NZ_JAHUWC010000036.1:0-973 GCF_019219185.1 Pseudomonas sp. PDM26 | reverse complement strand
GGTGGGCACTCTAAGGAGACTGCCGGTGACAAACCGGAGGAAGGTGGGGATGACGTCAAGTCATCATGGCCCTTACGGCCTGGGCTACACACGTGCTACAATGGTCGGTACAGAGGGTTGCCAAGCCGCGAGGTGGAGCTAATCCCACAAAACCGATCGTAGTCCGGATCGCAGTCTGCAACTCGACTGCGTGAAGTCGGAATCGCTAGTAATCGCGAATCAGAATGTCGCGGTGAATACGTTCCCGGGCCTTGTACACACCGCCCGTCACACCATGGGAGTGGGTTGCACCAGAAGTAGCTAGTCTAACCTTCGGGAGGACGGTTACCACGGTGTGATTCATGACTGGGGTGAAGTCGTAACAAGGTAGCCGTAGGGGAACCTGCGGCTGGATCACCTCCTTAATCGACGACTCAGCTGCTCCATGAGCTCCCACACGAATTGCTTGATTCATTGAAGAAGACGATAGAAGCAGCCCGAAATTGGGTCTGTAGCTCAGTTGGTTAGAGCGCACCCCTGATAAGGGTGAGGTCGGCAGTTCGAATCTGCCCAGACCCACCAATTTTGTGTGGGAAACGCCTGTAGAAATACGGGGCCATAGCTCAGCTGGGAGAGCGCCTGCCTTGCACGCAGGAGGTCAACGGTTCGATCCCGTTTGGCTCCACCACTACTGCTTCTGATTGTGTAAAGCTTAGAAATGAGCATTCCATCGGTTCGATGGTGAATGTTGATTTCTAGTCTTTGACTAGTTCGTTCTTTAAAAATTTGGGTATGTGATAGAAAGATAGACTGAACGTTACTTTCACTGGTAACGGATCAGGCTAAGGTAAAATTTGTGAGTTGAATTGCGAATTTTCGGCGAATGTCGTCTTCACAGTATAACCAGATTGCTTGGGGTTATATGGTCAAGTGAAGAAGCGCATACGGTGGATGCCTTGGCAGTCAGAGGCGATGAAAGACGTGGTAGCCTGCG
>NZ_JAHUWC010000035.1:0-1218 GCF_019219185.1 Pseudomonas sp. PDM26 | reverse complement strand
TGATACCCGTAGCTTCGGTGTATGGTTTGAGCCCCGTTACATCTTCCGCGCAGGCCGACTCGACTAGTGAGCTATTACGCTTTCTTTAAAGGGTGGCTGCTTCTAAGCCAACCTCCTAGCTGTCTAAGCCTTCCCACATCGTTTCCCACTTAACCATAACTTTGGGACCTTAGCTGACGGTCTGGGTTGTTTCCCTTTTCACGACGGACGTTAGCACCCGCCGTGTGTCTCCCATGCTCGGCACTTGTAGGTATTCGGAGTTTGCATCGGTTTGGTAAGTCGGGATGACCCCCTAGCCGAAACAGTGCTCTACCCCCTACAGTGATACATGAGGCGCTACCTAAATAGCTTTCGAGGAGAACCAGCTATCTCCGAGCTTGATTAGCCTTTCACTCCGATCCACAGGTCATCCGCTAACTTTTCAACGGTAGTCGGTTCGGTCCTCCAGTCAGTGTTACCTAACCTTCAACCTGCCCATGGATAGATCGCCCGGTTTCGGGTCTATTCCCAGCGACTAGACGCCCTATTAAGACTCGCTTTCGCTACGCCTCCCCTATTCGGTTAAGCTCGCCACTGAAAATAAGTCGCTGACCCATTATACAAAAGGTACGCAGTCACCCAACAAAGTGGGCTCCCACTGCTTGTACGCATACGGTTTCAGGATCTATTTCACTCCCCTCTCCGGGGTTCTTTTCGCCTTTCCCTCACGGTACTAGTTCACTATCGGTCAGTCAGTAGTATTTAGCCTTGGAGGATGGTCCCCCCATATTCAGACAAAGTTTCTCGTGCTCCGTCCTACTCGATTTCATTGATAAGAGATTTTCGCGTACAGGGCTATCACCCACTATGGCCGCACTTTCCAGAGCGTTCCGCTAATCTCAAATCAACTTAAGGGCTGGTCCCCGTTCGCTCGCCACTACTAAGGGAATCTCGGTTGATTTCTTTTCCTCAGGGTACTTAGATGTTTCAGTTCCCCTGGTTCGCCTCTTGCACCTATGTATTCAGTACAAGATAACCATCTTATGATGGCTGGGTTCCCCCATTCAGACATCTCCGGATCAAAGTCTGTTTGCCGACTCCCCGAAGCTTTTCGCAGGCTACCACGTCTTTCATCGCCTCTGACTGCCAAGGCATCCACCGTATGCGCTTCTTCACTTGACCATATAACCCCAAGCAATCTGGTTATACTGTGAAGACGACATTCGCCGAAAATTCGCA
>NZ_JAHUWC010000034.1:0-1232 GCF_019219185.1 Pseudomonas sp. PDM26 | reverse complement strand
TCACGCCGCGGTGGGTCAGCTTCTCGGTCAGTTCTTTCAGCGCGTGCTGGGCCCGCGCGACCGCCAGGCCGTAGCCCGGCACGATGATCACGGTGTCGGCGTTGGTCAGCAGGAAGGTCGCGTCGTCAGCCGAACCGGATTTCACCGGACGGGCTTCTTTCGCACCCGCTGGGCCGGCCGCCTCTGCGGTATTGCCGAAGCCACCCAGCAGCACATTAAAGAAGGAGCGGTTCATCGCCTTGCACATGATGTACGAGAGGATCGCACCGCTTGAGCCGACCAGCGAACCGGCGATGATCAGCATCGAGTTGTTCAGCGAGAAGCCGATGCCCGCCGCTGCCCAGCCGGAGTAGCTGTTGAGCATCGACACGACCACGGGCATGTCGGCGCCACCAATCGGGATGATGATCAGCACGCCGAGCACGAAGGCCAGGGCCAGCATCACGGTGAAGGCGGTGTAGTCGCCGGTGAGCATGAACGTCACGCCCAGGCCCAGTGTGGCCAGGCCCAGCAGCAGGTTCAGCTTGTGCTGGCCGCTGAACTGGACCGGTGCACCCTGGAACAGGCGGAACTTGTACTTGCCGGCCAGCTTGCCGAAGGCAATGACCGAACCGGAGAAGGTGATCGCACCGATGGCGGCACCGAGGAACAGCTCCAGGCGGTTACCGGCCGGGATCGCATCGCCGAGGTTCTGCACGATGCCCAAGGATTGCGGCTCGACCACGGCAGCCACGGCGATGAACACCGCGGCCAGGCCGATCATGCTGTGCATGAAGGCGACCAGTTCGGGCATCTTGGTCATTTCGACGCGTTTGGCCATGATCGAACCGGCCGTGCCACCGATCAGCAGGCCGACAATCACGTAGACGATCCCGTCCTGCGCGAGCTCGGCGCCCAGCTTGTAGATCAGGCCGACTGTGGTGAGGATCGCCAGGCCCATGCCGAGCATGCCGAACAGGTTGCCACGACGCGACGTGGTGGGGTGCGAGAGGCCCTTGAGCGCCTGGATGAAGCAGACCGAGGCGATCAAATACAGGGAAGTAACCAGGTTCATGCTCATGCTTGCTGCACCTCGGCCTTGACTGCTTCGGCCTTGGCAGCCGGAGCTTTGGCCGCTTTTTTCTTGAACATTTCCAGCATGCGCCGGGTCACCAGGAAGCCACCAAACACGTTGACGGCGGCCAGGGCCACGGCCAGGGTGCCCATGGTCTTGCCCAGCGGGGTCACGGTCA
>NZ_JAHUWC010000033.1:0-1317 GCF_019219185.1 Pseudomonas sp. PDM26 | reverse complement strand
TCAGCGCCCCCCAGGGCATCGCCCTGACCAGCGGCCAGCACCTGCAACTGGCCGCGCAGGACAACCTGATGCTCAACGCCGGCGGCCAAGCCGACCTCAGCGTGGTCAAGCGCCTGTTCATCGGCGTGGGGCAGGGCCTGAGCCTGTTCGTGCGCAAGCTGGGGATCCAGCTGATCGCCAACCAGGGCCCGATGAGTGTGCAGGCGCAGAACGACCGCCTGGAACTGATCGCCCGGCATGGCCTGGACATCACCAGTACCGAAGACGAAATCCACATCACGGCGAAAAAGAGGATCGTCCTTAACGGCGGGGGCAGTTACCTCAGCCTGGATAAATGCCGGATCGAGTCGGGGACCGCCGGGGATCACATGGCCAAGGCGGCGCATTTCGAGTACAGCGGTGCAGCTCAACAAGCGCCACGGATCTTGACCGTACCCACACGCATCGACCCGCCACTGGAGTTCCACGAGCAGTTCCGCTTGTTTGCCAGCAATGGCGAACAACCTTTGGCCAGCATGCCTTACAAGATCACCGCGGCCTCCGGCAAGGTCTGGAAAGGCATCACCGACAGCCAGGGCTTCACCGAACGCGTGTACACCGCCCAGTCCGAAGCGTTGTCGCTCGCCTACGACATGGAAGAAGAGGAAGAGGAAGAAGAACTCGAAGGCATCACCTTGCGCCTGGGGCTGTTCTTCGATGGCACGGGGAACAACCTGGGCAATGCGGCCGCGACCGAGCAGTGCCGACGTGAAGATCTGGAGTTGTTCGAGCAGAGTGACCTGGCGAGCATTGTGCAATTGTGCAAACAGCATGGGTTTGACGGGTTTGATGGCAGTGGTTTTGCCAGTGCACCGGACAACAGTTACGGCAATGCGCCGAGTAATGTGGCGCATCTGCATGAGTTGTATCCGGATCATGCGACTGATGGGCTCCCACCAGGGGCTGAAATTGGCTATGTAAAGCTTTACTTGGAGGGCATCGGCACTCGCAGTGGCGGCAAGGACTCGCTGGCGGGCCAAGCCACCGGCCGCGGGGAAACCGGAGTGGTGGCGCGAGTTCAGCAGGCGCCAGGCGCAATCGAGAAGCAACTCGAACGTTTTCAGCAAACCAATCCAAGCACCCGAATTCGACGTATCGAATTCGACATTTTCGGTTTCAGCCGCGGGGCCGCCGCCGCGCGTCACTGCGCTAATGAGCTGCTAAAGTCGGGACGCGGGGTGTTCGCCAACGTGTTGCAGGCCGGGCGCTTTGGCCTGACAACGGACTTCGACCCCGCCGTGGACGTCAGTCTCAACCTGATCGGACTGTTCGACACCG
>NZ_JAHUWC010000032.1:0-1367 GCF_019219185.1 Pseudomonas sp. PDM26 | reverse complement strand
AAAAATCTATGGTCACCCCCATTTTTGCAATACTGATTAATGGGTGAAGTGGTTGGCTTGCTTAAATCTATCCGGCGTCTATCTGGGGCATGCCCCGCGCCACGATGAGAGTCGCGCCTGACGTTCCTGAAAAATGCCGCGGCTTCTGAAGCCGATTTTTATGTCAGGTTCTTCGTCAGGCCGGTGGGCCGTTCACGTCATCCGTTGTTCAGCTATCGCAAAACCTGAAGGGTGATTCGTGGTGCTGCAACAACTGCAGGGTCAGGCGTTCAGCGCGTCTGGCCCTGCTTCATACTGCGTATGGTGGGCGGCTAGCGCCCAGGCGATCCGCGCCAGCTTGTTAGCCAAGGCGCAGGCCACCACATTCGAGTGCCGTCGCCCAAGCAATGAGCGCACCCAGTCAGCCAGAGCCCCTTTTTGGTGTTCCAGCCTCTGCATATAGACCCGGGCGCATTGGACCAACAGTCGCCTGAGGTTCTTGTCGCCGCGCTTGCTGATGCCGAGCAAATTGGCTCGACCACCCGTGCTGTACTGCCTGGGCACCAGCCCCACAGAGGCGGCGAAATCACGGCTGCATTTGTACTGTTGGCCATCACCCATTTCGACCGCCAACAGGCTGGCGGTGATCGGCCCGACGCACGGCACGCTGAGCAAACGACTGCCCAGATCATCGTCGGCCAGTTGGCTGGCCAGCTCTTTATCCAACGCCTTGATCTGTTCGTCCAGGTAACCAAAGTGGTCATGCAGTCGCTGCAACAGCACCGTCAACCGAACGGGCAACTCGTGCTCAGCCAAAACATTCGCCAAGCGCTTCATGATCACCAGCCCCTTGGGCAGACTGATGCCGAACTCCAGCAGAAAGCCATGCATTTGATTAGCGGCTTTGGTGCGGTCACGCACCAACGACTCGCGCAGGCGATGCAGAACGGCAAGAGTCTGCTGCGCCTCGGTTTTAGGTGTGACAAAGCGCATCGACGGACGTGAAGCCGCCTCGCAAATGGCTTCGGCATCAACGAAATCATTTTTGTTGCCCTTGACGAAGGGCCGGACGAATTGCGGGGAAATCAGCTTGGCCTGATGCCCCATGGCGATCAACTCACGGGCAACGAAATGCGCGCCGGCGCAGGCTTCCATCACCACGCTGCAGGCCGGCAGATTGCCAAAGAGCTGCATCATCTGTGGACGCGAGCACTTCTTGCGAAACACCTCTCGACCCGTTTTGTCCTGACCGTGCAGGTGGAAACAGTGTTTGCCGAGATCGATACCGATCAACGCTGACTCGCTCATGATGATGGCCTCCGAAAACAAAACACCCTGCGAAAGCGTAGCCCTCGCAGGGTGTGGGGGTGACCATCTCATTAATGCCC
>NZ_JAHUWC010000031.1:0-1744 GCF_019219185.1 Pseudomonas sp. PDM26 | reverse complement strand
CAAATTGCTTGGGTGTTATATGGTCAAGCCTCACGGGCAATTAGTATTGGTTAGCTCAACGCCTCACAGCGCTTACACACCCAACCTATCAACGTCGTAGTCTTCGACGGCCCTTCAGGGGACTCAAGGTCCCAGTGAGATCTCATCTTGAGGCAAGTTTCCCGCTTAGATGCTTTCAGCGGTTATCTTTTCCGAACATAGCTACCCGGCAATGCCACTGGCGTGACAACCGGAACACCAGAGGTTCGTCCACTCCGGTCCTCTCGTACTAGGAGCAGCCCCTCTCAAATCTCAAACGTCCACGGCAGATAGGGACCGAACTGTCTCACGACGTTCTAAACCCAGCTCGCGTACCACTTTAAATGGCGAACAGCCATACCCTTGGGACCGGCTTCAGCCCCAGGATGTGATGAGCCGACATCGAGGTGCCAAACACCGCCGTCGATATGAACTCTTGGGCGGTATCAGCCTGTTATCCCCGGAGTACCTTTTATCCGTTGAGCGATGGCCCTTCCATACAGAACCACCGGATCACTAAGACCTACTTTCGTACCTGCTCGACGTGTCTGTCTCGCAGTCAAGCGCGCTTTTGCCTTTATACTCTACGACCGATTTCCGACCGGTCTGAGCGCACCTTCGTACTCCTCCGTTACTCTTTAGGAGGAGACCGCCCCAGTCAAACTACCCACCATACACTGTCCTCGATCCGGATAACGGACCTGAGTTAGAACCTCAAAGTTGCCAGGGTGGTATTTCAAGGTTGGCTCCACGCGAACTGGCGTCCACGCTTCAAAGCCTCCCACCTATCCTACACAAGCAAATTCAAAGTCCAGTGCAAAGCTATAGTAAAGGTTCACGGGGTCTTTCCGTCTAGCCGCGGATACACTGCATCTTCACAGCGATTTCAATTTCACTGAGTCTCGGGTGGAGACAGCGCCGCCATCGTTACGCCATTCGTGCAGGTCGGAACTTACCCGACAAGGAATTTCGCTACCTTAGGACCGTTATAGTTACGGCCGCCGTTTACCGGGGCTTCGATCAAGAGCTTCGCGTTAGCTAACCCCATCAATTAACCTTCCGGCACCGGGCAGGCGTCACACCCTATACGTCCACTTTCGTGTTTGCAGAGTGCTGTGTTTTTAATAAACAGTCGCAGCGGCCTGGTATCTTCGACCGGCGTGGGCTTACGGAGCAAGTCCTTCACCCTCACCGGCGCACCTTCTCCCGAAGTTACGGTGCCATTTTGCCTAGTTCCTTCACCCGAGTTCTCTCAAGCGCCTTGGTATTCTCTACCCAACCACCTGTGTCGGTTTGGGGTACGGTTCCTGGTTACCTGAAGCTTAGAAGCTTTTCTTGGAAGCATGGCATCAACCACTTCGTCACCCAAAGGGTAACTCGTCATCAGCTCTCGGCCTTAAGATCCCGGATTTACCTAAGATCTCAGCCTACCACCTTAAACTTGGACAACCAACGCCAAGCTGGCCTAGCCTTCTCCGTCCCTCCATCGCAATAACCAGAAGTACAGGAATATTAACCTGTTTTCCATCGACTACGCTTTTCAGCCTCGCCTTAGGGACCGACTAACCCTGCGTCGATTAACGTTGCGCAGGAAACCTTGGTCTTTCGGCGTGGGTGTTTTTCACACCCATTGTCGTTACTCATGTCAGCATTCGCACTTCTGATACCTCCAGCAAGCTTCTCAACTCACCTTCACAGGCTTACAGAACGCTCCTCTACCGCATCA
>NZ_JAHUWC010000030.1:0-1887 GCF_019219185.1 Pseudomonas sp. PDM26 | reverse complement strand
CGGTGTCGAACAGTCCGATCAGGTTGAGACTGACGTCCACGGCGGGGTCGAAGTCCGTTGTCAGGCCAAAGCGCCCGGCCTGCAACACGTTGGCGAACACCCCGCGTCCCGACTTTAGCAGCTCATTGGCGCAGTGACGCGCGGCGGCGGCCCCGCGGCTGAAACCGAAAATGTCGAATTCGATACGTCGAATTCGGGTGCTTGGATTGGTTTGCTGAAAACGTTCGAGCTGCTTCTCGATTGCGCCTGGCGCCTGCTGAACTCGCGCCACCACTCCGGTTTCCCCGCGGCCGGTGGCTTGGCCCGCCAGCGAGTCCTTGCCGCCACTGCGAGTGCCGATGCCCTCTAGATAAACCGGTGCAAAGCCAATATCAGCCCCTGGCGGGAGACTATCGGTGGCATTGTCGGGATACAGCCTGAACAAATGCACCACATTACTCGGCGCATTGCCGTAACTGTTGTCCGGTGCACTGGCAAAACCACTGCCATCAAACTCATCAAACCCATGCTGCTTGCACAGCTGCACAATGCTCGCCAGGTCACTTTGCTCGAACAACTCCAGATCTTCACGTCGGCACTGTTCCGTCGCGGCCGCATTGCCCAGGTTGTTACCCGTGCCATCGAAGAACAGCCCCAGGCGCAAGGTGATGCCTTCGAGTTCTTCTTCCTCTTCCTCTTCTTCCATGTCGTAGATAAGCGACAACGCTTCGGGCTGGGCGGTGTACACGCGTTCGGTGAAACCCTGGCTGTCGGTGGTGCCTTTCCAGACCTTGCCGGAGGCGGCGGTGATCTTGTAGGGCATCCGGGCCAAGGGTTGTTCGCCATTGTTGGCAAACAAGCGAAACTGCTCATGGAATTGCAGGGGTGGGTCGATGGGTGTCGGTACACTCAGGATCTGTGGCGTTTGTTGAGCTGCACCGCTGTATTCGAAGTGCGCCGCCTTGGCCTTGTAATCGCCGGCCGTGCCCGATTCGATCCGGCATTTGTCCAGGCTGAGGTAACTGCCGCCGCCGTTGAGGACGATCCTCTTTTTCGCCGTAATGTGGATTTCGTCTTCAGTGCTGGTGATGTCCAGGCCATGCCGGGCGATCAGTTCCAGGCGGTCGTTCTGCGCCTGCACGCTCACCGGGCCCTGGTTGGCGATCAGCTTGAAACCGAGCTTGCGCACGAACAGGCTCAGGCCCTGGCCCACGCCGACGAACAGGCGCTTGACCACGCTGAAGTCGGCCTCGCCGCCGGCGTTGAGCATCAGGTTGTCCTGCGCGGCCAGTTGCAGGTGCTGGCCGCTGGTGACGGCGATGCCTTGCGGGGCGCTGAGCAGCAGGACCTGCGACTTGAGCTGTTCGAGGTCCTGGCGCAGCAGGTTCAGTTGCGCCGCCACATCCGCCGGTTCAGCGTTGGCGGTCTGGGCGTCGGTGGACAGCTGTTGCAACTGTTCGCCAGCCTGTTGCAGGCGGCCGACGGCGGCGGCCATGTCCAGTACCGGCCCTTGCGCCTTGGTCTGCGCATCGGCACTGATGAACAGGCCCTTGCCCGCACGCAGACTGCCCCAATCATCGGTGCGCAGCTCAAAGCCTTCGCCGCGCTTGGCCTTCTTGCCATCCACCAGATGCCCCAGGTTGAGCTGGCTCTTGCCGCCATACTCCGTACTCAGTTTGACGTGCTCCTGCCCGCGCAAGTCCTCCATTCGCAGCTTGTTGTTGGCCGGCGTGCGCAGCACATTGCGCTGGTAGTTACGTGCGCGCAGGGAGACGACGTCGCGGTGCTGGTCGTCGTGCAGGGCGTGGGCGATGTAGGGTTTGTCCGGGTCGCCCTGTTCGAAGGCGATCGCCACTTCGGTGCCGGCGATCAGCGGCAGGTGCAGGCCGTAGGTGTCGCCGGCGTAGG
>NZ_JAHUWC010000002.1:0-696813 GCF_019219185.1 Pseudomonas sp. PDM26 | reverse complement strand
GCCTGAAGCTGATCGAGCGCGCGGCGTTCTTGCGCCTGCCGTACTTCGACCACATGCATCGCTACATTCCGGCGCTGATCCAGCGGCATAACGGGCGCATGATCGTGCACCCGGTCAACCACCGGCCGCGCACGGCCGGGGTGTCGAAATACGGCAATCTCGACCGCGCCCTGGTCGGTATTCTCGATTTATTCGGCGTCTGGTGGCTGATCAAGCGTACGCGGCTGAACACCATTGCCCAGGAGATCGAAGGATGACGTTGACTCGTGAAACCCTGTGGCTGCTGGTCGGCTTTGCGGGGCAGGTGGCCTTTACCGGGCGGTTTGTCCTGCAGTGGCTGTACAGCGAGTACAAGAAGCGCAGCGTGATCCCGACCAACTTCTGGTACCTGAGCATCGTCGGCAGCACCTTGTTGCTCGCCTACGCCATTTACCGCCAGGACCCGGTGTTCATCGCCGGCCAGGCGTTTGGCTCCCTCGTCTATTTCCGCAACCTGCAATTGATTGCCAAAAGCACAAGCGTAAAGGAATAAACCATGCGTAGATCACTGTCGCCCAGGGTCGAATGCCTGGGCCTGATGCTGCTTGCCCTGCTGTTGATCGGCGCGGGGCTGGGGTTGCGTCAGGCACAGAATGTGGACGAAGAACGCTTCCTTGGCGTCGCACTGGAGATGCTGCAAAACGGCTCGTGGCTGATCCCGCACCGGGCCGCCGAGATCTACGGCGACAAGCCGCCGATTTTCATGTGGACGGTGGCGTTCTTCACCTGGCTGACCGGCAAGCCGAACATCGCCCTTTATATCCCGGGGCTGTTTTCGGCCGTGACGGTCACGGCGATGGTCTATGACCTGGGCCGTCGCTTATGGACCCAGCGCACCGGGCGCAACGCTGCGCTGTTGTACCTGGCAACGTACCAGACCTACAGCATCCTGCGCACTGGCCAGATCGACAGCTTGTTGATTCTGTTCACCTCCCTGGGCCTCTACGGTCTGGCGCGGCACCTGCTGCTGGGACCTGCGTGGCGCTGGTTTTACGCGGGCTGCGCAGCGATGGGCATTGGCGTGATCACCAAGGGCGTGGGTTTCTTGCCGGCGCTGTTGCTGATTCCTTACGCCTATGCGGTGCGCAAGGACTGGCCCGGTGTGGTGGCCATGCCCGGCGAGGCGCGCAAGTGGTTGCTGGGGTTGGTGGTGATGCTGGCAGCGATTGCGATCTGGCTGTTGCCGTTGGCCTTGTCCATCATCGTCAATGGCAGCGCTGACGAAATTGCCTATGCGCGGGAGATTCTCCTGCACCAGACCGCGGGCCGTTATGCCGCCGCGTGGCATCACCGCGAACCGTTCTGGTACTTCTTCACCAACGTGATTCCGCAGTACTGGCTACCGCTGGTGCTGGTGCTGCCATGGCTGGTGCCCGCCTGGCGCCGGCAGTTGCAAAAACGTGACGGCCGGGTCCTGGTATTGCTCGGTTGGGTACTGCTGGTGGTGCTGTTTTTCTGCATCAGCACTGGCAAGCGCAAGTTGTACATCTACCCGGCGCTGCCCGGGCTGGTGCTGGTCGCCGCACCGTTGATCCCGTGGCTGCTCAAGCGCTGGTTCAAAAGGCACCCGCGTTTGCGTCGGGTGTTCCCGGCATTGGCTGCGACCTGGTTCGTACTGTGGTTCGCCCGTGGTTTCATCGAACCGCTCAAGGAAGGCGCCAACATTGATCAGGTGCTCATGACCCAGGCGGCATCCATGACCCAAGGCGCCGATCTGGTGCTGGTCAACTGGGAAGAAGGGCACTGGTTGTTCGCCCGTCAGCCGATCGTGCATTTCGGCATGGATTACTCCTCCGTCGAGAAGGCTGCGCAGTATCTGCGCGAACACCCCAAGGCCTACGCTCTGGTGCCGGATGACGTACTGAACCAGTGCTTCAAACCCGAAGCGGTGCGTGAACTGGGCGAAAACTCCCGGGCGAACTGGTCGATCGTAGGCGCTGATGCCGACAACGGCAAATGCCTCCCGCAAGAGGCCGGCAAAGCCTATCGGTTCACCTGGAATGACCCGCACATGCCAGCGCTGCCGGCGCAGGTGACCAATCCCTGAGGACCAAAAAGGGGCCGCTTGAATAAGCGTAATGCTGTTCACTTAAGGACGAACACTGTATCTGTGGCGAGGGAGCTTGCTCCCGCTGGACTGTGCAGCCGTCCCATTTTAGGGGCCGCTTCGCGCCCCAGCGGGAGCAAGCTCCCTCGCCACAGGCACTTATTGCTCTATCTATACCTCTTAAATGAACAGTATTACGCTTGAATAAGCGGCCCTTACTCTTCGTTCGTCGCCTGTCACTGACTGGCGTCCAGCACCACGCGATATCGCGCCTTGCCACTGCGCAAATGATCGATGGCTTCGTTGATCCGGCTCATGGGAAACATCTCGACCTGCGGCAGGATCTGATGGCGGGCGCAGAACTCCAGCATCATCGCGGTGTTGGCCGGTGAGCCAACCGGTGAGGCGGACAAGACTTTTTGCTGGGGAATCAGGTTGAACACGTGCACTGGGATGGCGTCGGGCACGACGCCGACAAAGTGCAGGCGACCCTTGCCGCGCAAGGTGGCGAGCATGGCCGTCCAGTCGAGGTTGGCGTTGGCGGTGACCAGGAGAAAATCCAGGGTGCCGGCAATGGCATTGAGCGCATCCGTGTCGGTCGAGGCGACCACCTTGTGCGCGCCCAGGCGCCTGGCTTCGTCCTGCTTGCTCAACGATGAGGTGAAGGCGGTGACTTCGCAGCCCCAGGCGTTGAGGAAGCGCAGCGCCAGGTGACCGAGGCCGCCGATGCCCACCACACCGACCCGGTCAGTGGGCTTGATGCCGAACTCCACCAGTGGGTTGAACACGGTCGAGCCGGCACAGAACAACGGCCCGGCCATCGCCGGATCGAGCCCGGCCGGGATCGGCAAGGCCCAGGCCCAGTGCGAGCGAATGCGGTCGGCAAAGCCGCCATTGCTGCCGATGATGGTCGGTTGCACGGTGCGACACAGGTTATGCGAGCCTTCGATGCACGACGTGCAATGCATGCAACTGCCCTTGTACCAACCGATGCCCACTCGTTGGCCCATTTCCAGGCCTCGAACCTGGTCGCCCACCCGCACGATACGGCCGACCACCTCGTGGCCGGGAATAAACGGGTAGCTACTGATGCCCCAGTCGTTGTCGATCAGCGACTGGTCGGAGTGGCAGACGCCGCAATATTCCACGGCGACTTCCACCTCATCGCTGCCCAACGGGCCGGGATCGTAGCTAAAGGGTTCCAGTGGCGCGCCTGCTGCCGTGGCGGCCCAGCCGGTAAAGGTGGTGAGTTCGCTGCTGTCGCTCATGGGATACCTCCAGATCAGAAGTCAGGGGTCTTGGCCGCTGGGGTGCAGCGGCGGAGCGAGGAAAGTGTAGCGGGTTGCCGGCGTTGCATCGGGCGCGAGCGTGGATACTTGAACACCCGACGCATACACCCGCGGTCACTGTTCGAACAATTGGCGATTGGCCCGTACGAAGTCGGCCACCGTTTGCGGTGCTTGACCGGTTACTTGCCCGATCACGCCGTCCACTCCGGAAAAGATCCCGTTCTGGTAATCGACCGCCACCGCCAGGAAGTGCTGGATGACAAATTCCGGCAGATCGTAGATCTGCAGGTGCTGGCGATACTCCTCCAGCGTCGACGGACTGTAGGTGATGGTGCGGCCGACGATGGCACTGATTTCCTCGGCAATTTGCTGATGGCTCAGTTCGACGGGACCGCACAACGGGTAGGTCTTGCCGATATGGCCGGACGGCTGGGTCAGGAGCCTGGCGATCACACGGGCCTGGTCTTCGGCGGCAATCGGTGCGTGCCGCCCGCTACCGTACGGTAGCGTTATTTTGTTTTCCTTGACGATCTGATCCAGCACCCACGGAAAAATCAGCCATTCGGAAAAGAACGTCGGGCGAATGTGCACCACTGGCACGCCCGACCAGTCGAGTACGCGCTCGGCAATCCAGTGGTCGCGGGCTGCGTGGCTCAGCGAGTCTTCGCGGGCGGAGATCTGCGACATTTCCACCACCACCTCGACGCCTGCGCGCCGTGCGGCATCGGCAAAGTAGGCGGTCGCCTGAATGTAGCCGGGGCGAACCGGGTAGCACAGGTACGCGCCGGTCACGCCATCCATGGCGCGCAAGATGTCGTCATGTTCCAGCAGGTCGCCGACAAAGATTTCGGCGCCCTCGTTCTGCAAGGCGGCGCTGCGTTCGTCCAGTTGATGCACGAAGGCGCGCACTGCATGACCTTCATTGAGCAGATGGCGGACGGTGTAGACGCCGGTTTTACCGGTTGCTCCGGTGATGAGGTATTTGTGTGGCTGCATGATGGGTTCTCTCACTGTAATAAACGGGAAGTGGATCAGCTGTCGAAGGGTGCGTTGTCGATCAGGTCGCAGACATTCGGGCAATCGAAGCCATGGACATGGCGGCGCCCGACTTCGGCAAGCCCGGTACCAATGGCCGTATAGGGCTTGTTCCTGGCCACTTCGGCAACGGCCTGGGTAAAGGCCGCTTTCATGCCGATGCGGGGGTAAAGCGCGAGCGTGTCGTCGACCAGCGAAGGGGTGATTTCATCCAGGTGCAGGCCCATGACATCGACATGGGCGCCCAGATAGATCAGGGCGATTTCCGGCTGTTTGCGGTCGGCGATGCCGGCGCTGGAATGCAGGGCAATCGCATCCCAGACCTGTTCGGCTTTCGCCTGCGCATAACCGTTCGCCAGGAGAAAACGACGGGCGGCATCGGCGCCATCGACTTCAAAGCGCTGGTCGGCGGCAAACTCGGGCGTCAGCCCCAGATCGTGCAGCAGTGCCGCGAGGTAGACCGCTTCCCGGTCGTACTTAAAGCCCCGGCGCTGGCCAAGGAATTCGGCAAACCACCATGTCCGGTGCACATGATGCAAAAGCGCCCTGGAGTGGACGCGCTCCACGAGCGATGCGGCTTTGCGGGCTAGCTCGGAGTCTGGAGCGCTGAGGCCGCCGATGTTGATGGGTGTATTCATGGTGCCTCCCGGGAATGACGTTGACTTGCCATTCACTCTAGGGATTTGCCGTGTGGCGCAATTGACTATTTACGGATGATTTGTGCCAATATTGGCGCCTCGAACGTGCAGGAGTCCGCCGTGATGAGCAAGAAAAAACCCGACCATACATTGAGGGGCCGCACACCAAAACGCGTGGTGATTCTGGGGTTGCCACCCGTCGACGGGCTCGACGTCATCGGCCCGGCCGAGGTGTTTTCCCTGGCGAACACTCTGCACGACGGAGCCTTCGCGCCCTATGTGCTTGAACTGGTCTGCGCGGGAGTCAACCCGCAAATGGCCAGCAGCACCGGCATCGGGCTCATGGCGCACACGACCCTCGAGCACGAGCGGCGTGCCGACAAGACCATCGACACGCTGATCGTGGCGACGGGCTGGCAGGCAATCGATCGACTGGACGGGGCGGCCATCGAATGGATTCGCACGAGGTCTGAAAGCGTGCGACGGGTGTGCTCGATCTGTGTCGGCGCGTTCGCCCTGGCAGACGCGGGGCTGCTGGACGGGCGCCGGGCGACGACTCACTGGCGCATGGCACGCGATCTTGCCGAGCGTTATCCCAAGGTGCAGGTTGATCCGAATCCGATCTGGATCAAGGACGATAACGTCTATACCTCGGCCGGTATCTCGGCGGGCATCGACCTTGCCTTGGCGTTGGTCAGCGAAGACCTGGGGGATGACGTTGCGCTGGACATCGCGAAAAACCTGGTGCTGTTCCTGCGCCGTCCCGGTGGGCAGGCGCAGTTCAGTGTCGCCCTGCAATCGCAGCAGGTGCCCGGTTCTAATCTGGATGGGCTGTGCCACTGGATCAGTGAGCACCTGAGTTCACAGCTGACCGTGGAAATCCTCGCAGACCGCTTTGCTACCAGTGTCCGCACCTTGATCCGGATCTTTCAACGCGAGTTGCAGACCACCCCGGCCAAGTACGTTGAAGACGTTCGGCTGGAAGCCGCGTGCCGGGAGCTCGAACTGGGTGGGCGGTCGATGGAGGAGGTCGCACGCCGATGCGGTTATCACAGCATTGACGTACTGAGGAAGGTTTTCGTCCGGCGCCTTGGCGTGAGTCCCAGGGAGTACGCGCAACGCTTCGCGCCAGACGTGGGGTAGGGGCTTTCGGAGAATGTCGGACTGTTCGAGGCGCTGGAGCTGATGATCTGAGCGTTACCTCAGAACTCCAGATCGATCACCAAGGCCTCATCGAAATCAGGATTTTCATTGATGCCATTCCTGGCATAGCCCCGGGGGTTGCACACCACGCGGGTGTTGCCCACCCGATAATCGAAGCTGCCATGGGTATGGCCGTGCAGCCACAGTGCCGGTTGCCAGTCTTTGATCCGCGCTTGGAGGTCCGAGACAAAGCTTGAGTTGATCGGTGAATCGGCAAACGTCGGGCTGATGCTCGACCGGGTCGGGGCGAAATGCGAGACCACCACCGTGGGTGTGTTGCTGTCGCGGGTGAAGCAGTCTTCCAGCCAGGCGACGGTCTGCAGAAACACCAGTTGGGAAATGGCCGGCGTGAACAGGTCGGGGAAATCGGGGGCGATCCTGATGTGGCTGAAGTCACGGATCAGCTGGGTCGCCAGATCGATGCCCAGCGCCCGATCCTCGGGGCTATCGAGCAGACGGTAGTCAGACCACAGCGTGCAACCGAGAAAACGTACGCCGTCGTGGAGGTACTCCGAACGTTCCAATACGTGGATCTGTGTGCCTTGCGCCAGGCTGTTCAACTGTTCGTAGGTGGAGACCAGGTCACTGCCATAAAACTCGTGATTGCCCGCCACGTACAGCAGCGGAACCGGGCAAGCCCTGGCCCACTCGATGGCCTTGGCCGGCCGGGCGATGTCCCCGGCGAGTACAACGATATCGGCCTCCACGGCGGGAAAAGGGACCGTGTTGACGGACAGGTGCATGTCGGACAGCAAGGCGATGCGCATGGATCAACTCCGGCGTGTCTTGAAGGGCAGGTCAATCAAGTTACGCGTTGATAACCCGTTGCCACAAGCCTGCTGGTCAGCACGAATCCCGTGGCCGGCCACAATCACTGTAGGAGCGGGCTTGCACCGGGCGGCGATCCGACGAAGAGGCCGACACATTCAACAGAGATGTTGGCAGACAGACCGCTATCGCGAGCAGTTGACCTGTTTACTTCAAATACCACCCCCAAGGCTGGTCACTGACGTACTCGGTTACCTGCTTGACCTCCAGATAATTGTGCAACCCCCATTGGCCCAGTTCCCGGCCGATGCCGCTGTGCTTCATGCCGCCCCAGGGCGCTTCGACGAAGGTCGGTTGCGAGCAGTTGACCCAGACGATCCCGGCACGTAGTTGGTTGGCGACCCGGGCGGTGCGCTGCAGGTCGGCGCTCATCACGGCGGCGGCCAGGCCGAAGCGGCTGGCGTTGGCCATTTGCACGGCTTGCTCTTCGGTCTTGAAGCGCTTGATGCACAGCACCGGGCCGAACACTTCTTCGCGCCACAAGATGCTGCTGTGGCCGGGTTCGTCGAAGATGGCGGGTTCGATGAAATAACCTTCGTTTAAATGAGCTGGGCGCCGTCCGCCTGTGAGCAAACGGGCTCCGCTGGCCAGGCCCTGGTCGATGAACCCCAGCACCTTGTCGTACTGGCCCTGGCTGACCAGCGGCCCCAGCAGCACACCCGGCTGCATGCCGGGGCCGATGCTGATCTTGCGGGTTTCCTCCACCAGCCGTTCGATCAAGCGAGAGGCGATGGCTTCCTGCACCAGCAGGCGTGAAGTCGCGCTGCACACCTGGCCCTGGTTCCAGAAGATGCCGAACAGAATCCACTCCACCGCCGCATCGACATCGGCGTCGTCGAACACGATGAAGGCAGACTTGCCGCCCAGTTCCAGACTGATGTTCTTGATGTCCCGCGCCGCCGCCGACATGATTTTCGCCCCGGTGGGCACGCTGCCGGTGAAGGCCAGTTTGTCCACGCCCGGGTGTTCGGTGAGCGGGCTGCCAGCGTCGGCGCCGAGACCGGTGACCACGTTCAGCACCCCGGCAGGCAAGCCGATACGATCGGCGGCGGCTGCCAGTTCCAGCGCGGTCAATGGCGTCAGTTCGGACGGTTTCAACACCACCGTGGCCCCGGCGGCCAAGGCTGGAGCGACCTTCCACGCGGCCATCAACAGCGGGTAATTCCACGGGATGATCTGCCCGGCGACGCCAATCGGCTCGTGGCGGATGCGGCAGCGAAAACGCGCGTCCGGCAAGGCCAGCGGCTGGTCCTGCTGCTGGTCCAGTTCGCGGGCCAAACCAGCGTAGTAACGAAAGCAACCAATCGCATCGCCGATGTCCCACTGTGCTTCGGGCAATGGCTTGCCGTTGTCGCGCACCTCCAGCTCCGCCAGCGCCTGCTGACCACTTTCCAGTTCATCGGCCAATGCCTCCAGCCATTGCGCACGCTCGGCGCCGCCGGTCTGGCCCCAGCCATTGTCGAAGGCGCGCCGGGCCGCGCGCACGGCATGGTCGACGTCCTCTTCAGTACCTGCCGCTACCCGGTGGAAGGCCTGTTCGGTGGCTGGGTCGATCACGTCCAGATAGCCACCCAGGTCCGGGCTGACCCATTCGCCGTTGATGTAAAGCTGATCACGCATGGTGAGACTCCTGGACGCCGGTGCGGCGGTTTTGCAGATGGCGGGAAGTGAACAGCAGGGCCAGCGACACGCAGATGATCACCGTGGAAATCGCATTGATCTCTGGCGTAACGCCGCGGCGGATGGAGGAAAAGATGTAGATCGGCAGCGTCGTTTCGGAACCGGCGACGAAGAACGCGATGATGAAATCGTCGAAGCTGAAGGTGAAGGCCAGCAGGAACCCGGCCATGATCGCCGGACTGATCTGCGGCAGGGTCACCCGCCAGAAGGTGTCCATCGGTGGCGCGTACAGGTCCGCCGAGGCTTCCAGCAAGGCCTTGTCCAGCGAGTCGACGCGGCTGCGCACAATCACCATGACCAGGGCCATGGTGAACAGCGAATGCGCGGCGATCACGGTAAAGAATCCCATGTTCAACTTCGGCACCGTCGGCAACCAGCTCGCCAACAGCGGGTTGATCAGGTCGAACAGGCTGATGAAGGCAATCAGTGTCGAGATACCGATAACGATGCCCGGCACGATGATCGCGCAGTAGGTCAGGGCATCGAACAGCAGGCGCACTTTGTCGCCGCAGCGCTGCAGGCCGAACACCGCGAGGGTGCCGAACAGCGTGGCAATCACCGCCGAACTGAAAGCGATCAGCGCACTGTTGCCCAGGGCTTCCATGATGAACGGGTTGTCGAACGCGGTGCCGAACCATTGCACCGAGCAGCACTGGAACGCCAGGCCACTGCGCCCGGCGTTGAAGCTGAACAGCACGATCAGGGTAATCGGCGCGTAGAGAAACAGGTACAGTGAAGTGGAATAGCTGCGCAGCCACATGTCACAGGCCTCCGTCGGCAGGGCGGCCGCCGTAGCGCGCCACCAGTTTCAAGTACACGCCGATGATCAGCAGCATCATCGCCACCAGCGTCATGGCCAGCGCACTGCCGAACGGCCAGTTGCGCGATTGCAGGAACAGGTCGACCAGCGCGTTGCCGACAAAGAACACCTTGCCGCCGCCGAGAATGGCCGGGATCAGGAACTCGCCCATCAACAGGATGAACACTAGCATCACCCCGGTGATGATCCCCGGCGCGGACAGCGGCAGGGTGATCCGACGCAAGCTTTCGAAAGCGCTGGCACCCAGGTCCGCCGAGGCTTCGAGCAGGCGCTTGTCGAGTTTTTCCAGGCTGACGTAGATCGGGAACACCATCAGCGGCAGGTAGCCGTAGACGATGCCGATCAGCACCGCCCACGGCGTGTTGATCAGCCGCACATCCTCAAGCCCCAGGCTGGCCAGCAGCGCCGGAATGCCCTTGCCGCTGAGGATGAAAATCCACGCATAGGTGCGGATCAGGAAACTGGTCCAGAACGGCACGATCACCAGGGTCAGCAATAGCGAGCGGTTCCGTGTGACCTTGACCGCGAGGAAGTACGCCAGTGGATAAGCCGCCACCAGGCACACCAGCGTGCCCAGCGGCGCCAGCATCAGCGTATTGCTGAACGCCGCGCCGCGAGAACCGAGATTCAGGTAGTTGGCCAGGGTGAAACCACCGGCGTAACCGCCCACGGCGCTGCGCTCGCCGAAACTGAAGACCAGGATGATCACCAACGGCATCAACAACAGCAGCAGGAACCACAGGGTCGAAGGCAAGAGCATCAGCAGAGTGATGCGCCGGCCCAGGCTGCGCCGTTGGCGAACCTCGACCGGCAGGGCCCGGCCCGGCTGCACCGATTGCGGGTGGGCGGCGGCATTCATGGGTGACTCCTCATTGGCCATGGTCAAGCGATCAGGCGGACTTGAAACGCGCCATCAGTTCGGCGCGCGCCGGGCTGGTCAGCGTCGCGGCGGCACCGAACTCCAGCGGGCTCAGGGCCTCGGCGGCCGGGTACATGATCGGATCGTCGAGCATGGCCACAGGCAGCAGCGCGTCGACACGCTTGTCGCCGCTCGGGTAGCCATGGCTCAGCACTTCCAGCTTGTTGTGCTGCGGGTCAAGCAGGTAGTTGATGAATGCGTAGGCGGCGTCCTTGTGCTCCGAGCTTTTTGGAATCGCGAAGAAGTCGCTCCACAACTCGCCACCTTCCTTGCCCAGTTCGAACTGCATTTGCGCGTTGTCGCGGTGCAATTGCGAGGCGTCGCCGGTCCAGGACATCGCCAGCCAGGCATCGCCGCTGCGCATCGATGGCTGGATGTCGGAGTTGATCGCGAACAGGTGGGGCTTGACCTCGATCAGCAGTTTTTCCGCGTCGGCCAGTTCTTTCGGGTCCAGGGAGTTGAAGCTGTAGCCGAAGCTTTTCAGCGCGTTGCCGATGGCGGTCAACTGGTAGTCGTGGACCATCGTGCGGCCACTGGCCGGGCCCTGGGCGGCGGCCCAGAATTCCTTCCAGCTGGTCGGGCCGTTTTTCAGTTTGCCGGTGTCGTAGAGCATGCCGGTGGTGCCCCAGTTTTTCGGCACCGCGTAGACCTTGCCGTCCACCGTGCCCTGGGCCATGAATTTCTGCTGGAACGCCGAGGCGTCGAAGTTGGGAATGCGCGACAAGTCCAGCGGCTCGATCAGGCCCAGGCCGACATAGGTGCTGATGGTGTAGTTGGTCGGCACCAGCACGTCCCAACCGCTGCCGCCGGCCTGCAATTTGGCGAGCATTTCTTCGTTGGAACCGAACACACTCATCGACACCCGGGCGCCGCTGGTCTTGGCGAAAGCGTCGAGGTTTTCCTGGCTGTGGTAGTTCGGCCAGGTCGCCAGCGACAGGCGATCACCGAGCCTGGTTTGCTCGGCGGCCTCGGCGGTGGATGTCAGCAGGCCGGGCATGTTGGTGGCGACCACGGCGGCGGCGATCCCAAGGCCGGTGCGTCCAAGGAACTCGCGGCGGCTGATCGAGCCGTTCTGCCAGCTGCGCAGGGTTTTTATAAAAGTCTTCTGGTCCATAGCACGCTCCACATCCGGTTGATGAAACGAATCGATGATTTACAACGCCATGGCCAGGCCATTGGCGTGATCCCAGCCGACGCGCACTGCCGCGCCGTGTTCGAATGCATTGGCGCCATGATCCTGCTGGCGTGGCACCCTTACGCAGACCACGCCGAAGGCTTGGGTGCGCACGCGGTATTCGGTGGAATCGCCCAGGTAGATGCGGTCCTCGACGCAGCCTTGCAGCTTCACTTCCCGGGCCATCTCGGCGCTGGCCCCGGCGATGCTGATCAGCTCCGGGCGCACGGCAATGCAACCGGCGGCGTTGGCGCTCAGGCCCTTGCCGGTAGGTGTCAACGGGCTGGTCAGTTCCAGCCCTTGCTCGGTGCGCAGCACCACCGAGTTGCCGTGGAGCTGGCGCACGGTGCCGTCGAACAGGTTGGACTCGCCGATGAAGTCGGCCACGTAACGGCTGGCCGGGGCTTCGTAGAGTTGTTCCGGGGTGGCGGTCTGGATGATCGAACCGTTGTGCATCACGCTGATGCTGTCGCTCATCGACAGGGCTTCTTCCTGGTCGTGGGTGACCAGCACGAAGGTGATGCCGACTTCCCGTTGCAGGCGCAGCAATTCCGATTGCATCTCCTTGCGCAGCTTGCGGTCCAGCGCAGCCAGCGGCTCGTCGAGCAGCAACACCGTCGGCTTGTTGACCAAGGCGCGGGCGAGGGCGACACGCTGTTGCTGGCCGCCGGAAAGTTCACTCGGCTTGCGCTGGCCGAAGCCGCTCAGACGCACCATCTCCAGCGCTTCATCGGCCATGCGCAGTTGCTGTTTCTTGTCCGGGCGCGGGGTGCGGTAGCGCAGGCCGTAGGCGATGTTCTGCGCCACGGTCAGGTGCGGGAACAGCGCGTAATGCTGGAACACCATGTTCACCGGCCGCTCGAAAGCCGGCACGCCGGCCACACTTTTGCCGGCCAACCGCACCTCACCGCTGGTGGGCTGTTCGAAGCCGGCGATCATGCGCAGGGTGGTGGTCTTGCCACAACCCGAGCCACCGAGAAAGGAATGAAACGAGCCACGCCGCACCGCGAAATCCAGGCCGCTGACGGCCTGCACCTCGCCATAGCGTTTGACCACATTGCAGAATTCGATATCGCTTGGCGGGGTGTCGTTCACGAGGCGGGCTCCCTTGCAGTGATGAATCAGTGCGTCGGGGGCCAAACTAGCAATCGGGGTTTTGCGGTGTATATATCCCTTGGGGGATAGGAGCGCTTGTTGTAGGAGCGAGCCTGCTCGCGATGGGCTCAAGAGCGCTGCGTTCAGCCAGTCATCACGCGTATTCGTTAACGACCATCGCGAGCAGGCTCGCTCCTACAAAATGCAGATGCGTGTTTAAAGACACCCGGAGTTACTTCGCGAAGGCTACACCACCTTGCGTCGTTGCCTACAGGTACGCCAGAATCCGCCGGCTTGTGCGCCTTGGGGTTGGGTTTTATCGTTGGCCGGTCGCTGAATAACAACAGTGATCGGGTTTGGTAGCCCGGTGTTACAAGGTGCAATGCGTCACTATCAGCAGCATTTTTTGCTCTGCTACATGGTGGCCATGCACAGGGCGCCTTCGGGCGCGCCGGTTTCCTTGTACCCGGTCTACCAACCTGCGTATGGCCACCACCCAACGTTTGGTAGCGTGAGAGTGATGGCTCCTTTTTACGGTACAAGGAGTTTCACTATGTTCAAAGTCACACCCAATCCCCCGGACACCGATCCGGCATCTCCGTACGAAAGTCTCGATCACGACCTCAACCCCGGCCCCCACATCATGGCGACGCCGCGCAAGCCCAGCACAATGTTCATCGTCAATCCCGAGCTCAATACCGAAACGTTGCTGGTGCATGCCTGTGAATCCCTGGCGTCGGCCAATGTCATGGCCAACGATCTGGTGGATCATCTGGAAGGGTCGAGTCGCAATGCGCTGTTGGGCATTGCGCAAGTGATCATGCTGGGGGAGTTGGCGGTGAACCGGGCGCTGGATCGGCTCGACCCAACGGATTAATCGCTATCCACCGTAGGAGCTGCCGCAGGCTGCGATCTTTTGATCCTGATCTGCTCTTGAATGCCGAAAATCAAGATCAAAAGATCGCAGCCTGCGGCAGCACCTACCGGGGGGAGGTGGTGGTCTGTTTTTCAGGCTTGCAGCCTGAGGCCGGGGGCCTGCAAGGGATCTTCCGTTAACTCCCGAATAAACAACCCCAGCAATTCCGACTGGCTGCCAATCCCCAACTTCGCGTAGATGTTCTTGCGGTGAATCTTCACCGTGCCGGGGCTGATGTTCAGTTGTTCGGCCACCGAAGCACTGGAGTGGCCGCGCAGCAACAGTTGAACGATTTCCTGCTCGCGGCCGGTGAGGATGTGCGCGCCGAAGTGGTCGAAGGCTTCGCGGATCTTGAAGTCCAGGTCCTGTGCCGGTCGCGGTTGCTGGGCTTGACGCAAGCGCCAGGCTTCATTGATGACCTGCTCGACCACCGCTTGCGCACACTCGACCAGTTGCATTTCGTCCCGGCTGAATGCACAGCTGGCGCTGGAGCGCATCAATGACAACACCGCCGTGGCACCACCACCGAGGTCGACGAAAAACGCCACTTCTTCGGCCAGACCCGTCTGCTGGTAATAGGTCAGGAAGTATTCGCCGAGGTAGAAGTGGTCGGGGGCGAACTGGCGCAAACGCCACAGTCCCGGCGCCTGCCCGCGGGTGCAGGCCAGGTAGAACGGATCGAGCAGGTAGGGCCCGCACTGATAGTCGTCGACATACACCGCGCGCTTGTCCGCCGAGAAGGTATCGAACAACGCCAGCGGCCGGTGATTGCCTTCGTAGACAAACAACACGAAGTGATCGACCGGGCAGATTTGCCGGATCCAGTGGCTCAAACCCGACAGCCGCGCATGCCCGGCAGGCAGGTCGAGCAGGTGGGCGACTCCGGTGGTCCAGAGTTTCAGTTCCTTGGGGCGCATGGCGGCTACAGGCAGTGGAAGATGGCCTTTGGATGCACAAAGTACGCCATGGCGGGTGGCCCCGTGTGGCGCGGGTTGGCGGACGGCAAGGCGTTTAAAAGACGCACCGCTCTGGGGCTGGGTGTTACCGAGTGCTACAGGGCGGGTAGCAGAAATGATCAGGCGGTTGATTGGTGCTGGACGATCTGGATGAGATTGCCGCAGGTGTCGTCCAGTACCGCGAGGGTGACCGGTCCCATCACCGTCGGCGGGCGGGTGAATTGCACGCCGGCGGCGCTGAGCCGGGCATATTCGGCGTGCACGTCTTCGACGCCGAAAAACGTGCAGGGAATGCCGTCCTGCTTGATCGCCGCCTGGAACGTTTTTGCTGCGGTGTGGGCATTGGGTTCCAGCAGCAGCTCGACGCCATCGGGATCGCCGGGGGATGTCAGCGTCAGCCAGCGATGTTCGCCCATGGGGATATCGTGCTTGAGTTCAAAACCGAGCACATCCCGGTAGAAGGCAAGCGCCTTGGCCTGATCATCGACGAGCACGCTGGTGACTACGATTTTCATGGGTTGATCCTCCTGATGGCTGGGCCGCAAACCTGGAGGGTGCTCTCCTTTTCAGCAGAACACCCCCTTGGCCATTCACGCACCCGACGGGCGTTGTCTGGTAGACGGCAACAGTATGGTCAGAATTCCCAAAAGCGGCAGGAACGAGCACAGCGTGTAGACGTACTCGATGCCATGGATATCCGCCAGATGCCCGAGCAGCGCGGCGCCAATGCCGCCGAATCCGAACATCAGGCCGAAGAACACCCCGGCGATCATGCCGACGTTGCCGGGTACCAGTTCCTGGGCGAAGACCACGATGGCCGAGAACGCCGAGGCGAGGATGAAGCCGATGATCATGCTCAACACGCCCGTCCAGAACAGGTCGACGTAGGGCAGGGCGAGGGTGAAGGGCGCGGCGCCGAGGATCGAGAACCAGATCACCTGCTTGCGGCCGATCCGGTCGCCGATCGGGCCACCAAAGAACGTGCCCGCCGCGACGGCACCGAGGAACAGGAACAGGTACAGCTGCGAACTGGCCACCGACAGGTCGAACTTCTCGATCAGGTAGAAAGTGAAGTAACTGGTGAAGCTGGCCATGTAGAAGTATTTGGAGAACACCAGCAACGCCAGCACCACCAGGGCGAAGGTCACTCGCCGCTTGGACAGGCCGTGGGTGGCCTTGCCGCCTTGCTTGAGCTTGAACAGGTTCAGGTGATTGCGGTACCAGCGGCTCAGGCCGTATTGCACGAGGATGGCGAACACCGCGAACAGGCCGAACCAGGCGACGTTGCCCTGGCCATAGGGAATGATGATCGCGGCGGCCAGCAATGGGCCGAAGGCGCTGCCGGCGTTGCCACCGACCTGGAAGGTCGATTGCGCCAGGCCGTAGCGCCCGCCCGAGGCCAGGCGCGCTACCCGCGAGGTCTCCGGGTGAAAGGTCGACGAGCCGACCCCCACCAATGCCGAGGCCACCAGAATGGCCGGGAAGCTGCCGACCATCGACAGCATCAGAATACCGATCAGGGTGCAGACCATGCCGGTCGGCAACAGCCACGGCTTAGGGTGACGGTCGGTGTAGAAACCGATCCACGGTTGCAGCAGTGAAGCGGTGAGCTGGAAGGTCAGGGTGATCAGGCCGACCTGGGTGAAACTCAGGCCATAGGTGGTCTTGAGCATCGGGTAGATCGATGGCAGCACGGCCTGGATCAAGTCGTTGATCAGGTGCGCCAGGGCGCAAGCGCCGATGACACGCATGACCAGCGGGCTGGCCTGGCTTGCAACCGAGACGGTGGGCGAGGGTGAGCTGAAGGTAGTGGTCGACATAGGCGAGTTTCCGGATAAAAACGCGAACTGCGAACGCAAGGCGCAGCCCATTTCAGGGTTCGGCGTTATCCTAGGGGCCTCAAAGGCGCCCGTCTCGCGCAACTCGGGCATGGACCATCTAAAAAAGGGCGTCATGATCAAACCATTGCAGACATTTCTGGCGGAAATCGACCAGGGCGGCTGGAGCGTTCGCAGCAGTGCGACCGACTACCCGGAAAACTGGAACATCGCGCCGCATTCCCATGAAAAGCATCAACTGATCTATGCCATCGAAGGCGTGATGGTGGTGCACACGGCAACGAGCCAATGGACGGTGCCACCGAGCCGCGGCATCTGGATGCCCAGTGGAGAAGTGCACTCGATTCGCTGTGTGGGGCCGATCAAGATGCGCAGCGTGTTTGTGCACCCCGACGCGAGCCAGGATCTGCCCACCGAAACCCGGGCCGTGAGTGTGTCCGCATTGTTGAGTGAGCTGATCAAGGTCTCGGTCGATTTCGATTTCAACTGCGATCCGGACTCTCGGGAAGCCCGGGTGCTGCGGCTGATCCTGGATGAACTGACGATCCTGCCGACCTTGCCGTTGAACCTGCCGCAGCCCACCGATCCACGGATCAACCTGATCTGCACCGCGTTGCAGCGTGATCCCGGGGATGGCTCGACGTTGTCGGACTGGAGCGCCCGTTTGAGCCTCGACGCCAAAACCATCCAGCGCAGGTTTCGCAAGGAAACCGGCATGACCTTCGGCCAATGGCGCCAGCAAGCGCGGTTGCTGCTGGCGCTGGAGCGCATAGCCGTCGGGGAGAAGATCATCGACATCGCCGGGGAGCTGGGATACGACAGCCCGAGCGCGTTCACGACCATGTTCAAGAAACAGTTCGGCAAGACGCCGAGTGATTTTTTCAAGTGATGGATATTTAACCGATCAGCCGATCAGCCGATCACCGAGGTTGCCCTGCAGTGCGGCTATACCGACCACAGTGCGTTCACCCGGCAGTTCAAGGCCTTGACCGGCTTCACCCCGCGCCAGTACCGCCAGGCCACGGGACACGAGCAGCCGTCCGGTCTGGATTAGCGACGCGCCAGGGATCGCCCTGTAAACTGGCCGCGCAAAAGGCGCTCGCCTTACCCTTTCAAGCAAGAGAACCTGCAATGGCAAACCACGACCTGACCTTTACCCCCGATCCTGATGCCGATTCGATTTCCTCCGACGTCGTCGGGTTTGGCGGTGTGCTGGTCTCCACCCAGATCCCGACCCGCGCCGATGGCAGCCTGGAGCTGGGCGACATCACCCTGCAAAGCGAATGCACCCTGCAAGCGCTGAAGGTTGCGCTGGAGCGTGCCGGCAGTTCCATGGACCGCGTGATGCACCTGACCATCTACCTCACCGACATGGCCGACCGCGCCGCGTTCAACGAGGTCTACAAGCGCTACTTCGCCAAACCATGGCCGGTGCGCGCTGCTGTCGGCGTGGCGTCCCTGGCGGTTGAAGGCATGCGCGTGGAAGTCACGGCTATGGCTGCCAAGGCCTGATGTAGGAGCGAGCTTGCTCGCGATGAACGTTAACGATGACGTGGGCATCCTGTATGCACGCGTCGCCCTTGTGTTCATCGCGAGCGAGCTCGCTCCTACAGGGATTGAGGCAGGCCGGGCCTACGCATACACCATCGGGCAGCATTCGGGTGCCGGTCAGGCGTTTCGCCGCTACAATGCACGCCTCGACCGTGACAAGCCTGACTAAAAAAACTATGTCTTTGCCCAAACATCACCTGGAATTGCTCAGCCCTGCCCGCGATGTGAGCATCGCCCGCGAGGCCATCCTGCATGGTGCCGATGCCGTGTACATTGGTGGCCCGAGCTTCGGCGCCCGCCACAATGCCTGCAACGAAGTGAGCGATATCGCCCAGTTGGTGGAATTCGCCCGTCGCTATCACGCCCGGGTGTTCACCACCATCAACACGATCCTGCACGACAACGAACTGGAGCCGGCCCGCCAGCTGATCCACCAGTTGTACGACGCCGGCGTCGATGCGCTGATCGTCCAGGACCTGGGGGTGATGGAACTGGACATTCCGCCGATCGAACTGCACGCCAGTACCCAGACCGACATTCGTACCCTGGAGCGGGCGAAGTTCCTCGATCAGGCTGGCTTCTCGCAGCTGGTACTGGCCCGCGAGCTGAATCTCCAGGAGATCCGCGCCATCGCCGACGAAACCGACGCGGCCATCGAGTTCTTTATCCATGGCGCGTTGTGCGTGGCGTTTTCCGGTCAGTGCAACATTTCCCACGCGCAAACCGGGCGCAGCGCCAACCGTGGCGACTGCTCGCAAGCCTGCCGTCTGCCGTACACCCTCAAGGACGAAAAGGGTGGGGTGATCGCCTACGAAAAGCACCTGCTGTCGATGAAGGACAACAACCAGAGCGCCAACATCCGCGCCCTGGTCGAGGCCGGCGTGCGTTCGTTCAAGATCGAAGGTCGCTACAAGGACATGGGCTATGTGAAAAACATCACTGCCTACTACCGCCAGCGCCTCGACGCCGTGCTCGAAGACCGTCCGGACCTGGCCCGCGCCTCCAGCGGCCGCACCGCGCACTTCTTCCTGCCCGACCCGGAAAAAACCTTCCACCGTGGCAGCACCGACTACTTCGTCACTGACCGCAAGATCGATATCGGCGCCTTTGACTCACCGACCTTCACCGGTCTGCCGGTGGGTGTGGTCGAGAAAGTCGCCAAGCGTGACATGCAGGTCGTGACGCACGAGCCGCTGTCCAACGGCGACGGTCTCAACGTGCTGGTCAAGCGTGAAGTGGTGGGTTTTCGCGCCAACATCGCAGAACCCAAAGGCGAATTCGAGGAGGATGGCGAGAAGCGTTATCGCTATCGCGTCGAGCCCAATGAGATGCCGGAGGGGATGTACAAGCTGCGCCCCAACCATCCGCTGAATCGCAATCTCGATCACAACTGGCAACAGGCGCTGCAAAAGACCTCCGCCGAGCGTCGTATCGCCCTGAGCTGGGTCGCTCGCCTGCGTGAAGAACAACTGGAACTGACCGCTACCAGCGAAGAAGGCATCAGCGCCAGCGTCACCCTGGCGGGCCCGTTCGGCGCCGCCAACAAACCGGAACAGGCGCTGGAGCAATTGCAGGACCTGCTCGGCCAACTGGGCACCACGCAGTACCACGCCATCGACATCAAGCTGGACGCCCCGCAGGCGTACTTCATTCCGAACTCGCAGCTCAAGGCCTTGCGCCGTGAAGTGATTGAAGCCCTGACCGAAGCGCGGGTTGCCGCCCACCCGCGTGGCAGCCGTAAAGCCGAAACCAGCCCGCCGCCGGTGTACCCCGAGTCGCACCTGTCGTTCCTGGCCAACGTGTACAACCAGAAAGCTCGCGACTTTTATCACCGGCATGGCGTCAAGCTGATCGATGCGGCCTACGAGGCCCACGAGGAGACCGGCGATGTACCGGTGATGATCACCAAGCATTGCCTGCGCTTCTCCTTCAACCTGTGCCCGAAACAGGCCAAGGGTGTGACTGGCGTGCGCACCAAGGTTGCACCGATGCAACTGATCCACGGCGATGAAGTACTGACGCTGAAGTTCGACTGCAAGCCTTGTGAAATGCACATCATCGGCAAGATGAAAGGCCACATCCTCAACCTGCCGCAACCGGGCAGCGTGGTCGGTCACATCAGCCCCGAAGACCTGCTCAAGACCATCCCGCGCGCGCCGCACTGAGTGACAGGTGGGCACGCCGCAAAGGCGCGCCCACCTGTTGTTCAATACCCTGCGTAGTTGAAGTAAACGAATGCCACGGCAACAGCCAGACCAAACGCTGCCAGGGCTTTTGTTTGTGCGGTTGCCTGAAATTCGCCCGACGCTTGCTCATGGGGTTGCGAGTGCGCGGTGGCGTCATGGCGGCGCTGCAGAATGGCCCGATAGGTGTAACCAAAGCCGATCAGCAAGGAAATAGCCATCAAGCCGAGGATCAGCCAACGTATCGTTGCCGGTTTTTTAGCGGCGGACAGGCTGTACTCGTGTTCACAGGCCGCGCTCTCGAACTCCAGCACAGAAATGGGCTGGTAAACCGTTGTGGGCCGTTGTGCATCACTGTGTATCGCCGCCATTTGCTCCAGGTCCAGTGCCTGATACTTCCAGAGCGTCATCGATCCTTCCCGGCAGTAGGTGAACGTAGCGGGGCTCGAGGCGCCGATGATGCACGCGTCGTCGATACCGATGTTTTTCAGGGTTTGCATCGCAGACCGTGTGAAGTCCATTTCGAGGACAGGAATGACGCCGTTGGCAGACACCACGACCGACACCAGCAGGCTCGCGATGGCGCAGAGGGTTGATATTTTCAAGGTCGAGACCCCCTCGCTTTTTACAGGATCTTGTTTTAAACGCGGGGTCTGGTTGCAACCTGCTTTTGCTGAAGTCTAGACGCTGGCGACAAACCTGGAGCTGGCGATTGAAACTATTCGCAGCTTTCGGCGACGGCTTTTTCAGCTCGTTTGTATTCCTGTTTGACGTCGGTGGGGATGCGCTGCTTTTTCATTTCCTGACCGAGGAAGCGTTGCTCGCCCCGGGACTGGACCTCTGCGTCCTCGGCTGTTATCTGCGCCTCGATGGCTGCAGCATGCTTGTCGATGACGGCATCGATCTCGGCTGCATTCCTGGCGGTATCGAGCGCTAAAACCAACAGGCCGGCCTCGGCTTTTTCGGCTTCGGCATAGGCTTCGACCGTCAACCCGGAGGCCAAGGCCCGTGTCTGGGTTTCCAGGCGATTGAGATGCTCCCGGGCAGCCTTGCAGACCGCTTCCTGTCGCTGGTTCTGGATGTGTTCCCAGGTGTTCAACCCATAGATCGCGGCCCCGACCACCAGTAGGGTTGCAGCGGTAGCCATTAATTTGCCTTTCACATTGGCGCCCTCAGATGGCAAGGGGAAGGGTGTTGCGCAAACGATTCCTGATTCCATTCGGGTAAGGAAAAGCGTAGCAGACCTGGTCGGGCTGAACGTGTGTCGACCACTCTCCAAGATGCGGCTCAACACTAAGCGTCTGTTTTAGAAAACAAATTGTTTTGTTGGGGCTTCCCAAACGAGACAAAGGTTGGTAAATTTGCGCCCACTCTTGCACAGGCCCTCAGGGAGCCTCTCGCGCAAGCAGGCAACAGCTCTTGTTGCCACTCAAGAAAGCGAGTGCCAGGCACTCATCGCAACAGATACAGGGGCGTCGCCAAGCGGTAAGGCAGCAGGTTTTGATCCTGCCATGCGTTGGTTCGAATCCAGCCGCCCCTGCCATTTTTTCTTCCTGCGTAATCAGATAACACTCGACCGGCGGTTATTATTCTCGGCGTTTCCGTTTTCGCGCCCGTTGTCCACCTCTACCGAAAGCGTTCCGGGATGGCCTCGGCAAACGGATACCAGGAAAACCAGGGTCTTGCCTCGTCGATCACGCGCGCGACCGAGGGCCTTTGGACCAGCCTGTCGAAATAAGCACTCAAGTGGTGATGATCGTCGGGAAAGGGTACGAGGGTGCTGGCATAGAACAGCGCCGGGGCAGCAGCACAGTCGGCCATGCTGAACGCCGGGCTGGCGACCCAGATTCTCGCTGTCAGCTGACGTTCAAGCATGCCGTACGCCGTTGTCAGCGCGGCGCGTTCGCGGGTCAGGTCGCCGTTTGCGGCATTGATTCGGTCAGCGACGATCTTCTGCATCGGCACCTGAACGTGCAGGTCGAAAAAACGATCCCACAGACGTACTTCCAGGGCTGCTTCCCAATCGTGCGGAATCAGCTGCGCCTGGCCGGGATGAAGCCGGTCCAGGTACTCAATGATCACACTCGACTCCGGCACAGCCTTTTGCCGGGCGTGATCGTGAAGCACCGGGAACTTGCCGATCGGCCACAGGGCCTGAAGTTCGGCCCGGTCGGCATCGTTGCTCAGGTCGATAACCCTTTTTTCAAACGCGATGTCCAGTTCATAGAGCGCGATCAGCGCTTTGTGGCAGAACGACGAGAGCGGGTGGAAATAAAGAGTCAGTGACATCCTTCAATTCCTCGGTCAGATGGAAACCGCTTTATTATCCGTCGCCATCCGCCAATCCGCGAGGCGCTCCATTCTGGTGTTTTTTGCGTTTCAGCGACGCCAACGATTCAGCAACGCATCGATGCTGAGCTTGCCGGCACCCGACAGTAACAGCGGCGTGAGCGCCACAAGGTAGATCAATGGCAGCTTGAAGTTGCCGTAACCCTTGTTGCTGATGGCATACCCTTGGGCAAGTTCGCTCAGGGTGTGCCAGTCGGCGGGCCAATGGATGGCGGCGGTTGCGACGAGGGTAAGCACCATCAGGCTCAACGCCGAAAAACGCGTGCCCAGGCCCAGTAGCAAGGTCATGGAAAAGATCAGTTCGGCCCACATCGACAGTTCCCAGTTCAGCGTCGCTGGAAGGTGGTCGAACGGAAACGGGAAGCGCTCCTGGATATCGGTGAACCAGTTCTGGCCATTGAATTTCTCAAGGCCCGACTCGAAGAACTCCCAGGCGAGGAACACCCGCAGCGCCAAAGGCGCAACCCAGTCGCCGGCACGGTCGAGGTTCAGGTGCAGGCCTTTGACGGCCGAAGAAATGGAGGTGCTCATGGACGTTGATCTCTTTCAGGTCAGGGATGCGGGGCAGCGGCGTGCCCGGTGAGTTGAGCGTTTGACCGGCGTGGCCAATCGACAGGCGTATTTCATCAATGGGGTGTATCTGCGGTGTGTCGTTGTGGCGGGGTTTTGAGTGCGGGGTGTGTCGGGGACGGGGCTGTACACATTGAGATACGCAAACGGCCACCGCTGTCCCCTGTAGGAGCGAGCTTGCTCCGGGCGGCGATCCGACGATGGTCGTTAACGAAAACGCGTGCCTGCTGGATAAACGCGGCGTTCCGGAGTCCATCGCGAGCAAGCTCGCTCCTACAGGGAAATTGCTATACATTTTCCAACCGCCCACAGCATGGTGATACCGCTTCATGTCTCTTGCGCTCGAACGTCTAGTCGCTGGCACGCCCATCCCTTTCGCCGGTAATCGTGTCACTGTCGTCAGCCCCGAACTGGCGCAGCGCTTCCAGCCAGGTGACCACCTGCTGGTGGAGCAGGTCAGTGGCGAGTTGCTGCTGATCCCCGTGGCGGACCAGCAAGCGGCCAGCGTCGCGATCGAGCGCGCCGAAGCGGCGTTTACCGCGCTGTCGGCGGTGTCCGATCAAGCGATCAGCGCCTTCTTCGATCTGTTTGCCCAACGCCTGGAAACCCCGGAGTGCTGGGCCTTGATCGAGGCCGCCAACCTGGCCGACATCGAACGGGCCAAGGCGCGCGGTCGCTCGACCACCCGGTTGCTGGCCGATGAGCGCATGCGTCGCGACATGATCGCCGGCCTGCGCGCGTGGCGTGATGCAGCGGCCAGCCGTGGCAAGGTGATCAGTTGCGTCGAGCATGATGGCTGGAAAGTCGAACAAGTGGTCTCGCCGCTGGGCATCGTCGCATTTGTCTTCGAAGGCCGGCCGAATGTGTTTGCCGATGCGGCCGGTGTATTGCGCACCGGCAACACCGCCGTGCTGCGCATCGGCAGTGATGCGTTGGGCACGGCCCAGGCGATCGTCACCCATGCACTGAACCCTGCGCTGAGCGACGCCGGTTTGCCGGCCGGTGCGGTGTCGCTGGTGGAAAGTGTCAACCACGCCGCCGGTTGGGCGATGTTCGCTGACCGGCGCCTGTCATTGGCGGTGGCCCGTGGTTCGGGGCGCGCCGTCAGCCAGTTGGGCAGCATCGCGCAGCAGGCCGGCACGGCGGTCAGCCTGCACGGCACCGGTGGTGCGTGGCTGATCGCCAACGCCGATGCCGACGCCCAGCGCTTTGCCGCCGTGGTGCGCAACTCCCTGGACCGCAAGGTCTGCAACACCCTGAACGTCTGCCTGATTCACCGCGACCGTGCCGCTGAACTGGTGCCGCTGTTCCTCGACGCACTCAAGCAGGCCGGCACCGCACGGGGGCAGGGCTGCAAGCTGCACATCGTCGAAGGCAGCGAGTCGCATTTGCCGCAAGACTGGCTGGCTGCAACGGTCCAGGTGTACCGCGCCGAAGGCTATCAGACCGAGGCGCAGGCCGAGCCGTTGGCGGAAGATCAATTGGGCCGTGAGTGGGAATGGGAAGAAACCCCGGAAGTCAGCCTGAAAATCGTCGACGACCTGGGCAACGCCATTGCCTTGTTCAATCGCTACAGTCCGCAATTCACCGTGTCCTTGATCAGTGAAAGTGACGAGGCCCAGGAGCGTTTCTATAACGCGGTCAACGCGCCTTTTGTCGGCAATGGCATCACCCGATGGGTCGACGGCCAGTACGCGCTGAACAAGCCGGAACTGGGGCTTTCGAACTGGGAGAGCGGGCGCCTGTTTGCGCGCAGTGCGATTCTCTCGGGCGATGGCGTGTTCACCATTCGCAGCCGCATGACCCAGGTCGATCTGGGCGTCAAACGCTGAGCTGACGGAACCAGTGACCGCTGCAAGGGCGGTCACTTTCTTGATCAGACCGCGGTTCTGATCACGCGGCTTTGATCGCCTTGGCCGATACGGCACAAGTGCCCGGATGCTCGACCAGCGATACGAAACTCCGGCTGCCGGCATCCAGTGCGTCGATCGAACCGGTCTCGATGTCGTACACCCAGCCATGCAGGTTCAACAGGCCCTTTTCCTGGGCCAGTCGCACACTCGGGTGTGTCTGGATGTTGGCCAGTTGGGCGATGACATTCTCCCGAACCATCGAATTGACCTTGGCCGCCTCACTGGTGTGTGGCCGGGCTTCGTTGATCACTTTCGCCGACTCGGCATGTTGCAGCCAGCCGCTGACGGCGGGCAGGTGATCCATGCAGGTGCACTTGGCCACGGCCGTCATGGCGCCGCAGTCCGAATGGCCGCAGATCACGATGTCAGTCACGCCGAGCACAGCGACGGCGTATTCGACCGTGGCCGACACACCACCCGGATGCGGACTGTAGGACGGCACGATGTTGCCGGCGTTACGGATCACGAACAGTTCACCGGGTTCTTGTTGGGTCAGCAGTTCCGGCACGACACGGCTGTCGGAACAGCTGATGAACAGCGTGCCTGGATGTTGGGTGGTGGCCAGGTGTTTGAACAGGTCGGTGCGTTGCGCAAAGGCTTCTTTCTGAAACTTCAAAAAACCGTCGATGAGCGCTTTCATGATCGCTTCCTCATGGATGAACAGGGTTCGGCCCGCACAGGGTGTGCGGGCCGGTATCAACTTAGAAAGGACGCAGGGGCAGGAACTTGCCGTCGAGGGTGATGACGGCGCGGGAGCCGCCTTCCGGATCTTCGACTTTCTTCATGTCGAGCTTGAAGTTGATCGCGCTGATGATGCCGTCGCCGAACTGCTCATGAACCAGGGCTTTGAGGGTAGTGCCGTAGATCTGGATCATTTCGTAGAAGCGGTAGATGGTCGGGTCGGTCGGCACGCCCGAGAGGCTACCGCGCAGCGGGATGATCTGCAGCCGGGCCACGGCGTCGGCGTCCAGTTCCAGCTTGTCGCCGACCACTTTGGCAGCGCTTTCAGGCAGCGGGTGTTGACCGAGCAGGGCGGCGGTGACGTAGGCCAGGCTCAAACCTGTGCCGTCGGCCAGGTCCTGCCACGACAGGTTTTTGCGCGCCTTGGCGTCCAGGACAGAAGTGGTCAGGGCCAGGCTTGGGTCGTTGTAGGCATGGGACTGTTGCATGGTGATTCTCCTATCGGAAGGGGTGTCGCTTGGGTGTGGGGCCATCTTCTGCCGATCCATCCATAGCGTCCAAGACCGATATAGAATGCAATCCATAAGCACTGCCTATAGATGGAGAATCCCATGTTGCTTCGACATTTGCGTTATCTGCTGGCGGTGGCCGACCAGGGTGGTTTCACCCGCGCCGCCGAGGTGCTGCATGTGTCCCAGCCGACCTTGTCGCAGCAGATCCGCCAGCTGGAAGAATCCCTCGGTGTGAGCCTGTTCGACCGCACCTCGCGCACGGTCAAACCCACCGATGCCGGCGAGGCTTACATTGAATGCGCGCGGCGGGTACTGGTGGAGCTGGAGGCGGGCAAGCGTGCGTTGCACGACGTGAAGGATTTGTCCCGCGGGAACCTGCGCCTGGCCATGACGCCGACCTTCATGGCCTATCTGGTAGGGCCGCTGGTGCGCGACTACATGACGCGTTACCCGAACATCCACCTGGAGATATTCGAGTTGTCGATGAACGAAATCGAGGCAGGGCTGGCAGATGATTCGCTGGATATCGCGATTGCGTTCGATCAGGTGAGAAACGCCGATATCGAATCGATTCCGGCGTTTACCGAAATCCTGGGGTTGATGGTTGGGCGCGATCATCCGCTGTACGAGCATCAGGCGGCGTTGTCTGCGCAGGAGGTGGCTCAGCTTGAGTTTGCACTGCTGACCCCGGACTACATCACCCGCACGTGCATCGATGAATATTTCGCGCAGGCGCACATCACACCCAAGGTTGTGATTGAAGTTAATTCGGTCAATACGCTGCTGGAAGTCATCCGACATTCCGCCATCGCCACCATCCTGCCGGAATCCATCGCTACTCAGGATCGGGCATTGCGCAAACTTTCCATGCTGGGCGCAGCGCCTGAACGCGGTGCCGCGTTGCTGCGGCGCAAGAACAACTATCACAGTGCGGCGGCGGTGGCGTTTGTGGATCTGGTGTTGGGGACTGATTTTTCATAACCACTACAAAACCCTGTAGGAGCCGGCTTGCCGGCGATGGACTCAAGTGCGCCGCGTTTATCCGGTTTACACGCGTTATCGTTAACGACCATCGCCGCACCGCAGCGCCTACAGGAGACCGCGTCCTGGTCGAAAATGAAGTGACCTCCAAACCAGTGAAAGCCCCAAAAAAAGGCCTGCTCCTTATCGGGAGCAGGCCTTGTTTATCAATAAGTCAGTAATGACTCATTTCAATCAGTAGAACCGGTCAATCACCCGAACTTCGTTCTGATCCTGCATCGAGGCCCAGGCCTGTTTCAGGGTTTGCAGAACATTACCGATGAAGTCCTTGTCGGCCGCGGCCTTCTTGCCGACATAGCCCTGGCCGCGACGGTACATCTTCAGTCGGGCCAGCAGGTTCTGGTTGTTCTGGTCGAACTCTGCTTCATGGGCGTGCGGCGACAGGCAGTCGATATGAACCTGGCCACACTTGCTGATCCAGAGAATATGGTTGTCGTGGCTGTCTTTCTTTGCAGCGAAGATACGAGCCAGTTCATCGATAGTTGGTTGATTGTTCAGATTCATCATAAAGCCCCTTGACCAATTGGTGATCTTTCAAAGTTGATTCGCTAATACAGGTAGCCCATCGGTTAGTTGATCCCTGGCACCGAAACCAGGACGTCAGCGTTCGACCGCCTTATCGGGCGGGGTCCTGCGTCTGCTGCATGTAGTCGTGTTGAATAACTGCTACGCAATAGCGTCACAACGAAGAGAAGCGGCGAAAACCTTAAGGCCACTGCCGACGTTTTCAGGGTCGGCCACAAGCTTCATGAGGATTGCTCGCCAAGACTTCTCGCCCTTGTACTGGACGTTCAGGCCAGGTCAGCTTCTTCAATCTGCCTTGTGGGCAGCGTGTATCCGGGAAAAACAGCTCGGCGGTCAGACGAGCTTGCTCAAACGTGTTGCCTGTACTCCCGATCGGGGAGACGTCTGCATCATGCAAGGGCAAATCGGAGGCGTCAACGGTTTTGTAGTGAATATTTTTTGTCACTACATATTGTCTGACAAAGCTGTTCGGAATTAGCGGGGAAGTCGAGGGCATGTCGGTCAGGACGACAAAGGCGGACACTCAAAGCGGTAAAAAGTGCAGGGATGGCGGTCAACCACCTGCTGATGCAAGGTGAATCGGCCAATGTCGAGCCCCGGCATGACGGCGGCCCAGAACAGGCGTGCCGGCTGGTTCGCCTCGATGTGGAAAATCTGCCATTGACCGGGGAATTGGCTCAAGAGAGTGGAAACGACAAATCGTGCGACACCCCGGCCACGGAAGCGTCGACTGACAAACAGATAGCCGATGTTGTACTCGGCACCGGGTAGATGGGTCTGGTTATCCACGGTTACGAAGCCGGCCAGTTCTGCGTCGACCTTGATCAGGAAGGGGTGGGTGGCCGGGTTTCGCCAGTAGTCCGGCATAGGCAGGATGTTGAAGAAACCGTATTCGCCCAGTTTCAGCGGCAACCATTCGCTGAAGTCGTAGGCGTAGAACTGCATCAGGTTCTCGATGATTTCCAGCTCATCGCGTTGGGCGGCGTGCAGTTCTATCGAAGACATTCGAAGTGGCTCCTGACAGGCCAAGGGACACAATTGATTATGGCCGGCGTCGCACGGTCCGTGGCGAGGGAGCTTGCTCCCGTTGAGTCGCGAAGCGGCTCTCGCTTTCAAACAAAATCATTGGGCCTGCTGCGCAGTCCAGCGGGAGCAAGCTCCCTCGCCACAGGGTTCGGTGGCGGGTTTAAGTATTGCTTGACGGTTTTGACCTGCGCTTGGTGCCGCTCGCTGGTTTGCGCGGAGTGCCTTTGCGTTTTTTCTTCCATGGAGCTGCGGCGGAACCGGTGGGTGGCGGGCCGCTGATGGTCATGCTCAGCCCGGCGCAACGGCTGACTTGCTTGCTCATCCACGCCGCCTGTTTGGTGACGAATTCTTCCAGGCTCATTTCCCCGCTTTGCACCATGTCCAGGGCCTGTTCCCAGATCGCCGTGGTGCCCGGATCGGCGATGGCCCGCGGTACGGCGTCGATCAGGCTGAATGCGGCTGGCGTCGCGGCGAGGGCCTTGCCGTTCTTGACCAGATAACCACGGTCGAGCAGGCCCTGGATGATCGACGCGCGAGTCGCTTCGGTGCCGATGCCGGTGGTGTCCTTGAGTTTTTGCTTGAGTAGCGGGTCTTCCACCAGTTTGGCGACATTCTTCATCGCCTTGATCAGATCGCCTTCAGTGAACGGCTTCGGTGGCTGGGTCCAGAGGTCCTTGAGTCGCACGCCGGACACTGCGCAATCGATGCCTTCGGCCAGGTTGGGCAGGGTCTGCGGCGCGGGAGCTTCGCGCCCCTTGGCCTGCGCCAGCGCTTCGGGCAGGGCGCGTTTCCAGCCCGGCTCGATGATCTGCTTGCCGACAGCGCGTAAGGCCTCGCCGGCGCAGTCGAAGTCGGCCTGGGTGCGGTCGTACTCGTGATTGGGCAGAAACTGCGCCAGATATCGCGCGCGGATCAGGGTGTAGACCGCGCGCTGTTTGCCCGCCAGCTTGTCGAGATTCTTCGCCGCAGCGGTGGGGATGATGCCGTGGTGAGCGCTGACCTTGGCATCGTTCCAGGCTCGTGAGCGCCGTTGCGGATCCAGGTGATCGTGCAAGGCGTTCAACGCCGGATCGGCCTGGCGCAACGCCGCCAGAATGGCCGGTGCTTCGCTGTGCTGGCTGAGGGGCAAGTAGCCGCAATCACTGCGCGGATAGGTAATGACTTTGTAGGTTTCGTACAGCGCCTGGGCGATGTCGAGGGTTTCCTGGGCGCCGAGGCCGAGCTTCTTCGAGCAGACCTCCTGCAGGGTGCCCAGATCGAACGGCAGCGGGGCCACTTCGCGCATCCGCTCGGTGCGCAGTTTGATCACCCGCGCACTGGCCGCGCCGCTCATGGCGGCCGCCGCTTGTTGCGCCAGCGCCTGATTCAGGCAGCGGTCCTGATCGTCGCAAACCTCGGATGCCGCGCGCCATTGCGCGGTGAACGCGGTGCCGTTGTGCAGCAGTTGCACGTCGATGGCCCAATAGGGGACGGGCACGAAGTCGGCGATGCTGCGATCGCGATCCACCACCAGGCGCAAGGTCGGCGTTTGCACCCGGCCGACCGGCAACACGCCTTGATAGCCAGACTGGCGCCCCAGCAAGGTGAACAGCCGACTCATGTTCATGCCGATCAGCCAGTCGGCTCGGGAGCGCCCCAGGGCCGAGTGATAGAGGCTGAAGGTTTCGTTCCCCGGTTTGAGCGCCGCCAGGGCCTTGCGGATGGACGCATCATCCAGCGCCGACAACCAGAGGCGGCGGATCGGCCCGCGATAGCGGCAGTGTTCCACCAGTTCCCGGGCGATCATCTCGCCCTCGCGGTCGGCGTCCGTGGCAATGATCAGCTCGGATGCTTCACCGAGCAGACGCTTGACCGCCTTGTACTGGCTGGCGGTGCGCGGCTTGACGGTCATTTTCCACTTTTCGGGAATGATCGGCAGGTCCGCCAGCACCCAGCGCTTGTAGCGTGCGTCGTAGGCGTCCGGCGGTGCGGTTTCCAGCAGATGGCCGATGCACCAGGTCACCGTGACGTCCGTTCCCAGCCAACAGCCATCGCCCCGGCGCCGGGCGCCGAGGACTGCCGCAATGTCTTTGGCCTGGGAAGGTTTTTCACAGAGGTACAGCCGCATAACCACCATCGTCGATCAATGTGCGAGAGATGCACAGAATGGCGGTTGATGGACGATGGAGCAATCTTTATCTGTATGGATGTACAGCCTGGTGTGTCGCTCCCGTTCGGCTGCGAAGCAATCGCGAGTGTGAAACTTGGGTTATACCTGATACACCGAGGTCTCAGGTTTTGGCGCTGCTGCGCAGCCCATTGCGGGCCAGCCACGCTCCCACATCGATTTGCAGGTCCATCACCGTCATGAGGAACGCATTCCATGAAAAGCTCCGGTCCTAGCCCTGTCATCACCATCGCCGAGCAGCCTGGCTGCCTGCTGGTAAGGTTTCACGGTATTCAAGTAGCCGCCTCGGCGCGGGCCCTGGTGTTGCTGGAGGCCAATTACCCGCCGGTGTACTACGTGCCGCGTGAGGATATCGACGAGAAATACTTCGCCCGCACCGACCACACCAGTTATTGCCCGTACAAGGGCGATGCCAGCTATTTCAGCCTGCAGGTGCCAGGGCATGAAGCTGCCAACGCGGCGTGGAGTTACGAGAATCCAAAGGTGTCTGTCGAACAGATTCGTGAGTATGTGGCGTTCTACCCGGATCAAGTGAAGTTCGAGTTGCTTGATGCCGAAGTTTGATTGGGGCTGATCGGCGCGACGAGGGACCCGCTCCCTCGTCGCGAGCAATGACCTCAGTTCTTGTCGAGGTCGACGTTGCGCGTCTCACGCAAGCACAGCATTCCCACCACCAGGCTCACCCCGGTGATCACCACCGGATACCACAGCCCGTAGAAAATGTCCCCGGTGTACACCACCAGCGCGAACGACACGGTCGGCAAAAAACCGCCGAACCAGCCGTTGCCGATGTGATAGGGCAAAGACATCGAGGTGTAGCGGATGCGGGTCGGGAACAGCTCGACCATCAACGCCGCCAGCGGGCCGTAGCACATCGCGGAAATAATGATCAGCGCGACGATCAGCGCCACGATCATCGGCTTGTTGATCTGCTGCATGTCCGCCTGTTGCGGGTAGCCGGCGAGGGTCACGGCACCGCGCAAGGCGGCTTCGTCGAAACCATCGATCTTCACGTCACCGACGCTGACCTGCACGCCACTGCCGGCCGGGGCCGCTGCGCTCTGGTACGGCAGGCCCTGCTTGACCAGGAAGGTCTTGACCTTGTCGCACGGGCTGTCGAATTTCGCCTTGCCCACCGGGTCGAACTGGAAGGTGCAGGTGGCCGGGTCGGCCATCACGGTGATCGGTGCCTGGCGGCTGGCCTGGTCGATGGCCGGGTTGGCATAGTGGGCCAGGGTCTTGAAGATCGGGAAATACAGCGCGGTGGCCAGCAGCAGGCCGATCATCAGCACCGGTTTGCGCCCGACCTTGTCCGACAGCCAGCCAAAGAAAATGAAGAAGGGGGCGCCAATGATCACGCTGACAATCAACAAACCGTTGGCCACGGCCGGGTCCATTTTCAGGAACTGGGTGAGGAAGAACAGCACATAGAACTGCGCGGCGTAGAAGGTCACCGCTTGCCCGGCATTGATGCTGAACAGCGCGATCAACACCACTTTGAGGTTTTCCCATTTACCGAAGGAGTCGCGAATCGGCTGTTTGCACAGCTTGCCTTCCGATTTCATTTTCACGAAGGCTGGCGACTCGTGCAGGCTCAGGCGAATCCAGGTCGAGATGCCCAGCAGCACGATGGAAAACAGAAACGGAATGCGCCAGCCCCAGACTTCGAACTGATCGCCGGTGAAGTAGCGGCAGCCCAGCACCACCAGTAGCGAGAGCAGCAGGCCCAGGGTCGCGGTGGATTGAATCCAGCTGGTGTGGAAGCCGCGCTTGCCGATGGGCGCGTGCTCGGCGACATAGGTCGCGGCGCCGCCGTATTCACCGCCCAGGGCCAGGCCCTGGAGCATGCGCAACACCACCAGGATGATCGGCGCGGCGATGCCGATACTGGCGTAGGTCGGCAGCAATCCGACGCAGAACGTCGCCAGGCCCATGAGAATGATGGTGGCGAGGAAGGTGTACTTGCGCCCGATCATGTCCCCCAACCGACCGAACACCAGCGCACCGAACGGCCGGACGATGAAGCCGGCGGCGAAGGCCATCAGCGCGAAGATAAACGCCGTGGTGTCGTTGACCCCGGCGAAGAACTGCTTGCTGATCACCGCCGCAAGGGCGCCATAGAGGAAAAAGTCGTACCACTCGAAGACCGTCCCGAGGGACGAGGCAAAGATGACTTTCTGGGTTTCCTGACTGGTGCCCGCGCTGCGCACGGCTTCCAGGGACTGAACGTGTTCTGACATACCGGTATCCCTCACAGTGATTGTTTTTGTTGTTCCACTGTCGGCGCCGGCCTTGTGGGCTGGTGCCGCTACTGTCAATTCGACGCTAACTGCTACGATCTTCCTGTCTTACTCGCTACCTACATCGATCTTTTTGCCTTACTCGCAACCTGTAGGAGCTGCCGAAGGCTGCGATCTTTGGCCTTCCTGAGGTTGTCGGAGAAGCAAGATCAAAAGATCGCAGGCTTCGCCAGCTCCTACATTGAGCGCGTCCCACGCTCAGGTGTTTGCTACCAGTTCCATCGGTGGCTTAACGCTCCGTGTGTCGGGGTTGAGGATCATCTGCGCCGCCTTCTCGGCAATCATCAGCGTCGGCGAACAGGTGTTGCCCGAGGTGATGCGCGGCATGATCGAGGCGTCGGCGATGCGCAGGCCGGGGATGCCATGGACCTTGAGCTGCGCATCGACCACGGCGTCGGCGTCGTTGCCCATGCGGCAGGTGCCTACCGGATGGAAAATCGTGGTGCCGATCCGCGCGGCGGCTTCGTGCAGCTGTTCTTCGCTTTGCAGGCTGTCACCGGGCAGATATTCCACGGGATTGAAGGGGCGCAGGGCCGGTGCGGCGACGATGCGCCGGGTCAGGCGAATGGCATCGGCGGCGACCCGCAGGTCTTCCGGGTGGCTCAGGTAATTGGGTTGAATCAGCGGTGCTTCTTGCGGGTTGGCCGAGCGGATGTCCACCCGGCCACGGCTTTGCGGGCGCAAATCGCAGACCGAGGCGGTGAACGCCGGGAACGCGTGCAACGGTTCGCCAAAGCGCTCCAGCGACAGCGGTTGTACGTGATATTCGAGGTTGGCTGAAGTCTGCTCCGGCCCCGAGCGGGCAAAGGCGCCCAACTGGCTCGGCGCCATGGACAGCGGGCCGCTGCGGTCATACAGGTAGCGCAGGCCCATGCCCAGCTTGCCCCACAGGCTGCCGGCAATCTGATTCAGGGTGCGGGCATTTTCCAGCGTGTAGATCAGCCGCAGTTGCAGGTGATCCTGCAGGTTGCCACCCACACCGGGTAGCTCGTGGGCGACGCCAATGCCCAGCCGCTCCAGCAGCGGACGCGGGCCGATACCGGAGCGTTGCAGGATGCCGGGCGAACCGACCGAGCCGGCACACAGGATGATCTCCTTGCGCGCCTTGAAGGTTTTCGCCTGGCCTTGCCAGCGGGCGCTGACCGCCGAGGCGCGACCATTGTCCAGCAGCACGCGGTCGACTTCGACACCGGTCAGCACGGTGAGATTGGGACGCTGACGAATGGGTTTGAGAAAGGCCTTGGATGCGTTCCAGCGGATGCCGGCCTTCTGATTGACCTGGAAATAGCCGCAGCCTTCGTTGTCGCCCTGGTTGAAGTCATCGATGCTGGCGATGCCGCTTTGTTCGGCGGCACTGCGGAAGGCGTCGAGAATCGGCCACGACAGGCGCTGGCGTTCGACTCGCCATTCGCCCGCGGCGCCGTGAAATTCGGCGGCGCCGGCAAAGTGGTTTTCACTCTGCTTGAACAGCGGCAACACGTCCTGCCAGCTCCAGCCAGGGTTGCCGTCGGCGGCCCAGCGGTCGTAGTCAGCGGCCTGGCCACGCATGTAGATCATGCCGTTGATCGATGAGCAGCCGCCCAGCACCTTGCCGCGCGGGTAGCTCAGGGCGCGCCCTTGCAGGCCCGGTTGCGCTTCGGTCTTCAAGCACCAGTCGGTGCGCGGGTTGCCGATGCAGAACAGGTAACCTACGGGGATGTGAATCCACGCATAGTTGTCGCGGCCACCGGCTTCGAGCAGCAACACACGATGTTGCGGGTTGGCCGACAGTCGATTGGCCAACAGACACCCGGCCGGCCCGGCCCCGACCACGATGTAATCGTATTCATCCAGAGAAGTCTGCATCCCTGATCTCGTTTTGTTGTTCTTGTTGTCTGTCATCCTAGTTGTTAGCTTTCGTCAAAAGAATGTTAGTTTTTGCGCAGCCGCTGTGCGTTTTTAAACAGCATCCCGAACGGCAAAGAACAAGGACGATTCATGTTCGACTGGAATGACCTGCGGTTTTTTCTCGAATTGCAGCGCAGCGGGCGTTTGCTCACAGCCGCCCGCCGCCTGAACACCACCCATGCCACCGTGGCGCGGCACATCGAGGCCATCGAAAAGAGCCTCGGCACGGCGTTGTTCGTTCAACATGCCCAGGGCTATGAGATGACCCCGGCGGGCGAGGCGTTGCTTAAACACGCCGAGGCGATGGAGAACGTGGCGTTGCTGGCCCAGGAGGAAATCACCCAGTCCACCGCGCCGCTGGGCAAGATCCGCGTCGGGGTGACCGAAGGGCTGGGCATCATGTTCCTCGCCAGTCGCATGAACGGCTTGTTCGAACGCTATCCGGGGCTTGAGGTAGAACTGGTGGCGGTGCCGCGTTTTGTCAGCATCCTCAATCGCGAGGCGGAAATCAGCATCCACCTGGAGCGCCCGGCCGCCGACATGCTGGTCACCCGCAAGCTCACCGACTATCGCCTGGCGCTCTATGCCAGCCAGGACTATCTCGACCGCTCGCCGCCGTTGCGCAGTCGCGAGGACCTGGGGCGTCATGCGTGGATCGGCTATGTCGATGATTTGCTGTTCAGCCAGGAACTGATGTTCCTCAACAGCTTCTGCCGCAACCCGCGGGTGGTGTTTCACAGCACCAGCGTGATCGCCCAGCAACAGGCCGCGCGCTCAGGCCTGGGGATTGCCGTGCTGCCGTGCTACATGGCCAGTGCCGACCCGGACCTGGTACCGTTGTTGCCGGATGAAAGCATCCAGCGCAGCTATTGGATCAGCACCCGCCGCGAATTGCACAAGTCGGTGCGGCTGCGGGTGTTGTGGGATTATGTGGTGCAGTTGTGTGAGCGGGAGCAACCCCTGTTGTTCGGCGAAAGTCCCCCGTAGGAGCTGCCGCAGGCTGCGATCTTTTGACCTTGAAACATCAGAATCAAAAGATCGCAGCCTGCGGCAGCTCCTACGGTCGACGGTGTTTCAAGGCGTGATTTCGAACGCCGTGCTGGCCAGCCTTTCACCATTGACCATGACATGCACCGCATGGCGCCCCGCATAATGCCGGCGGGTAGTGAGCTCCTTGATCTGCTGGCCACGGCTGACGGCTTCGACGGCGTTGCCGGGCAGGGTCAGCGCCTTGAGCTTGAACACCTTCGCCGAGGTGCTTCCATTGGCCTTGACGTAGTCGATGGCATAGTCGATCACCAGACGCTGACTGCTTTCAACGGTGGATTTGACGGCAAACGACAGGGTGATTTTTTCTCCCAGGCCAATGACTGGCGGTTCGACTTTCACACCGACGATCTCGACTTCGGGCTTGCCGCCCGCGCCGATGATCGCCAGTGCCCGCCGGTTGCCCTGTTTGATCAGGCTGCGCAGGGCGTGTCTGGCGATCCATGCGCTGTGCCTGTTGTCCAGCGCCCAGCCTTCGATCAGGTCCAGCACCCAGTCGGGGTGATCCTTGGTGATGTCGTTGAGGTGGTTGGCCACGGATTTGCGCACGTACAGGCTGGTGTCGGCCTTGAGGTTGTCGAGGATGTTCGCGGCGAGTGTCGGATCGGCCTGGATGGGCTCCAGCCGGAATGACCAGGGCAGGCGCGGCCGGCAGCCTTCGCTGGCCAGGCGGCGTACGTGTTCGTTGTCATCCAGCGACCAGTCGTGCATCAGCTTGAGTGAGCGTTCGAGGTCGCTGCGCAGAAAATGACGGATCGCGAATTCCGAGGAGCCGAAGGCGGTGAAATACTTCAGCGCGTCCATCGACTGATCGAACGCATGGGCGCCGTAGCTGGCGACAAAGTGCGGCAGGCACATGCTGACGAAGCCGCTGTTGAGGCGCGGGGCGAGGGCGCGCAGCACTTGCAGCGACGCCTCGTAGTCCAGGGGGAGCACGGCGTGCAGGCACTCGCTGACCCGGGCCATGCGCTGCATGACGCTGAGCTCTGCCAGGCCGGATTGGGCCAGTTTCAGGAAGCGCCTGGCCTCGAATGGCGGATAGACCGCGGTCATTTCGCTGGCGATGTGCTGGAGGCGCTCGATGTTGAAAATTTCCTTGAGGGCCGGAGAGGGTTTGTCAGTCATGGTGGTTCCTTGGCGATTGTTGTTGATCCATCACGCCGCGTTATCGTTCATCGCGAGCAGGCTCGCTCCTACAGAAGAGCGTGTGAGTAACAAAGATCCAATGTAGGAGCGAGCCTGCTCCGGGCGGCGTTCCGACGAAGAGGCCCTCACAATCACCTCAATTCTTGCCCGCCTGCTCCTGCAGTTGATCCGACTCGAATAACCTGGCCAGTTCCGCCCGCGCTTCCTGCGCCGTCTGCAGCACTTTCACCGCGTCGTCATACACCGCATGCTGGGCTTCAAGCACCACTTCGTCGTGCTGCTTGAAGCGCTTGATCCGTGCATCCGCCTGGGCCTGGGTCAATCCCAGGCCGATCAGGGTTTGCCGGCTCATTTCCAGGCTCGAATAATAGGTTTCGCGCACGGCGTGAGCGCCGACGTCCATCAGCCGGTGCACATGCTGACGGTTACGGGCACGGGCGATGATCTTCATATGCGGATAGAGCTTGCGCACCAGTTCGGCGGTCTTGATGTTGGTGTCCGGGTCGTCGGTGGCGATCACGAAATACTCGGCTTCCCCGACCTTGGCCGCGCAGAGTATTTCCGGGCGCATCGGGTCGCCATAGAACACCGGCACGCCACCAAAGCTGCGGGACAGTTCGATGGTTTCCACCGAGGTGTCGAGGGCCACGAACTTGATGTTCTGTGCGCGCAAAATCCGCGCAATGATCTGGCCCATGCGACCCATGCCGGCGATCACCACCCGTGGCGCGTCGGTGTCGATTTCGCGGAACTTCTCCGGTACTTCCACCGGTTGCACTTTCGGGCTGACCAACCGCGCGCAAACCAGCAGCAACAGCGGCGTCACGGCCATGGACAGGGTGATGGTCAACACCAGCAAGTCATACAGTTGCGCCGCGAACAGCCCATGATCGCGACCGATCTTGAACACCACAAAGGCAAATTCACCACCGGCCGCCAACACGATACCCAGGCGGATCGCACTGACCTTGTTCAAGCCGCCGGCCAGGCGACCAACAATAAACAGCAGCGGCAGTTTGATCGCGATCAACAGCAAAGTCAGGCCCAGCACGGCGACCGGTATGCTCAGCAACAGGCTCAGGTTCGCCCCCATGCCGACACTGATGAAAAACAGCCCGAGCAACAGGCCCTTGAACGGTTCGATCTGGGCTTCCAGTTCATGGCGATACTCGGAGTCCGCCAGTAGCAGGCCGGCGAGGAAGGCGCCCAGGGCCATGGAAATGCCGACCAGTTCCATCAGCCAGGCCGTGCCGATCACCACCAGCAACGCCGTGGCGGTGGAGACTTCTGGCAACGCGGTTTTGGTCACTACGCGAAACACCGGTCGCAGCAGATAACGCCCGCCGATCACCACCACGGCGATGCTGGCCAGCACTTGCAGGCCGTGGTTCAGGTTTTCGCTGGCGGTGGTGCTGTGATCGCCACCGGCCAGCAGCGGCACCATGGCGATCAAGGGAATTGCGGCGATGTCCTGAAACAACAGGATGGCGAAAGCCAGCCGCCCGTGGGGGCTGGTCAGTTCCTTGCGTTCAGCCAGGCTTTGCAGGCCGAATGCCGTGGACGACAGTGCCAGGCCCAGGCCGAGGACGATCGCGGTGTTCAACGGCTGGCCAAACAGCCACAGCGCCACCACGCCAATCACCGTGCCAGTGAGCAGCACTTGCGCCAGACCGACGCCGAACACTGATTTGCGCATCACCCACAAGCGTCGCGGCGACAGCTCCAGGCCGATGATGAACAGCAGCAACACCACGCCGAGTTCGGAAATGTTCGCGACGCTTTGCGGGTTGTCGATCAGGCCCAGCACCGACGGGCCGATGATCACCCCGGCAAACAGGTAGCCCAGAACTGCCCCCAGTTGCAGGCGCTTGGCCAAGGGAACGATGAGCACGGCCGCCATCAGAAATACGACAGCGGCTTGTAGCAGGTTGCCTTCATGGGGCATGGACGAAACTCCAGAACTCGACACAGCGGGGGCGTCAAGGATAAAGGCTGGGCTCGCTTAAGATCTACCGTGGGCTGTCAGTTACCTCAATGCAGTTGTGCCGTCGCCTTCGCGAGCAGGCAATGGTTGCCAATCGAGGGCAAATCTGGGAAAACGGCGCCCATCAGGCCCTTGAGGGCGAGTGAGCATACGAGTGAATTCAATGAATGACGAGTTTCAGGTAATCGATCTGCAAGTGGGTGACGGAAAAGCCGCCATCAAAGGCGCACTGATCACCACCCAGTACCGTGGCTGGCTGGAGGACGGGACCGAATTCGATTCTTCCTATAGCCGTGGTAAACCCTTCCAGTGCGTGATCGGTACCGGTCGGGTTATCAAGGGCTGGGACTTGGGCATCATGGGCATGCAGGTCGGCGGTAAACGCAAGTTGCTGGTGCCGGCGCATCTGGCCTATGGCGAACGCACCATGGGCAAGATCACGCCGAATTCGAACCTGATCTTCGAAATTGAACTGCTGGAAGTGCTGACGCGGGATGATTGACTTGTAGCTTGCCAGGCTCCGCTCTATCGGCGACCATACGCGCCATATAGGGGTAGGGGGTATAGGTATGTCGCACATTCACGAACACAAAGATGACTTGATCAAGCGGGTGAGGCGGATTGCCGGTCAGGTGGAGGCCGTGGAGCGGGCGCTCGAGTCCGATGCCGATTGCGCCAAGACCCTGCATCTGGTCGCCGCCATCCGGGGCGCGGTCAATGGTCTGCTGGAGCAGTTCATCGACGCCCACGCCCGCGAGCACGTGGCCCATCCGGGCCTGAGCGATGAAGATCGCGCCCAGGGCGTGGAAGAGCTGTTGCTGGCCATCCGTCGTTATGCCAAATAGAGGCCCGAATCCCATGACTCAGCCTCCCCAGGCTTCGCGTTTTGACCACGACCATGTATTTCTCGGCGCATCCCATGATGAAAACGCCCGTCGCACCTTATGGGTGGTGGCGCTGACGTCTGTGATGATGATTGGCGAAATTGCTGCCGGTTACATCACCGGTTCCATGGCGTTGCTGGCCGATGGTTTTCACATGGCCACCCATGCCGGGGCCTTGGGCATCGCGGCGGCGGCCTATGGGTTCGCGCGGCGCAACGCCAACAACGCGCGTTACAGCTTCGGCACCGGCAAGGTCGGGGACCTGGCCGGTTTTGCCTCGGCGATGGTGCTGGGGCTGGTGGCGATCGGCATTGCCGGTGAGTCCGTTTTTCGCCTGTTTCAGCCAACCACAGTGGCATTCACCGAAGCGACGGTGATTGCGGTAGTGGGGCTGGCGGTGAACATCGTCAGTGCCTTTTTGCTGGCGGGCGACCACGGCCATCATGGCCACGATCACAGCCACGGCCACGGCCACGGCCACGGCCATCATCACCATCACGACAACAACCTGCGCTCGGCCTACGTCCATGTATTGGCCGACGCCTTGACGTCGGTGCTGGCGATTGCCGCGTTGCTGGCGGGGCGTTATCTGGGGTGGGTGTGGCTGGACCCGGTGATGGGTATTGTCGGCGCCATCGTGATCGCGAAATGGGCCGTTGGATTGTTGCGTGACAGCGCTGCGGTGTTGCTCGATGTCACCGATGCCCATGTTGCCAATGAGATTCGCGAGTTGCTCAAGTCGGACGATGTGCGTATCAGCGATCTGCATGTGTGGCAGGTTGGCCCCCAGGCGCGGGCCGCGATTGTCAGCGTCGTGGCGGCAGCCAATGTCAGTGCCGACACCATTCGCGAACGTCTGGCGCCGGTCCATGAGTTGTCTCACCTGACCGTCGAATACCGCACTGCTTGAGCGGTTTTCGCTCAGTCACTGAACAGCGCAATCCGTCCATTCACGGACGGGCGGTAATGCCAGCTCAGGCGATCCAGTGCCGGCTTCATCGCCAGAATTTGCCGGACGGTAGCGCCTGCAATGCATAACGCCAGGCGTTGCCCCGGACATTGATGACGCCCCGCACCAAAGGTGAAGCTGCGCCGGTTCGGGCGGTCGAGAAGGAAGGTGTCGGGGTTGTCGTTGAGCTGCGGGTCGCGATTGGCCGAGGCCAGCAGCACCAGGATCACGTCTGCGGCGCTCAGCCTCACGCCGTCAATCTCGCAAGGGGCGGCGACGAAGCGGCGGGTGTTCTGTACCGGCGGGTCGAAGCGCTGCACTTCGGCCAGCAGGTCTTCGACAGAGGTTGATTCGCTGCGCAACGACGGGTGTTGAATCAATGCCAGCACGGCGTTGCCGATCAGCCCGGCAGTGGCGTCGAAGGTCTGGGAGAACAGGCCGATCAGGTTGGCGATCAGCGTTTGCGGCGCACCGGAGGCGAAGCGCTGGCGGATGCCTGCAAGCAATTGGCTGTGGTTGTGCGGATCGTCGAGCAATTCGATGAAGTAGCCGCTCAAGTGTTCGGCTGCAGCGTGGGCGGCGGTCAATTGTGCCGCGTCACTCAGGGGCGACAGGCAGGCGACGAAATCCGCCGTCAGTTCGCTGATGGCGCGGCCCTGAGCCGGGGTGAATCCCAACAACGCCGCCACCACGCACACCGGCCCACGGAACATGGCGTTGTACAGGCCAGCGGCATCCGCGGTCATCAATCGGGCGCTGACCAGGGCCTCGACTTCCCGCGCATCGATCAACTCCAGCCCCGGCGCAATCGCCGACCGTGGGCAACGCTGGCGTTCACCCTCATTCATGCGCATCAATTGGCCGAACACCTGAGCGGCCATGCCATCGGCGATTGCCTTGGGGACTGGCTCCTGCCCGGGGCGAACGTGGCAATCGGAATGCGCCATCACGGCGGTCACCGCCCGGGCGCTGCTGGCCACCCACAGGTTCAGCCCTGGATGAAAGGCCAGCCCACCTTCGGCACGCAGTCGTGCGTAGTAGGGATAGGGATCGGTGTGGGTCGCAGCGATGATCGGGTCCATGGGTCACAGCCTTTTGTTGGCGGAAAGTGTTGCTACTATCTCCAGTCTGAAAGGACGTTGATTCGTCCGGGAGCGAAATATGAGCGCAGAACAACACGACATTGGCGTCTCACAGGTGGCGGCAGCCATCGCCGAGCCTGCGCGGACGAAAATCCTCTGTTCGCTGATGGACGGCAACGCCCGCACCAGCACCGAACTGGCGGCGGTGGCCGAAGTCAGCGCGTCGACCGCCAGCGCCCACCTGGCCAAACTCAAGGAACTGGCGCTGGTGCGGCTGCACGTCCAGGGGCGTCACCGCTATTACAGCCTGGCGGACAAGCGCGTGGCCCAGGCCCTGGAGGCGCTGATGGTGATCGGCCAGAACACCGCGCCAAGCTTCCAGTCGCGTACCCCGGATCGCCTGCAGTTTGCCCGCACCTGCTACGACCACATGGCGGGCACCCTGGCGGTGCTGATGCATGACCGGATGCTCGAAGCGGGCTGGCTTGAGGAAACCGACGAACAGGCCTATCGCTTGAGTGATAGTGGCTCGGCAGTGTTTCAGGGGCTTGGGATCGAGGTACAGGGCTTGAGCACCTTGCGCCGCCGCTTTGCCTGCCCGTGCCTGGACTGGAGCATGCGCCGGCCACATCTGGGCGGATCGCTGGGTGCGGCATTGCTGCAAACGGCGCTCAAGCGCAAGTGGGTGACCCAGGATCTGGACAGTCGCGCGTTGGCGTTGACGGCGTTGGGGCGCAAGGAGGTGGCGGGGCGGTTCGGGGTTGAGTTGCGGTTGGGTATCGAGGGGAAGAGCAAAAGATCGCAGCCTGCGGCAGCTCCTACAAGGGTTGAGGGGCAGCCATTGTAGGAGTTGCCGCAGGCTGCGATCTTTTCATTCGGCCACGAAAAAGCCCCCCATCGGTCATCCGATGGGGGGCTTTTGTGCGTCTGGCGTCAGATCAAACCTTGACGATCCAGCCCGCTGGCGCTTCGATGTCGCCGGTTTGCACGCCGGTCAGCTCTTTGTAGAGCTTCTGGGTGATCGGGCCGACTTCGGTTTCGCTGTGGAACACGTGCAGGTGGTCGTTGTAGTTGATGCCGCCAATCGGCGTGATCACCGCTGCAGTACCGCAAGCACCGGCTTCCTTGAAGTCGGAGAGCTTGTCGATGAATACATCGCCCTCGATCACTTCCAGGCCCAGGCGCGATTTGGCCAGTTCGATCAGCGACAGACGGGTGATGCCCGGCAGTACCGATGGCGAGTTCGGGGTCACGAACTTGTTGTCGTGGGTGATCCCGAAGAAGTTGGCCGAACCGACTTCCTCGATCTTGGTATGGGTCAGCGGATCCAGGTAGATGCAGTCGGCGAAATGCGCCTTCTTGGCCTGGGAACCCGGCATCAGGCTGGCGGCGTAGTTGCCACCGACCTTGGCGGCGCCGGTGCCTTGTGGCGCGGCACGGTCGTAGCTGGAGATCAGGAAGTTGTGCGGGGTCAGGCCGCCCTTGAAGTAGGCGCCGACCGGGATGCAGAAGATCGAGAAGATGAACTCCGGCGCGGTACGCACGCCGATGTTGTCACCCACGCCGATCACGAACGGGCGCAGGTACAGCGCGCCGCCGGTGCCATACGGCGGAATGAAACGCTCGTTGGCACGGACCACGTCCTTGCATGCTTCGACGAACTGTTCGGTGGACACCTGCGGCATCAGCAGGCGACCGCAGCTGCGTTGCATGCGTGCGGCGTTCTGGTCCGGGCGGAACAGGTTGATCGAACCGTCCTTGCAACGGTAGGCCTTCAGGCCTTCGAAGCACTGCTGGCCATAGTGAAGGGCAGTGGAGCCTTCGCTGATGTGCAGCACGTTGTCTTCGGTCAGGGTGCCTTTGTCCCACTCGCCATTACGCCAGTGCGACAGATAGCGCTTGTCGGTCTTGATGTAGTCAAAACCCAGCTTGTCCCAATTAATGCTTTCGTTACCCATGACACCCTCTATCACTTAACAACCGCCGAAACGGTTCAAGGCTTCTGACGTTTTTTGGATGGGGACAACAATACTTCATTCTTGGGCTAAATCGCAGCCCAGACTATCGGGTGACGGACAGATTTCTTAGCCTGCTCATGAAAAATGCCGCCGATCCCTCATTGTTCGAAATCCTGTGGCGAGGGAGCTTGCTCCCGTTCCAGTGCGCAGCACTGGTAAAACCAGACATGGCGGTACTTCTGGAAGACCGCGGTGGTCCGGTTGGGACGGCTTCGCCGCCCAGCGGGAGCAAGCTCCCTCGCCACAATTGGCCTCCGGTCGGTCTGCTTACAGATGCAACGCATGCCCCAACGCCCGCAACGCCGCTTCCTGCACCGCCTCACCCAGTGTCGGATGGGCATGGATGGTGCCGCCGATGTCTTCCAGCCGTGCGCCCATCTCCAGGCTTTGCGCAAACGCCGTGGACAGCTCCGACACGCCAACGCCGACTGCCTGCCAGCCGACAATCACATGATTGTCGCGACGGGCGACCACGCGCACGAAGCCGCTTTTCGATTCCAGCGTCATCGCCCGGCCATTGGCGGCGAACGGGAAGCTGGAAACGATGCAGTCCCAGCCTGCGGCCTTGGCCTCGTCCGGGGTCTTGCCGACCACCACCAGTTCCGGGTCGGTGAAGCATACGGCGGCGATGGCGGTCGGGTTGAACTCGCGGGATTTACCGCTGATCAGCTCGGCGACCATCTCGCCCTGGGCCATGGCCCGGTGCGCAAGCATCGGTTCGCCGCTTAGGTCACCGATGGCGTAGACGTTGCGCATGCTGGTCTGGCAGCGGTTGTCGATCTTGATCGACGAACCGTTCATGTCCAGGTTCAGCGCTTCGAGATTCCAGCCCTGGGTGTTCGGCTTGCGACCGACGGCCACCAGCACCTGATCGGTTTCCAGGTTCAGGGTCTCGCCGTCCGGTTCCAGTACCTGCAAGGTATTGTTAGAAACATCAAAGCCTTGCACGCTGTGTTTCAAGTAAAGCTTCACGCCGAGTTTTTTCAGTTCGTCGTGTACGGGCTGAGTCAGTTCGGCGTCGTAGGCCGGCAGGATGCGCTCCTGCGCTTCTACCACGCTGACTTCGGCGCCAAGCTTGCGATAGGCAATGCCCAGCTCCAGACCGATGTAACCGCCGCCGACCACGATCAAGCGCCTGGGCACGGAGGTCGGCGCCAGGGCTTCGGTGGACGAGATGATCGGCCCGCCAATTGGCAGCATCGGCAGGTCGACGCTCCTGGAGCCGGTGGCCAGCACCAGGTGTTCGCACTGGATGCGCGTGTCGCCGACGTCCACGGTCTTGCCGTCGATGACCTTGGCCCAGCCTTCTACGACCTGAACCTTGTTCTTTTTCAGCAGCGCTGCGACGCCGGTGGTCAGGCGATCGACGATGCCGTCCTTCCACTCGACGCTCTTGGTGATATCGAGGGTCGGTGCCGAAACGCTGATGCCCAGGGCCGAATGCTCGTTGTGATGCCGGGTCTGGTGGAACTGCTCGGCGACATGAATCAGTGCCTTGGACGGAATGCAGCCGATGTTCAGGCAAGTGCCGCCCAGGGATTGGCCTTCTACCAGAATGGTCGGAATGCCCAACTGGCCGGCACGGATCGCGGTCACATAGCCGCCGGGGCCGCCGCCGATGATCAACAGTGTGGTATTGAGGGTCTGCATGACTTACTCCACAAACAGGGTCGCAGGTTGTTCGAGCAAGCCACGAATGGCCTGGATGAAGAGCGCCGCGTCCATGCCGTCGACCACGCGGTGATCGAAGGAGCTGGAGAGGTTCATCATCTTGCGGATCACGATCTGGCCTTTGATCACCATTGGCCGTTCGACGATCTTGTTCACCCCGACGATCGCCACTTCCGGCAGGTTCAGCACCGGCGTGCTGACGATGCCGCCCAAGGCGCCGAGGCTGGTCAGGGTGATGGTCGAGCCGGACAACTCATCGCGGCTGGCCTTGCCATTGCGTGCGGCGCTGGCCAAACGCGAGATTTCCGCCGCGCTGTCCCACAGGCTGCGGGCTTCGGCGTGACGCACCACCGGCACCATCAGGCCGACATCGCTCTGGGTCGCGACGCCGACGTGTACTGCGCCGAGGCGGGTGATGACCTGGGCTTCGTCGTCGTAACGGGCGTTCATCTGCGGGAAGTCGCGCAGGGCGACGACCATGGCGCGGACCAGGAACGGCAGCAAGGTCAGCTTGCCACGGGTGGCGCCATGTTTTTCGTTGAGGTGCGCGCGCAGCTCTTCCACCGCCGTGACGTCGATTTCTTCGACATAACTGAAGTGGGCGGCACGCTGGGTGGCGTCCTGCATGCGCTGGGCGATCTTGCGGCGCATGCCGATCACCGGGATCTGCTGCTCATCGGTACGTTGGGCGTAAGCAGCCGCCACCGGTGCCGAAGCGTTCGACTGACCCTGAGCCAGGTAGGCGTCGAGATCTTCGTGCAGTATGCGACCGGCCGGGCCGGTGCCACGCACCAGGCGCAACTGAATACCGAGGTCCAGCGCATGCTTGCGCACGGCCGGGGAGGCCAGCGGACGCTCATCGGCTTCGCGAGCGACCATCGGGCCCTGGCATACGGCAGCTTTCGGCGCCGGGGCCGCGGACGGTTTGCTTTCAGCCACGGCTTCAACTTTGGCTGCGGCCACCGGGGCTTCTTTAACAGGTGCCGGTTGCGCCGATTCCTTAACGTTGCCCGCGCCTTCGACTTCAATGCTGATCAGCACGCTGCCGACTGCCATGACTTCGCCCGGCTGGCCGCCAAGGGCGATGACCTTGCCATGCACCGGCGACGGAATATCCACCATCGCTTTATCGGTCATGACATCGGCCAGTACCTGATCTTCGACGACCAAGTCGCCGACCTTGACGTGCCACTGTGACAATTCAACTTCTGCAATGCCTTCACCAATGTCCGGCATTTTAATGACGTGCGTGCCCATTCAGACCTCCATGACCCGTTTCAATGCCGCGCCCACTCGGGACGGCCCTGGGAAATACGCCCACTCTTGCGCGTGCGGGTAAGGGGTGTCCCAACCGGTGACGCGTTCGATCGGCGCTTCCAGGTGATGGAAGCAATGCTCTTGCACCAGCGACACCAGTTCGGCACCGAAACCACAGGTACGGGTGGCTTCGTGAACCACGACGCAGCGACCGGTTTTCTTCACGGATTTGACGATGGTTTCCAGGTCCAGCGGCCACAGGCTGCGCAGGTCGATGACTTCGGCGTCGATGCCGGTTTCTTCAGCGGCGACTTGCGACACGTAGACGGTGGTGCCGTAGGTCAGCACGGTGACGTCCTTGCCCGGACGGGCGATCGCGGCGACATCCAGCGGCACCGTGTAGTAACCGTCCGGCACTTGTGCGGCCGGGTGCTTGGACCACGGGGTTACCGGGCGTTCGTGGTGCCCGTCGAAGGGACCGTTGTACAGGCGTTTGGGCTCAAGGAAGATCACCGGGTCATCGTTTTCGATGGAGGCGATCAACAGGCCTTTGGCGTCGTAGGGGTTGGACGGCATGACGGTGCGCAGACCGCACACCTGAGTGAAGAGTGCCTCGATGCTCTGGCTGTGGGTCTGGCCGCCGTAGATGCCGCCGCCGCAGGGCATGCGCAGGGTCATCGGTGCGGTGAACTCGCCAGCCGAGCGATAACGCAGGCGGGCGGCTTCGGAAATGATCTGATCGTAGGCCGGGTACACGTAGTCGGCGAACTGGATCTCCACCACCGGGCGCAGACCGTAGGCACCCATGCCCACGGCGGTACCGACGATACCGCTTTCGGAGATCGGCGCGTCGAACACCCGGGAGGTGCCATACTTGCTCTGCAGGCCTTCGGTGCAGCGGAACACGCCGCCGAAGTAACCCACGTCCTGGCCGAAGACCACGACGTTGTCGTCACGTTCAAGCATCACATCCATGGCCGAGCGCAGGGCCTGGATCATGGTCATGGTGGTCGTGGTCATGGCGGTTTCCAGCTCTATTTTGTTGTTGTGATCGTTCATGTCAGATCCCCAACTCCTGACGCTGGCGCTTCAAGTGCTCCGGCATCTCTTTGTAGACGTCTTCGAACATGGTCGCGGCGCTCGGAATCTGGCCGCCGGCGAGGGTGCCGTACTGTTCGGCTTCTTTCTGCGCGGCGATCACTTCGGCTTCCAGTTCGGCGCTGACGGCGGCGTGTTCCTCTTCGGACCACTGGCCGATCTTGATCAGGTGCTGCTTGAGACGCGCGATCGGATCGCCCAGCGGGAAGTGGCTCCAGTCGTCGGCGGGACGGTATTTGGACGGATCATCGGAGGTCGAGTGCGGGCCGGCACGGTAAGTGACCCATTCGATCATGGTCGGGCCGAGACCGCGGCGCGCACGTTCGGCGGCCCAGGCAGAAGCGGAGTAGACCGCGACGAAGTCGTTGCCATCGACCCGCAGGGAGGCAATGCCGCAACCGACGCCACGACCGGCGAAGGTGGTGGCTTCACCACCGGCAATCGCCTGGAATGTCGAGATTGCCCACTGGTTGTTGACCACGTTGAGGATCACGGGTGCGCGGTACACGTGGGCGAACGTCAGGGCGGTGTGGAAATCCGACTCGGCGGTGGCGCCGTCGCCGATCCACGCCGAGGCGATTTTGGTGTCGCCCTTGATCGCCGAGGCCATGCCCCAGCCCACGGCCTGAATGAACTGGGTGGCGAGGTTGCCGGAAATGGTGAAGAAACCGGCGTCCTTGACCGAGTACATGATCGGCAGTTGCCGGCCCTTGAGCGGATCGCGCTCGTTGGACAGCAACTGGCAGATCAGGTCGACCAGCGGTACGTCGCGGGCCATCAGGATGCTTTGCTGGCGGTAGGTCGGGAAGCACATGTCGTCGATGTTCAAGGCCAGGGCCTGGGCGCTGCCGATGGCTTCTTCGCCAAGGCTTTGCATATAGAACGACATCTTTTTCTGACGCTGGGCGACCACCATGCGGTTGTCGTAGATCCGCGTCTTGAGCATGGCGCGCATGCCCTTGCGCAGGATCGCCACTGGCACGTTTTCAGCCCAGGGGCCGTGGGCATTGCCCTGGTCGTCGAGCACGCGGATCAGGCCGCGGGCCAGATCAGCCGTGTCAGCCGGTTCAACGTCGATTTGGGGTTTGCGCACCGTGCCGGCATCGGTCAGATGCAGGTAGGAGAAGTCGGTTTTGCATCCTGGACGGCCCGAGGGTTCGGGGACGTGCAGGCGCAGCGGTTCGTACGCTTGGGTCATGGCTTCTACGCTCGATCTTGTGAATTTCTTGTAGTGAGCTGACAGATTTCGTTCGGTAGAAGAAATCTTGTCCTACAACAATCATAGGCCCGGCCAAGAAGAATATTTCTCTCTGTTTCGTTGCGCCGAAGATCATTTGCAGATAAAAAACCTGCATAAACAAAAAAAACAGGTGGTTTTATCTCATGCGCAAACTGGACCGTACTGACATCGGCATTCTCAACAGCCTTCAGGAGAACGCCCGCATCACCAATGCCGACCTCGCACGCTCGGTGAACCTGTCGCCGACGCCGTGTTTCAACCGGGTCAAGGCCATGGAAGAACTGGGAGTGATCCGCGAGCAAGTGACGCTGCTGGATGCCGACCTGCTGGGATTGCACGTGAACGTGTTCATTCACGTCAGCCTGGAAAAGCAGGTAGAGGAGGCGTTGCAGCATTTCGAAGAAGCGATTTCCGATCGCCCCGAAGTGATGGAGTGCTACCTGATGGCCGGCGACCCGGACTATCTGATCCGGGTGCTGGTGCCGACCATTCAGTCGCTGGAGCGCTTCATGATGGATTTTCTGACCAAGGTGCCGGGGGTGGCGAATATCCGTTCGAGCTTTGCGCTCAAGCAGGTGCGCTATAAGACTGCGCTGCCGTTGCCGGCGAATGGGCTGACCCTGGGTAACTGAAAATCAAGGATCGCGCGTTGTAGGAGCTGCCGCAGGCTGCGATCTTTTGATTCTGGCGACAGATGGATCGCTGAAGATCAAAAGATCGCAGCCTGCGGCAGCTTCTACAGGGTTAGAGCTTGTTGATCGGGATTTTCAGGTAGGTCACGCCATTGTCTTCGGCCGGCGGCAGGTCCCCCGCCCGCACATTGACCTGTATCGCCGGCAGCAACAGCGTCGGCATGCCCAACCCGGCATCACGCCGGGTGCGCATGTCGACGAAGGTGGCTTCGTCGATGCCGTCGCGCACGTGGATGTTGCTTTTGCGTTGTTCACCCACAGTCGTCATGTATTGGGAGGAACGGCTCTCGGGCGGGTAGTCGTGGCAGACGTACAGGCGCACGCTGGCGGGGAAGGCCAAGAGCTTGTGGATCGAGGCGTACATCTGGTTGGCATTGCCGCCGGGAAAGTCGCAGCGCGCGGTGCCCACGTCCGGCATGAACAGCGTGTCGCCGACCAGGATCACATCGTTGCCGATCAGGTAGGCCATGTCCGCCGGGGTATGACCGGGCACGTGCAGGGCGGTGGCCCTGAGGTTGCCGATCATGAACGATTCGTCGGGGGCGAACAGGTGATCGAACTGCGATCCGTCGACGCAAAAGGCAGGCTCCAGATTGAACAGCGCCTTGAACACGTCCTGCACCTTGCTGATCGACTCGCCAATGGCGATCTTGCCGCCCAGTTGCCCGCGCAGGTAGGGAGCGGCGGACAGGTGATCGGCGTGGGCGTGGGTTTCCAGCAGCCATTGCACCTGCAAGTGATGGGCGCGGACGAAGGCGATGATTTTGTCGGCCTGGATGGTCGCGGTACGCCCGGAGGCTGCGTCGTAATCGAGCACGGGGTCGACAATCGCGCACTGCCCGCCATCCGCCTCGTAGACCACGTAGCTGTAGGTCGAGGAGGCGGGGTCGAGGAAAGCTTCAATCAGCGCGGGCATGGACACGAACCTGTGCAGGGGGAGAAAAGTCAGTCTTGGGTTGCAACACTATATGTTTAAACATAATGTTCGCAGCTTAAGTGACGTTGAAGGCATCCTGCAAATGCAATCCAGTCTGACCGAATGCGAAGTCGCTCAACTGCGCGCCTCGGCCTCCAAGGCCTGTGCGCTGCTCAAGGCCCTGGCCAATGAGGATCGCCTGTTGATCCTGTGCCAGCTCACCCAGGGTGAGCGCAACGTTGGCGATCTGGAAAAAATGACCGGCGTGCGCCAACCGACCCTGTCCCAGCAATTGGGCATCCTGCGCGATGAAGGACTGGTCGCCACCCGTCGTGAAGGCAAGTACATTTTTTACGGTCTCGCCAGTCACGAAGTGATCCAGGTGATGAAAACCCTCTCCGGGCTGTATTGCGGGGCCGTGCTTAAAAGCTGGGTTCAACCCTGATCTTATCCAACACACCGAACCTGTGGGAGCGGGCTTGCTCGCGAAGGTGGTGTGTCAGCCAACGTTTATGTCTACTGACACACCGCCTTCGCGAGCAAGCCCGCTCCCACATTGGGATTTGTGTGTTGACTGGAAAAATCCCTGCGTGCAGCAAAAGGAACAAGCAATGAACGATCAACACTGGGGCCCATCCATCAGTGCAGATATCGTGGTGATCGGCGGTGGCACGGCGGGCATCGGCCTTGTCGCCAGCCTGCTCAAGCGTAGCCTGCATCTGAACATCACCGTGATCGAACCCGACTCCCGGCACTACTGAGAACTCCCTATGTTGCTGGCAAGTCTGTTTGGCGTAGTGATGGGGTTGGTGCTCGGCTTGACGGGCGCCGGTGGCGGTATCCTTGCAGTCCCGGCCCTGGTGTTGGGGTTGGGCTGGAGCATGACCCAGGCCGCTCCGGTGGCGTTGTTCGCGGTGGGCAGTGCGGCAGCGGTCGGCGCCATCGATGGTTTGCGCCATGGCCTGGTGCGTTATCGCGCGGCGCTGCTGATCGCGGCGTTGGGCGCGGTGTTTTCGCCGGTGGGCATCTATTTTGCCCATCAGTTGCCGGAAAAAATCCTGATGGTCCTGTTCAGCCTGCTGATGGTCGTGGTGGCCGGGCGGATGTTGCGTCGCGAGCGCAAGGATGAGGGGCCCAGCGATCACGGTCACGCCAACTGGGGCCAGAAGAACTGCATGCTCGATCAACAGACCGGGCGCTTTTCCTGGACCGCCAAATGCACCGCGACCCTCGCCGCGCTCGGGGCAGTGACGGGTGTGGTCTCGGGATTGTTGGGGGTGGGCGGCGGCTTTCTGATCGTCCCGGCGTTCAAGCAACTGACCGATGTGCAGATGCGCGGGATCATCGCCACCTCGCTGATGGTGATCAGCCTGATTTCCGCCATCGGCGTGATCGGCGCCTTCCAGGCCGGCGTGCGCATCGACGGTTCGGGCATCGCGTTCATCGTCTCCAGCATCGTCGGCATGATCATCGGCCGCAAGCTCTGCGCCCGGGTGCCGGCGCGGGCGTTGCAGGTCGGCTTCGCCAGCATCTGCGTCGTGGTCGCCGCCTACATGCTGATAAAAGCGGGCGCTTGACCTGTAGGAGCCCGGCTTGCCGGCGAAGAGGCTTCAAGTGCGCCTTCGCCGGCAAGCCGGCTCCTGCGAAAAGCGGTTCTTTACAACTTTAGTGGCTTGCCCTGCCGACAAGCGGTCGTACGCCATAGTGGTCACGCACTGCCGGCCACTCCAAAGCACCTGAAAACCAGCCCCAAGGCAGCGTATGGCGCCGCCGGTCAGGTTTCGATAATCGCCTCCGACATTCAGTCCCCGTTTCGGAGCGCGCCATGCACAACAATAAGAACGTCACGCATCGTTTTCTGCCGGCCTTTATCGCCAGCCTGTCGGCCCTTGGCCTGAGCCCGGTGGCCGAGGCGGATATCATGCTGTACGACAAGGACCAGACCACGTTCTCCACCGACGGCTACATCAACGCCTTCTACGTGAACAGCGATGTCGACCGCGCCGGCGATCAGTTCGACCGTCGGCAGTCACGGGTGAAGATGGGCTTTTTGCCCAACTACCTGGGGTTCAACATGGGCAAGCAGGTAGACGATCTCAAGCTCGGTGCCCGCGCCTCGTTCTGGGTCACCATCAACGACAGCCAGACCAATGGCACCGACACCGCCATCGATGTGCGGCAGTTCTTCGGCACCGTGGCCAACCCGGAGTGGGGCGAAGTACTGATCGGCAAGGACTTCGGGCTGTTCGCCCGTTCCAACATCCTGCTCGACGAAATGCTCGCCGGTTACGGTCAGGTCAGCGATACGCTGGGGCTGGTGGATGGCGGCGGGGTGTCGTTCGGCAACATCGGCACCGGTTACCCGTATCCGTTCCCGACCTCGCAGATAACCTATCGCACCCCGGTGCTGGACGGTCTGCGTGTGGCAGTCGGCATCATGGACCCGGTGGACACCAACGACAGCAGCCCGACGGGCAAGGCCTATCAGGAAAACCCGCGTACCGAGAGCGAAGTCACCTATCAGTTCGACCTGGCCGGGGCAAAGATCTACAGCTGGGTCAACGGCAGCTACCAGACCTCGGACAACACCGATGCCACGGTCGAGACCGTCACCTCCAAGGGTGTCGGTTATGGCGTGCAGGCGAAGATGGGCGGCTTGTCCCTCACCGGGTCGGGTTTCCAGGCCAAGGGCATCAACCCGTTTTTCACTAACAATGCCGGCGAGCCGACCCTGCGCAACGTCGACAGCGACGGCTACCTGATGCAGGGCTCCTACAAACTGGGCAAGAACCGCCTGGCCTTGTCCTACGGCAAGACCAATGACGATGGCAACGGCGTGGTCGGCAGCGGCGCGGACTACGAGACCCGCGGCATCGCGTTGTTCCATGACGTGAACGACAACCTCAAGCTGGTGGCCGAGTACAACCAGTTCGAAATCAACGGCCACGACACCGACGAGCAGAACGAAGACACCGACACCTTTGCCGTGGGCGCGGTGCTGACCTGGTAATAAAGCCGATCTGCTCGTCCTTTCCCTGTGGCGAGGGAGCTTGCTCCCGCTGGAGCGCGTAGCGGTCCGGATTCTGGTCGCGCATCGACCGGGTTTGGGCCTGCTACGCAGTCCAGCGGGAGCAAGCTACCTCGCCACCAAAGCGCGTGCTTCACATCTCGAGCTACATCTTTCAAGTCCCCATCCCCTCAAACTCTCTCATCCCATCGAAGCGGCTACCCGCTACCCAAGTAGCATTCGTCGCCCCCCACAGACTTCGTACACTCGTGCCTCATACACACGCACCTGCGGGAGGTAAGGATGCAGCAGAGCGAAGGCGTCGTCAGTGCAATGTCCCAGGCCACCGATGCCCGGCAGGTCGCGCAGGAACTGGCACGCCAGTTGTTGCATCCGCACCTGGGGTTCGTGCTGTTCTTCTGTTCCGCCGAATACGACTTGCAGGCGCTGGGCCAGGCCTTGCAGCAAAGCTTCGGTGGCATTCGCCTGGCGGGCTGCACCAGCGCCGGGGAAATCACCCCGCTGGGCTACGGGCGCAATTGCGTGACAGCGGTGGGTTTCGATCACCGGCACTTTTCCATTGCGATCGAGCTGATCGACCAGATGGAGCACTTCAGCCTGATCGACGCCCAGCAAATGGTCGAGCGCCTGGTCAGTGGCTGTCGCAGCAATACCCTGGCCCCGATCAAGGGCAACAGCTTTGCCCTGACCCTGCTCGATGGCCTGTCCAGCCGCGAAGAAATGGTCCTGGCGGCCTTGAGCGCGGCATTGGGCGACATTCCGCATTTCGGCGGCTCGGCCGGCGACGATAACTACCTGACCCATACCCATGTGTACTTCGATGGCGAGTTCCACAGCGGCGCGGCCGTGGTGGTGCTGGTCAATACCTGGCTGGATTTCGAAGTGTTCACCACCCACCACGTGTTGCCCCGCGCCGAGAAGCTGGTGGTCACCGGAGCCGACAGTGCCTCACGGCGGGTCTTCGAACTCAATGCCGAGCCGGCCGCCGCCGAGTACGCCCGGCACATCGGCGTGCCGGTGGCGCAGCTCGATCACCGGGTCTTCGCCGCGCACCCGTTGGCGGTGCGGATCAACCAGCAGTACTACGTGCGGGCCATCCAGCAGGTGCATCCGGACCTGAGCCTGAGTTTCTACTGCGCCGTGGAAAACGGCATCGTCCTGACCGCCATGACCCCGGGGCCGATGCTGCCGAACCTGCAGAGCCTGTTCGAGGGGTTGCAGGAGCGCCTGGGCGATTTGCTGCTGACCATCGGTTGCGACTGTTTCCTGCGGCGTCTGGAACTCGAAGACGACGGCAGTCTTGATCAGATCGGCTCGTTTTTGCGTGAGCAACGGGTGATGGGTTTCAACACCTATGGAGAACAGTTCAATGGCATGCACATCAACCAGACCTTCACCGGCGTTGCCATTGCCCGCGGCCGTGCCCCAGGATATCGCTGAGCTGCAGGCCGAACTGGCCGGGCTGCGCCTGGAAAACCATAAACTGCAGCGCATCAATGGCGCGCTGATCGAACGGGTCGAGTCCGGGGTGACCCGCGGCAACGATCCGTACGCGGCATTCCAGCATTCGGTGGTGCTGGCCGAGCAGGTGCGCGAGCGTACCGATGCCTTGAATCAGGCCATGGCCGAACTCAAGGCCGGTAATCATTTGCTCAGCGAAGCCCGCCTGCGCGCGGAAACGGCGCATCAACATCTGATCGATGCCATCGAAAGCATTTCCGACGCCTTCGTGCTGTTCGACGCCGAGCAGCGCATCGTGCTGTTCAACAGTCGCTTCAAGGCGTTCTGGAGCAACAGCCGGGTGCGGATCAACGCCGGCATGCGCCTGACCGAGGTCAAGCGGTTGATGATGAACAACGGCCTGTTCACCGAAGAGTCGCGCGGGCATGCCGACGAAAACCTGCTGTACCGCCTGCAGAACGGGCGCTGGCTGCAAGTCAGCGAGCGGCCGACCCAGGAAGGCGGGCGGGTGATTCTGTTCACCGACATTACCGACGTCAAACTCAGCGAGACCGTACGCCGCGAGCAGGCGGTGGCGCAGAAGTCCCATTTGTTGCAGCGGGCGGTCGATAACCTGTCCCAAGGGGTGGCGATGGTCAGCGCCGAGGGCATTCTGGAGTTGTGGAACCGGCGTTTCCTGGAGCTGAGCGGTCTGGCTCCGGTGGCGGCCCATCGCCCGTTTGCCGAAGTGATCGCCGACAGCGAGTTGAACCTTTTGACCCCGGCCAGTCGCGATGGCAACGGACGACCGGTCCGCGAATGCGAGCAGCGCCTGTTCGATGGCCGGGTCCTGGAAATTCGCACCCATCCGTTGCCCACCGGCGGTTTCGTCAACACCTTCACCGACATTACCGAACGCTACCAGCACGCCGAGGCGCTGAGTGAAAGCGAACACTGGATTCGCCTGATCACCGATCACGTACCGGCATTGATTGCCTACCTCAATGCCGACCTGGTCTACGAGTTCACCAACAAGGTCTACGAAGAATGGTACTGCTGGCCCCGAGGCGTGATGCTCGGCCAGAGCCTGCGCGAAGTGCACAGCGAACAGCATTACCAGCGGCTGGAGCCCTACGTGGCCAGGGCACTGGCCGGCGAGAGTGTGACTTTCGAGTTCGCCGAAACCAACGTCAACAACCAGGAGCGCTACATGTTGCGCTCCTATGTGCCCAACCGTCTGGCCAGTGGCGAGGTGGTGGGGATTTTCGTGCTGATCCGCGACATCACCGAACGCCGGCGCACCGCCGAGGCGCTGCATCAGGCTTATCAGAACCTTGAGTTGCGGGTACGCGAGCGCACGGCGGAATTGACCACCCTCAACGACCAGCTGCTGCGCGAGATCGATGAGCGGCGCCTGGTCGAGGCACGCTTGCGCGAGGCCAAGCAGGAAGCCGAGCAGGCCAACCTGTCGAAAACCAAGTTCCTCGCCGCCGTCAGCCACGACCTGCTGCAACCGTTGAATGCCGCGCGCCTGTTTACCAGTGCCTTGCTGGAACGGCGCGAACCGATGTCCAGCGAGATTCTGGTGCGCAACGTGAGCAATTCCCTGGAAGACGTGGAGAACCTGCTCGGCACCCTGGTGGACATTTCCAAGCTCGATGCGGGGGTGATCAAGGCCGACATTGCGCCGTTCGCCCTCAGTGAACTGCTGGACAACCTGGCCGCCGAATACACCCAGGTGGCGCGCAGTGAAGGCCTGCAACTGCACTTCATCGGTTGTTCGGCGCTGGTGCGCAGCGACATCCAGTTGCTGGCGCGCATTTTGCGCAACCTGCTGAGCAATGCGATTCGCTATACCTGCAGTGGTCGCGTGGTGCTCGGTTGCCGGCGCCATCATCAGTGCCTGACGATCGAAGTCTGGGACAGCGGCATGGGCATTGCCGAGCATCGCCTGGAAGAGATTTTCCAGGAGTTCAAGCGCGGTGATGTGCAGCGGCCGGATCAGGATCGCGGCCTGGGCCTGGGCCTGGCGATTGTCGAGAAAATTGCCGGCATCCTCGGGCATCGCATTCATGTGCGCTCGTGGCCGGGCCGGGGCTCGATGTTCTCGGTCGAAGTACCGTTGAGCGCCACGGCGCCGAAACCGCCGCCGACGTTGCAGATGAGCGAGCCGATGCTTGAGCGCCTGCGTGGCGCACGGATCTGGGTGCTGGACAACGACGCGACCATCTGCGCCGGCATGCGCACCTTGCTGGAGGGGTGGGGGTGTCGGGTGGTGACGGCGCTGTCGGAGGAGGACCTGGCGCGGCAAGTGGACAACTATCACGCCGAGGCCGACCTGCTGATCGCCGACTACCACCTGGACAACGATCAGAATGGTGTCGATGCGGTGGCAAGAATCAATGCCCGTCGTGCCTCACCGATTCCGGCGATGATGATCACGGCCAATTACAGCAATGAACTCAAGCAGCAGATCCGCGAACTGGGCCACACCCTGATGCACAAGCCGGTGCGGCCGATGAAGCTGAAGACGGCGATGAGTCATTTGCTTGGCCCATCCAGATAACACCGAACCTGTGGCGAGGGAGCTTGCTCCCGCTGGGTCGCGACGCGGCCCCCTGCAAACACCCAAATACACCGGGTCGCCTGGATTTACGACTGCTTCGCAGCCGAGCGGGAGCAAGCTCCCTCGCCACAGATACATCTTTCAGACTTGGGCAGGGGCAGTTACCGCCGCAGATAAGACCCGAAATCAATATCCCCGGCACTCAGGATCGCCTGCACCCGGTTGTGCACGTTGAGCTTGCGCAGGATCGCCGAGACATGGGCCTTGACCGTGGTCTCGGCGATTTCCAGGGTGTAGGCGATCTGCTTGTTCGACTCGCCCTTGGTCATGCGTTCCAGCACCTGCAGCTGCTTGCGGGTCAGGGCCTGGAGCAGTTCGGGCGGGAAGCTCGGGGTGTCGTTCATCCGCCGGTGGGTGCTGCTTTTGGTGGTGCGGATGATGTCTGGGGGCAGGTAGACATTGCCATTGAGAATCTGCTGGATGGCATCGGTCATCTGGGTACGGGGTGACGATTTGGTGATGAAACCCACCGCGCCGTAGGTGATGGCTTGCAGCACGATCTGCTTGTCTTGCTCGGCGGAGACAATCACCACCGGAATGGTCGGCGCTTCGTTACGCAGGTTGATCAGGCCATTGAGCCCGTGCATGCCGGGCATGTTCAGGTCGAGCAGGATCAGGTCCAGGTCGTCGTGCTCCTGGGTCAGGGCCAGGGCGCTGTCCAGGTCAGCGGTTTCCATCACTTCGCTGCCGGCAAAACCGTCGCTGATGACGTTGTGGATGGCTTCGCGAAACAGCGGGTGATCGTCGGCTATCAGAATTTTGTACATGGCCTTTCACCTCATTATTTTGATTATGGTGTGGCAACAACACGCACGCGTAAAGCTTAGGGAAAGGGTTCGGGCCGGGCTGGCGAAACCGGCAGCCTGGCCGCTTGCCAGGCGTCCAGGCCATCGCGATACCAATACAGAGTCTTATAGCCCATGGTGGCTGCGCGCTTGACCGCATTCCAGCTCAACCAGCAGTCGGAGCGGCAGTAGAAGACCAGCGGTTGCGTCGGGTCGCCGGCGGTCAGCTTTTTCAGGTTGGCGGCGAAATAGTCCTGCCATTGCGGTGTGAGGTCGCCGTCTCCGGTATTGGCCAGCCAGTGGCTGCCGGGCAGGTTTTCATGGGGCTGGTCTTCGATGAATTGCCCTTGCAGCCACTGACGGCGGTAGACGTCGATCAGCACCGGGCGCGGGGTTTGGCCGAGCAGGGTTTGCAGGGCGGGGGTGTCGACGATGGTTGCGCCTTGCAGTTGTTCCGGCGTTGGGCTGCGGTACAGGCCGATGCGATAGCCGTCAGCAGAGAACAGCGCTGTGTCGGCCTGCGCAGTACTCAGCAGCAGGCCCAGCGACAGGGCGGCGAAAGCAGGGCGCAACAGGCAACGTCGGGCACGCGGCATGGGTTCAGTCCTTATAGTTATGGACCTATTACATGCCAGTCGGGGGGCGTTGGGAATGCGACGATAGACAGGGAAACCAGTACTAAAGTAGTAATTTCACCCTGTTCAATGAAGATCCCTTGTAGGAGCTGGCTTGCCAGCGAAGAGGCCGGCAGCTCCAGCATTGATGTTGGCTGGCATACCGCCATCGCCGGCAAGCCGGCGCTTACAGGGGCGTGTTGTCAGCCGGCTTTGCGCAAGGCCGCATGCTGCGGGTTGAAGGTCAGTACGGCGAGCAACGCAAACAACAGCGTCAGCCCCGTGCACACCGCCAGTGCCAGCGGATTGAAGCGTTCATACAGGGCGAAACGCACCAGCTCCACCGCATGGCTGAACGGATTCACCGCGCACAGCCAATACAGCCACTCGCTGGCCTCGCGCATCTTCCACAGCGGATACAGCGCCGATGACAGGAAAAACAGCGGGAAGATCACGAAATTCATCACCCCGGCGAAGTTCTCCAGCTGGCGGATCGCGTTCGACAGCAACAGGCCCAGTGCGCTGAGCAGCAACGCCACCAGCAGCAAGGCCGGCAACGCCAGCAACAGGCCCATGGCCGGTGGCCGCACGCCGTAGACCCAGGCAATCGCCAGAAACGCATACACCTGCAACAGCGAAATCAGCGACGTGGCCAGCAGCTTGCTGCACAGCACGAAGGTGCGCGGCAGGGGGCTGGTCAGCAGCACGCGCATGCTGCCCATCTCGCGGTCGTAGACCATCGACAGTGAGCCCTGCATGCCGTTGAACAGCAGGATCATGCAGGCCAGGCCGGGAATGATGTAGACCTCGTACGGTATGTAGGTGTCGTAGGGCTCGATGATCGCGATCCCCAGCGCTGCGCGAAAACCGGCGGCGAACACCAGCAGCCACAGCAGCGGCCGTACCAGGGCGCTGAGAAACCGCGTGCGTTGCAGCACAAAGCGCAGCCATTCGCGCAGCACGATACCGCGCAAGCATTGCCAGTAAGCAGTCATTGCATGGCTCCTGTGGTCGTCAGGCGGGTGAAGGCCGAACCGAGGTCACCGCCGTGTTCCAGGCTCAGGGCATCGGCCTGTCCGCTGGCCACCAGCCGGCCTTGATGCAGGATCAGCAAGTCATCGCTGGGCTGTACTTCGTCGAGCAAATGGGTGGTCCAGAGCACGCTGATGCGCTCCTCGCGACACAGGCTACGGATGTGCTGGTTGAGCGCCAGGCGACTCGCCGGGTCGAGGCCGACACTGGCTTCATCGAGCAGCAACAGGCGCGGCTCATGCAACAGGGCGCGGGCAATTTCCACCCGGCGACGATGGCCGCCATTGAGTTCGCGCACCCGTTCGCGGCGGTGTTCGGTCAGGGTCTGACGGGCCAGTTCGGCGTCGACCCGAAGGTCGGTCTGGCGCCGGGACAATCCGTGTAGCGCGGCGTGATAACGCAGGTTCTGCTCGACGCTGAGGTCCAGGTCCAGGGTACTTTGCTGGAACACCACACCCAACTGCCTGAGTGCCGGGCGTGACGCGCTGCGCAATGAACAGCCCCCGACGCGGATCTCGCCTTGCTGCAGATCATAGAGCCGGGTCAGCAGGGCAATCAGAGTCGATTTGCCCGCGCCGTTGGGTCCCAGCAGCGCGGCGAAACGCCCGGGCTCCAGGCTGAAACTCACTTTGCGCAGGGCCTCTCGAGTACCGTAGGCGAAGCTCAGGTCGCTGACTTCAAGGGCGTTCATGGCGTCACCACCACGCCCCAGGGATAGCGCCCGACCTTCACCGATTTGCTCACCTTGAGGCTGTCGACATCGATCACCGAGACATCGCCGCTGACGCCGTTGGTGGCCAGCAGTTGCTTCTGATCCGGGGTGAACGCCATCTGCCAGACCCGTCGACCCACCAGCAGGTAATCGACAATCTCGAAGGTCTTGGCATCGATCACCGCCACATGGTTGGCCGGGCCGAGGGCGACGAAAGCGTATTTTCCATCGGCGCTGAGCTTGATGCCCACCGGCTGCACCTTGTCCGGGTGCACGCCCTTGATCTGGAAGTTCAGGGTCTTGAGCACGTTGCGGCTGGCCACGTCGAGAATGGTCACGGTGCCGCCGATTTCCGCTGAGGCCCAGAGCTTCGTGCCATCCGGGGAGAACTCGACGAAGCGCGGGCGCTGATCCACCAAGGTGCTGTCGGCCAGGGTCTGGGTGCTGGTGTCGATCCAGTGCAGCATGTTGGTGGTTTCGCTGGTGTTGACCGCCCACTTGCCGTCGGGGCTCACCGCCATGCCTTCGGGTTCGACGCCGACGTTGATCTGGCCGAGGACCTTGGAGGTCTCGGTGTCGATCACCGTGACCAGCGCATCGTCTTCGTTGGAGACATACAACCAGCGATTGTTCGGGTGCAGGGCGAATTGCTCGGGGTCCTTGCCCGAGGGCAGTTCCTTGATGATCTTGCGCGTGGCCACGTCCATCACCTGGACCCGGTCCGAGTCACTGGCGCAGATGTACAACAGCTTGTTGTCATGGGACAGCAGCAAGCCACGGGGGCGCTGGCCGACGGGCAGGGTGTCGGTGACTTGCAGGGTCTGCAGGTCGATCAGGCTCAGGCTGTTGTCCTTTTCGTTGGAGACCCAGGCAGTGCTGGCAACGGCATGGCCAGCGGCGAGCAACATGATGCAAGAGAGCAGGGTGCGGCGCATGGCGGATTCCTTGTTGTTGTGATTATCGGATCAGGGAAAACGGCAGCTGACCTCGGGTTTGTCATAGCCCAGGCTGTCCATCTCGTTGAACGGGTGCAGAAAGCCGTCCTGGGGTGACGTACTGACCAGCGCCCGGGGTTGCACGATAGGGATCGGCTGGCGCAACTGGCCGTTCCACGGCCGATAGCTGAGCTTGCGGCCCTTGAAACCGTCGAGCGGCAACTGGTCGCTGATGTCCAGCGTACGGATCGCCTTCGGCTCGGCCTGGCGCAGTTTGCTCACGGCGCTGGCGATACTGCGCACAGCCATCCATGCCGCGAAATCGCGGTCGTTCATCCAGCGCCCGGTCAGGGCTTCGAAGCGTTTTTGCAGCTGCGCGGCGCCGTAGGTTTCCACGGTCTTGTGCCAGCCCACCGGGGTCAGGCCCTGGGTGCCGGCGACCGGGCGCGGGTACCAGGTCTGGTAGGGCACGTATTCACCGAAGTCGCCGCGTTCATCGGCCACCAGTACCACATCGTACTCGGCGGTCTGGGTGAACAGCGGCATATCCGCCTGAGCGCTGCGGCGTTGGTCGTTGTCGAAGCTCCAGGGTTTTTCCGCCACCAGTTGCAAGCCAAAGCGTTTGGCCGCGCGGCGCAGGGCGGCGGCATAGGCTTGATCGTCCGGGGTCGGGCCGACAATCAGCAGCGCCCGCTGCCATTTGCGCGCTACCAGAAACTGCGCCAGCGCATCGGCGAGCATCGCCCGGCTCGGCAAGGTGTGCAGCACGTTCGGCAGGCAATCGGTGGTGCGCAGGCTGTCATCGGGGCTGCCGGCGTTGAACAGCAGGCTGTCGGGTAGTGCGGCACTGAGTTGGCGCAGGCTGGTGGCGGGGGCATTCACCACAAACAGGCGCAGTCCTTGTTCGTGCTGAGCCTTCGCCGCTTCGAGCAAGGCTTCGGGGCTGTCGACACTGGCGCTGACCAGGCTGTAGCCGTGATTGAGAAAGCGCCCGGTGCTGTTGCTGTCGGTGATCGCCAGTTCGGCGCCGCGCAGCCCGGCATCGGTAGGCTCGGGGATGACGTTCGACAACACCGGGCCTGGGTCGGGGCGATAACCCAGATAGCCGATGCGCACCTGCAAGGGTGCATCCGCGGCCTGACTCTGGGTGACCAGGCCGGCGGCGCAGGCAATCGCCAGCAGGTAGATCAGGGCGTAAGGGATGAGCTGGCGCATAGGGCACTCCATTACAGATAGCGCCAGCTTAGGTAGCCCGTGAAGCTGAGGAAATATGCAGAAAGTACCGGTGGTGTCCATCCAGCGCCTTACTACCAAGGGACTAGGTGGCGACCACCAAAGCAGCATGGGGTGAGTGCGATACCGTTTCTAAGATGGCTGCCATAGCCTCTGCCAAGAGGTTTTGCGTGCAACCCAGAGGGCATAACAATGACAACAAAACGCAACGCCTTGCTCGTGACCGGGCTATTGGCCGGTTTGATCAGCGCAGGTTCCGTCTGGGCCCACGGCAACGTGGTCCCACAAGCCGTGGCCACCCCGGGGCTGACCCCGATCAAGGACGCCGGCGTGCAACTCGATGCCGATGGCTGGGCCGCGGTGAACCCGTATCGCACCGCCCCGGAACACGACAAGGCAGTGGAAATCGGCTCTTCGGCCTATACCCAGAACTGCGCGGCCTGTCATGGCCTGGAAGCCAAGTCCGGCGGTATCGCCCCCGACTTGCGCATGCTCGATGTCGGTGAGGCGGGCGATGAATGGTTCGCCGAACGGGTGCGCCATGGCGCAGTGCGCGACGGTCGGGTGTACATGCCGAAGATGGCCGACTACCTGAGCCAGGAGGCCCTGTGGGCGGTGCGCACTTATCTGGACACCGTGCACGTCGAGGAGTGACCCATGCGCCTGCTCGCGGTGTTGATCAGCGCTCTGTGGCTGTGCTGCCAGGCGGCGCAGGCGCAGGTTCGCAACTACGACGAAATGATCGCCGCCGGGGAGCTTAAGGTGGCGGTCTACAAGGACTTCGCCCCTTACAGTTTTGAAAGCGGCGGAAAGCCGCGAGGTGTCGATGTCGAACTCGCTGAAGCCCTGGCCAAGGCGCTCGGCGTGCGCCTGACGCTGATCTGGGCGCCGGCGGGAGAAAAGCTCGATGACGATCTGCGCGATTACATCTGGCGTGCCAGTGCCTTGCACAACCAGCAACTGGCCGACCTGATGATGCGCGTGCCCTACGACCGTGACTACGCGCAGAAGCGCAACGAGTTCGGCGAACTGGTCAACGGCCAAGTGGTGATGTTCGGTCCGTACCAGAACGAACAATGGCAGGTGGCCTATGACCGTCGGCGACTGGACAAGGTCGCCAGCGTTGCGGTGTTCGAGTATCACCCGATTGGTGTCGAAGTCGACAGCGTGCCGTCGTTCTACCTGACCTCGGTGTTCAACGGCATGCTCGCCGGCAAGACTCATCACTATCCCGGCGTGCCCCAGGCGTTTGCCGCGATGAAGGCCGGTGAGGTCGACGCGGTGATGGCCATGCGCGGCGAGATCGACTGGCAGGTACACCAGGCCGCCGACCCGCAAGTGGCGCTGGCAGAAAACGCCTACCCGAACATGGGCAAGCAGCTCTGGGAGATCGGCATGGCGGTGCACGAAAGCAACCGGCAACTGGCCTATGCCGTGGAAGAGGCGCTGGAAAGCCTGATCCGCGAGGGCTCGGTGAAGACCATCTACGGCCATTACGGTCTGCAATACGACGTGCCCGAGATGTATCAATAAGGAGCAGGCGATGAAATGGCGAGGGAGTTGTCTGTTGGCCTGCTGGCTAAGCCTGGCGGCACAGGCCGCCGAAATCGATCCCGGCAAAGACCCGGTGCCATCGGTGATGTGGGCTTTCTATCAGCAGCAGTTTCTGGGTAATGCGCCGTTCGTTTTCGATGAGCGGGTCAAGCTGCTGGCGCCGCCGTTTGCCGAAGATGCCCGGCAGGTGCCGCTGGAAATCGACGCCCGGGCGTTCAACGGCGAAGTGGTGAAAATCCTTGCCTGGGCAGAGCTGAATCCGTTGCCGAAAATCGTCGACTTCCAGCCGCTGAATTCGGTTTTGCCCTGGCTGTCGTTGCGCATTCGCATCGAACAGGCCACGCCCTTGCGCGCGGCGGTGTTGACCCGCGACGGCGTGTGGCATGTCGGTTCGACCCTGATCGACGCCGCAGGTGGCGGCTGCACCGCACCGAGCGTGGTGCGGACTCAACCGGGCTGGGAAGAGCACATCGGCGAAGTGCTCGGCGGGCGCTATCCCCGGGGCGAATTCAGCCGTTTGCGTATGCAGGTGGCCCATCCCATGGACAACGGCATGGTCAGCGGCATTCCGGAATTCTTCATCAACCATGCCGAGTTGCGCGACCACAACGAGCAAGTGCTGGCCCGGCTGGAGCTGTTTCCTGCGGTCAGCGAAAACCCCAACCTGGCCTTCGACATCGAAGGAGCAGGGCAAACGCGCCTGTTAATACGGGACAACAGTGGCAATGAGTTCGATGCGTCGATCCCCTGACCCCAAGAAGCGTGACCCCAAGGAGCGTGGCATGCGCTGGATCCTGTTGATGGTGTTAAGCGTCAGTCTGCCGGCCCTGGCCGATCTCGAGTACTCACTCAAGCCCCGGCAGATCGCCCAGGACACCTGGTTGCTGGAAGGCAGCACCGATAATTTCGCCAAGGCCAACGGCGGCAACATCGTCAACACCGCGTTCATCGTCACCGAACGCGGTGTGGTGGTGATCGACACCGGCCCGTCCAGGCGTTACGGCGAAGCGATGCGCAAGGCGATTGCCGCCACCACCGACAAGCCGGTGATCGAGGTCTTGCTGACCCATCACCACCCGGACCACGTGTTGGGCAATCAGGCCTTCACCGGCGTGCCGATCGGTGCCTTGGCCGGCACCACCGAACTGTTGCACCGGCAAGGCGATGCCATGGCCGAGAATATGTACCGGATGGTTGGCGACTGGATGCGCGGCACCGAAGTGGTGCTGCCGACCCAGACGCTGACACCCGGCGTGAAAAGTTTTGGGAATCACGATTTGCGTCTGCTGAGCCTGGGTGGGCATACGGGCGCGGATCTGGTTATTCTCGACCAGCAAACCGGCGTGCTGTTTGCCGGGGACCTGGTGTTTTATCAACGGGCCCTGACCACGCCCAACAGCCCGGGCCTGGCCGTATGGCTGGCGGACATCGCGACCCTGCAAGGCTTGCCCTGGACGCAGGTTGTGCCCGGCCACGGTCCGGTGGCGAGCGACCCGCAACCCTTCGAGCAGATGCGCGATTACCTGACCTGGCTCGATCAGCTCATGCGCGACGGCGCCGCCAATGGCAGTGACATGGCCGAGATGATCCGCAGCCCCATCCCCGAACGCTTCGCCAGCATCAATTTGAGCCGCTACGAACTGATCCGCAGCGTCAGCCATCTGTACCCGCGCTACGAGCGCGAGCGGATGACGCGGGTGGATTCCGCAGCCGGCAAATGATGCTTTCCTGTAGGAGCGAGCTTGCTCGCGAAGGACGTTAACGAAAACGCAAGCTGCCTGGATGAACGCGGTGGTCTGACGTTTTTCGCGAGCAAGCTCGCTCCTACAGGGGCCGGTGTCGTTCACGTCCATCTCATCCGACCTGCTACCAAGGAACTAGCAATCTCCTCATTGCGGGCAATTGTTGCCAGGGCGGCGGCGCTCAAGAATCTGCACCAGACCGGGAAAATTTCCCGGACATAACAAAAATCCGCAGAGGAAGCCGTCATGACCCAACCCGCACGTCGCCAGCCCTTCGTCTTGAGCCTGCTGCTCAGTGCCATGCTGTTGTCCGGCCAGGCATTGGCCGGGGTTTCCGACCAGGACATTCTCCAGGACCCGAAAAACCCGGAACAGGTCGTGACCAACGGCCTCGGCGTTCAGGGGCAGCGCTACAGTCCGCTGGATATTCTCAACGTCGACAACGTCAAGGAGTTGCGACCCGCCTGGGCGTTTTCCTTCGGCGGTGAAAAACAGCGTGGCCAGCAAGCGCAACCGATGGTCAAGGACGGCGTGATGTACATGACCGGGTCTTACTCCCGGGTGTTCGCCGTGGATGCACGCACCGGCAAGAAACTCTGGCAATACGACGCGCGCCTGCCCGATGACATCCGCCCTTGCTGCGACGTGATCAACCGTGGCGTCGCGTTGTATGGCGATCTGGTGATCTTCGGCACCCTCGACGCCAAGCTCGTGGCGCTGAACAAGGACACCGGCAAGGTGGTGTGGAGCAAGAAAGTCGCCGACCACAAGGAAGGCTACTCGATCAGCGCCGCACCGCTGGTGATCAACGGTAAGCTGATTACCGGCGTGGCCGGTGGCGAGTTCGGCGTGGTGGGCAAGATCGAGGCCTACGACCCGAAAAATGGTGATCTGCTGTGGACCCGGCCGACGGTCGAAGGCCACATGGGCTACGTCTACAAGGACGGCAAAGCCGTGGAAAACGGCATCTCCGGCGGCGAGGCGGGCAAGACCTGGCCGGGCGATCTGTGGAAAACCGGCGGCGCGGCCCCTTGGCTCGGTGGTTACTACGACCCGGAAACCAACCTGCTGCTGTTCGGCACCGGCAACCCGGCGCCGTGGAACTCGCACCTGCGCCCTGGCGACAACCTCTACTCATCATCGCGTCTGGCGCTCAACCCGGACGACGGCACCATCAAGTGGCACTTCCAGAGCACGCCCCACGACGGTTGGGACTACGACGGCGTGAACGAACTGGTGTCGTTCAACTACAGCGAAGGCGGCAAGGAAATCAAGGCGGCGGCCACTGCCGACCGTAACGGTTTCTTCTACGTGCTGGACCGCACCAACGGCAAATTCATCCGTGGCTTCCCGTTCGTGGACAAGATCACCTGGGCCACCGGCCTGGATAAGAACGGCCGGCCGATCTACAACGAGGCCAGCCGTCCCGGTGCGCCGGGTTCCGAAGCCAAGGGCAGTTCGGTGTTCGTGGCGCCGGCGTTCCTCGGCGCGAAAAACTGGATGCCGATGGCCTACAACCAAGACACCGGGCTGTTCTATGTGCCTTCCAACGAATGGGGCATGGACATCTGGAATGAAGGCATCGCCTACAAGAAAGGCGCGGCGTTCCTCGGCGCCGGCTTCACCATCAAGCCGTTGAACGAAGACTACATCGGCGTGCTGCGGGCCATCGATCCGAAAACCGGCAAGGAAGTCTGGCGCCACAAGAACTACGCGCCGCTGTGGGGCGGGGTGCTGACCACCAAGGGCAATCTGGTGTTCACCGGCACGCCGGAAGGTTTCCTGCAGGCGTTCAACGCCAAGACCGGCGAAAAGGTCTGGGAGTTCCAGACCGGCTCCGGCGTGCTCGGCTCACCCGTGACCTGGGAAATGGACGGCGAACAGTACGTCTCGGTGCTCTCCGGCTGGGGCGGCGCGGTGCCGCTGTGGGGGGGTGAAGTGGCCAAGCGGATCAAGGACTTCAACCAGGGCGGCATGCTCTGGACCTTCAAGCTGCCTAAGGACCTCGTCGCCAAGCACTAACCCCGGCGACCACAACTTTGTGGTGATGAATTACCTGTGGCGAGGGAGCTTGCTCCCGCTGGGCTGCGAAGCAGCCCCCTACGTTCTCGGCCGCAACCGAGTCGTTTGGATTTACGACTGCTGCGCAGCCGAGCGGGAGCAAGCTCCCTCGCCACAAAAGCCTGCTGATACCGCAGCGCCTTCTACGACCAAATAACGAGAGCCCCTCCTGCCAACGATGCATTCGTTCGGCACGCGGGGCTCTCTAGTATCGGCTCATCGCCTGTCAGTACGACAGGCATCGACCCAGACAGAGGCCCACCATGATCTACGCACAACCCGGAACTCCAGGCGCCGTCATTACCTTCAAGCCGCGCTACGGCAACTTCATCGGTGGCGAGTTCGTCGCTCCGATCAATGGCGAGTACTTCACCAACACCTCGCCGGTCAACGGTGAAGTGATCGCCGAGTTCCCGCGCTCCAGCGCGGCCGACATCGACAAGGCCCTCGACGCCGCCCATGCCGCTGCCGATGCCTGGGGCAAGACCTCGGCCCAGGACCGCTCCCTGGTGCTGCTGAAAATCGCCGATCGCATCGAGCAGAACCTTGAGGTCCTGGCCGTCACCGAAACCTGGGACAACGGCAAGGCCGTGCGCGAAACCCTGAACGCCGACGTGCCGCTGGCGGCCGACCATTTCCGTTACTTCGCCGGCTGCATCCGCGCTCAGGAAGGCGGCGCCGCCGAGATCAACGAGCTGACCACGGCCTATCACTTTCACGAACCGCTGGGCGTGGTCGGGCAGATCATTCCGTGGAACTTCCCGCTGCTGATGGCTGCCTGGAAACTCGCCCCGGCCCTGGCCGCCGGCAACTGCATCGTGCTCAAGCCCGCCGAGCAAACGCCGCTGTCGATCATGGTCTTCGCCGAGCTGATCGCCGACCTGCTGCCGGCGGGCGTGCTGAACATCGTCCAGGGCTTCGGTCGCGAAGCCGGCGAGGCCCTGGCTACCAGCAAGCGCATCGCCAAGATCGCCTTCACCGGCTCGACCCCGGTGGGCGCGCACATCATGCATTGCGCCGCCGAGAACATCATCCCGAGTACCGTCGAGCTGGGCGGCAAGTCGCCGAACATCTTCTTCGAAGACATCATGAACGCCGAGCCCGCGTTCATCGAAAAAGCCGCCGAAGGCCTGGTGCTGGCGTTCTTCAACCAGGGCGAAGTCTGCACCTGCCCGTCCCGGGCGCTGGTGCAGGAGTCGATCTACGAGCCGTTCATGGCCGAGGTGATGAAGAAGATCGTCAAGATCAAGCGCGGCAACCCGCTGGACACCGAGACCATGGTCGGCGCCCAGGCGTCCGAGCAGCAATACGACAAGATCCTCTCGTACCTGACCATTGCCCAGGAAGAGGGCGCCGAGCTGCTCACCGGCGGCGCGGCCGAACGTCTGGAGGGCGACCTGTCCAGCGGCTATTACATCCAGCCGACCCTGCTCAAGGGCCACAACAAGATGCGTGTGTTCCAGGAGGAAATCTTCGGCCCGGTGGTGGGTATCACCACCTTCAAGGACGAAGCCGAAGCCTTGGCCATCGCCAACGACAGCGAGTTCGGCCTCGGTGCCGGCCTGTGGACTCGCGACATCAACCGCGCCTACCGCATGGGCCGGGCGATCAAGGCAGGGCGCGTGTGGACCAACTGTTACCACCTGTACCCGGCACACGCGGCGTTTGGTGGCTACAAGAAGTCCGGCGTCGGTCGGGAGAACCACAAGATGATGCTCGATCACTACCAGCAGACCAAAAACCTGCTGGTGAGCTACGACATCAATCCGCTGGGGTTCTTCTGATTTCGCACTGATGGCAAGCACTCTGTAGGAGCGAGCCTGCTCGCGATGGACGTCAACGATAACGCTGGAAGCCTGACACCCCGTGGCGTTCTCGGGTTCTTCGCGAGCAAGCTCGCTCCTACAGTATTTGTGTGTGCATGACGATCGCACACCCCCTACCAAATCACCCCCAAAGCTCCTTCGAAAGTAGCATTCGGGCACTCGATGCCCCGTGCATTAATGGCTCTACCGGAATCACCCGGCACAAGAAGAGGAATGACCCATGTGGACTAAACCCGCGTTTACCGATCTGCGCATTGGCTTCGAAGTGACGATGTATTTCGCCAACCGTTGATTGATCACCCGGCCAGCCGCTGCGTTGGCCGGGCCTGCCTTCTGGAGCATCCGCCATGCACATTCGCGTTCTCGGTTCCGCCGCCGGCGGTGGTTTCCCGCAGTGGAACTGCAACTGCCGCCAGTGCGCCGGTGTGCGCAATGGCAGCCTGCGGGCACAGCGCCGTACGCAGTCGTCGATCACCCTGAGCGACGACGGCGTGGAGTGGGTGCTGTGCAATGCTTCACCGGACATTCGTGCGCAACTCGAGAGTTTTGCGCCATTGCAACCGGCACGGCGCCTGCGTGACAGCGCCATCGCCGGCATCGTGCTGCTCGACAGCCAGATCGACCATTGCACCGGCTTGCTCAGCCTGCGCGAAGGCTGCCCGCATGCGGTGTGGTGCACCGAGCGCGTGCATCAGGACCTGAGCAGCGGTTTTCCGTTGTTCAACATGCTTGAGCACTGGAACGGCGGATTGCACTGGCAACCGGTCGGCCTCGATCGCCAGTCTTTCAGCATCCCGGCCTGCGGGCATTTGCAATTTCGCGCGATTCCCCTGGTGAGCAACGCGCCGCCGTATTCGCCCAATCGCGGCAACCCGCAACCGGGCGACACCATTGGCTTGTTCATTGAAGACCTGCGCAACGGCGCCTCGCTGTTCTATGCCCCGGGCCTTGGCCGAATCGACGATGAAGTGCTGAGCTGGATGCAGCGTGCCGATTGCCTGCTGCTGGACGGCACCCTGTGGCGCGACGACGAGATGCGTATCTGCGAAGTCGGCCAGAACCTGGGCAGCGAAATGGGGCACCTCCCACAAAGCGGCCCCGGCGGGATGCTAGAAGTGCTGCAAGGGTTCAACCGCCAGCGCAAGGTGCTGATCCACATCAACAACACCAATCCCATTCTCGATGAAGACTCGGCCGAGCGGGCGTTGCTGGAACGGCGGGGTATTGAAGTGGCTTATGACGGCATGAGTATTGAGCTGTAGCCGATGGCCCTATCGCGAGCAGGTCGGATCGCCGCACCGTCGCTCCCACAGGGGGCACCGCCGATTCAATGTAGGAGCGGGCTTGCCCGCGAAGAGGCCGGACCAGACGCCGCAGAACTTCCCGGAGAACCGCAATGACTGACAACGCAATGACCCCCACAGAATTCGAAGCCGCCCTGCGCGCCAAGGGCGCCTACTACCACATTCATCACCCCTTCCACCAAGCCATGTACGCCGGCCGCGCCAGCCGCGAGCAGATCCAGGGCTGGGTCGCCAATCGCTTCTACTATCAAATCAACATTCCGTTGAAGGACGCCGCGATTCTCGCCAACTGCCCGGACCGCGACGTGCGCCGCGAATGGCTGCAACGGATTCTCGACCACGATGGCGTCCCCGGCAGCGAGGGCGGTATCGAAGCCTGGCTGCGCCTGGGCGAAGCCGTGGGGCTCGATCGCGAGCAGCTCCTCTCTCAGGAACTGGTGCTGCCCGGCGTGCGTTTCGCCGTGGACGCCTACGTCAATTTCGCCCGTCGCGCCTGCTGGCAGGAAGCGGCCAGCAGTTCGCTGACCGAACTCTTTGCCCCACAGATCCATCAATCGCGACTCGATGCCTGGCCCACTCATTACCCGTGGATCGACGTCGCCGGCTACGACTACTTCCGCACGCGCCTGAGCCAGGCGCGGCGCGATGTCGAGCATGGTTTGCGCATCACCCTGGCGCACTACGTGACGGCCGAGGGGCAACAACGCATGCTGCAGATTCTGCAATTCAAGCTCGACGTGCTGTGGAGCATGCTCGATGCCATAAGCATGGCCTACGAGCTTGCGCGCCCGCCGTATCACACGGTCACCGGCGACAACGTCTGGCACCGGGGGATTGCCCTGTGAGCCTGATCGATCGTCAGCAGTCACCGGCCTTGCGCCGCGGCTTTCGCCTGCAATGGGAGCCCCGTCAGGACTGCCACGTGCTGCTGTACCCCGAAGGCATGATCAAGCTCAACGCCAGTGCCGGACAGATTCTCGATCTGGTCGATGGCCAGCGCAGCGTGGCGGCGATCATTGATCGATTGAGTGCGAATTTCCCCGGCGTACCGGGGATCGATGAAGACGTGCTGGCGTTTCTGGAGGTGGCCCATGCGCAGTTCTGGATCGAGTGAGACGCAGCCCGGGCCGCCGTTGTGGCTGCTCGCCGAACTGACCTACCGCTGCCCGCTGCAATGCCCCTATTGCTCCAATCCCTTGGACTTTGCCCGGCACGGTGAGGAACTGAACACGGAAGAGTGGATTCGCGTATTTCGCGAAGCGCGGGACATGGGTGCCGCGCAATTGGGCTTTTCCGGTGGCGAGCCCCTTGTGCGGCAAGACCTGGCGCAGCTGATCAAGGCCGCCCGGGACATGGGCTACTACACCAACCTGATTACCTCCGGCATCGGCCTGACCGAGCAGAAGGTGCGCGATTTCAAGGTGGCCGGGCTGGACCATATCCAGATCAGCTTCCAGGCCGCCGACGAGGCGGTGAACAACATGCTCGCGGGGTCGCGCAAGGCCTTTGCCCAGAAACTGGCCATGGCCAGGGCCGTGAAAGCCCAGGGCTATCCGATGGTGTTGAACTTCGTCACCCATCGGCACAACATCGACCGGATCGAGCAGATCATCGAGCTGTGCCTGGAGCTGGAGGCGGATTTTGTCGAACTGGCCACCTGCCAATTCTACGGCTGGGCCGAACTCAACCGCGTCGGCCTGTTGCCCACCCGTGAACAATTGCAGCGTGCCGAACGCATCACCAACGAATATCGCCAGCGTCTCGAAGCCCAGGGTCACCCGTGCAAGTTGATCTTCGTCACCCCGGACTACTACGAGGAACGTCCCAAGACCTGCATGAACGGCTGGGCCAACCTGTTTCTCGACATCACCCCCGATGGCACGGCGCTGCCTTGCCACAGCGCCCGGCAATTGCCCGTACAGTTTCCCAATGTGCGCGAGCACAGCATTGAACACATCTGGAACGACTCGTTCGGCTTCAATCGTTTTCGCGGCGATGACTGGATGACGGAGCCGTGTCGCTCCTGCGACGAAAAGCACAAGGACCTGGGAGGGTGCCGCTGCCAGGCTTTCATGCTGACGGACGATGCCAGCAATGCCGACCCGGTGTGCAGCAAGTCGCCCCATCACGGCGTGATCCTCAAGGCCCGCGAGGAAGCCGAGGCGCCGGGGTTGGGGATCGAACATCTGACACTGCGTAACGAAAAGGCCTCACAGCTGATCTATCGCGGCTAGTCTGGCGACACAAATCCCCCTGTAGGAGCGAGCAAGCTCGCTCCTACAGGGGGCTGTGGTGAACTTGAATGTGCTACCCATTGGTCTGATTGCATTCGCAGCTGGATGGTTTAGTGTGGTTTCTACCTTCCAAAACAATAAAAACAGGCTTTCAAATGAGCCAGAGTCTCAACCAGCTGCGTAAATTCGTTTCGCCTGAAATCATCTTCGGCGCCGGTAGCCGGCACAGTGTCGGCAATTACGCCAAGACCTTTGGCGCGCGCAAGGTCCTGGTGGTCAGCGATCCCGGCGTGATTGCCGCCGGTTGGGTCGCCGATGTCGAAGCCAGCCTGCAAGCCCTGGGCATCGAATACTGCCTGTACACCGACGTTTCACCGAACCCGCGGGTCGAAGAGGTGATGCGCGGTGCCGAGCTGTATCGGGAAAATCACTGCGACGTGATCGTCGCCGTCGGCGGCGGTAGCCCGATGGACTGTGGCAAAGGCATCGGCATCGTCGTCGCCCATGGCCGCAGCATTCTCGATTTCGAGGGCGTGGACACTATCCGCGTGCCCAGCCCGCCACTGATCCTGATTCCGACCACCGCGGGCACCTCGGCCGACGTCTCGCAATTCGTGATCATTTCCAACCAGCAGGAACGCATGAAGTTCTCCATCGTCAGCAAGGCGGTGGTGCCGGACGTTTCGCTGATCGACCCGGAAACCACCCTGAGCATGGACCCGTTCCTGTCGGCCTGTACCGGTATCGACGCGTTGGTGCATGCCATCGAAGCCTTCGTGTCCACCGGCCACGGGCCCCTGACCGACCCCCACGCGCTGGAGGCGATGCGCCTGATCAATGGCAACCTGGTGCAAATGATCGCCAACCCGACCGACATCGCCCTGCGCGAGAAGATCATGCTCGGCAGCATGCAGGCCGGGCTGGCGTTTTCCAACGCCATCCTCGGTGCCGTGCATGCCATGTCCCACAGCCTCGGCGGCTTTCTCGACCTGCCCCACGGCCTGTGCAACGCGGTGCTGGTCGAGCACGTGGTGGCCTTCAATTACAACTCGGCACCGGAGCGCTTCAAGGTGATCGCCGAGACCTTCGGCATCGACTGCCGGGGCCTGAATCACCGGCAGATCTGCGGGCGTCTGGTCGAACACCTGATCGCCCTCAAGCACGCCATCGGCTTTCACGAAACCCTCGGTTTGCATGGCGTGCGGACCTCGGACATTCCGTTCCTGTCGCAGCATGCGATGCACGATCCGTGCATCCTGACCAACCCGCGCGAGTCCAGCCAGCGTGATGTCGAGGTCGTCTATGGCGAAGCCCTCTGACGAACAACAACGGGCCCTGGCCGGGCTGCTGGGGCTGGGCAGCCATTCGGCGCGCAAGAGTCATTACCCGGAACTGGCCGCGCGCCTGGATGATCTGGAAGCCGAGCGTAACCGCTACAAGTGGCTGTTCGAAAACGCGGTGCACGGGATCTTCCAGGTCAGCCTGCACGATGGCATGCGCGCCGCCAACCCGGCGCTGGCACGCATGCTCGGCTACCAGGACCCGCAGGAGGTGCTGTTCTCCCTGACTGACCTTGCCAGCACCCTGTTCGTCGACGGCGCGCAGGAGCTGGAAAACATCGGCGAAATCCTCAGGCACCAGCGCAGCCTGCACGGCTATGAAACCCGCTTGCGGCGCAAGGACGGCAGTTACCTCGATGTGTTGATGAACCTGCTGCTCAAGCCCGGCCAGGAAGGGCTGGTGGAAGGGTTCGTTTCCGATATCACCGAGCGCAAACTGGCCCAGCAACGCCTGCAGCAACTCAATGACGAACTGGAGCTGCGCGTCGTCGCGCGCACCAATGAATTGCTCGAAGCCAACCGTAATCTTCAGCAGCAGATCACCCAGCGTAAACAGATCGCCCAGGCCTTGCGCGTCGCCCGCGATGCCGCCGAGGCGGCCAATCACAGCAAGGACAAATACCTCGCCGCCGCCAGCCACGACCTGCTGCAACCGCTGAACGCCGCGCGGTTGCTGATTTCGACCTTGCGCGAACGCCAATTGCCGGAAGCCGAACAGCTGCTGGTGGAACGCACTCACCAGGCCCTGGAAGGGGCCGAAGACCTGCTGACGGATCTGCTCGACATTTCCCGGCTCGATCAGGCTGCGGTCAAGCCGGACATCGCCTCGTACCGCCTCGACGAACTGCTCGGGCCGCTGGTGTCGGAGTTTCAGTCCGTCGCCCAGGCGGCCGGCTTGAACCTGCGGGTGCGCATGGCCGATTACGCCATCAGCACCGACTTGCGCCTGATGACGCGGATCCTGCGCAATTTCCTCAGCAATGCCTGCCGCTACACCGACGAAGGCAGCATCCTGCTGGGGGCAAGGCGTCGGGGCGAGATGTTGCGCCTGGAGGTCTGGGACACCGGGCGTGGCATTGCCGCCGACCGGCTCGATTCGATTTTCCTCGAGTTCAACCAGCTGGACGTCGGCCGCGCCGCCGACCGCAAGGGCGTGGGCCTGGGGCTGGCGATCGTCGAGCGCATCGCCAAGATCCTTGGCTATAAAGTCGGCGTGTACTCGTTGCCGGGGCGGGGTTCGATGTTCAGCATCGAGGTGCCGATCTCCGACGAGGTTCCGTTGCCCGTGAGCCAGGCGGTGCCACAACCGGGCACCGGCAACCCGCTGCCGGGCCGTCGTTTACTGGTGCTCGACAACGAAGTGAGCATTCTCCAAAGCATGGGCGCGTTGCTCGAGCAGTGGGGCTGCGACGTTGTAACCGCCACCGATGAAGCAGCTGCGCTGGCGGCGCTGCGCGGTCAGGCACCCGAACTGATTCTCGCGGACTATCATCTCGACCACGGGGTGGTCGGCTGTGATGTTGTGCGACATTTGCGTGAGCATTTCCACCAGAACATTCCCGCGGTGATCATTACCGCCGACCGCACCGACCATTGTCGGCGTGCGTTGCAGCGGCTCAACGCGCCCTTGCTGAACAAACCGGTGAAGCCCGGCAAATTGCGCGCAGTGTTGAGTCAACTGTTGGGGGCCTCTGCCTGAAGCGGCCGATACTGCAGGGTGAAGCCCAGTTCGGTGGCTTGACCCTGTTCCAGCAAACGCAAGCCTGGCCGACCGGGCAGGTGATGCGCGTTGACCGGGTGGCTCACCGGTTCGATGCAGAAAAACCCCAGGCCCACAGGGCAGTAGAGCAGGTAGTAATCGCTGCCGGTGGCCTGGCAGTCGAGTTCATAGCCGAGGTCGCGCTGGCGGATCAGGCAGTGACCGTCCCATTCACAGAAACCGTTATCCACCAGTGATTCGGGCAATGACTTCAGTTGCTGAAAATCCCACTCCACCGGCAATGCGCTGAGTTCTGTCGGCAGTTTTGCCCCGTCACACAACCACACGTGTCGGGCCGGTGCCTGTAGTCGGGTGTTCGCGGTGCGCGGCAGATATGGATGCAGCCCCAGACCATGCCATGCAGCGTGTTCAGCCAGGTGCGTGACGTGCAGTTCGATGCTCAGCTTGCCCGCGCGCAAATGGAAACGTTGCCGGGCGCGAAAAGCGAAGGGTGTTGCGCTGTCGAGCTGTAGCACGACCTCGTCCGCCGTCCTGGAGGCCACCTGCCACGGCTGCTGCCAGGCGCTGCCGTGAATCGGCAGGGGATCGGTGAGGCTATTGGGCGTCAGTGCCAGCCAGCCGTCGGGGCAATCGAAACCGCCATTGGCGATGCGGTTGGACCAGGGGATCAAAGGGAAGCAACCGAGCTTGCCCGGCAAACCGCTGTTGAGTGCTTGGGCATCAGCGTGGCGCAACAACGGCTGGCCAGTGCTGCGCACGGACCAGTTGACGATACTGCCGCTCAGTTGCGGGGCGAGGGTGAGGCGGGTGAATTCGTCTTCGAGTTCGAGGAGTGTTGGCGACATGTTGACCTGCCATGTGATTTTTTGAGGCTTGCACCGTTCCCTGTGGCGAGGGGCTTTTGTGGCGAGGGGGCTTGCCCCCGTTGGGTCGCGCAGCGGCCCTAAAACTTGCTTTCGCGGTGTGTCAGTTACGCCGAGTGCAAAGTTTTACGACTGCTGCGCAGCCGAACGGGGGCAAGCCCCCTCGCCACAAAAGCCCCCTCGCCACAGGAGGGCTTGCGTGCCGAAATGCTTACAACACCAGATGCGGCAACCACAGCGACAGCGCCGGAATGTAGGTCACGGCCAGCAGCACCAGGAACAACACGCCATAGAACGGCAGCAGGGCTTTCACGGTGGATTCAATGCTGACTTTACCCACGGCTGACCCCACAAAGAGTACCGCACCCACCGGCGGTGTAATCAAACCAATGCCCAGGTTCACCAGCATGATCATGCCGAACTGCACCGGGTCCACGCCTATGCCGAGAATCACCGGCATCAGGATCGGCGTGAGGATCAGGATCAGCGGCGCCATGTCCATGACCGTACCGAGCAACAGCAGCATGACGTTGATGCACATCAGGATCACGTAACGGTTGTCCGACAGGGTCAGGAACAGTGTGGTGATCTTCGCCGGGATCTGCATCAGGGTCATGATGTAGCCAAAGCTGGCGGCGAAGCCGATCAGGATCATCACGATCGAGATCGTGCGCACCGTGCGATGCATCAGTTTCGGCAGTTCGCTCCATTTGTAGTCGCGGTAGATGAACATGGTCACGAAGAACGACCACAGCACCGCAATCGCCGCCGACTCGGTGGCGGTGAAAATGCCCGACAGGATGCCGCCGAGGATGATCACCATGGCCATCAGGCCCCACAGCGCTTCGCCGCAGATCTTCAGCGCTTCGCGCATCGGAATGACTTCGCCTTTCGGGTAGTCACGCTTTTTCGCGAAGATCAGGCACAGCACCATCAGGCACGCGCTCATCAACAGGCCCGGCACTACGCCGGCCATGAACAGCGAGGCGATCGACACCGTGCCGCCGGCGGCCAGGGAGTAGAGCACCGAGTTGTGGCTGGGCGGTGTCAGCAGCGCTTGTACCGAGCCGCTGACGGTCACCGCCGTGGCGAACTCCCGGGGATAACCACGGCGTTCCATTTCCGGAATCAGCACCGAACCGACCGAGGCGGTGTCCGCCACCGAGGAACCGGAGATCGCGCCAAAGAAGGTCGAGGCCATGATGTTGACCAGCGACAAGCCGCCACGCACGAAGCCCACCAGCACCCCGGCGAACGCCACCAGGCGCCGGGACATGCCGCCCTCGGCCATGATCGCGCCGGCCAGTACGAAGAACGGAATCGCCAGCAGCGAGAACTTGTTCACGCCCCCGGCCACCTGAATCATCAGGGCCTGGAACGGGATGTCGATCCACCACGCACCGATCAGTGCGGCAAACCCCAGGGCGTAGGCGACCGGCATGCCGATCAGGATCAACGCGATAAAACTGCCCAACAGAATAAAAGCGTCCATTCAGGCAGCCCCTTCGTTTTCTTCAACGAGGTCGAAACGCACGACCCGACGGTTGCTCTGGTCACCGAGCAAGAGTTTTTCCAGGACAAACACCAGCGTCAGCGCGCCGCCAATCGGAATCGGCATGTAGGTGATACCTACGCGCAAGGTCGGCAGGGCGCTCATGAACTGGTTCCAGGTCGACAGGCACAGCTTGCTGCCCCAGATGGCCATGAACAGGCAGATCGTAGCCATCAGCAGTTGCGCGACAATGGCTGCAGTCTTGCGCAGGTGCGGCGGCAGGCGGTCGGTGAGCATCGCCACCGCCATGTGCGAACCGGAGCGGTAGCTGGCGGCGGCACCGATGAAGGTGAACACCATCATCAGCAGGATTGCAGTGGGCTCAGGCCAACTGGAGCCGGTGCCGAGCACGTAACGGGCAAAAACGCCCCAGGGGATCATCAGGGAAATGGCCAGGACCGACAGGCCAGCCACCCAGATGCAGGTCATGTAAATCCTGTCGTTGATACGCAGCAGCAGATTCTTCATCGGGTTCCACCGTAACCGGGCGCGCACTGACGTACACCAACGTCAGCGGCGCCGGGCCTTTCTTGAATGCAGGGAGGGTTACTGAACGGCTTCGATACGCTTGATCAGATCGGCGTAGGGCGCGCCATATTTCTCGCGGATCGAGGCGGTTGCCTCGTAGAAAGGTTTCTTGTCGACGGTGATGAACTCGACGCCGGCAGCCTTGAGTTTTTCTTCGCTGCTGGCCGATTTCGCATCCCACAGGGTGCGTTCCTGGGCCTGTGCCGCCTTGGCGGTTTTCTTCACCAGGGCTTGCTGCTCGGGGGTGAGTTTGTTCCAGGTGATTTTCGACATCACGATCGGTTCGGGCAGGATCAGGTGGCCGGTCAGGCTGTAGTACTTGGCGTTCTGGTAGTGGTTGTGTTCAAGCAGGGTCGGCGGGTTGTTTTCCGCGCCGTCGATCACGCCGGTCTGCAGGGCACTGAAGATTTCGCCGGTGTCCATCGCAATGCCGTTGCCGCCCATGGCATTGATGGTTTCGATGAACATCGGATTGCCTTGCACGCGGATCTTCATGCCCTTGAGGTCTTCGATGCTGCGCACCGGTTTCTTGGTGTAGAGGTTGCGCGTGCCACCGTCCATCCAGGCCAGGGCGACCAGGTTGAATTCGGAGTGGGTGATCTTGTCGAGGATTTCGTCGCCGACCGCCCCGTCGATGACCTTGCGCATATGCGCCTGGTCACGGAACACGAAGGGCATGTTGAACACGTTCACGTCCGGCACCACCGGACCGACGATGCCGAGGCTGACCCGGGCCATCTGTACGGCACCGACCTGAGCCTGTTCGACCACTTCTTTTTCCGAGCCGAGCACACCGCCGGCGAACATCTTGAAGGTCAGCGCGCCGTTGCTGTCGGCCACCAGGGTTTTACCCAGCTGCTCTTCAGCCACCACGGTCGGATAACCGGCGGGGTGGATGTCGGCGAATTTGATTTCCAGTGCCTGGACGGCACCGCTGAGGGAAAAGGCGAATGGAAGTGCGGCGGCGAGCAAGGTGCGTTTGAAGTCCATGGGGGGTGTCTCCAGTTTTGTTGTTTTTATATTCAAGGCACAGCGATGCAGCAGGAGCGCTTTTCTGTTGAGGTTGCTCAGTCGTTGAAACGGGGTTCGGGTAAACCTTTGACGCCGGGGGCGAGGGCGAACACGCCACCGGCCAGTGATTGCGGGTCATGGTCGTCGCCGGGGCGGATCGAGGTCACGAACAGCGTGTCCAGTCGAGGGCCACCGAAGGCGCACATGGTGGGTTTTTTCACCGGTATGGCGAGGGAGCGGTCGAGTCGGCCATCGGGGGTGAAGCGGTGGATGAGCCCGGCGTCATTGGCGCAAATCCAGTAGCAGCCATCGGCGTCGACCGCCGCGCCGTCAGGGCGACCGCAGAAGTGGTTCATGTCGACGAACACCCGGCGGTTGGACGGTGTGCCACTGGCGATGTCGTAGTCGAAAGCCCAGATCAGTTGCACGCTGGGGTGCGAGTCCGATAGGTACATGGTCTTGCCGTCCGGGCTGAAACCCAGGCCGTTGGGCACGATGAAACCGCTCAGTTGCGCTTCGAGTGGCCCGCGTTGTCCGGCACTGTAGCGATAGAGCGTACCCTCGGTGGCGTTGGCGCCCATGTTCAGCACCATGCTGCCGGCCCAGAAACGTCCCTGACGATCGCAACGGCCGTCGTTCAGGCGCATGTCGGTGCGGGCATGGTCGACGTGGGCCAACGGTTCACAGTCGAGGCTGCCGTCGTTGCTTGGATGCAGGCGGAAGAACCCGCTCTGCATGCCGGCGACCCAGCCGCCATCGCGATGACGTGCGATGCAGGCGAGCATCTCCGGGGTTTTCCAGGCATCGACCAGGCCGGAATCGGCACTCCAGCGTTGTAAACCGCCGGCGGGAATATCCACCCAGTACAGCGCGTTTTCCTCAGGCACCCAGACCGGGCTTTCACCGACCACGTTGCGGGCGTCGACAATCAATTCGGCTTGCATGGCAACTCATTCCCTTGGGTTTTGTCGTGGGGATCAAGTGAGCGGCGAGGGCTCAGTCATCGAACGGGCCGACTGCGCAGAAGGCGCCGCCCTGATAGAGCCGCGCCGGATCATCGGCGGCTGGCATCGGCTGTGCTTCGATTTTTTCGCGGAACACTTCGGAACTGTCCTGCGGGGCAAAACCCAGGGCCGTGGCGTAGCGGTTGTCCCACCAGATGTCCTTGTTGTCGGACATGCCGTAGACCACGGTGTGGCCGACGTTCGGGGTGTACAAGGCGCGCTCGAGCAGACGGGTCAGGTCGCCGAAGCTCAGCCAGGTGCTCATCATCCGGCGGTTGTGCGGCTCCGGGAACGATGAGCCGATGCGCACACTGACGGTCTCGATGCCATAGCGGTCGAAGTAGAACGTGGCCATGTCTTCGCCGTAGGACTTGGACAGGCCGTAGTAGCTGTCCGGGCGGCGAGGGGAGTGGGCGTCGATGACTTCGTCCTGCTTGTAGAAGCCGATCACATGGTTGGAGCTGGCGAAGATCACCCGCTTCACGCCGTGGCGGCGCGCAGCTTCGTAGATGTGGAACACGCCGCAGATGTTGGCGCCGAGGATCTCTTCGAACGAGCGCTCGGTCGACACGCCGCCGAAGTGCAGGATCGCGTCCACGCCTTCGACCAGTTGATGCACCGCCTGCTTGTCGGCGAGGTCGCACGGCATCACTTCTTCGCGATCATCGATGGCCGGCGCGATGTCGGCGATGTCCGACAGGCGAATCACATTGGCGTAAGGGCGCAGGCTTTCGCGCAGGACTTTACCGAGGCCACCGGCGGCGCCGGTCAGCAGCAGGCGGTTGAAAGGGGGGCGGGCGGTTGTGGTGGTCGTCATGGGAATCCTGGACGTCTGGTCGTTGTTATTGATTTGTTGTAGGTTGTCGTACGACTGTGCTGAAGTATCGTTAGGGTTTCCGGCTCTTGTCAACGCGACATTGGTGGAAATTGACGGAGGGTCATCTCTCAGTTGCGAACGCTGTACCTGTGGCGAGGGGGCTTGCCCCCGTTCGACTGCGAAGCAGTCGTAAACCCGGTGAACTCGATGATCCTGCCAAAACCGGGGCTAAGTTTTTGGGGCTGCTTCGCAGCCCAACGGGGGCAAGCCCCCTCGCCACAAGGGTTATATGGTTGGCCAAGACTTCAGCGTTACAACAACGAAATCGGATAGCTGATGAACACCCGGTTCTCATCGAACTCGTTGGTGCTGAAGCTCTTGCGAATGCTCGCATTACGCCATTTCACGTTGAGGTTTTTCAGCGGCCCGCTCTGCACCGTGTAGGCCAGTTCCGACTCGCGGCCCCATTCCTTGCCGTCGGTGATGGCGCCGGTGTGCACGTTGTCGCCGCTGATGTAGCGATTCATCAGGGTCAGGCCCGGAACGCCGAGGGCGACGAAGTTGTAGTCGTGGCGTACTTGCCAGGACTTTTCCCGGGCGTTGTCATAGCTGGAGTTGTAACTGTCGTTGGCCAGGGTGCCGCCACTGGTGCCATTGACCCGCATCCAGACATCGTCACCGGTGAGTTTTTGCAGGCCGACGTAGAAGGTGTTGCCGCCATATTTGGCCGAGAGCAGGGCGAACGCGGTCTTGTTGTCGAGGTCGCCGGCCTTGGCACTGCCGTCTTCCTTGCCGATGAAGTAGCCGAGGTTGGCGCCCAGGGTCCAGTCACCGAGGGGTTGGCTGTGGGTCAGGTTGAAGTATTGCTGCTGGTAGATGTCACTGAGTTCCGAGTACCAGACGCCGACCTGCGTGTGCTTGTCATTGAACGCATATTCACCGCCGCCGAAATTGAAACGGTCCGAGGTAAACGCCGCTTTGCCGTTCATGAACATGTCTTCCATGCTCGCGTCGTTACGCGGGCTGTTTTGCTGGAATTGACCGCCGTAGAGCGTCAGGCCACTGATTTCGGTGGAGGTCACTTGCGCGCCCTGGAAGGTCTGCGGCAGTGAGCGGCCATCGTCGGAACGCAGGATCGGCAGCACTGGCATCCATTCGCCGACTTTCAATTCGGTTTTCGAAATCTTGCCTTTGAGCGCCACGCCGAGCCGACCGAAATTGTCGGCGGGGCGGCCGTCGTCGTGGATCGGCAACAGCTGCGTGCCAGCGGTGCCTTTGCCGCCATCGAGCTTCTGCGAGTACAGGCCCAGTACATCGATACCGAAACCCACGGTGCCCCGGGTGAACCCGGACCGGGCGTCGAGAATGAAGTTTTGCGTCCACTCTTCAGCTTTGCCCTGGGGATAGGCCGGGTTGGTGTAGTTGCGATTGATGTAGGCGTTGCGCAGGTTCAGCGTGGCCTTGGCGTCGTCGGTGAAACCTGCGGCCTGGCAGGTGATGGGCAGGGCGAGAGCCAGGCCGCTGCAGCCAATCAGACTCAGGGTTTGACGGCGGGTAAAATCTGGACACGAAGAACGGGCGGAGGAATTGCGGACGAGCTTGCTCACTGTGACGCTCCCTTGTTTCTTGTTTTTATAGTTGTCATACGTCGTCGTACAACATTAGGGGCGATATTTGCGGGATTTTCCAGGGTTGTCAATCGGAAGTTATACGATGACCTGTCTGGGAGGCGGGGGAGTGAAATGTTTGGTTTGACCCTGTCGCCGCGAGCTAGAGCGGGTGCTAGTCTTGTTCAACGCTGTTGTCAGGGAGCCCTTATGGGCAATCACAAGATCGAGATTCGTCGCAGTAACGTCGAAAAAATCCTGCTGGGGGCGGAAAAGGTCTTCGCTGAAAAGGGCTTCGGCAGCACCGCCATGGCCGACATCGCCGCCGAGGTGCAACTGCCGCGCTCCAACCTGCACTACTACTTCAGCACCAAGACCGAACTGTACAGCGCCGTGCTGTTCGACTTGCTGGAAGTCTGGAAGCAGGACGCCCTGTGCTTCGAGATGTTCGATGACCCGCGTGTGGTGCTCAGCAGCTACATCCGCGCCAAGATGAACCATTCCCGCAGCCGGCCATATGGTTCGAAAGTCTGGGCCAACGAAATCATCCATGGCGCACCGACCCTCGGCGCAGCGCTGGACGCGAGCCTGTATGACTGGGCCAAGATGAAAGAAGCGAAAATCCGCCAGTGGGTGGAGGACAAACGCATCCTGCCGGTGGAGCCGTCGAGCCTGCTGTACATGATCTGGGCCTCGACCCAGCACTATGCCGACTTCGATCACCAGGTGAATATTCTCAATGACCACCAGCCGCTGTCGGACATGCAGTTCGAACGGGCGGTGCAGACGGTGACCAGTGTGATTTTGCGGGGGATCGGGTTGGAGCCTTAGACCGACAGGATTTGCATTGTCCGAAAAGATCGCAGCCTCGTTTCACTCGACAGCTCCTACAGGATTGCGCGTTCCCTTGTAGGAGCTGTCGAGTGAAACGAGGCTGCGATCTTTTGATCTTCAGCGATCAAACGGCAACGTGATACGGATTCCTCGGATCATGATTCCAGTCCAGGAACGGCTTGCCAGTCTCCACCGGCACCATCTCGATGCAGTCCTGCACCGGGCAGGTGATCTGGCACAGGTTGCAGCCCACACACTCCTCATCGATCACCTGGTATTTGTGCGTGCCATCCGCTTGCTTGAGGCTGGCCACGGCCTGGTGCGATGTGTCCTCGCAAGCGATATGGCAACGACCACAGCCAATGCACGCCTCCTGATCGATTTTCGCGATCACCTGGTAGTTGATGTCCAGGTACTTCCAGTCGGTGGTGTTGCCCACCGCGCGGCCGGAAAATTCCGCGATGCTGGCGTAGCCCTGACTGTCCATCCAGCGTGACAAACCGTCCTTCATGTCTTCGACTATCCGGAAACCATGCAGCATCGCCGCCGTGCATACCTGCACCGAGCCACTGCCGAGCGCGATGAATTCCGCAGCATCGCGCCAGTTGCCGATGCCGCCGATCCCGCTGATCGGCAGGCCCTGGGTCTGCGGATCACGGGCGATTTCGGCGACCATGTTCAAGGCAATCGGCTTGACGGCCGAACCACAATAACCGCCATGGGTGCTTTGGCTGCCGACCATGGGGTTGGCGACCATGCGTTCAAGGTTGACGCTGGTGATCGAGTTGATAGTGTTGATCAACGACACCGCATCGGCACCGCCACGGTGGGCGGCGCGGGCGGCGACACGGATGTCGGTGATGTTCGGCGTGAGCTTGACGATCACCGGCAACGAGCAATACGTCTTGCACCAGCGGGTGACCTGTTCCACGTACTCAGGCACCTGGCCGACCGCCGCGCCCATGCCGCGTTCCGGCATGCCATGGGGGCAGCCGAAGTTCAGCTCGATGCCGTCGGCGCCGGTGGCCTCCACCAGCGGCAGGATGTGCTTCCAGGACTCTTCGACGCAGGGCACCATCAACGACACGATCAGCGCGCGATCCGGCCAGTCCTTTTTGACCTGGGTGATTTCCCGCAGGTTGATCTCCAGCGAGCGGTCGGTGATCAGCTCGATGTTGTTAAAACCGAGTACCTCCCGGTTAGCCCCGAAGTGCGCCGAGTAGCGCGACGATACGTTCACCGCCGCCGGGTCTTCACCCAGGGTTTTCCAGACCACGCCACCCCAGCCGGCCTCGAAGGCGCGGACCACGTTGTAGGCCTTGTCGGTCGGTGGAGCGGAGGCCAGCCAGAATGGATTGGGTGCTTTGATGCCGGCGAAGACAATCGACAGATCGGCCATTTACGCAGCCTCCACGTTGAGCATCAGTTGAGCATTGATCGCCTCGGCGGCGCGCTTGCCATGCTGCACGGCTTGCACGGTGAGGTCTTGATCGAGGCTGGTGCAGTCGCCGCCGGCATACACGCCGGGGATGCTGGTACGCAGGTTTTCATCGACTTCGATGCGCTCGCCCTGACGCTTGAGCTCACGGGCCAGCGGATCGCTGAGGGCGCTGCCGTCGAAGGCCTGGCCGATGGCCTTGAAGATCGCATCGGCGGCCAGTTCGAAGGTTTCACCGGTGGTTTGCAGGCGTCCTTCCACCAGATGGGTGCGGGCGAAACGCATGCCGCGCACGCGGCCGTGGTCATCGAGCAGCACTTCTTCGGGTTGTGCCCAGGTCATCAACCGCACCTGATTGGCCTTGGCAATCTCCTGTTCGTGATGGGTCGCGCCCATGTCCTCGATGCCACGGCGATACACCAGATTCACGTCGTGGGCGCCGAGGCGGGCCATTTGCACGGCCATGTCGATGGCGGTGTTGCCTGCGCCGAGGACGATGCAACGGTCGGCCAGGGGCAGTTGGGTCAGGTCATCGGCCTGGCGCAGTTCGCGGATGTAGTCGGTGGCGGCGAGCAGGCCGGGCGCGTCTTCGTGGGCCAGGCCCAGTTGTTTGCTGGCGTTGAGCCCGAGGCCGAGGAACACCGCATCGAACTGTTGATGCAGTTCGCTGAGGGAGAGGTTGTCTCCGAGCTTCTGCCCATGGCGGATTTCGATCCCGCCAATCTGCAACAGGAACTCAAGCTCCTGTTGTGCGTAGTCATCCACCAGTTTGTATTTGGCGATCCCGTATTCGTTGAGGCCGCCAGCCTTTTCCCGCGCCTCGAAGATCACCACGTCATGCCCGTGCATGGCACTGCGGTGGGCGCAGGACAACCCGGCCGGACCTGCACCGACCACGGCGATGCGTTTGCCGGTGGCGGCAGCGCGCTGGAAGGGGTGCGTACTGAAGTGGGCGTTGTCCACGGCGTAGCGTTGCAACAGGCCGATCATGACCGGTGCGCATTCGTGGGCGTTGTTGCGTACGCAGGCTTGCTGGCAAAGAATTTCCGTCGGGCACACCCGGGCGCAACTGCCGCCGAGGATGTTGGCCGAGAGGATTTTCTGCGCGGCACCTTGCACGTTGTCCTGCGCAATGTTGCGGATGAACGAGGGAATGTCGATTTCGCTCGGACAGGCATTCACGCAGGGCGCGTCGTAGCAATACAGGCAGCGCGAGGCTTCCAGGTGCGCCTGACGCTCGTTGAGCGGCGGCGCCAGATCGGTGAAATGGCCGGCGAGGGCGGCCGCATTCTCAACGGGATGCGGGAGGTGGTCCAGGGTCTTGATCACGGTTTTGGCCTCACGGTTATTTGAGGTGCTGCCTCTGAATGGGCATTATTTTTTGCTTCACCTTGTGGCGAGGGAGCTTGCTCCCGTTGGGTGGCGAAGCCGCCCCAAATCCGTTCAACCGGTTTGTTCTGATGCACCGGGTTGTTTGGTTCTGGGCCTGCTGCGCAGTCCAGCGGGAGCAAGCTCCCTCGCCACAGAGAAGCGGATCAGCGTTTCACAGCAACAGGCTTGTGCAACTCAGCCCGCTTGCTCAGCAAATCAAACACCGCCGGGTACGCCGGCCGTTCGATGTAGCGCCCGGCCCCGCGCTCGGCCCGCAGGTCGCCGTCGGCCCAGACCACGCGGCCCTGGCTGATGGTGTGGCTGGGCACGCCGCGCACGGTCTTGCCTTCGAAGATGTTGAAGTCCACCTGCTGATGGTGGGTCGTGGCGGAAATGGTCCGTGTGCCTTGCGGGTCCCACAGCACCAGGTCGGCATCGGCACCGACGCGAATCGCGCCTTTGCGTGGGTAGAGGTTGAAGATCTTCGCCGTGTTGGTGGACGTCAGCGCGACGAATTGCTGCATCGAAAAGCGTCCGCTGTTCACGCCTTCATCCCACAACACCGCCATGCGGTCTTCGATGCCGGCGGTGCCGTTGGGGATCTTGCTGAAGTCGTCGCGCCCCGCGGCTTTTTGCTCGGCGCAGAAGCAGCAGTGGTCGGTGGCGGTGGTGTGCAGGTTGCCCGATTGCAGGCCATGCCAGAGTGCCTCTTGATGGCCGCGAGGGCGGAACGGCGGGCTCATCACGTAACCGGCGGCGGTTTGCCAGTCCGGATCGCGGTAGACGCTGTCGTCCAGCAGCAGGTGCCCGGCCAGTACTTCGCCGTAGACCGGCTGGCCTTTGCCCCGGGCGTACGTGATTTCGTCGAGGGCTTCCTTGGTCGAGACGTGAACCAGGTACAGCGGCGTACCCAGGGTTTCGGCGATGCGGATCGCCCGGCTCGCCGCTTCGCCTTCCACCTGCGAAGGCCGCGACAGGGGATGCGCTTCCGGTCCGGTGATGCCCTGGGCCATCAGCTTGCGTTGCAGGTGATACACCAGTTCACCGTTTTCCGCGTGAACGGTCGGCACCGCGCCCAGTTCCAGGCAGCGTTCGAAACTCGCCACCAGGGTGTCGTCGGCGGCCATGATCGCGTTCTTGTAGGCCATGAAGTGCTTGAAGCTGTTGACGCCGTGCTGGCTGACCAGCTCGGCCATTTCCTCGCGGACCTGCTCGCTCCACCAGGTAATGGCGACGTGAAAGCCGTAGTCCGACGCCGACTTCTCGGCCCAGCCTCGCCACTGATGGAAGGCTTCGAGCAAGGATTGCTGTGGATTGGGAATCACGAAGTCGATGATCGACGTGGTGCCGCCGGCCAATCCCGCCGCCGTGCCGCTGAAAAAGTCTTCGCTGGCCACGGTGCCCATGAACGGCAGCTGCATGTGGGTGTGCGGATCGATGCCGCCGGGCATCAGGTATTGGCCGCTGCCGTCGAGCACTTCGGCGCCTGCAGGTACATCGAGCTTTTCGCCGATGGCCTTGATCACGCCGTCTGCGCAATACACATCGGCGCGATAACTTTCATCATGGGTAATAACGGTGGCGCCACGGATCAACAGAGACATTCCGAGTTCCTCGCAGGCAATGACCGGCTTATGCCGGTTCTAGATGTTTTATTCAAAACAGCCCGCACAGAATTAATCCTGTCAGTGCTGTCAGGATTAAACGCTAGCTGCACTTGTCCGAATCGGCAAGAATATTTTTTATAAGCTTATTCTGTAATTAACTATTTGATAATTAACGAATAAATTCATAAATCACCAAAATGGTGAGGCTGTTCACCATTTTGACGCACTTGACAGGATCGAAAAATAGTCAAGATTTCTTATGTGAAATCAGCTGTTTGAGTATGGTCTATGGTTGATGCGCAGCCATTGAAAAAAAGATCAACGCACCAGATTGAGCCCTGACTGTTTCGACAACTTGCCTGGCATTCGGCCTGAGTGACCTTACAAATAGTCGAGTCAGTGAATAAAAGCGATAAACATCAGTTGGTTGCAATGTGTTTATGGAACTGCCCGATGCGTAATCGGGGCACTCGGCACGTTTATTGATGCCGCCAGCCCCTGATGAGCAACAATAATCAAAAGAACAGTGGAGCGGCCATGCAACAGATCAGATCGCAAGTGACCGAACGCGACGGCTTGTTTGAGCTGGAAGCCGGCAGCGATGTCCTCGACAGTCCCCGTTACAACCACGACATTGCACCGACCAAGGTGCACGAACGCACCTGGAATAAATGGCACATCACCGCGCTGTGGGTGGGCATGGCAATCTGCGTGCCGACCTACACCCTCGGCGGGGTGCTGACCGCGTATTTTGGCCTGACCGTCGGCGAAGCGCTGTTGGCGATTCTGTTCGCCAACATCATCGTATTGATTCCCCTGACGCTTAACGCCTTTCCCGGCACCAAGTACGGCATTCCCTTTCCGGTGTTGCTGCGCTCGTCCTTTGGTGTGCTCGGTTCCAACATTCCGTGCCTGATCCGCGCCCTGGTGGCGTGTGGCTGGTTCGGCATCCAGACCATGTTCGGCGGGCTGGCGATTCACCTGTTTCTCGGCTCGGTGTTCGAGGGCTGGAAATCCCTGGGCGGCACCGGCGAGGTCATCGGCTTCATGGTGTTCTGGGCGCTGAACCTGTGGGTGGTGATCCGCGGCGCCGAGTCGATCAAATGGCTGGAAACCCTGTCGGCACCGCTGCTGGTGCTGGTGGGCGTAGGCCTGCTGGTCTGGGCCATGCCCAACGTGTCGATGAGCGAATTGCTGGCGATCCCGGCCAAGCGCCCCGAAGGCGCCGGCGTGGCCAGCTACTTCGCCGCCGGGCTGACGGCGATGGTCGGCTTCTGGGCCACGCTGTCACTGAACATTCCGGACTTCAGTCGCTACGCAAAAAGCCAGAAGGACCAGATCGTCGGGCAGATCATCGGGTTGCCGCTGACCATGTTCCTGTTCGCGTCCCTGGGCGTGGTGATGACCGCCGCCTCGGTGAAACTGGTGGGGGTGACGGTGTCCGATCCGGTGACCCTGATCGGTCATATCCAGAGCCCGGTCTGGGTCGCACTGGCGATGGCGCTGATCATCATCGCCACGCTATCGACCAATACCGCAGCCAACATCGTGTCGCCGACCAATGACTTCCAGAACATCGCGCCCAAGGCCATCAACCGCACCAAAGCGGTGTTGCTCACCGGGTTTGTCGGCCAGGCATTGATGGCCCATGAACTGCTGAAAAAACTCGGCCTGATCGTCTCGGACGTCAGTCTGGAAACCGTCTATTCCAACTGGTTGCTGGGTTATTCGAGCCTGCTGGGGCCGATCGCCGGGATCATGGTGGTGGACTATTTCCTGATCAAGAAACAGCAACTGGACCTTGCCGGCCTGTACCGCGATGACGTGTATCCGGCGTGGAACTGGTGCGGTTTCCTGGCCTTCGGCGTGCCGGTGGTGTTGACGCTGCTGTCCCTGGGCAGCGATGCCTTCAGCTGGTTCTACAGCTATGGCTGGTTTACCGGTTCGGCGCTGGGTGGGGTTATTTATTACGGGTTGAGTGTGATGCGGCCTAGTCCGTCTGTCGCTAAATCTGCGGTGTAGCTGATGGCCCCTTCGCTGGCAAGCCAGCTCCTACATTGCAAACGCAGTCCCCTGTAGGAGCTGGCTTGCCAGGGAAGACGACCTCAAATCCACCGAAGAACTACCTGAAGAAACACACAAGAACAGCCTGAGGAGATCATCATGAACGCGGCCGTCGACGTTCTACAGTCCAGCCATCAACACATCAACCGCGACCGCCTGTGGCAATCGCTCATGGAACTGGCCAGGCTCGGCGCCACGGTCAAGGGCGGCGTGTGTCGCCTGGCCCTGACCGACCTCGACCGCCAGGCCCGGGACATCTTCGTCAAATGGTGTGAGGAGGCTGGCTGCACCGTCAGCATCGATGCCGTTGGCAATATCTTCGCCCGTCGAGCCGGGCGCAATCCCGACTTGCCGCCGGTGATGACCGGCAGCCACATCGACACCCAGCCCACCGGCGGCAAGTTTGATGGCTGCTTCGGTGTATTGGCTGGCGTCGAAGTGCTGCGCACCCTCAATGACCTCGACATCGAAACCGAAGCGCCGCTGGAAGTGGTGGTCTGGACCAACGAAGAGGGCTCGCGCTTCGCGCCGTGCATGATGGGTTCCGGCGTGTTCGCGGAAAAATTCACCCTCGAAGAAACCCTGGCCAAGGTCGATGCCGACGGTGTCACCGTGGGGCAAGCGTTGAACGCCATCGGTTACGCCGGTCCGCGTCAGGTTACCGGCCATGCCGTGGGCGCTTATTTCGAAGCCCACATCGAGCAAGGCCCGATCCTTGAAGACGAACGCAAGACCATAGGCGTAGTCATGGGCGCCCTCGGGCAGAAATGGTTCGACCTGAAACTGCGCGGCGTCGAAGCCCATGCCGGCCCGACCCCTATGCACCTGCGCAAGGACGCTCTGGTCGGCGCCGCGGTGATTGTTGGAGCGCTCAACCGCGCCGCCCTCAGCCATCAACCCCATGCCTGCGGCACCGTCGGTTGCCTGCAAGCCTATCCCGGCTCGCGCAACGTCATCCCCGGCGAAGTGCGCATGACCCTGGACTTCCGCCATCTGGAACCGGCGCGCCTGGATTCGATGATCGCCGAAGTGCGCGAAGTCATCGAAACCACCTGCGACGAACACGGCCTGACCTTCGAACTCACGCCAACGGCCGACTTCCCGCCGCTGTACTTCGACAAAGGCTGCGTCGAAGCCGTGCGCGGCGCCGCCCAAGGCTTGGGCCTGTCGCACATGGACATCGTCAGCGGAGCAGGGCACGACGCGATCTTCCTCGCCGAACTCGGCCCGGCCGGAATGATCTTCGTGCCATGCGAAGGCGGCATCAGCCACAACGAAATCGAAAATGCCGCGCCGGATGACCTGGCGGCCGGGTGTGCGGTGCTGTTGCGGGCGATGCTGGCGGCTTCGGCGACGATTGCCAGTCAATGAAAGTCAAAAGATCGCAGGCTGCGCCAGCTCCTACATTGACCGAGTACAACCCTTGCGGATGTACGCGTTCCCCGTAGGAGCTGCCGAAGGCTGCGATCTTTTGACGTTGCTCTTCATGCATCACAAACCATGATGCTGAATCGTCATCCTGTTGCCCCATCAAATCCAAATGGCATCCCACAAAGGATAATCACCCACCCGTTTGACCAATCCCGCCCGCAAAGGATTCATGACGATGTACCGAGCCGCATCCTTGATGTCTTCATCACGACGTAATGCCCGGTCGTAATACCCGCGCTGCCACAGACGACCTTGATCGCCGCGCATGAGATTGATCGAACGGCTGCTTCTGGATTTGATTCGGCACATCAGCTCGGCCAACGTGCCATGCTTCAATTCCATCAACCAATGCAGATGATCCGGCATGACAACCCAGGCCATGGAGGTCACTAGCGATGCTTGATCGGCACAACGCAGTTGATCGACCAGAAGCCGTCCAATTCGCCAATTTGCGAACACAGGCGCTCGTTGATGGGCGACAGCGGTCAGTAGATAAATACGACCAGGTTCTGAAAATCGAGCGTTGCGCAGGCGACATCCATTTGCAGCGACAGGCATTCCTTGCCCTCCTTGAAATGCATTGGCAAATGAACGTTAGCCATTAGCGTGGACGCCATGGATGAAAGCATTTGCGAAATATTTCAAATGCGCCAAAAAAATCGCATGCTTACGCGGGCTTACGCGGGCTTACGCGGGCTTACGCGGGCTTACGCGGGCTTACGCGGGCTTACGCGGGCTTACGCGGGCTTACGCGGGCTTACGCGGGCTTACGCGGGCTTACGCGGGTATATACAATCCCTGTAGGAGCTGCCGAAGGCTGCGATCTTTTGATCTTTTGATCTTTGACCATTCAACTGACGTCGAAAATCAAAAGATCGCAGCCTTCGGCAGCTCCTGCATCTGCACGATCATGAGCGCCCGTGGTCGTATTCTTCACAGGCCGGCGCATGATTGCGCCGCCGCACGCGTGGAGATCCCATGAGCCAGGACGTCCTCACCACCGAAACCAATCGCCGTCAGCTGCAGCAAATCATCGCCGGCCTGTCCGACGGGGTGATTCTGCTGGACCCCGACCAGAGCATCCTGTGGGCCAACGAGGCGGCGCTGGCCATGCACGGTGTCTCGCAAGTCAGCGATCTGGGTGCCAATGCCGAGGCCTATGCCAAACGCTTCGCCTTGCGCCATAACAACAACCATGGGGTGCCAGCCGACAGCTATCCGATCAACCGTGTAGCTCGCGGCGAGACGTTCAGCGATGTGCTGGTGGAGGTGACTTCGGCGGCGGACGAAGAGCGTACCTGGGTCCACCGCGTGCGCGGCCTGGTATTGACCGACAGCCATGGCCAGCCGGAATCGCTGGTATTGATCATGGACGATGTCACCGACCGGGTCGGCGCCGAGCAACGTTTCGCCACAGCGTTTCGCCTGTCCCCGGTGCCGATTCTGCTGTGTGGCGCGGCTGATCAACGGGTGCTGGACGTCAACGAAGCGTTCCTCGATACCCTCGGTTATCCCAGTGAGGAAGTGCTTGGGATCAGCATTGCGCAGATCGATTTCATCGATGACAAAAACGCGCGCATCTGGCTGTTCGCCGCGCTGGAGAAAACCGGCAGCCTGGACCGCATCGATGTGCGCGTGCGCAGAAAAGACGCCGGGCTGATCGATTGCACCGTGTCGGCGGGCACGGTGAACATTCAAGACAACCCGTGCTATCTGCTGGTGCTGGTGGACGTCACCGAGCGCAAGCGCACCGAGCTGGAACTGGTGTCGGCCATCGAGGAAGCGATGAAGGACGCCTCATGGTTCAGCCGCACGCTGATCGAAAGACTGGCCAAGGTGAAGAACGTCAATTCACCGAAGTTACCCAGCGTGTCCTTCACCGACCTGACTGCCCGTGAGCGCGAGGTGCTGGACCTGATCTGCGAAGGCCGGGCCGACAAGGAAATCGCCGCGCGCCTGAAACTGGCGCCGAACACAGTGCGCAATCATGTGGCGGCGGTGTATTTGAAACTCAATGTGCATAGCCGCAATGAAGCGATTGTCTGGGCGCGGGAGTGGGGACTGTTCTCGAAAGAGTAGCGGCCAAAGGGGCAGCGGTAAGGCGCAAATGCCACCGGCCGGGCCATAAGTGATTCGCAGGTTTTTATTTTTGTGACAGGTGTATGGATTTTGCACGCCGGTTCTGTTGTCACAAAAAATGTGTCGATCACTTATCGCGGGTCAACCGATGAAAACTCTTGGGAAACGCGTTATCTCACCTTTGTCGCTGGCGTTGTGCGCGGCGATCCTCGGCGGCTGTGCCAGTCCGCCACCCCCTCCAGCAGTCACTCCACCCCCTCCAGAACGCACCTGCCAGGCCATGGATAAAACCGATGTCCTCGGTGATGTACGGGCCGAAGACGGGCAGGTCACCCGAATCACCACCACGACTCGCTGCGTGACGCAGTAAACCCCAAAGTGGCCTTCAGTCGGCCCGTGTTGAGGACATCGAAGGCGCGAACCGCGCGATGCGCGGATGATGCCGCCGATCGTGCGTGCCGTCGTGTTGGTCATTTCGAGTGCCGTCGGTGCAGTTCGGCTGGCAGTTGCCGAAAGCCATCGGTTCTTTGAAGCACTTCTTTATCGCCAATGGTTCTAGAAAAACTGTCAACTCTGACAGTTTCAGGCGTGCCCATTTTTCCCGATAGTTGAATGACCACCCGTGATCATTCACTTACCAGCATCGAGAGCACGCCATGACCGTCGAAGTTAAAGCCGCAGCCACAGGAATCGGCCCCGTGTACATCTGTCACGGAGCTCAGGACGACCTCAGCCATACCTTGAACATTGCAGGTGTTGACGACAACAGCCCGTGGGTCAATCACGGCGTCAGTCTCAATCATGCTGCCGGCGAATCATCGTCGATCATCACCGATCCTCAACTCGGTGTTTACCAGGTGTTTAAGTCGGAGGGCTCCGCGTGGAAGCTCAACTGTCCGGCCAATGGCACGGACCGCGACTTCGACTTCTGGGTGCAGACCGAGTTCACCGCCGCACCTTGCAAGATCCCGATGCGATTGGGGCACTACCGTCGCAAGATTCTCGACAGCCGCCGCCCGATCAGTGCTCCGGTGGTGGGGGACACAGTGGCAGCGGAGGTTCAAATCGGTTCATTTTATACAGACAAGGAACTGGAGGGCGTTGAGGTCGAGTGGTACTACGACGACGGGGAGATGGTGCAGAAGGTGCCGACTGCCAATCAGGGGTGGAGCAAGTTCGAACATGCCGTTACCACCGCGGGGGAGCATACGATTACGGCAAAGGTTCATAGCCTTTATGACGACACAACGGCAGAGCAGAGTTTTACGATCAATGTGTATGTGGAGAGCCCTTGGGAGCAGGCCACATTGTTGATCAACGGCAAGAAAGTGGAATGGAGGGCGGAGCTCTTTTTACTCCGTGGGCAGGCGAACGATGTGACGGTGGTGGCTCCATCCGCGATCGCCGGGGAGCTCAACCTAGGACTGGCAGAAAATGGCCAGTTAATCATCGATGCAAAGCCGAATTTTAGCGATTGGGTGGCTCGCGTCGATGGCCGGTTCAATTGGAAGATTACGCCGCACGCTGACAAGAGCGGTCGTATCTCTCTGGCGTTTATCAGCAGGGAAGTGCTGGTGCCGTGGGAGCATCGAAGCCTGGTGATTTCGAGCAATCTGGCGGATGAAGTGGATCAGGTTCTGGTGGGCGGTGTTCCCTCCCCGGCCGACGGTGCCGTGTTTTTCAGGAATGAGCCGCAGATCGTCACCCTGACCTACAAGCCAGACAGCCCCCTGCAAGACTACCCGCTGGAGCTGACAGGCACGCCGCTCACTGGCGTGCAACCTGGCAATCTGACGGTAAGCGCGTCAGGCAATAATACCTGGACAGTCAACTCCCATACCAACAGCGGCACGTTCGAACTGAAGTTGAGCGGTGCGGACATGACCACTGGCATTACGCTGCCTGTGTGCAAGGTAATGTCGCGGTACCTGACGGAAGAGGCGGACGTCAAGATCGATGGCGTACCGGTTCCTACCGGTGGCAATGTATTTTTCAGGGGGCAGGCTCAGGTCGTTACGCTGACGCCCAAAGCTGACAGTCCAATCGCCGGGCATCCGGTGAAGCTGACGTGCACGATCAAAAGTGGTCTTGTTGCGGCCAATGTGGAGAGCGTGCCTGCATTTGGTAGTGAGCAAACAACTCACAGCTGGCGCGTCACCGGCTCGACCAAAAGCGGAACCTTCCAGCTGAGTTTCGCGGGCAAGGACATGACCCGCCCGATCACTGTGGCGGTGAGCAAGTTGCTGTCGACTAACCTCGCAGACGAGGGGGAGGTCAAGATTGCCAACGCTCCGGTACCCGCCGGGGGCAATGTATTTTTCAGGGGGCAGGCTCAGGTCGTTACGCTAACGCCCAAAGCTGACAGTCCGATCGCCGGGTATCCGGTGAAGCTGACGTGCACGATCAAAAGTGGTCTTGTTGAGGCCAACATGGTGAGTGCGCCTGCATTTGATACTAAGCAAACCGTGCACAGCTGGAGGGTCACTGGCTCGACCAACAGCGGCACCTTCCAGTTCAGCCTGGCGGGTGAGGGCATGACCACGGCGATTACGGTGGCGTTGAGTAAATTGCTGTCGACCAACCTGGCTGATGAGGCGACAGTTTTGTTGGGCGGCGTTGCGATACCGGCAAGCGGGGCAGATTTCATCGGGGGGGAAGCCCAAACACTCACTTTGAGTTACAAGAACGCAGACGTGTTGAAGGGCGTTCCCTTGGCCCTTGATTGGGTTCCAGATAGCCCTCTTGTACATGGCGATCTTGCCTGTCAGCCGCCTCTTCGCCAACTATCCACAACGCACGAGTGGGCGCTCACAGGCGCAGCGAAGAATGGAACATTCAAGTTGAAGTTGTTTAGCGCGGGAGAGACGGCGGGGCTTCTTACGCCGACTAACAGATTATCGAAAGGGGTTTATAAGCTGAGGTTCATGAAGGTTAAGGATGGTGAATTCGTGGAACTACCTGTTCCCCCTGCCGTGGTGAAAATCCCGATAGGTGTTTATTTCACGCATGTTCGGGTTACCGGACCGGACAACTCCCCCATAGCGGGTGTTTCAGTGACGGTTGATGGCTCCGCCACTTCGCCAATAACGAATATAACTAATGCTGCCGGGATCATGTATGGCACAGTAGGATTTGGCGTTGGTGAGTATGACCTATTAGCAGTATCGACACTGGATGGACAACCGTACACGGCATCGTTACGTTTGGATGTTTTCGGATAATGGATAGACACCAGATATTGCAGAATTATTGGGGCTGGAGGTGTATTAGGCACTGGAAAATATCGATCCTCAGGATTCACCTATGTAATTGATCGACGGCAAATAACAAAAGGCAATCAGAGACTGCCTTTTGTTCATCCCCCCCGGGGGGGGCGCGGCGTTGTTGACCAGGATGCCGAGGCGGCCGAACTGTTGCTTGATGCTGGCGATGGCGCTGGCGCTGGCTATGTCGCGGTAATGATGGCGCACTCCGTACAAGACTTTGTTAAGCCCGTTTGGGTTTTTTATCGTGTTTTGTTCTAGCTCACCTGTCAGTTATGACAGTTACCGGTTTATCCAACCCTCCTGATAATCATCGGACTGATTTTTATATCCACCGTTGAACGAGGAAGCGCCGTCATGACCACCCATCTAAAAAACACATTAGTTGCAGCAAGCCCTTGGGAACAAGCCACGTTGTTGATCAACGGCAAGAAAGTGGAATGGAGGGCGGAGTTCGTTTTACTCCGTGGGCAGGAGAACGCTGTGACAGTGTCCGCCCCACCCGAAATTGCCGGGGCGATCAACCTGGGGCTGGTTGAGGGTGGCGGTTTGACCATCGTTGCATCCCCGAAATTTGACGGTTGGGTGGCTCCCGTCAATGGCAAGTTCAATTGGAAGATTACGCCGGGCGCTGGCAAGAGCGGTCGTATCACCCTGGTGTTTTTCAGCAGGGAAGTGCAGGTGCCGTGGGAGCATCGAAGCCTGGTAATTTCGAGCAACCTGGCGGATGAGGTGAGAGTTTTGTTGGGCGGCGTTGCGATACCGCCAAACGGGGCAGACTTCATGGGGGAGAAAACCCAAACACTCACTTTGGATTATTTGAACGCAGATGTATTGAAAAACGCTCCACTGGCCTTGGACGCAATACTTGTGACAGGGCTAGTACCAGGTGACGTAAAAAGCGTACCAACTCTTAAGCAGCTAACGACAAAACATGAATGGTATCTTACAGGCGGCAACAAGAATGGAACATTTCGGTTAAAGCTGTCCACTGAGCATGACTTGGCTGTAATGGAAACGCCGACGAATCGCCTGCAAACTTCGGAGATATTCGAAATTTGGTTCGATGGTGTAAAGAGGCAACCAGGTTTGGATTTGTATCCCCCTCTGGGGAAAGAGCTGGATCTGGTTTTTCGTCCAACGTCTAATATTCCGACTACGCGTCATACACTGAGTGTTGTAAAGGAAGCCCCCGGAGGCATGACTATCATCCCGACTGGAAATATTCAAAATATAGGCACTGTGTGGAAGTTGAATGTCCGTGATAATAATGCAAACAGTAGTGGCTTTTTTTTAATTGCCGTAACATTTGAAGCATATCCGGATCTACGCTATGACCTTCGTTTTAATTTGGATTTTTGAGTCGCGATGTTAATTAAAAGTGAGGGTTTAGTTGAATATTTATCAATATAAGTTTGTAGTGCTTATGGGGTGCCTATATTGATGTCGTATGGGAGTGTTGCACGCACTCCAATACCAAGTAAGGCTTCTAACCATTTCAAAAATTTGGCAGTTTGCCCGTGGTGAAACGACCGCGGGCGAGCAGCCCTCTTACAGTTTTCGTATCTGAACCAAGATAAGAACCCCCATCCACATTCAACGAAACTCCAGTCGTGTAACTCGAAGCATCACTCGCCAGACACAACACCGCCCTCGGATCCGCCACCCGCTTCAGCGGAATCTGCGCCAACGCCGTCTTCAAAATCGCATCGTTCTTCACCAGCGCCGACGCAAACTTGGTATCCGTCAACCCCGGCAACAACGCATTGCACCGAATCCCAAACTGCGCACATTCCTTGGCAAACACCTTGGTCATGTTGATCACGGCAGCCTTGGTCACCGAGTAGATGCCTTGGAAGATCCCCGGTGAAACACCGTTAATCGAGGCGAAGTTGATGATGCCGCCGCCACCATTTTCGCGCATCGGCTTGCCGGCTTCGACCGACATGAAGAAGTAGCCGCGGATGTTCACGTCGACGGTTTTCTGGAAGGCGCTGAGGTCGGTGTCCAGCACGTTGCAGAACGGCGGTTTGGTCGCGGCGTTGTTGACCAGGATGCCGGCGAAGACCTGGCTGATCTGTTCCATTTCGCCGATGTGGCAAGCGATGGCGGTGGCTATGCCGCGGCAATGATGGCGCACTCCGTACAAGACTTTGTTACGCACGTTTGGGTTTTTATCGCACCGTGTTCTAGCTGACCTGTCAGTTATGATAGTTTCCAGAGTGCCGATTTTTCCTGATAGTTAACGGACTGTTTTTTATGTCCATCACTGAAAAGGAATCGTCGTCATGACCGCCGAACTAAACGCTACAAACGCTGCAGCAAGCCCTTGGGAAAAAGCCATATTGTCGATCGACGGCAAGCAAGTGGAATGGGGGGCGGAGCTCGTTTTGCGCCGTGGGGAGATTAACTATGTGAAGGTGGAGGCTCCACCCGAAATTGCCGGGGCGATCAACCTGGGGCTGGTTGAAGGTGGCGGTTTAAACATCATAGCAAGGCCGAATTTTGGCGATTGGGTGGCTCCCGTCAATGGCCGGTTCAATTGGAGCATTATACCGGACGCTGGCAAGAGCGGTCGTATCACCCTGGTATTTCTCAGCAGGGAAGTGGTTGAGCCGTGGGAGCATCGTAGCCTGGTGATTTCAAGGAAACTGGCCGATGAGGCCGACGTGAAGATTGACGGCGTTGAAGTACCCGCCGAAGGTAATTGGTTTTACCGCGATAAGGCGCGGACGGTTACGTTGACCCCCAAATCGGGCAGTCCATGGCCCGGTCTTCCGGTCACGCTGACCTGTACCGTCTACGACGGCCTGGATGTCGACAACGTGGTGAGTGCGCCAGCCTTCGGCAGTGAGCAAACCACGTATAGCTGGGGTGTGACGGGGAACACAAAAAGCGGAAGGTTCTGGCTGACGTTGGCGGACAAGGGTATGACCACGCCGATTACGTTGGCGGTCAGCAAGTTGATATCGAGCAATTTGGCGGATGAGGCAGACCTCTTGATTGATGGAAAGGCTGTTCCGCCCACTGGTATCGATTTCTACCATCGGGAACCTCGTATCGTTTCACTCCGACCCAAATACAACAGCCCTATAGCGAGATTTCCTGTGGCGTTGAAACGATCAATAATCTCGGGCCTCAAACCTGAAGATTTAAGGAGTGAGCCTCCTTTCGACGGGTTTCAGACGGATCACCGTTGGACCGTGACCGGGGTCAGCGGGGTCGGCACCTTTCGACTGAGCCTGGCGGGCGAGAGTATGACCCATGAGTTGGACGCGCCGAATTGCAGGGTACGATCGGAGCAGTCTTCTTTAAGGTTTTACTACGCAAATGCAAGTCAATATGCACCTCTGCCTCCGGAAGTCGTTAATCAACCTGTCGGTAGTTGGAATAGAGTTGATTTGAAGCTCATGCATGCAGATGGCTCCTCCATAGCAGGTGCGCCCGTGACGATTTACAGGCCGGAAAAAGAGCCTGTCAGCGGGAGAACTGATGTGAACGGGGTAATGTTAGGTTTTCCCGATTACCAGTACACCACTCCTGGCCCGCGTACATTCGAGGCAGTAGCGACGTTACCAAGCGGGGAGGTACGGGCAACCTACCTGATTGACGTTCAGCCTTGACCTGTTGGTTGGCAAGTGGACCAGTGGAGTCCGATTGGCACCGATAGCGTTCCCACGAACGCTATCGTTTTTTTGTTAATCCAGTGAACCGAATCAGGACAGGAACCCCCCATCCACATTCAGCGAAACCCCAGTCGTATAACTCGAAGCATCACTCGCCAAATAAAGCACCGCCCCCGCCATCTCACTCGGATCCGCCACGCGCTTGAGCGGGATCTGCTGCAACGCGGTGTTCAGAATGGCTTCGTTTTTCACCAGCGCCGACGCAAACTTGGTATCGGTCAACCCCGGCAACAACGCATTGCACCGAATCCCGAACTGCGCACACTCCTTGGCAAACACCTTGGTCATGTTGATCACGGCCGCCTTGGTCACCGAGTAGATGCCCTGGAAGATGCCCGGTGATACACCATTGATCGAGGCGACGTTGATGATGCTGCCGCCGCCGTTGTCGCGCATCAGCTTGCCGGCTTCGACCGACATGAAGAAGTAGCCGCGGATGTTCACGTCGACGGTTTTCTGGAAGGCGCTGAGGTCGGTGTCCAGCACGTTGCAGAACTGTGGGTTGGTCGCGGCGTTGTTGACCAGGATGTCGAGGCGGCCGAACTGTTGCTTGATGCCGGCGAAGACCTGGCTGATCTGTTCCATTTCGCCGATGTGGCAGGCGATGGCGGTGGCCTTGCCGCCGGCGGCGATGATCGCGTCGGCCACGTGTTGGCAGCCTTCGAGTTTGCGGCTGGAGACGATCACGTGGGCGCCTTGCTGGGCCAGCAGTTTGGCGATGGCTTCACCAATGCCGCGGCTGGCGCCGGAGACGAAAGCGATCTTGCCGTCGAGGTCGAACAACTGAGTTTTGGACATGGGATTCCCTTATGAAAAGTCTTGTTATCGAGTCAGATGCCGGGGTAGGGCGAGTGATGTCTGGTGGGGTGGGCTTGCTGCGTTGGTCAGTGAACGAGCGTTATCGTTGACGACCTTCGCGAGCAGGCTCGCTCCTACAGGGGATTGTGTGTAATCGAACCGAATCGGGCTCAGAGGCTGGATTTCCGGATGACCTGCAAGCTCATTTGCTCCAGCAGTTTGTTCATGTGAATGAACTGCGCGAAGCGTTTGTCCTGGGTCTGGCCGTGGTAGAAGCGGTAGTAGATCTGCTGCACGATGCCGGCCAGGCGGAACAGGCCGTAGGTGTAGTAGAAGTCGAAATTGTCGATGCGGATGCCCGAGCGTTCGGCGTAGTAATCGACGAACTCGCGGCGGGTCAACATGCCCGGCGCGTGGCTTGGTTGGCGGCGCATCATCTGCACCGGCGCCGGATCATCGGCTTCGATCCAGTAGGCGAGGGTGTTGCCCAGGTCCATCAGTGGATCGCCCAGGGTGGTCAGTTCCCAGTCGAGCACGCCGATGATCTGCATCGGGTTGTTCGGGTCGAGGATCACGTTGTCGAAGCGGTAGTCGTTGTGCACGATGCTGGAGACCGGGTGGTCGGCCGGCATCTTGTCGTTGAGCCAGGCTTTCACCGTTTGCCATTGTGGTGCATCGGGGGTCAGGGCCTTTTCGTAGCGATCGCTCCAGCCTTTGATTTGCCGCGCCACGTAACCTTCGGGTTTGCCCAGGTCGCCCAGGCCGTAGGCGTTGTAGTCGACGCGATGCAGTTCCACGAATTTATCGATGAAGCTCTTGCACAGGGCTTCGGTTTTCGCCGGATCCAGGCCCAGTTCCGGCGGCAGGTCCGAGCGCAGGATGATGCCGTTGACCCGTTCCATGACATAGAACTCGGCACCGATCACCGATTCGTCGGTGCAGTGCACATAGGCTTTCGGGCAGTACGGAAAGCCGTCGCGCAGTTGATTGAGGATGCGGAATTCACGGCCCATGTCGTGGGCCGACTTGGCCTTGTGGCCAAAGGGCGGGCGACGCAGGACGAATTCCTGTTCGGGGTATTCCAGCAGGTAGGTGAGGTTGGAGGCGCCGCCCGGAAACTGACTGATCCGTGGCAAGCCACTGAGCCCCGGAATATGGGCCTTGAGGTACGGATCGATCAGGCTGGCATCGAGTTCTTCGCCGGTGCGGATACGGGTGGACTGGTCATTAAGCGCCATGCTTATCCCTTCTGCTTATTCTGGAGGCCTTAAACTATTGGCTAATCTAATGCGCACACGGCGCACCCACAACCGCGAATGGCTCTTATAGGCGAGCGTGTTGCCGGCCAATCATTGCTTTTGATACAGCTGTTTGAATCACCGTCACTGGGCGACATGGCTCTTGGCGGGTGGCAAGTCGATCGGCGTCAGCACCGGTTGGCTGGAGAAAAACGCCACGAGGTTCTTGCCCACCAGTTCGACGGTGCCTTGGGTGGCCTCCGGGGACAGCCCGGCGACATGGGGCGTGAGGATCACGTTGCTCAGGGTCTTGAGCACATCCGGCACCTTCGGTTCGGCGTCGAATACATCCAGCGCGGCACCGGCGATCCGGCGTTGCTCCAGGGCGCTGATCAGGTCAGCGGTGGCAATCACGCTGGCCCGGGCGATGTTGACGATAAACCCCTTGGGGCCCAACGCGTCGAGCACCTGGCGATTGACCAGGTGCCTGGTGGCCGGGCCGCCGGGCGTGGCGACGATCAGGAAGTCCGAGGTACGCGCAAGTTCAGTCGGGGTCGAGCAGAAGGTGTAGGGCACATCGCTGCGAAGCTGGCGATTGTGGTAACCAATGGTCATGTCGAAACCGGCGCTGGCGCGTTTGGCGATGGCCATGCCGACCGCGCCGAGGCCAAGGATGCCCAAGCGCTTGCCAGCCAGGGAAGGGCGCATGATCTTCGGCCACTCGCCGCGGCGTACGGCCGCATCACAGCGGGGTATGTCGCGCACCAGCGACAGCAGCAGCGCCATGGCATGGTCGGCGACGGACGAGGCGTTGACCCCGGCGCCATTGGTGACGGTGATGCCCCGGTCGGCGGCGGCCTGCAGGTCGACGTGTTCATAACCGGCGCCGATCACGCAGATGATCTTGAGGTTGGGCAGCGCGGCGATTTCATCGGCATACAGCCCCAATGGGCCGCGAGTGAGGACGGCATCGATCTGCCCGGCGTGGCCGGCAATGGCCTCGACGCGCTCGGCGGGCGTCGGGGCCAGAATCAGATGGAAGCCCTGATGTTCGAGGATGGGCAGGTAATCATTGATGGTTTCAACCAGTACCAGAACGGTTACGGGCATGCTTGGCTCCCTGTGGGCATCGTAAAGTCAGATCGAGCGCCGCTTTGTTTCGACGGCATGAGAGTGGCGTGGGCGGCTTCGAGAATCTCGTCCGAGAGCGGGTCGCCGCGGGTGGCCCCGGCTTTCGCTGGCTTGTTTGCGGGAAACTCGGGGCATGGGTCACTCTCGGGTCTGCTGGTTGAACATCAGAGGGCGTACTGGGCAATCCCGTTGCCAAACGACCAGTTCTCTTTTTTCACTTCCACCAGATTAATGAAAACGTCCTCCAGACGCACCGCGAGCTCTGCATGAAGGCTCTCGGCAATGGTTTTGTAGAGGAGTTTTTTCTGCTCGACGGTCCGGCCTTCGCTCATGGTGATCTGGATCACCACCAACTGGTCGGTGCGGTTGATGCCCAGATAACCGGGATCAAAGATGAAATGCTGCGCATCGTGTTCGGCGAGTATCTGAAAATTATCGTTCTCCGGCACGCCGATGGTGCTGTGCATGGCGGCGTAGATCAGTTGGCCGATGCGCTTGGCGTGGGTGGGGTCCTGATGTTTTTTGATGTCGACGCGAACCAGTGGCATGGGAAGAATCCGGTGGGAATGCGGGTCAATTAAAAATACATGGCGATAGACCTTTATCAAGTGGCAGACGCCATCTAGCGATAAAGCGCAGGATCTGAATACCGCACAAATCCCTGTGGGATCGCCGCACCGCCGCTCCCACAGGTTATGTGTCGCTCACTATCACCCGATCTGGCACCACCGTTCCTCACCTAAGTCTTTGCTTCTGTTCACGAATCCTCCAGAATCGCGCCCCTGTTCCGGCCAGGGCGCCGCCTGTCGGGTATTCCGACGCGTCCTGGCCGGGTGGCAAGTGACCGGAATGTGGAGATCCCACCGGATGAATGATCAGGCCAATAGCGTTAACGAACGCTATGTAGACGCGACACCAGCGACACTGTCGAGCTGGAATCGCCAAGACACCACCTGGATGCTGGGCCTGTTTGGCACGGCGATTGGTGCGGGAACCCTGTTTTTGCCGATCAACGCAGGCCTGGGCGGTTTCTGGCCGCTGCTGATCCTGGCGTTGCTGGCGTTCCCGATGACGTTCTACGCACACCGCGGGCTGACCCGTTTCGTGCTGTCCGGCCGCGAAGGCGCCGACATCACCGAAGTGGTGGAAGAGCATTTCGGCATCAAGGCAGGTGCCCTGATCACCTTGCTTTATTTCTTCGCGATTTTCCCGATCCTGCTGATCTACAGCGTGGCCCTGACCAACACCGTGGGCAGTTTCCTCGAGCATCAACTGCACATCATGCCGCTACCGCGCGCCGTGCTGTCGCTGGTGTTGATCCTCGGCCTGCTGGCGGTGGTGCGTTGCGGTGAGCAGCTGATCGTCAAGGCCATGAGCCTGATGGTCTACCCATTCATCGTTGCGCTGCTGTTCCTGGCGGTGTACCTGGTTCCGCACTGGAACGGCGGGATTCTGGCCACCGCCAGCAGCGTACCGGCGCCTTCGGCGTTGCTGCACACGATGTGGCTGGCGATTCCGGTGATGGTGTTCTCGTTCAACCACTCACCGATCATCTCGGCGTTCGCCGTGGACCAGAAGCGTCGCTATGGCGAGCACGCCGAGGCGCGCAGCTCGCAGATCCTGTCCCGCGCCCACCTGCTGATGGTGGTGATGGTGCTGTTCTTCGTCTTCAGTTGCGTGCTGACCCTGTCGCCAGCGCAACTGGCTGAAGCCAAGGCGCAGAACCTGTCGATCCTGTCGTACCTGGCCAACCACTTCAGCAACCCGACCATCGCCTTCGCGGCGCCGTTGATTGCCTTCGTGGCCATTTCCAAGTCGTTCCTGGGCCACTACATCGGCGCCAGCGAAGGTCTCAAGGGCCTGATCGTCAAGAGCGGCAAGCGTCCATCCGCCAAGGCCCTGGACCGCATGACCGCCGCGTTCATGCTGGTGGTGTGCTGGATCGTCGCCACGCTCAACCCGAGCATTCTCGGCATGATCGAAACCCTGGGTGGCCCGGTGATCGCGGCGATCCTGTTCCTGATGCCGATGTACGCGATCCGCAAGGTGCCGGCCATGGCGCGCTATCGCGGTCAGGCATCCAACGTCTTCGTGACGGCGGTGGGCCTGGTGGCGATTACGGCGTTGATCTATTCGCTGAGTGCTTGATAGGTAAAGATCAAAAGGTCGCAGCCTGCGGCAGCTCCTACATTGGAATGCGTTTCCCCGTAGGAGCTGCCGCAGGCTGCGATCTTTTGATTCAAAGGCATAAACAAACGCCGCCTATCTCACGATGGGCGGCGTTTTTCATTGCATTGCAACGTTGGGCTTGAACGACCGGGAGTGACGGCGGTGGGCCTGGTGGCGATTACGGCGTTGATCTATTCGTTGACGGCCTAATAGCAAAGATCAAAAGATCGCAGCCTGCGGCAGCTCCTACATTGGAATGCGTTTCCCTGTAGGAGCTGCCGCAGGCTGCGATCTTTTGATTCGAACGGCATACAAAAACGCCGCTTATCTCACGATGGGCGGCGTTTTTCATTGCGTTGCAACGTTGGGCTTGAACGACCAGGAGTGACGGCGGTGGGCCTGGTGGCGATTACGGCGTTGATCTATTCGCTGAGTGCTTGATAGGTAAAGATCAAAAGATCGCAGCCTGCGGCAGCTCCTACATTGGAATGCGTTTCCTTGTAGGAGCTGCCGCAGGCTGCGATCTTTTGATTCGAACGGCATAAAAAAACGCCGCTCATCTCACGATGGGCGGCGTTTTTCATTGCGTTGCAACGTTAGGCTTGAACGACCGGGATGTTGGCGTTCGCAGCAGCTTCACGGAACTCGGCGATCTGGTCGAAGGACAGGTAGCGGTAGACATCGGCCGCCATGCTGTCGATCTTGCCAGCGTATTCCATGTACTCCTCGACGGTCGGCAGGCGACCCAGGATGGAAGCCACGGACGCCAGCTCGGCCGAAGCCAGGTAGACGTTCGCGCCGTCACCCAGACGGTTCGGGAAGTTACGGGTCGAAGTCGACACGACAGTCGAGTTCGGCTCTACACGTGCCTGGTTGCCCATGCACAGCGAGCAGCCCGGCATTTCCATGCGCGCGCCGGCCTTGCCGTAGATGCCGTAGTAGCCTTCTTCGGTCAGCTGGTGAGCGTCCATCTTGGTCGGCGGCGACAGCCACAGACGGGTTGGCAGCTGACCCTTGACCTGTTCCAGCAGTTTACCGGCAGCGCGGAAGTGACCGATGTTGGTCATGCACGAACCGATGAACACTTCGTCGATCTTCTCGCCAGCAACGCTGGAGAGCAGGCGGGCGTCGTCCGGGTCGTTCGGCGCGCAGAGCACAGGCTCCTTGATGTCGGCCAGGTCGATCTCGATGATTTCAGCGTATTCAGCGTCTTTGTCCGCTTGCAGCAGCTCAGGGTTGGCCAGCCAGGCTTCCATCGCTTGAGCGCGACGTTCCAGAGTACGTGCATCGCCGTAGCCTTCGCCGATCATCCAGCGCAGCAGGGTGATGTTGGACTGCAGGTATTCGGCAATCGACTCTTTGGACAGCTGGATGGTGCAACCGGCAGCCGAACGTTCAGCCGAGGCGTCAGACAGTTCGAACGCTTGCTCTACGGTCAGCTTAGGCAGACCTTCGATCTCCAGGATGCGACCGGAGAAGGCGTTCTTCTTGCCTTTCTTCTCTACGGTCAGCAGGCCAGCCTGGATCGCGTAGTAAGGAATGGCGTGAACCAGGTCACGCAGGGTGACGCCTGGCTGCAGTTCGCCTTTGAAGCGAACCAGGATCGACTCAGGCATGTCCAGCGGCATGACGCCAGTGGCTGCGGCGAACGCAACCAGACCGGAACCGGCCGGGAACGAAATGCCGATCGGGAAACGGGTGTGGGAGTCACCACCGGTACCGACGGTGTCTGGCAGCAGCATGCGGTTGAGCCACGAGTGGATGATGCCGTCGCCCGGACGCAGGGAAACGCCGCCGCGGGTCATGATGAAGTCAGGCAGGGTGTGGTGGGTGGTCACGTCGATCGGCTTTGGATAGGCCGCGGTGTGGCAGAAGGACTGCATCACCAGGTCGGTCGAGAAGCCCAGGCACGCCAGGTCTTTCAGTTCGTCACGGGTCATTGGACCGGTGGTGTCCTGGGAACCCACGGTGGTCATCTTCGGTTCGCAGTAGGTGCCCGGACGAACGCCGGTCACGCCGCAAGCCTTGCCGACCATTTTCTGCGCCAGGGTGAAACCCTTGGTGCTTTCAGCCGGTGCTTCAGGCTTCTTGAACAGGGTCGAAGGTGGCAGACCCAGCTCGGTGCGAGCCTTCTCGGTCAGGCCACGGCCGATGATCAGCGGAATACGGCCGCCAGCACGCACTTCGTCCAACAGGACCGGGGTCTTCATTTCGAAGGTGGTCAGGACTTCGTCGGTGCCGTGCTTGCAGACTTTGCCAGCATGCGGGTACAGGTCGATCACGTCGCCCATGTGCATGTTGGATACGTCGAATTCGATTGGCAGTGCGCCGGCATCTTCCATGGTGTTGTAGAAGATCGGAGCGATCTTGCTGCCGAAGCAGAAACCGCCGGCACGCTTGTTCGGCACGTAAGGAACGTCGTCGCCGAAGAACCACAGTACGGAGTTGGTCGCCGATTTACGCGAAGAGCCGGTACCGACCACGTCGCCGACGTAGGCGATAGGGAAGCCTTGACCGCGCATTTCTTCGATCTGCTTCATCGGACCGGTGACGCCTTGTGCGTCAGGCACGATGCCGTCGCGAGCCATTTTCAGCATGGCCAGGGCGTGCAGCGGGATGTCTGGACGGGACCAGGCATCAGGGGCAGGGGACAGGTCGTCGGTGTTGGTTTCGCCAGTCACCTTGAACACGCGCAGGCTGATCTTGTCGGCCAGGGTCGGGCGCTTCACGAACCACTCGCCGTCAGCCCAGGATTGCAGCACGCCTTGGGCGTGAACGTTACCGTTCTTGGCTTTTTCAGCGACGTCGTGGAAGGCGTCGAACATCAGCAGGGTGTGCTTGAGTTCTTTGGCAGCTACTGGCGCCAGTTCGGCGTCGTCCAGCAGGTTTACCAGGGTCACGATGTTGTAGCCGCCCTGCATGGTGCCGAGCAGTTCAACAGCGCGCTTCTTGTCGATCAGGGGGGATTTGGCTTCGCCTTTGGCGATGGCGGACAGGAAGCCGGCCTTGACATAGGCAGCTTCGTCCACGCCTGGTGGAACGCGATTGGTGATCAGGTCAACGAGGAATGCTTCTTCGCCAGCCGGGGGATTTTTCAGCAGCTCGACCAGGCCTGCAGTTTGTTCGGCGTTTAGCGGCTGGGGAACGATTCCCAGTGCTGCGCGCTCTTCGATATGTTTGCGGTAGGCTTCAAGCACAGTTATTACCCTCATCAGTGGTCCCAAATGGGTGTCCGGGACGCTCATCCCGAAATTGCCGCACTCATGCGCTGCATGGCGTTGTGAGCCACTTAGCCAGAATTACCGACAATTCCTTACAGAAGCTGCTTTCAAAGTTTTACGCCTGCAGAACGGGAGCTGATGAGGGTTGGCGTTGGGCTTTTCCCCGCTGGAAAAACCCCTCGCCAACACCGCTCTGAAGGAACGACTGTGCTCGTGACGCTTTGAAAACAGCTTCTAACGGACATTGGCGCCTAAAAAGGCAGGCTGATTCTACGGCAAAAAAAAATTAAAGGTAAGTCAGGTTTTATTGGACTTTGGTGGAGGCAGCCGGCAAACCCCTATTCACCCAAGGCCCTGAACGTTGAGGGGTGATCAATGGCCGACAAAGGGCTAACATGCCGGCCTGTTCTGCTTTTTCGCGTTTTGCCTATCTATGCCCAATCAGACCATCAAGACACCCTGCGTCGGCCTCTGCTCCACTGTTTACGGTGACCTGGTGTGCCGTGGCTGCAAGCGTTTCCACCACGAAGTGATCCACTGGAACGGTTACAACGAGGAGGAAAAGCGCGCGGTATGGCTGCGCCTTGAGCAGTTGCTGTCCCAGGTGATGGCCGCCAAGGTGGAAATTTTCGACCCGGCACTGCTCCGAATGCAGCTGGAGCAACGCAAGATCCGTTTCGTGCCCCATCAGTCGGAATATTGCTGGGCCTACCAGTTGATCGCCCGGGGCGCGCGGGTGATCAACAACCTGGAAGCCTACGGGATGGTGTTGCTGCCGGAGTTTCGCGGCTGGAACCTGCCGGAATTGCGCGATGCCATCGATCGGGAATTCTTCCTGCTCTCCGAGGCCCATTACCAGCGCTACATTGCGCCGGGGTTCCTGAAAGACGCCTTTGGTGGCTGACCACCGAACTGTGGCGAGGGAGCTTGCTCCCGCTCGGCGGCGTAGCCGTCGTAAACCGATTCATGGAGTTTGATTGAAAAACCACGGTGTCCGGTTTCAGGGCCGCTTCGCGACCCAACGGGAGCAAGCTCCCTCGCCACAAATGTCCGGCAAATCTCAATGCTTGCCGGCAATTTCCTCAAGGTGATCCGCCACTTCGATCGGCTTGAGCACCAGCACATCGCTCTCGACCGCATCGAGCACCACTTCCGCCGTATTACCGATCAACACTCCTGACAACCCGCTACGCGCCACAGTACCGATCACCGTGACTGCCGCCTGCAGCTTGTGCGCCATGAACGGAATCAGCACATCCGGCGGGCCTTCCTCGATGTGCAGGTGTTCATCGTCAATGTCGAATTCAGCCTGGAACGACTTGCATTGCTCGCGGTAGCGCGCCTGGATGGTTTCGCTGAGTTGAAACGTCGGGTCGGCCGACGACAGCATCGGCGACGGGTGGGCGCTGATCACGTGCAAGTGAGCCTTGGCCAGGGTTGCGATGTCATAGCCATGATCGATGATGGTGTCGTGCAGGTGGCGGTGTTCGAGGTCGGTGTTGCCGACGTCGACGGCTGCCAGGATCACTTTGTCTTTCCACGAGCCAGCGGTTTTTACCAGCAGTACCGGGGAAGGGCATTGGCGCAGCAATTTCCAGTCCTCGGGTGTCAGCAGGGCCTTTTTCAGTGCGCTGTCGGGAAAGTGTTGCTTGATCACCAGGCCGCAACCTTCCGCCTGCTGCACATCGATGATGGTTTCGTGAAGGCTCTTGTTCCAGGCCTGCTCGGTGGTGACGTTGTAACCGTCCTCCACTAAAGCGGCCTTGAGCACGCCAAGCATGCCGCTGTGATCATGCTTGGGGTCGCATACCAGCAGATGCAACTGCGCCTGGGTGACACCGGCGATCAACTTCGCCCGTTTGAGCGCCAGGCTTTCGGAGTGTTCGGGGTCGATGACCACCAGAATGCTGCGTACGGCTTGCATGAGCGCGATCTCCTGAAAATAAAAAAGCACGGCGTTGCACAACTATAGTTGCTGTCTGCGATTCGGGGACTTGATGCATATCAACGGTTGGCAGACTGGTGGTCTGCGGGCAGGCCGGTATAATCGGCGCCCTTCGTTTGAACCTATTTGTCCGTGAGCCCCATGATCCTTCCCGAAATTCACGAGTTCCTTGGCTGCCGCACCCCCGACGGCTGGATCCAGGCCGCTCTGGCCGATCAGGAAACCCTGCTGATCGACCACAAGAACTGCGAATTCAAGGCCGCCAGCACCGCGTTGAGCCTGATCGCCAAGTATCACTCCCATGTTGACCTGATCAACATGATGTCGCGTCTGGCCCGGGAAGAGCTGGTGCACCACGAACAGGTCATGCGCCTGATGAAACGCCGCAAGATCGAACTGCGCCAGCTGTCCGCCGGGCGCTATGCGTCGGGGCTGCGCAAGGTGGTACGCAGTCACGAGCCGGTGAAACTGGTGGACACGTTGGTGGTGGGGGCGTTCATCGAGGCCCGCAGTTGCGAGCGTTTCGAAGCGCTGGTGCCGCATCTGGACGAAGAACTGGGCAAGTTCTATTTCGGCCTGCTCAAGAGCGAGGCCCGGCATTTCCAGGGTTACCTGAAACTGGCCTGTCAGTACGGCGACGCCAAGGACATCGCCCAGGTGATCGACAAGGTCCGCGCCGCCGAGCAGGAACTGATCGAATCGCCGGACGTGGAGTTCCGCTTTCACAGTGGAGTGCCGGCTGCGGCCTGATTATTCGGTGTTGTCCTGGCAGATGCCTTCGTCGGAACGCCGCCAGGAGCCTGCTCGCGAAGGGGCCATCAGCAACGCAGACCCAGCCGTTCATGCCATTGGGCGATGGACTCTTCGGGGTACACATCGAACTGTTTATCCCTTGGCTGCGCCTGGACCTCAACCCACGTCGCCTTTGAACCCAGCATCAGATGCGTGTGCTCCGGCGGCACCGGCAGCGGGGTGTCGATGGCCGAGGCGAACGGATGGATCAATTCCGGCCACTCCGGGCTGAACAGCCACAAGCCAGAGCCGCAGACTGAGCAGAAATGCCGCTCGGCGGTGCTGCTGTGGGCGCGTTTGTCGCCTTCTTCCTGGAGCCGTGCATGGTAGATCGCGATGTGCTTGCGCCCGCGAACCTTGAGGCTGGCGGCATCGCCCCCGAGGTTGATCGCATAACCGCCACCGCCCTGGGTCTTGCGGCAGATCGAGCAGTAGCAGCGCTGGTAGGGGTAGGGGTGGGCGCTGGTCAAACTGAACGACACCGCGCCGCAATGGCAGGAACCTTCGAGTTGCATGGGAGCCTCCGGCTGTCTGGAATGTACCCGGAACAGCCTAGACCGTCCGGGCTATTCGACCGGCACCAGAATCGCGAGGAAGTCTTTGTCCATAAGAATGGGTGATGGTCAAGTGGACTTGCGGTGAATGTGTTGGCCCCTTCGCTGGCAAGCCAGCTCCTACCGGTTTGCGGTCGAGATGGCCACTGTGGGAGCTGGCTTGCCAGCGAAGAACGATAACGCGGTCTACCGCCCGGGCACCCGCCACAAATACCAGGAAGCCACCGTCCGGTAGGGGCTCCACGCCGAGCCGATCTCGATCATCTGCTTGCGCGTCGGCTGCACCTCCAGGCCCTTGAGCCGTCGATAACCCTCACGCACGCCAAAGTCATCGGCCGGCAGGATATCCGGCCGCTCCAGGCTGTAGATCAGCAGCATCTCCACGGTCCAGCGGCCCACGCCGCGCAGGGTGATCAGGCGTTCGATCAGCGCTTCATCGTCCATGGCCAGCGCCGTGGCGTAATCCGGTACTACGCCGTCCAGCGACGCCTGGGCGATGCCCTGAATGGTCGCGATCTTGCTCGCGGAAAAGCCGCAGCTGCGCAGTTGCTCGAAATCTGTCGCGACGATCTGTTCAGGTCTGGGAAACGAATCCGCACCGAACAACGCCAGCAGCCGGCCGACAATTGCATCGCCGGCCTTGGCATGCAGTTGCTGATAGGCAATCGCCCGCACCAGCGACTCATACGGATCACGCGCCGCATGCGGCTGGTGCAGGCACGGACCGATGGCGTCGATGTGGCGGCGCCAGTCGTCATCGATGGCCGCCAGGAACGCACTGGCCGCCTGATAGCCGTCGGCCATGGGCTCAGGCTTTCCCGGACGGTTTTAACAGAGCGTTCACTTCGCCATAGGTCAAAGCCTTCAGGTCGTGGCTATCTAACTTGCCGGTTTGCATAAAGCTTTTGGCTATGCCGGCCATGGCACCGTAGAGGAATTCGGCGATGCCCGAACCGGCGGTCAGACGGCGTACGCCCAGTGCCTCGAGCGCTTCGGGGGACGGCAGGCCCGGGAACCCCAGCACATTCAGAGGCAACGAAGTGCCTTGGCACAGCGCCTTGATCTCGTACTCCGAGGTAACGCCGGCGGCAAACAGGCCATTGGCCCCGGCCGCCTGATACAGCGCGGCGCGCCTGAGGGTTTCCGCGACGCGATCTTCGGCAGGGACCAGGCCGCGGAGGTAAACATCGGTGCGCGCATTGATAAACAGGTTCACGTTGCGACGATCGGCCACCTGGCGGGCGGTTTCAATCTTGCGTATCAGCAACTCCGGCGGTGAGGAACCGTCCTCGATGTTGATCCCGACCGCACCGGCGGCGATCACCGCATCAACCACCTGCGCCACCCGTTCCAGGTCATCGGAATAGCCGGCTTCGATGTCCACGGTCAGCGGCACTGAAATGACCCGGGCAATCGACTCGACGGTCGAGACCAGGCGCTCAAGGGGCAGGGTGTTGCCGTCCGGATAGCCGTGCACCCAGGCCACCGCCGCGCTGCTGGTGGCCACGGCCTTGTTGCCCAGTTGCTCCACCAGCCGCGCCCCGGCGGCATCGGCGACGTTGGTGAGGATCAGCAAACCCTCGTGATGCAGTTGGTGCAGTTGATTGTCGAGCCTGTCCATCGAGCTTCCTTCCTTATGAAAAAGACGTGGGGGATCAGAACGCCAGTTGCTCCGTGAGCTGCACCGCCGCGTTCTCCAGCCTGAGCAAAAACGCCTTGCGCGGCTGGCCTCCAGCGTAGCCGGTCAACGAGCCGTCGGCGCCGATCACACGGTGGCACGGCACGACAATCGATAAGCGGTTATGCCCATTGGCCAGGCCCACTGCGCGACTGGCACCGGGCTTGCCCAGGCTCGCCGCAATGGCGCCGTAGGTGGTGGTCCGGCCGTAAGGGATCTTCGCCAGTTCGGCCCAGACCCGGCGGGAGAATTCGCTGCCGGGCATGTGCAGGGCAACGCTGAACTCAGTGAGCGTGCCGGCGAAATATGCGGACAATTGCGCTTCGATCTGCTGCAAATGCACGTTGTGCCCCGGCGCCACTGCATAGCCGAAACGGTTTTGCAGCGCTTCGACCGAAGGATTCAGCGATGCCTGATCGAGAAACTCCAGCAGCACCAGTCCACGCCGTTCGGCCATGGCGATCATCGGCCCCAGCGGCGTGGTCAGGCGCGTGTACAGCAGCGGCTCGCTGTTGGCAGCGCGGCCCGGGGTGATGTGAAACGACTTCTGGAAGGCGTCGCGAAAACCGCTCAGGGACTCGTAGCCAGAATCGAAAGCTACGTCGTCGATGGAGTCGCCCTGTTTGATCCCGCCCAGCGCCATGCCCAGGCGCCGGGCGCGCAGCCACGCGTGGAAGGTCATGCCGAAATGCTGCTTGAACCAGCGGCGCAGTTTCAGCGGTTCGATGCCTTCGGCCAGCAGATGGGCGTCGGTCCAGCGCTGCTCCGGGTCGGCGTCTACCGATTTGAACAGTTTCTGCACCCAGTCCGGCGCGCTGGCGGCGGTGTCCATCGGCTTGCAGCGCAGGCAGGCGCGGTAACCCGCCGCCAGGCACTGTTCGGCGCTGGCAAAGAACTCGACGTTTGCAGGCTTCGGGCTGCGGGCGGTGCAACCGGGGCGGCAGAAGATACCTGTGGTCTTGACCGCCGTGAAGAACACGCCCTCGTAGGAGGTGTCTCGCTCGAGCATGGCGCGAACCATCTCGGCACGGGGTGGAAGCAGCGTTTTTTGTAGGTTCATGGGCGCAGCATAGATCGCGTCACGGGTGGCCTCCACCGGAAAATCGACAGCGAATTTCGGACCGCAAAGCAAACGACCACATCCGCGTAAACAAGGGTTCACTCTGGAGTTTGTACGCTATGGCGACAACATGCGGAACGTCTGACGCAGATCTGCTGGACGCCATCGTTCATGGCCCACAAGAGCCCAGCTGGACCCAGCGCATGCTCAACGAATGATCGGCATCACCAATGCCGGCGACCAAGGACTGATTGCTCTGACGGCCTGTCAGGCCTGCGCCAAAGCAGTCTCGGCACCGAAGTGAGAAAGAGCGACCGGGCTGATGCATCATCATCCAGCCCGGTCGCGGTCCCTGCAGATGCTCCCTGCAAGTCCCGCCAAGGCACTTTTTACTTACATGAAACATGTATTTTCTGCAATATGTTTATTAATACAGTAAAAATCTTGCTATTTATGTTTACACCTATCATCCCTTCGATGGGTGTAGTGGTCTAATGAAGCCGGCTACTCATTTAGGCGAGAATGCTCGTCAGACACGAGGTGTCAGATGTCCACTACACAATGCTGCGCAGAAGGTGATTGGCGGGGATGTGATCTTCAAGGTTGAACGAGTAAAACAGTCGCTCCTCGAGAACCTCGATTTTGGTTGACTGACTTCCTTAGTGCGTGACGATGCCGGTCATTTGTGTTGATAAAGTCAGGTAGTGATTCACTTTTCCCCTGGATCAAAGCCAATACAGGATGGCAATGGACCACAACCAGCCGATGCTGAGGGTGATCGTAAGGTAGATCGCCATAAGCATCAGGGGTTGATTCCACATGACACACCTCCCATAACCGCTGTGTTTACATGGGTGCCTGGTAAATTGGGAGCTCGTATGAGCAATAGAGCAATAATCACGCCATTTGAGTGAAAGACGCTGGCTGCGAGCCCTGGGCCTTTAGCGCTGCGTTCCACGCTACTTCCTCCAGACGAAAGCTGACCCTAAATCTCCCCCCCAAAAATGGGCTTTCCCAGATGTGGGGGAGCATCCATCCCGATGCCACAGCATCCGCGCCGCTCCTGGATCGGTGGGCACTTCATCGAGCCAAACGAGCAGAACACACAGCAGTCACCGGGATTTGGGCGTAGCAGAGTCCTGCAATTGCCACATTCATAGAAAAACTGACAGGCATCTGTGGGCATGGCCTCCTGCTTGGCGAAATTGCAACGCGGGCAGGTCAACACGGATTCGAGGATGATGGCTCTCATGGCGGCCTCATTTGTGCACGGTGGAGGGATCGCCCGCATTCGTCCCCTTGCCGATTGGTTGAACCATCGTCTTCTCCATTAAATCGGTCTAACCTAGAGTCACTTTACACTCCGTACCCGGGTACAGAATCAAGGGGCGTGTGATAGCGATGGGAATGAGTATCGGCAAATTGGCGGAAGCTGCCGGAGTGAACATCGAGACTATTCGCTATTACCAGCGACGCGGCTTGCTGGATGAGCCGCCAAAGCCGCTCGCTGGTTATCGGTACTATCTACCGGAGCAGGTCAAACGGTTGCGCTTTATCAAGCGGGCACAGGCGCTGGGATTCACACTGGATGAGGTGGGTGCACTGCTGACACTGGATGCGGCCTGCGCTTGTAGCGAGACTCGGGCGCTGGCCGTGCGAAAGCTGGCCATGATCGAGAAAAAGATGGCCAACCTTGCAGCAATGCAGCAGGTGCTGGGCGAACTGGTGCACCAATGCGATGCCGGCGGCGGAGCCGATTGCCCTATCATCGATGCGCTGAACAGGGAGTGATGCCTGGTTGCAGGGCATCATGCACAGACGTCAGGCCGGCAATCCGTGCCGTTGTTATCACGGTTCAGCGGTGGTCAGTCCCGCACAGTCATCGGCGTAAACCACCGTACACTGGGCTATTTGGCGAATTTTTTCGCCCCGGCGACGCAGAGGATCACGGCAACGGTGACACCCAGCATGCCGAGGCTGACATGCTCATGCAGCAGGGTGGCGGCCAGGGAAAGCCCAAAAAACGGCTGAAGCAGCTGCAATTGCCCAACGGCGGCGATGCCCCCTTGGGCCAGTCCGCGATACCAGAACACGAAACCGATCAGCATGCTGAACAGCGAGACGTAAGCCAGGCTGAACCAGGCCGGCGCGCTGATGCCGGTGAACGAAGCCGGCATGCGCATCCAGCTCAGCGCCGCCACGACCGGCAGCGACAGGACCAGCGCCCAGGAAATCACCTGCCAGCCCCCCAGCGTGCGCGACAGCTTCGCGCCTTCGGCATAACCCAGGCCGCAGGCGAGGATGGCCAGCAGCATCAGAATGTCGCCTTGCGGGGAGGCGGTCAGCCCTTGGGACAGCGCAAACCCGACCACCAGTAAACTGCCCAGTACCGAGAAAATCCAGAACGCCGCCCGTGGCCGCTCGCCGCCGCGCAGGACGCCGAACACCGCCGTCGCCAGGGGCAGCAGGCCGACGAAGACGATGGAGTGCGCGGACGTCACGTATTGCAGTGCCAGCGCTGTCAGCAGTGGGAAGCCGATGACCACGCCCATGGCAACGATGAGCAGCGGTATGAGTTGCTGGCGCGCCGGCCGTTTTTCCTTGAATAACCCCAGCAGGCACAGCGCCAGGACCGCCGCGATGGTCGCGCGCGCGACCGTCAGGAACAACGGATCGAACTCCAGCACCGCCACCCGTGTCGCCGGCAGCGAGCCGCTGAAAATCACCACGCCGATCAGGCCGTTGATCCAGCCGCCGGTGCTGTTTTCCAGCGTCTGGTGTTGCAGGTTCGAGGTCCGTTCCATTTGGCTCACGCTCATTGTCTGATTGCACGAAACTCATCCTATGAGCGACTATCGATACAATCAAAAAATTGTCATGGATACATCTCGACATGCCTCGATCCCGCTACAAAACCCTGGTGGATGCCTTTGCCGCCGACATCCGTTCCGGGCGTCTGCCGCCCGGCACGCGCCTGCCGACTCACCGGCAACTGGCCACCGAGCACGGTTTGGCGCTGGTCACCGCCAGCCGGGTGTATGCCGAGCTGGAGGGCATGGGCCTGGTCAGCGGCGAAACCGGACGCGGGACCTTTGTCAGGGAAACCTCGTTGCCGCCGGGGCAGGGCATCTCACAGCACGTGGTGGCGGCGGGGATGATCGACTTGAATTTCAACTATCCGTCATTGCCCGGTCAGGCCGACCTGTTGCGCACTGCCTTGCGTCAGTTGGCGTTGTCCGGTGACCTGGAATCCCTTCTGCGTTATCAGCCCCACGCGGGGCGCCTGCATGAGCGGGCTTCGGTCGCGCGTCATCTGCTTGAACGCGGGCTGAGCGTGCCGGCCGAGCAGGTGTTGATCGTCAGCGGCGCCCAGCATGGCCTGGCGGTGGCGATGATGACGCTGCTCAAGCCCGGCGATGTGATCGCCGCCGATGCGCTGACCTATCCCGGTTTCAAGACGCTGGCCGAAACCCTGCATCTGGAAATCTTGCCGATTCCGGTCACCGATACCGGGCCCGATCTGCCCGCCCTGGAAAAACTCTGCCGCAGCCGATCGGTGCGAGCCGTCTACTCGATGCCGACCTTGCATAACCCGCTGGGCTGGGTGATGGACCTCGATCAGCGCGAGCAGTTGGTGGCGATTGCGCGCCGGCATGACCTGACGATCATCGAGGACGCCGCCTACGCATTCCTGGCCGAAAACGTACCGCCACCGCTGGCCGAGCTGGCGCCGGAGCGGACGGTGTACGTGTCGGGACTGTCGAAAAATGTCGCCACCGGGCTGCGCGTCGGGTTCATTGCCGCACCCGCGCAATGGATCGCCGCCTTCGAGCGCACCGTCATGGCGACCACCTGGAACACTCCCGGCGTGATGACCGCCATCGCCACGGCCTGGCTTGACGATGGCACCGTCAGCCAGCTCGAGGCGCAAAAACGGGGGGATGCCCAGGCCAGGCAAGCCCTGGCCCGCGAGGTGTTGGCGGGGCTCAGGACCATCGGTCACCCGAATTCCTACTTCATCTGGCTGCCGTTGGCGGATGACGCCCGGGCCGACCAGATCGCCATGGCGCTGATGCGCGAGCAGGTGTCGGTGTCGCCGGCCGAACCCTTTGCGATATCAGCCCATGTGCCCCACGCGATACGCCTGGCGCTGGGCTCCGTGGACATGGGCTCGCTGCGCGTTGCATTGACCAAGGTGAAAAGCGTCGTGGATTACTACTCATAGCGATACAGGGCAGTTTTCTTCAATACGCGAGTCGCTCGGCTCTTTACCTTGAGGGCCTTGTTCAACTCGATGGAAGAAGGTGTGCAATGAGTCTGATGATGTCCATGGCGGCGTTTGCGCTGGTCGCCTCGATAACGCCGGGGCCGGTCAATATTGTGGCGTTGAGCTCCGGCGCGCGCTTTGGCTTTCGGGCCAGCCAGCGTCATGTGGCCGGGGCCACGCTGGGGTTTGTCTTGCTGTTGGTGCTGATGGGGTTGGGCCTGCATGAGTTGTTGCAACGCTGGCCGGCACTGACACAGGGGGTGCAATGGGCGGGCGTGGCCTTTCTGCTGTACATGGCCTTCAGGCTGGCGGCTGACAACGGGCAGGTGCAAGCCAGGGAAGCGGCGCAGGCCCCGTCGATGTTGTATGGCGCCATCATGCAATGGCTCAACCCGAAGGCCTGGCTGGCCTGCGTGGCCGGCATGGGCGCGTTTGTCGCCGATGGCGAGGCGCGGCTGGTGTGGCAGTTCGCGGCGATTTATCTGGTGATCTGCTATGTGTCGGTCGGTTGCTGGGCGTATGCCGGGACGTTTTTGCGCGGTTTTCTGAATAATGCGGCGGGGATGCGTCTGTTCAATCGGCTGATGGCGTTGTTGCTGGTGGTGAGTGCGGTGTATCTGTTGCTGCCGTAACGGCCGGATGCTGTGGCGAAAATGCTTGCAGCACAGCTTTTGTGGCGAGGGGGCTTGCCCCCGTTGGGCGGCGAAGCCGTCGCAAGACCTGTATGCAAGGTTTGTCTGAACAAAAGCGGGGGCCGCTTCGCAGCCCAACGGGGGCAAGCCCCCTCGCCACAGACTCAACCAAGCCACAGACTCAACCAAGCCACAGATTCAGTCAGGCCACAGACTCAGCCAGTGCCACACCCCCGATACTGCCCCGGTGTCGCCGCCAGGTGCTGTTTAAACGCCCGTTGAAAGTGCGCCTGATCGGCGAACCCCGCTTCCAGTGCCACGTCCGCGATCAGCTCGCCGCTGCGCAATTGGTCCTGGGCGAACTGGATGCGCCGGTTTACCAGGAACGCGTGGGGCGTCATGCCGTAATGCTGTTTGAAGGCGCGGATCAGGTAGGACGGTGACAGTTGCGCCGCCTCGCAGATGTCTTCGAGCTTGAGGGTTTGCGTGCAGTGGTCGCGGATGTAATCGGCAGCACGCTCCAGCTTGAAATTGGGTTCACGCAGCGGTGGGTCGATCGGGTTCAATCGCTGCTGCACATCAGTGAAAAACTCCACGGCCGCGCTGTGCTTGCACAAGACATCGTGCTGCGGATCGACCAACACTTCATACAGGCCCGCGAGGCCGGCAAACAGGTCAGTGTCCCGCGTATGGGTCACCGAGAAGCGGCGAAACGCAGCGTCATCGCTGAACCCGAGCTGATGCTGCAAATCGGCCAGCCACGGCGTGTCGACGTACAGCATCAGGTACGACCAGGGTTGGTCTTCGATCGGGTTGCAGGCGTGGACGTCGCCGGGGTTCATCAGCACGACCGTGCCGACGCTGATCTCGAAGGCCGACTGCTCATGGAGATAGGTGCTGCGCCCGGCGGTGATCGCCCCGATGGAAAAGTGCTCGTGGGCGTGCCGGGTGTAGCAGACTTCGCGCCCGTCGGCGATGGAGCGGGCTTCGATGAAGGGCAGGGCGTCATCGCGCCAGAAGCGCGGGGCCTTGTCGGCGTTCTTGGCAACGGCGTGCTTCATGCTCACTCCTGGGCAGGTCAGTGTCCGAGTGTATTAGCTCTCGCCGTCAAAGGCTCGTTGCAGTGCAGCGATATCGAGTTTTTTCATCTGCATCATCGCCTGCATGGCCCGTTGGGATTTTTTCGTGTCGGGGTCTTTGATCATGTCCATCATCGCCACGGGCACGATCTGCCATGACAGCCCGAACTTGTCCTTGAGCCAACCGCATTGCTGGGCCTCGGGCGCGCCACCGGCCGACAGGTTGCCCCAGTAATGGTCGACTTCTTCCTGGGTCAGGCAATTGACCTGAAACGACACCGCCTCACTGAACTTGAATAACGGCCCGCCGTTGAGACCGGTGAAACTCTGCCCGTCGAGTTCGAAGCTGACGGTCATGACCGAACCTTCCGGCCGGCCATGGAGCTCGAAACCGGCATGGCCGTAGTAGGTGACGGCAGTGATTTTCGAATGGTCGAAGATCGAACAATAGAATTTCGCTGCCTCTTCGGCCTGATCGTCGAACCACAGGCAGGGTGTGAGTTTTTGTACGCGTTGCATGGTGCCAACTCCTCTGCAGATTGCGCATGTCCCGGACTTTCAGCGTAGTCAGCCTCTGGTCGCTCGGCCGTACCGTAGATCTAGAAAATTGCCGCAGGGTCGCTAAGGTGTAGTCGAAATGACTTTGTGTTGAGTCAAACAGACTATCTGTGTATCGAGTCTTTATGACTCGTATGAGCGCAAATACCTGGATCTGAAGGGGTAAATACCTGGCACGGGACTTGAACAGATAAACGTACAACTGAACGCCTTCAGGAGTACGCAAAATGTTCAACTTCTTCAGCAACCCTCAGAACGTTCTTCATCTGTCGAGCCGAGGCCTGGCCCGGATGGTGGCTTGATGCGCCGGTTTGCCGTTGCACCGGTTTTCAGTCTGGGCTTTCGACCGTTCTTTCTGGTCGGGGCCGGTTTCGCCGCCATCGCCGTGGCGATCTGGGCCTTGTGGTTGTACGGCCGCTTGCCCGGTGCGCAACCGTTGGGCGGCATGCTCGCCTGGCATCGACATGAAATGCCTTTCGGATTTGCCTCGGCCATCATTGCCGGGTTCCTCCTGACCGCGGTGCCCAACTGGACCGGCCGGCCGGGGCTCAAGGGCTGGCCGCTGATCGGCCTGGTGCTGGTGTGGCTGCTGGCGCGGCTGACCTGGTGGTTGCCCGTGCCGGCGCCCTTGCTGCTGGCCTTGCAAGTCCCGTTTCTGCCGCTGTTGGGGTGGGTGTTGGGATGCGATCTGCTGGCTGCGGGCAAGCGCGAGAATTATCCGATTCTGTTGATGGTGACGCTGCTGGCCGGGTGCCAGGCGCTCACGTTGTTGGGGATCGCCGTCGATGACGCCAATCTGCAACGCCATGGCGTGCTGGCTGCCTTGTGGCTGGTGGGCGCGCTGATGAGCGTGATTGGTGGGCGGGTGATCCCGTTCTTCATTCAGCGCGGCTTGAACCGTTCGGCAACGCCAGCGGCTCATCCGTTGCCGGGCAAGGTGTTGCTGGTCAGCGCCATGTTGGCGGCGGTGTCCTTTGCCGCGGGATTGAACGACGTCCCCCGTGTGTGGCTGGCGCTGTTGTTTGCATTGATCAGCGGTTTGCATCTGCTGCGATTGTGGCGCTGGCATGATCGTGGCCTGTGGCGCGTGCCGCTGCTGTGGTCGCTGTACCTGGCTTACGCCTGGCTCGCGGTGGCGACGCTGGCGATGGCGCTGTGGCACCTGGGCTGGATGCCGCAGCAAAGCCTGGCCACCCATTCGCTGGCCGTCGGCGGTATCGGCGGGTTGATTCTCGCGATGATCGCGCGGGTCAGCCTGGGGCATACCGGGCGAATGTTGCAGCCGTCCAGGGCGATCGTTGCGGGGTTTGTCCTGTTGTTGCTGGCGAGTGCGTGTCGGGTATGGCTGGTGCCTTTTTCCGGTTTCGGATTGGCGCTGTCGGCACTGTTGTGGTGTAGCGCCTTTGCAGTTTTTGTCTGGCGCTACACCGGCATTTTAATGGGGCCAAGGCTCTAGCGAACGTTTCCTGGCCGCCCGTCGAGGCGGCCTTTTGATGACCGGTGGTCGATGCGCCACGGCCTGCCGGTAAATTTGCGCTTAGCTGAAGGGATAGCCCGAGGCGCGCGCAGGTTGTACAAGGCCGCAGCGACGCCCCTTCAGATCACCGTGAGTCTGAGGAATTGCGCCATGCTGACCCTGAACATCAATGGCCAGGATCAGGAGCTGGATGTCCCCGCCGACATGCCGCTGCTCTGGGTCTTGCGCGATGTCGCCCACCTCACCGGCACCAAATTCGGTTGTGGCATAGCCCAATGCGGAGCCTGCACCGTGCACGTCGATGGCGCGCCGCTACGCTCCTGCATCACACCGGCCACCGCCGTGGCCCATGGACAGAAGATTCTCACCATCGAAGGTCTGTCTGCAGACGGTTCGCATCCGGTGCAACAGGCCTGGGCAGAGCTTGACGTGGTCCAGTGCGGTTACTGCCAGTCCGGGCAGATCATGTCGGCGGCGGCGTTGCTGGCGAAAATTCCGCAACCGACCGACAGCGACATCGATCAGGCACTGTCCGGCAACATCTGCCGCTGCGGCACTTACCCGCGGATTCGCGCGGCGGTCAAGCGCGCCGCCGCGCTGGGTTGAGGTGGCCATGAACAGCATCAACGCGTTATCTCGCCGTGGTTTTCTCAAGGGCAGTGCGTTGCTGGGTAGTGGACTGGTGGTCGCCTTTGTCATTCCTGGCGCTCATCGGTTCGCCATGGGCGCAGAGAACCAGGGCAATGTGTTTGCGCCCAACGCCTTCCTGCGCATTGGCAATGATAACAGCGTCACCGTGTTGCTCGGCCATTCGGAAATGGGCCAAGGCATCTGGACCGGCCTGACCATGCTGGTCGCCGAAGAACTCGACGCCGACTGGTCGAAAATCCGCGTCGAGCATTCCCCGGCATCGGCCGCCGATTACGGCATGCCCGGGTTTGGCGGGATGCAGATCACCGGTGGTTCGACCTCGACCTGGATGGAGTTCGACCGCTATCGCCAGGCCGGCGCGGCGGCACGCTTGATGCTGATCGACGCGGCGGCCAAGCGCTTCAACGTCGCTCCATCCGAGATTCATACCGAATCGGGCGTAGTCATTGCCGGTGAGCATCGTGCAACTTATGGCGAGTTGGCCGATGACGCCGGGCAATTGCCACGGCCGGACCCAGCCTCGATCAAGCTCAAGGACGCCAAAGACTGGCGGCTGATCGGTAAACCCACCAAGCGTCTGGACACGCCGGAGAAAATCACCGGCCGGGCGAAATTCGGCATGGACGTGCAGTTTGACGGGCTGATGACTGCGATGGTCGCCCGTTCACCCAGCTTCGGCGGTAGCGTCAAATCCTTCGAAGGCGCCGAAGCGCTGGCGATTCCGGGGGTGCACAAAGTGGTGCAAGTACCGACAGGCATCGCGGTGATCGCCGATCATTTTTGGGCGGCGAAGCTGGGGCGCGATGCGCTGAAAATCGAGTGGAACCCGGGGCCGAATGCCGGGCTCAATAGCCAGGCGCTGCTGGAAAGCTTTCGCAAACTTGCTGCCACCCCCGGCCTGAACGCCGGTCAGGCCGGTGATACCCAGGCTGCGCTGGCGAAAGCGGCCAAGACGATTGACGCTGAATACAGTGTGCCTTATCTGGCGCACGCGCCGATGGAGCCACTGAACTGCACGGTGAGCATCACCAAGGACAAGTGCGAAATCTGGACCGGCACCCAGTTCCAGACCCTGGATCAAATGGTCGCCGGGAAAATCACCGGGCTCAAACCCGAACAGGTCGAAATCCATACCCAGTTTCTCGGTGGCGGCTTCGGGCGTCGGGCCAATCCGACCTCGGACTTCGTCAGCGAAGCGGTGTACGTCGCCAAGACCGCCGGTGCACCGGTGAAAACCGTTTGGGCGCGGGAGGACGACATCCGCGGTGGCTATTACCGCTCGGCGTTCCTGCACCATGCGCGCATCGGGCTGGGTGCCGGCGGCCTGCCGCTGGCCTGGAAACATGTGCTGGTCGGGCAGTCGATCATGGCCGGGACTTCCCTTGAAGCGAGCATGGTCAAGGACGGGATCGACAAGACCTCCGTCGAAGGCGTGGCCGACAGCCCTTACTTTGAAGGACTGGCCAATCACCAGATCGAACTGCACTCACCGAAAACCGGGATCAGCGTGTTGTGGCTGCGTTCGGTGGGGCACACCCACACTGCGTTTGTCATGGAATCGCTGATCGATGAGCTGGCTACGGCGGCCGGCAAGGATCCAGTGGAATATCGACGCACCTTGCTCAAGGACCATCCGCGCCACCTCGGTGTGCTGAACCTCGCGGTGGATAAGGCCAACTGGACCGCGCCGCTGCCGGACGGCCATGCACTGGGTGTGGCGGTGCATGAATCGTTCGGCAGTTACGTGGCCCAGGTGGCCGAGGTGTCCCAGGACAACCTCGCCATCCGCGTGCACCGGGTGGTGTGTGCGGTGGACTGCGGCATTGCGGTCAACCCGCAGAGCATCGCTGCGCAAATGGAGTCGTGCATTACCTTTGGCCTGAGCTTCGCCTTGCACAGCAAGCTGACGCTCAAGGACGGGCAGGTGGTGCAGTCCAACTATCACGACTATCAGGTGCTGCGGCTCAACGAAATGCCGGTGGTCGAAGTGCATATCGTACCCAGCAGCGACAAACCCGGCGGTATCGGCGAAGCCGGTGTGCCACCCACGGCACCGGCGGTGGCCAACGCGGTGTTTGCCCTGACCGGGCAGCGCCTGCGGGAGCTGCCGTTGCAGCTGTCGGGGGTGTGAGATGAAACGACATCATTGGTTGCTTGGGACGGTGATCCTGATCTGTCTCATCGCCTACGCATCGCACGTGTTCGCCGAAGACCGCGAGGCCTTGCAGGCGTTCGACACCGTGCAGAAAGTCTTCCAGAGCCCGCGTTGTCAGAACTGCCACATTCCCGGTGATTCGCCGCTGCAATTCGATGCCGGCGTGCCCCACGCGATGAATGTCGTGCGCGGCATGGACGGCAAGGGCTCGGCCGGGTTGCCCTGTGCAACGTGCCATGCCCAAAGCAATCCGCCCGCCAGTTACGGTCCGCACGCGCCGCCCGGGGCGCCACACTGGAGCCTGCCGCCGGCAGCACAGCGGATGGCCTGGATTGGCCTGCCGGCCGACCGGCTGTGCGCGATGATCAAGGATCGCTCCAGCAACGGCGACCGGGATTTCGCCGCGCTGATCAAACACGTCAGCGACGACAAACTGGTGCTGTGGGGCTGGAGTCCGGGCGGCAATCGCGCGCCGGTGCCGGTACCACACGATATCTTCGTCACCCGGTTCAAGCGCTGGGCCGATGCAGGAGGGCCGTGCCCTGTGGCGGGTAGCTGACCAGCGGCACGCTAACAGGGAGTCAATGCGGGCATGGGCGACTCTAATGAACATATCCGCCAAGGAGTGAACGATGTTGATTTCAGGTAAAGCGGGCAAATCGGGTCGATCCGCAAACCCGTTGCTCACGCCACAGCAAGAACGTGAACGGTTGCGGGATCTGGCGCGTCAGGCCGAGCAAGAGCTGGCGGGCGTGCAAATGGCGAGCATGGACGAGCTGACGCTGCTGTCCAATCGCCATGGCTTCACCGAACTGGCCAGGCTCGGGCTGGATGCTTGCCGGGAGCTGGAGACGTCGGCGACGCTGCTGTTCTTCACCCTCGATGAATTCAAACACATCTGCTATCTGTATGGCCGGGCCAAAGGTGACGATGCGTTGAAGACATTCGCCGATGTCCTGCGTATCGGTTTTCGTGAAAGCGATGTAGTCGGCCGACTCGAAGGCGACCGGTTCGTGGCGTTGCTGACCGGTTCCAGCGTCGTGGAGATTGAGGCGATCAAGGCCCGGCTCAATGAGATTCTCGATGAGCGCAACGCCACGGCGCATCGCAGTTATGACATTCGGTTCAGTGTTACCCAGGTTGAATATGACCCCGTTGTTCATGACTCAATCGAGGAACTGCTGGGTGAGGCCGAGCGGGTGATGAGCCGTTAGGTCGGAGTTGTGTTGGCGGGCCTCATCGCGAGCAGGCTCGCTCCTACAGGGTTTTATAGTGAACCGGCAATTTGCGAACAACGCCGGTCATTGTAGGAGCGGGCTTGCCCGCGAAGGCGGCCTGACAGGCACCGCATATCCTCACTTGGCAAACAACTGCCCAATGTCCTTGAACGCCTTGAACTCCAGCGCATTACCGCAAGGATCAAACAGAAACATCGTCGCCTGCTCACCCACCAGCCCCTGAAAACGAATCCCCGGTTCGATCACGAAGCGAGTCTCCAGCGACTTCAGCCGCTCGGCCAGCGCCTCCCATTCCGCCATCCCGAGCACCACGCCAAAATGCGGCACTGGCACATCGTGACCATCAACGGCATTGGTGTGCGCGGCTATTTGCGCAGGGCTTTTCGGTGCCAGGTGAATCACCAGTTGATGACCGAAGAAATTGAAATCCACCCAATGGTCGCTGGAACGACCTTCTTCCAGACCAAACACTGAACCATAGAAATGTCGGGCGGCCGGCAAGTCGTAGACCGGAATGGCCAAGTGAAAAGGGGACAGTTGCATCAGGCGAACCTCGGTGTGGGTGGGAATGTGTCGAGTTTAGCTCTGTGCTTTTTGATTGAAAGACGATAATTTTTGCGTCGAGCTCAAATTATTTCGATCAATCGAGGCCGCCATGCTGCGAGAACTGAAAACCTTTATCGCGGTGGCGCGTTACGGCACGTTTGCCGCTGCGGGCATGCACATCGGCCTGACGCAATCGGCGGTCAGCGCGCAGATTCGCAACCTGGAACAGGCCCTTGGCATCCGTCTGTTCGACCGCACCGGGCGTCAGGCGCTGCTCAACGCGGCGGGGCAGCGTGCGTTGCCGATGGCCAGGGAAATGCTCGAGACCTTCAGTCGCATGGCCGTCAGTGACGATGTCAGTGAGTACCGTGGCGAACTGAAAATTGGCGCGGTGGCGACCGCCCAGACCGGGCTGCTGCCCCAGGCGCTGGTGCGCTTGCGCCAACAGGCGCCCTTGCTGGAGCCCAAGCTGGTGCCCGGTGTGTCGCTGAATCTGTTGAGTCAGGTGGACACGGGAGAAGTGGACCTGGCGATCCTGATCAAACCGCCGTTCGAGTTGCCCAAGGAATTGTCCGCGCAGGTGATTCGCCGGGAGCCGTTCGTGCTGATCATACCGGCGGATCTGGACGGTGATGATCCGTTGCAACTGCTGGCCCGGCACCCGCATGTGCGCTACGACCGCAATTCGTTTGGCGGGCGGCTGGTGACGCGGTTTCTGCGCGAACAGAAGATTGAGGTGCAGGTGGCCCTGGAGCTGGATGAACTGGAGGCGATTGTGAAAATGGTCGAGTGTGGCTTGGGGGTTTCGCTGCTGCCAGAGGCGGGACTTTGGCTGGAGCATGGGGCGAAGGTCAGGGTGATCCGCTTGGGCGAGTTGACGTTTTACCGGGAGATTGTCTTGTTGCAGCGCTACAGCCAGCGAAATCAGCCGATTCAGCGGTTGTTTGCGAACTGCTTGCCCTGAAGATCAAAAGATCGCAGCCTGCGGCAGCTCCTACAGAGATTAATGTAGGAGCTGCCGCAGGCTGCGATCTTTTGATTGTAGTGCCCATAAAAAACCCGCCAGAGGAGGCGGGTTTTTTGGCTGACCGAAGATTACTCTTCGAGGCTGCCCATGGCCGTGGTGTTGAAGCCACCGTCCACGTACATGATTTCACCGCTGATGCCGGACGCCAGGTCCGAGCACAGGAAGGCGCCGGCGTTGCCGACTTCGTCGATGGTGACATTGCGACGCAGCGGGGTTTGCGCTTCGTTGGCGGCCAGCATCTTGCGGAAGTTCTTGATGCCGGAAGCGGCGAGGGTGCGGATGGGACCTGCCGATACACAGTTGACGCGTGTGCCTTCCGGGCCCAGGGAGCCGGCCAGGTAACGTACGCCGGCTTCCAGGGAAGCCTTGGCCATGCCCATGACGTTGTAGTTCGGCATGGTGCGCTCGGCGCCCAGGTACGACAGGGTCAGCAGGCTGCCGTTGCGGCCTTTCATCATTTCACGGCCAGCCTTGGCCAGGGCCACGAAGCTGTAGGCGCTGATGTCGTGAGCGATGCGGAAACCTTCACGGGTGGTGGCTTCGGTGAAGTCGCCGTCCAGTTGGTCGCCCGGTGCGAAGCCTACGGAGTGCACGATGCAGTCCAGGCCGTCCCACTTCTTGCTCAGTGCTTCGAAGACCTTGGCGATTTCTTCATCGCTGGCCACGTCGCACGGGAAGCACAGCTCAGGGCTCGACCCCCAGCCTTGTGCGAACTCTTCGACACGACCCTTGAGTTTGTCGTTCTGATAAGTGAAGGCAAGCTCAGCGCCCTCGCGATGCATGGCGGCAGCGATGCCGGATGCGATGGACAGCTTGCTGGCGACACCGACGATCAGTACGCGCTTACCGGCGAGAAAACTCATGTGTTGCTCCTCTTTTCAGGTTATTGCGCAGTGGCCGGAGCCAGAAAAGCGGCTTCCAGCAACTGCTGTGTATACGGATGTCGGGGGGCGGCAAAAATGCTTTGCGCGTCCCCCTGTTCGACCACTTGGCCATGCTTGACCACCATCAACTGGTGGCTCAGCGCTTTCACCACAGCCAGGTCATGGCTGATAAACAGATACGTCAGGTTGTACTTGGTTTGCAGCGAACGCAAAAGCTCCACTACCTGGCGTTGTACCGTGCGGTCGAGGGCCGAAGTCGGCTCGTCCAGCAAAATCAACGCCGGTTTTAACACCAATGCCCGGGCAATGGCGATTCTCTGCCGTTGCCCGCCGGAAAATTCGTGGGGGTAGCGGTGCCGGGTTTCCGGATCCAGGCCTACCTCCTTGAGTGCTGCAATGATCGCTTGTTCCTGTTCCGCTCCGGTGCCCATCTTGTGGATCCGCAGGCCTTCGCCAACGATGTCATTCACGCACATCCGTGGGCTCAGGCTGCCGAACGGGTCCTGAAACACCACTTGCATCTCCCGCCGCAGCGGCCGGACCTGTTGCTGCGTCAGGCAGTCTAGCTGCTGGCCTTCAAAACGAATCGCGCCTTTACTGGCGATCAAGCGCAATATCGCCAGGCCCAAGGTCGATTTGCCGGAACCGCTTTCGCCCACGATCCCCAGGGTCTGGCCCTGGAGCAGGTTGAAATTGATGCCGTCGACCGCTTTGACGTAATCCACCGTGCGTTTGAGCAGGCCTTTCTTGATCGGAAACCAGACTTTCAGGTCCTCGACCGCCAGCAACGGCGGGCCGATCACGTTGCTTGCAGGCTTGCCGCCGGGCTCCGCTGCCAGCAGTTCCCGAGTGTACGGATGCTGCGGCGCGCGGAACAGCTCTTCGCACGATGCCTGTTCGACGATGCAACCTTGCTGCATGACACATACGCGATGCGCAATTCTTCGCACAAGGTTCAAATCGTGGCTGATCAGCAGCAGCGCCATGCCTAATCGGGCCTGCAGTTCCTTGAGCAATTCGAGGATTTTCAGCTGTACGGTCACGTCCAGCGCGGTGGTCGGCTCATCGGCGATCAGCAGTTCCGGCTCGTTGGCCAGGGCCATGGCGATCATCACCCGCTGACGCTGGCCGCCGGACAGCTCGTGGGGCAGGGCCTTGAGGCGCATGTACGGCTCGGGAATGCCGACCATCTCCAGCAGCTCCAGGGTGCGTTTGGTCGCGACCTTGCCGGTCAGGCCCTTGTGGATGCCCAGCACCTCGTTGATCTGCTTTTCGATCGAGTGCAGGGGATTGAGCGAGGTCATCGGCTCCTGGAAGATCATCGCAATGCGGTTGCCGCGAATGTGACGGATGGTTTTTTCTTTCAGGTCCAGCAGGTTCTGCCCGGAATATTCGATGGTGCCGGACGGGTGCCGGGCGAGCGGGTAGGGTAGCAGGCGCAGGATCGAATGTGCGGTGACCGATTTACCGGAGCCGCTCTCGCCGACCAACGCCAGGGTTTCACCGCGCTTGATGTCGAAGCTGACGCCTTCGACCGCCCGCTGGCAGCGATTGCCGACGACAAAATCGACGGCCAGGTTGCGCACTTCGATCAGATTGTGCTGATTCATTTCACTTCCTCGGGTCGAAGGCATCGCGAGCTGACTCGCCGATGAACACCAGCAAACTCAACATCAAGGCCAGCACCGCAAAGGCGCTGATGCCCAGCCAGGGCGCCTGCAGGTTGGATTTGCCCTGGGCCACCAGTTCACCCAGGGACGGGCTGCCTGCCGGCAGGCCGAAGCCGAGGAAGTCCAGGGCGGTCAATGTGCCGATGGCGCCGGTGAGGATGAACGGCATGAAGGTCATGGTCGAGACCATCGCGTTGGGCAAAATGTGGCGGAACATGATCGCACCGTTCTGCATGCCCAGGGCGCGGGCGGCGCGTACGTATTCCAGGTTACGCCCGCGCAGGAATTCGGCGCGTACCACGTCCACCAGGCTCATCCACGAGAACAGCAGCATGATCCCCAGCAGCCACCAGAAATTGGGTTGCACGAAACTGGCGAGGATGATCAGCAGGTACAACACCGGCAGCCCGGACCAGATCTCCAGGAAGCGTTGCCCGGCCAGATCCACCCAGCCACCATAGAAACCCTGCAAGGCCCCGGCGAACACACCGATGATCGAACTGAGCACGGTCAGGGTCAGGGCGAACAGCACCGAAATGCGGAAGCCGTAGATCACCCGGGCCAGCACATCGCGGCCCTGATCGTCGGTGCCCAGCAGGTTGTCTGTCGAGGGCGGGGCCGGGGCCGGGACTTTCAGGTCGTAGTTGATGCTCTGGTAGCTGTAGGGAATCGGCGCCCACAGCACCCAGGCGTCCTTGGCCTTGAGCAGTTCGCGGATGTACGGACTCTTGTAATTGGCTTCCAGTGGAAATTCGCCACCGAAGGTGGTTTCCGGGTAACGCTTGAGCGCCGGGAAGTACCAGTTGTTGTCGTAATGCACCGCCAGCGGCTTGTCGTTGGCGATCAGCTCGGCGCCCAGGCTTGCGCCAAACAGGATCAGGAACAGCCACAGCGACCACCAGCCACGCTTGTTGGCCTTGAACAGTTCGAAGCGTCGGCGATTGAGAGGGGACAGGTTCATCTCAATGCTCCCGGCTTTCGAAGTCGATACGCGGATCGACAAAGGTGTAGGTGAGGTCGCCGATCAGTTTCACCACCAGCCCCAGCAAAGTGAAGATGAACAGCGTGCCGAACACCACCGGGTAATCACGGTTGATCGCCGCTTCGAAACTCATCAGGCCGAGGCCGTCGAGGGAGAAGATCACCTCCACCAGCAACGAGCCGGTGAAGAAGATGCCGATCAGGGCCGAGGGGAAACCGGCGATCACCAGCAGCATGGCGTTGCGGAACACGTGGCCGTAAAGCACGCGGTGGTTGGTCAGGCCCTTGGCCCTGGCGGTGATCACGTACTGCTTGTTGATTTCGTCGAGGAAGCTGTTCTTGGTCAGCAGGGTCATGGTCGCGAAGTTGCCGATCACCAGTGCGGTCACCGGCAGCGCCAGGTGCCAGAAGTAGTCGAGGATCTTGCCGCCCATGCTCAGTTCATCGAAGTTGTTCGAGGTCAGCCCGCGCAACGGGAACCAGTCGAGGTAACTGCCACCGGCGAATACCACGATCAACAGGATGGCGAACAGGAATGCCGGGATCGCGTAGCCGACGATGATCGCCGAACTGGTCCAGACGTCGAAGTGGCTGCCGTGCCGCTTGGCCTTGGCGATCCCCAGCGGGATCGACACCAGGTACATGATCAGCGTGCTCCATAGTCCGAGGGAGATCGAGACCGGCATCTTTTCCTTGATCAGGTCGATGACCTTGGCGTCGCGGAAGAAGCTGTCGCCGAAATCCAGCGATGCATAGTTCTTGACCATGATCCACAAACGTTCCGGCGCCGATTTGTCGAAGCCGTACATGTGCTCGATTTCCTTGATCAGCGCCGGGTCCAGGCCCTGGGCGCCGCGATAGGCGGAACCGGCCACCGAGACTTCGGCGCCGCCGCCAGCGATGCGGCTGGTGGCGCCTTCGAAGCCTTCGAGCTTGGCGATCATCTGCTCCACCGGCCCGCCCGGGGCGGCCTGGATGATCACGAAGTTGATCAGCAAGATGCCGAACAGGGTCGGAATGATCAGTAGCAGTCGCCGAAAAATATACGCCAGCATCTGATTACTCCGTGCCTGCAGGATCGGCCTGCAGTGTGGTTTCGACTTCTATCGCCGGCTTGATGTCCGGCTTGACCCACCAGGTGGCCGTGCCGATGTCGTATTTAGGCGAGACCTTTGGATGGCCGATGTGGTTCCAGTACGCCACGCGCCAAGTCTTGATGTGCCAGTTGGGTATTACGTAATAGCCCCATTGCAGCACCCGGTCCAGCGCGCGGGCGTGGGCCACCAGGCTGTTACGCGAATCGGCGTTGATCAGTTGCTCGACCAGTTGGTCGACCACCGGATCTTTCAGGCCCATGGAATTGCGGCTGCCGGGCTTGTCGGCGGCGTCCGACATCCAGAATTCCCGCTGTTCGTTACCTGGCGAGTTGGACTGCGGGAAGCTGCCGACGATCATGTCGAAGTCCCGGGAACGCACGCGGTTGATGTATTGCGAGACGTCGACCCGGCGGATCACCAGATCGATGCCCAGATCACTCAGGTTGCGCTTGAACGGCAGCAGCACCCGTTCGAATTCGGTCTGGGCCAACAGGAACTCGATGACCACCGGTTTGCCGGTGGCGTCGACCATCTTGTCATCGACGATGCGCCAACCGGCCTCCTGCAGCAGTTGATAGGCTTGCCGTTGCTGGGCGCGGATCATGCCGCTGCCGTCGGTGGTCGGGTTCTGGAACGCTTCGCTGAACACTTGCGGCGCCAGCTTGCTGCGCAACGGCTCGAGGATCGCCACCTGTTCGGCATCAGGCAGGCCGGTGGCGGCCATTTCCGAGTTCTCGAAGTAACTGCGGGTACGCACATAGGCACCGTTGAACAGTTGCTTGTTGGTCCATTCGAAGTCCAGCAGCAGCGACAAGGCCTGACGCACGCGCACATCCTGGAACACTGGGCGGCGCAGGTTGAAGACGAATCCTTGCATGCCGGTCGGGTTGCCGTTGGGAATCTGTTCCTTGACCAGTCGACCTTCGGTGACCGCCGGAGTGTTGTAGGCGTTGGCCCAGTTTTTCGCGGTCATTTCCAGCCAGTAGTCGAACTGCCCGGCCTTGAGCGCTTCCAGGGCCACGGTGTTGTCGCGGTAATAGTCGGTGGTCATCACGTCGAAGTTATAGAAACCCCGATTGACCGGCAGGTCCTTGCCCCAGTAATCCTTGACGCGCTCATAGCGCACCGAGCGTCCGGCCTTCACTTCGGCGACCTTGTACGGGCCGCTACCCAGCGGAATTTCCAGGTTGCCCTTGTTGAAGTCGCGGTCGGCCCACCAATGCTTGGGCAGCACCGGCAACTGGCCAAGGATCAGCGGCAGCTCGCGGTTGTTGGTGTGCTTGAACTTGAACAGTACGGTCAGCGGGTCTTCGGCGACCACTTCGGCCACGTCGTTGTAGTAACCGCGGTACATCGGCGCGCCGTCCTTGGTCAGCATCTGGAAGCTGAACACCACGTCCTCGGCGCGTACCGGATGGCCGTCATGGAAGCGTGCTTCGGGGCGCAGGTAGAAGCGCACCCAAGCGTTGTCCGGGGCTTTCTCGATCAGGCGGGCGATCAGGCCGTACTCGGTGAACGGCTCGTCCAGCCCTTGCTTGGCCAGGGTGTCGTAGATCATGCCGATATCGTCCGCCGGCACGCCTTTGCTGATGAACGGGTTGAGGCTGTCGAAACCGCCGAAACCGGCCTGCCGGAAAATCCCGCCCTTGGGCGCGTCGGGATTGACGTAATCGAAGTGTTTGAAGTCGGCCGGGTATTTCGGTGGCTCGTTGTACAGGGTCAAGGCATGTTGCGGGGCGGCGCAGGCCAGCCCGGCGAACAACAGGCCGCTGGCCTGCAAGAGCAGGGTGCGGATGGGTTTCATTGATCTTTCTCCGAAGATTTCAGCCACCACGCGTTCAGGCCCAGGGTATAGGGCGGCGTGGTGACGAAGGCGAGCCGGTTGCGGTACGCCAGGCGGTGATAATTGAGGTACCAGTTGGGAACGATGTAGTGCTGCCACAACAGCACGCGGTCGAGGGCCTTGCCGGCGGCGACTTGCTCATCGCGGGTCCGGGCGGCCAGCAACTGCTCGAGCAGATGGTCGACCACCGGGTTGGTTATGCCGGCGTAGTTTTTGCTGCCCTTGACCCCGGCCTGGCTGGAGTGAAAATACTGCCACTGTTCCAGGCCCGGGCTGAGGGTCTGGTTGAGGGTCATCAGAATCATGTCGAAATCGAATTGGTCCAGGCGCTGCTTGTATTGCGCGCGATCGACGGTGCGCAACCGCGCATCGATGCCGATGCTGGCCAGGTTCTCGACGTAAGGCTGGAGGATGCGTTCCAGATTCGGGTTGACCAGCAGCAACTCCAGCCGCAAGGGTTGCCCGGTGGCGTTTTGCATACGCTGGCCACTGAGCTTCCAGCCGGCTTCGGCGAGCAGGCCAAGGGCTTTGCGCAAGGTCTCCCGGGGGATGGCGTGCCCGTCGGTCTGCGGCAGACTGAACGGCTCGGTAAAGAGCCTGGCTGGCAGCTGTTCACGATAGGACTTGAGCAACAGCCATTCATGTCCGACCGGCAAACCGCTGGCCGAGAACTCGCTGTTGGGGTAGTAGCTCATGGCGCGATGGTAGGCGCCGCTGAACAGCGTGCGGCTGGTCCATTCAAAGTTGAACATCAGCCCCAGCGCTTCACGGACCTTGGCGTCCGAGAATGCCGGGCGACGGCTGTTCATGAACAGGCCCTGGGTCTGGGTCGGGATCTGGTGGGGGATCTGCGCCTTGATCACGTCACCGCGGCGTATGGCCGGGAAGTTGTAGCCAGTGTCCCAGTTCTTCGCCTGATGCTCGATGTAGATGTCGAATTCACCGGCCTTGAACGCCTCGAACGCCACGTCGCTGTCGCGGTAGAACTCGACTTCCATGCGGTCGAAGTTGTACTTGCCGCGATTGACCGGCAGGTCCTTGCCCCAGTAATCCTTGACCCGTTCGAAGACGATCTGTCGTCCTGGCGTGACCGACGTGATGCGATATGGCCCGCTGCCCAACGGCGGCTCGAACGTAGTGGCCTTGAAGTCGCGACCTTCCCAGTAGTGCTGCGCCAGCACCGGCATTTCACCCAGGCGCAGGATCAGTAGCGGATTGCCGGCGCGCTTGAATACGAAACGGATTCGCTGCGAGTTGAGAATGTCGACCCGCAGCACTTCCTGAAGGCTGGTGCGGTACAGCGGATGGCCTTCCTTGAGCAGCACGCGATAGGAGAACGCGACGTCGTAGGCAGTGATCGGCGTACCGTCATGGAAGCGTGCTTCGGGGCGCAGGTTGAACACCACCCAGCTGCGGTCCTCGCTGTACTCCACGGACTGGGCAATCAGGCCATAGCTGGATGCGGGCTCATCACCCGAGGGTGCGTACTGTCCGGTGCCGACCATCAGCGGTTCGTTGAGCTCGTTGATGCCGTATTGCAGGAAGTTCGGTGTGGTGACCGGGCTGGTGCCCTTGAAGGTGTAGGGGTTGAGCGTATCGAAGGTGCCAAACGCCATGACCCGCAACGTACCGCCCTTGGGCGCTTGCGGGTTGACCCAGTCGAAGTGGGTAAATCGGGCCGGGTACTTGAGCGTGCCGAATTGCGCATAACCATGGCTTTCGCTGATCGTCGCGCTTGCGGTGGAACTCAACGCCAGGCTGATCAGGAGCAGGGGCAGGGGACGCTTCAAATAGGAGATCCGATCCAGGCGGCTTGGGCTTTGTGGACCGTACAGTAACAGCTTGTATGGACAGGAAAAAGACGGGGGGTTAATGAGCGGTTAATTGCTGCGGGCAGGTTTGGTCGAGCACGAAACCTGTGGCGAGGGAGCTTGCTCCCGTTCGACTGCGAAGCAGTCGCAAAACCATTGCGCGCGGGGGTGCTGAGGCACCGAGATGCAGGTTTTAGGGGTGCTTCGCACCCCAGCGGGAGCAAGCTCCCTCGCCACAGAAGATAAAAACAGCCCCTGGATTCAGGGGCTTTTTTTAATGCGGATTGGCCACCGTCAACATCTGACCGGGCTTCAGCGCCTGGCCGACACGCGGGTTCCAGCGCTTGAGGTGCTGCATCTCCACGTTGAAGCGCTTGGCCACGATGTACAGCGAGTCGCCTTGCTGGACCTTGTACGTGGTCTGCTGTTTTTTGGTATTGGCTGCAATCACGGTGTTGACGCGCCCGGAGCTGCGTTTGCTGTTGTCCTGCATGACCAGGGTCTGGCCGGGCTTGAGGTTCTTGCCAGTCAGCTTGTTCCAGCGTTGCAGGTCCTTCACGTCAACGTTGTTGGCCTTGGCAATGGAGCCGAGGTTGTCACCCCGCTTGACCCGGTAGGAGCGCTTGACGCTGGCGACCTGAGTGTCGTCGGCACCTTCGAAGACCGGCTTGAGCGATTTCTTGCTGATCAACTCTTCAGGACGCATGGTCTGCAGGCTGCTGGTCAGCAGTTGCGCCTTGGACGTCGGCACCAGCAGGTGCTGCGGGCCGTCGATGGTGGTGCGCTGCTTGAAGGCCGGGTTGAGCTGGAACAGTTCGTCTTCATCGATGTTGGCGACTTCAGCAACTTTGGACAGGTCCATGCGCTGGTTGATTTCGACGACCTGGAAGTAGGGTTCGTTGGCGATCGGGTTGAGGTTCACGCCGTAGGCTTCCGGCGCCATCACCACTTGCGAGAGTGCCAGCAGCTTTGGCACGTAGGCCTGGGTTTCGGCGGGCAGCGGCAGGTTCCAGTAGTCGGTCGGCAGGCCCAGACGCTCGTTGCGCTCGATGGCCCGGCTGACGGTGCCTTCGCCGGCGTTGTAGGCCGCCAGGGCCAGCAACCAGTCGCCATTGAACATGTCGTGCAGGCGGCTCAGGTAATCCATCGCGGCGGTGGTCGAGGCGGTGATGTCGCGACGGCCATCATAGAAACGGGTTTGACGCAGGTTGAAGTAACGCCCGGTGGAGGGGATGAATTGCCAAAGACCCACCGCGTCGGCCCGGGAATAGGCCATCGGGTTATAGGCACTTTCAATCACTGGCAGTAGTGCCAGTTCCAGCGGCATGTTGCGCTCTTCAAGGCGTTCGACGATGTAATGAATGTAGAGGCTGCCACGTTCGCCGGCGTTTTCGAGGAAAGATGGATTGCTGGCGAACCAAAGGCGCTGTTGCTCGATGCGCGGGTTGACGCCCAGCCCGTCCTGCAACTGGAAGCCCTGGCGCATACGCTCCCAGACGTCCTGCGGAATTTGCGGGCTGGGTTTTTCGCTGAGCCAGATCGGCTTCTGCTTGGCGCGCGCGGCGATGTTCTGCGCGTGCGCCGCATCGGTCTGCGGCGCATGGCTGGAACAGCCCGCCAGGGTGGCGGACACAGCCACCGCAATGGCTTGAGCCAAGCGGGTCAATGCGTCTGAACTGATGGCTTTGCGAATAGGTGACGACATTGGCTGGAAGTAAGTTCCGGGCAAAAATGTCGGGCGATTCTAGAAAGGGCACCCTGCGCGGTCAACCTTTCAGAATTGTTGCAACCTGGCCAGATCCCTTTAGAACGTGTCTTTCCACGCTCGAATAGCAGCAAAAACCATATCGGGCGCCGAGTTATCGGTGCCGGTCCGTTCGTCCGCTTTTTCTTTAACGGATGTTTCACCGGAGCGCAAAAACGGGTTTGTGAGCTTTTCCAGTGCCAGTGTCGACGGCAGCGTCATGATCCCGGATTCCCGTTGGCGGGTAACTTTGGCCAGGCGCTCGGCGGTGCCCTGATTGTTCGGTTCGACGGCCGCCGCAAACTTCAGATTGCTGAGGGTATATTCGTGGGTGCAGTAGACCAGTGTGTCTTCCGGCAACGCAGCGAGGCGCATCAGCGAGCTGTACATTTGCTGTGGCGTGCCTTCGAACAACCGCCCGCAGCCGGCGGCAAACAAGGTGTCGCCGCAGAACAGCAAGCCGTGATGGTAATAGGCGATATGCCCCAGGGTGTGGCCAGGGACCGTGAAGATATCGAAGTCCAGGCCGAGCACACTGACCTTGTCGTTGTCCTTGAGCGCAACGTCCCGCGCCGGGATCGTTTCGCTGGCCGGACCATAGACTTTCGCGTCCGTCGCTTTTTTCAGCAACTCGACGCCGCCGACGTGGTCATGATGGTGATGAGTGATCAAAATATCACTCAGTACCCAGCCCGGATTGGCACCGAGCCAGGCCTGCACGGGGGCGGCATCACCCGGATCGACGACCGCGCAGCGCTTGCTGCCGTGGTCTTGTAACAACCAGATGTAGTTGTCGGTGAAGGCGGGCAGGGCAGTGATCTGTATCATCGTCGGATTCGCCAAGCGGAAAACATTGGCGCATCTTAGAACTTCCTGGCGCGTTGGAGAATGCAATGACTGATAAAGCGTTCGCACAAGCCGATCCTGACTGGCTGGCGTTGATCAGCGCGGCCCGCGAGTGGCTGGCCGGTCCCATCGGGCAATTTCTGCTGGACGAAGAGCGGCGCATGCTCGAAGACGAGCTCGGGCGGTTCTTTGGTGGTTATCTGGTGCATTACGGCCCCTCGGCCCAGACCCCGCCGTCAGCCCCGCAGGTGCAGCGTAATGTGCGCCTTGGCGCGCCGTTGCCGGGGGTCGAGATCGTCTGCGAGGAACAGGCCTGGCCGTTGAGCGAGCATGCTGCCGACGTGGTGGTGCTGCAGCATGGCCTGGATTTCTGCCTGTCGCCTCACGGTCTGCTTCGCGAGGCGGCAAGCAGCGTGCGGCCCGGGGGGCATTTGCTGATCATCGGCATCAATCCCTGGAGCACTTGGGGGCTGCGGCATGTATTCGCCCAGGATGCGCTGCGCAAGGCGCGCTGCATTTCGCCGTCACGGGTCGCGGACTGGCTGAACCTGCTGGGCTTCGCGCTGGAGAAACGCCGCTTCGGGTGCTATCGTCCGCCGCTTGCGTCACCGGCATGGCAGACCCGCCTGGCCGGGTGGGAGCGCAAGGCAGGTGACTGGCAACTGTCGGGCGGCGGCTTCTATCTGTTGGTGGCGCGCAAGATCGTGGTGGGCCTGCGACCGGTCCGTCAGGAGCGGCGCGAGCCGATGGGCAAGCTGATTCCTTTGCCGATGGCCAAGGTCAACCGGCGCAACATCGAACCGTAATACATACTTTTTATTTGCGGCCGGGCCTGTCCCGGCTTCGGCCGTTGTCGATCAGCGATCGGCGGGCCAGCGCATTTTCTGGATAGATTGGCATGAGCGATAGCGTAGAACTGTTCACCGACGGCGCCTGCAAGGGCAACCCTGGCCCTGGCGGCTGGGGCGCGCTGCTGGTGTGCAAGGGCGTCGAAAAGGAACTCTGGGGCGGCGAAGCCAATACCACCAACAACCGCATGGAGCTGATGGGCGCGATCCGCGGCCTGGAAGAGCTCAAGCGTCCCTGCGATGTGCTGCTGGTGACCGACTCCCAGTACGTGATGAAAGGCATCAACGAGTGGATGGACAACTGGAAGAAGCGCGGCTGGAAAACCGCGGCGAAGGAGCCGGTGAAGAATGCTGACCTGTGGAAGTTGCTCGACGAGCAGGTCAACCGCCACAAGGTCACCTGGAAATGGGTGCGCGGGCACATCGGCCATCACGGCAACGAACGGGCCGACCAGTTGGCCAACCGTGGCGTGGATGAAGTGCGCGGGTACAAGCAGGGCTGACCCACTTCACGTAGGAGCTGCCGAAGGCTCGGGCCGCGATCGGACGATCTTTTGATCTTGATCTTTTTCAGGCCGCAAAAAATCAAAAGCCAGATCAAAAGATCGCAGCCTTCGGCAGCTCCTACAAGGATTGTGTTCACAGCAGCGCAATGGCGATGGCCCGCGAGCATGTTAATATTCGCGTTTTTGCACGATTGACCGATTGAGAGCTGAGCACTGATGGCCACCAGATCCGTTGTACTCGACACCGAAACCACCGGCATGCCGGTGACCGACGGCCACCGGATTATCGAAATCGGCTGTGTCGAGTTGATCGGCCGACGCCTGACGGGCCGGCACTTTCACGTATACCTGCAACCCGATCGCGAAAGCGACGAGGGCGCCATTGGCGTCCACGGCATCACCAACGAATTCCTCGTGGGCAAGCCGCGTTTTGCCGAGGTGGCCGAAGAGTTCTTCGAGTTCATCAAGGGCGCGCAGCTGATCATCCATAACGCGGCGTTCGACGTTGGCTTCATCAACAACGAATTCGCCCTGATGGGGCAGCAGGACCGCGCGGACATCACGCAGCACTGCTCGATCCTCGATACCCTGATGATGGCCCGGGAACGTCACCCGGGGCAGCGCAACAGCCTCGACGCCTTGTGCAAGCGCTATGGCGTCGACAACTCCGGCCGTGAACTGCACGGCGCCTTGCTCGACTCCGAGATTCTCGCCGACGTCTACCTGACCATGACCGGGGGGCAGACCAGTCTGTCCCTGGCCGGTAACGCCTCCGATGGCAATGGCTCCGGTGAAGGGGCGGACAATTCGGCCACCGAGATTCGCCGTTTGCCAGCAGATCGCCAGCCGACGCGCATCATCCGCGCCAGCGAAGACGACCTGGCCCGCCACGCGGCGCGCCTGGAAATCATCGCCAAATCCGCGGGTGCTCCGGCGTTGTGGGTGCAGTTGGTCGAGGCTGAAGCGCAGGCGTAGTTCCTCATTTCCATTGAGTACTCTTTGTGGCGAGGGAGCTTGCTCCCGCTGGGTTGCGAAGCGACCCCGGTTTTTTGCAGTCAATGCAAATTTTGTGAGTGCTGCGCACTCAAGCGGGAGCAAGCTCCCTCGCCACAGGGAAGATCCCCCGTCGCCACAAGTTGGTGCATCCCGCTCGCCACATCCGCTGCAACACTCTACCCTGAGATGATTGGCAGGCTCTGGTCTGCCGCCTCAGGACACTGAGCCTCATGTATAAAGATTTGAAATTCCCGGTCCTGATTGTCCATCGCGACATCAAGTCCGACAGCGTTGCCGGCGACCGTGTGCGGGGAATTGCCCGGGAACTGGAACAGGAAGGGTTCAGCGTCGTTTCGGCGGTGGACTACACCGAAGGACGATTGGTGGCGTCGACCTACCATGGCCTGTCCTGCATGTTGATTGCCTCTGAGGACGCCAGCGCCCATTCCCATTTATTGCAAAACATGGCCGAACTGATTGGTCTGGCGCGGGTGCGTGCACCGGATCTGCCGATCTTCGCCCTGGGCGAAACAGTGACCCTGGAAAATGCGCCTGCCGACGCCATGGCCGAGCTCAATCAGTTGCGCGGCATTCTTTACCTGTTTGAAGACACGGTGCCCTTTCTCGCCCGACAGGTGGCCCGCGCCGCGCGCAAATACCTCGATGGCCTGTTGCCGCCGTTTTTCAAAGCGTTGGTGCAACACACGGCGGATTCCAACTATTCGTGGCACACCCCCGGTCACGGCGGTGGCGTGGCGTATCACAAAAGTCCGGTCGGGCAGGCGTTTCACCAGTTTTTCGGGGAAAATACCCTGCGCTCGGATCTTTCGGTGTCGGTGCCTGAGCTCGGCTCTTTACTTGATCACACCGGTCCCCTGGCTGAAGCCGAGGCCCGTGCAGCACGTAATTTCGGCGCCGATCACACCTTTTTCGTGATCAATGGCACGTCCACGGCCAACAAGATTGTCTGGCATTCGGTGGTCGCCCGTGATGACCTGGTGCTGGTGGATCGCAATTGCCACAAGTCGGTGCTGCACTCGATCATCATGACCGGCGCGATCCCGCTGTACTTGTGTCCGGAGCGTAATGAACTGGGGATCATTGGCCCGATTCCCCTGAGCGAGTTCAGCCGCGAATCGATCCAGGCCAAGATCGACGCCAGTCCGCTGACCAAGGGGCGTTCGCCGAAGGTCAAGCTCGCTGTAGTGACCAATTCGACCTATGACGGCCTCTGCTACAACGCAGAGCTGATCAGGCAGCAACTGGGCAACAGTGTTGAGGTGCTGCACTTCGACGAGGCCTGGTACGCCTATGCGGCGTTTCATGAGTTTTTTTCCGGGCGCTACGGCATGGGTACGTCCCGTGATGAAGACAGCCCGTTGGTGTTTACCACCCACTCCACCCACAAGTTGCTGGCGGCTTTCAGTCAGGCGTCGATGATTCACGTGCGCGATGGCGGCGCGCGGCAACTGGACCGGGATCGCTTCAACGAAGCGTTCATGATGCACATCTCGACCTCGCCGCAGTACGGCATCATCGCCTCGCTGGATGTGGCTTCGGCGATGATGGAAGGGCCGGCCGGGCGTTCTCTGTTGCAGGAGATGTTCGACGAAGCCCTGAGTTTTCGCCGGGCGCTGGCTAACTTGCGCCAGCACATTGCCGCGGATGACTGGTGGTTTTCGATCTGGCAACCGCCGTCGGCGGAGGGCATCGAGCGGGTCGTCACCGAGGACTGGTTGCTGCAGCCCGATGCCGACTGGCACGGCTTTGGCGGCGTGACCGACGATTATGTGCTGCTCGACCCGATCAAGGTCACGCTGGTGATGCCGGGGCTGACGGCCGGTGGCGCCCTCAGCGAGCACGGGATTCCGGCGGCAGTGGTCAGCAAGTTCCTTTGGGAGCGTGGCCTGGTGGTCGAGAAGACCGGGCTGTATTCGTTCCTGGTGTTGTTCTCCATGGGCATCACCAAGGGCAAGTGGAGCACGCTGCTCACCGAATTGCTGGAGTTCAAGCGCAGCTATGACGCCAACGTCAGTCTGGCCAGTTGCCTGCCTTGCGTGGCGCAAGAGAATGTCGCGCGCTATCAGGACATGGGCCTGCGTGATTTATGCGATCAGTTGCATGCCTGTTATCGCAGCAATGCTACCGCCAGGCACCTCAAGCGCATGTACACCGTACTGCCGGAAGTCGCGATGAAACCGGCGGACGCCTATGATCAATTGGTGCGGGGTGAAGTCGAAGCGGTGTCGATCGATGCGCTGGACGGGCGGATTGCCGCCGTCATGCTGGTGCCGTACCCGCCCGGCATTCCGTTGATCATGCCGGGTGAGCGATTTACCGAATCGACCCGCTCGATCATCGATTACCTGTCGTTTGCCCGCACGTTCGATAGCAGTTTTCCGGGGTTCGTCGCTGATGTGCACGGATTGCAACACGAAGATCAGAGCGGTGGGCGGTGCTACACCGTCGATTGCATCAAGGAATGAGGACCTTTCCCAGTATGCAACCGGTAATAAATCCGAATTATCCAGGGTTGTCGGTACGGGTTGCCGACGAGGGTTTTGCCGCCTATATCTGGGGCAGTGATTTCAGTTTTGAAGTCGCGGCCTATGGTGCGGCCGAAATAGGCAAGCCGGTGGCACAGTGGCCGGTCACCCCGATCACGCCTTATCGCAAGTGCTACGGCATCGACCCCGAGGAATTCAGCAGCTTTCGCGATGGTGCCGACAGCGCGATTTTCATGGCCTATCTGGATGACCAGCCCGTGGGACACCTGGTGGTCAGTACCAACTGGAACGGTTTTGCCCATATCGACGAACTGGCGGTGCATGCACCGGCCCGACGGCATGGAGTGGCCAAGGCCCTGCTGGATGTGGCGCAATTCTGGAGCCGCAAGAAAAGGCTCCCGGGCATCATGCTCGAAACCCAGAACAACAACCTGGGGGCCTGCCGGCTCTATGAGCGTTGCGGTTACGTGATGGGCGGGATCGACCAGCTGCGCTATCGCGGCATTGACCCGAACACTGCCGAAGTGGCGCTGTTCTGGTATCGACTGTTCGAAAATCCGTTGGAAAACCCGTTCAGTTCGTCAGCATCGCCGCGGCTTGTTCCGTGACGATGGCCAACAGTGCCTGAACCGCCGGAGACGGTTCGGCGTTTTTCAGCGACAAGGCGTAGAGAGTGATCGGCACGGCTGGCGCCAACGGGCAGGTGTCCAGTCCCGAGGCTTTGGCGCCGAGGGCGGTGAAGGGGTCGACGATGGCCAGACCTTCGCCGGCCTCGACCATGCTGCGCATCATCTGATGCGTCTGGACCCGGGTTTGAATCACCGGGGCAGGGCGCAAGCCGTGCAGTTTGTTTTCCAGTGCCGGGCTCAGCGGGTCTTGCCCCTCCAGGCCGATCATCGATTGACCGGCCAGATCCTGCAGTGAAATGTATTTCTGTTTCGGTTGCAGCCAGCCATGGGGTGCGAGCAACTGAAGTTTGCCCTGGGCAATCGCCTGGCAATCGAGGTCGGCGTGATCAGGGTCGTGCAGGCTCAGCCCCAGATCGCTTTCACGCAGCAGCAGGCTTCTGACGATGTCGCGGGTGGGCTGGCTCAGCAGTGTGCAAGGCGCGTCGGGCAGGCGTCGGCGCAGGGCCGCGATGCTGTGTGGTAACAATTGGTTAGCCAGCGGCGGGGTGCAGATGATGCGCAGCGGCGGCGCCAGGTATTGCCTGAGGCTGTTGGCCAGGCGCTGCACGGGTTCGAGCGCGTCGTAGACCCGGGCAATTTCCACTTGCAGTTCCCGAGCCTCGCGAGTGGCCTGCAAACGCCCGCGAACGCTGGCGAACAGCATGAAACCCAACTGATCCTCGGCGTCGCGCAGCAAGCGCTCGACTTCGGTCACGGGCAACTGCAGCCATTCGGCGGCGGTGCCCAGGTGACCGGTCTGCAAGAGCGCCTGGATCACTTCGATATGGCGTAAGCGCATGCGTGAAGTCCATGTTCAGCAGGTGGAGGAGTCAGTGTCTGAATCCTACCCCAAGTCCGCGCATATGACTTCTGCTCATAACGATGGGTTATGAAACGCTGGCGGTTTGCGGTTCGCGGGTAATGGTCACGCCGGTTTGCACCAGCATGAATTGATTGTCGTCGACCTTGTTGACACGGTCGCCAATGGCCAGCTTGTAGGTGGTGACAGGGCCTGATCCGTCTACCGCCGGGGTGGAGTCCTGGAACTCGTGCACCGAATAAATACGGCCTTGCGCATCTCTTGCATGGAACTGACCGACGAGTACTGCTGCCATCTGCTTGGAACCTCTGGAGATAAATCACTCAATTTGCGGCACTGTAGACCGTGCTTGGGCGAGGTAAGTTTTCTTACAGGAAAAAAATAGTCAGGGACGGCGTTTTCAGTCGCCCGCTGCTTGAATCGTCATCTATAACTACAAGCTCTTCCTATCGGACAGTCGAGAAACTCTTATGAGCAACGTCTATACGATCGCCGTCCTGGTCGGCAGCTTGAGAAAGGAATCGATCAACCGCAAGGTCGCACGGGCCCTGATAGAGCTGGCGCCGGCCAATCTCAAGCTCAACATCGTCGAAATTGGCGACCTGCCGCTCTATAACGAAGACATCGATGGCGCTTCACCGCCGGCAGCCTACAGCACTTTCCGACAACAGGTGAGCTCATCCGACGCGGTGTTGTTCGTGACCCCGGAATACAACCGTTCGGTGCCGGCGCCGTTGAAAAATGCGATTGACGTCGGTTCTCGCCCTTATGGCAAGAGTTCGTGGAATGGCAAGCCCGGCGCCGTTATCAGTGCTTCGCCGGGGGCCGTCGGCGGGTTTGGCGCCAATCACAACCTGCGTCAATCCATGGTGTTTCTGAATGTGCCGATGATGCAGCAGCCGGAGGCCTATCTGGGGAACGCCGGTTCGGCGTTCGACGAGGCGGGCAAGTTGTCCGAGTCGGTCAAGCCGTTCCTGCAAAAATTCATCAATGCCTATGGGCAATGGGTCGAGCAGCACAAGAAAGTTTGATGTTCATTGATTAGCGTTTTGTCCTGCCAAGCGCTGGGCGGTTATCTCTTTAGGCCGGCTCAGGCAATACAAGACTCAACCCTGTCCCGGCACATTCGGCCAAAGGTCCGACACCAGAAACAATCGCTCGGCTTCTTCCCAGTCGCCATTGGCATTTTCCGTCAGGCGCACCAGCAATTGTGCCGGTGCCAGCGGGTCCAGGTCATTGAGCCATGCCTGCATCTGTTCAGGGGTCCAGGTGTGTTCCGCCGAGTAATGCGCCGGCGCCAGCCAGGCATGGCGGGGTAGAGGTTGCCAGCGACCGGGCGCGCTCTGGGCTACTAGTGCCGGCCAATCCTTTTGATGCAACCAGCGTCCGCGCAAATGCTGCGGATGTGCACCCAGCGGCGCAGCGGCCTGTCCCGGCCACGGGTACAGCAAATACCCCCCCAGCCACAAATGCGCGCTGAACGCCTGGATATCCAGCGCCGCGAGCACTTCACGGCACTCGGGGCGAGCGGAAATCGGCAATTGATGCTGGCTCAGGTGCGCCAGTTTGCGGTCGAGCCGGTCGTGGCATCCCGGACCCAGCCATTGGGCAGTGTCATGCCCGTCGCCGGATTGCGGGCCGAGGTAGAGCTTGATCGCCAGTTCCAAGTGATGTACGCCGTCGCGGTCGCGCAACAGCATGTCCAGTTCACCCAGGGTGTGCCCCTCGCGGCGAATCGGCATGTTGGCGGCAATCAGTTCAATGCCGGGCGCATGCTGCACGGCGAATTGCCAGAGGCGTTCGTAATACAGTCCCAGGCGCCGGGTCCGGGACTGGGCCAGCCAGTGCAGCAAGCCATAACTGTCCCGGTCCAGCTGCCGCAGCCAATGCTCCAGGCGCTCCGGTGCCTGCACCCAGTCGCTGCCGGCCAGCGGGTGACGCTGCGGCCACCGGGTGCCGTCCAGCATGGGCGGCGCGAGGATGACCCACGCCAGGTCACGCACTTCGGGATGGCGTAACTGATGGGGCAGGTGGAGCAAATCGGGAAATAGCATCATCTTGCGAGCATAGCCCGAAACCCGGGCACGCCCTTGAAGCTGAAAGGATTTTGTCTACGGGCGGCTTTCGCCCATAATCGTGGTTTTCGCCGCCACACAGATCCCCGCAGGAGCCCCATGGAGCAATTTCGCAATATCGGCATCATCGGTCGCCTGGGCAGTTCCCAGGTGCTGGATACCGTCCGCCGACTGAAACGGTTTCTGCTCGATCGTCACCTGCACGTGATCCTCGAAGACACCATCGCCGAAGTGCTGCCAGGGCACGGCCTGCAAACCTCGTCGCGCAAGATGCTCGGCGAAGTCTGCGACATGGTCATTGTGGTCGGTGGTGACGGCAGCCTGCTCGGTGCCGCCCGGGCACTGGCCAAACACAATATTCCGGTGCTCGGCATCAACCGCGGCAGCCTGGGTTTCCTCACCGACATTCGCCCCGATGAACTGGAAACCAAGGTCGCCGAAGTGCTGGATGGCCACTTTCTGGTGGAAAACCGCTTCCTGCTGCAAGCCGAAGTCCGCCGCCACGGCGAGGCCATCGGCCAGGGCGATGCACTGAACGATGTGGTACTGCACCCTGGCAAATCCACCCGAATGATCGAATTCGAGCTGTACATCGACGGCCAGTTCGTCTGCAGCCAGAAGGCCGATGGCCTGATCGTCGCCACGCCGACCGGTTCCACCGCGTATGCACTGTCTGCCGGCGGGCCGATCATGCATCCCAAGCTCGACGCTATTGTGATTGTGCCGATGTACCCCCATACCTTGTCAGGTAGACCGATCGTGGTCGATGGCAACAGTGAGCTGAAAATCGTCGTGTCCAAGGATATGCAGATTTACCCGCAAGTCTCGTGTGACGGGCAGAACCACTTTACCTGCGCGCCCGGCGACACCATTACCGTGAGCAAGAAAGCCCAGAAACTGCGGCTGATTCACCCGCTCGACCACAACTACTATGAAGTCTGCCGGACCAAGCTCGGCTGGGGCAGCAAGTTGGGGGGTGGAGGCGACTGATGCTCGATCCCGCGCGTAGCTACGACCTGATCGGTGACGTGCACGGTTGCGCTCTGACCCTGGAGCACTTGCTCGACCGACTCGGTTATCACAAACAGGCTGGCGTCTGGCGACACGCCTCGCGCATGGCGGTGTTCGTCGGCGATATCATCGATCGCGGCCCGCGGATTCGCGAGGCGCTACATATCGTCCACGACATGGTCGAAGCCGGTCAGGCGCTGTGCATCATGGGCAACCACGAGTTCAATGCGCTGGGCTGGAGCACGCCGGCGCTGCCCGGCAGCGGCAAGCAATTCGTGCGCGAGCACACGCCGCGCCATGCCCGCCTGTTGCATGAAACCCTGACCCAGTTCGAACACCATCCGGGTGACTGGCACGACTTCCAGCAATGGTTCTATAAGCTGCCATTGTTCGTCGATGCCGGGCGTTTTCGCGTGGTCCACGCCTGCTGGGATGCCGGGCTGATCGAGCCGCTGCGGGCGTTGTTCCCCAACGGTTGCGTCGACGAGCCTTTTCTCCAGGCTTCGGCGGAATCGGGATCTTTTGCCTGCACCGTATTCGATCGCCTGTTGCGCGGCACGGACATGCGCTTGCCCCATGGCCTGACCATGACCAGCGGCGATGGGCTGGTGCGTTCGTTCTTTCGCACCAAGTTCTGGGAAGACGATCCGAAAACCTACGGCGACATCGTGTTCCAGCCCGATGCATTGCCGGAACCTGTGGCCCGGACGCCGCTGACGTCCACAGAGAAGAACAGTTTGCTGCGCTATGGCATCGATGAGCCGTTGTTGTTCGTCGGTCATTACTGGCGCAGCGGCAAGCCGGCACCGATTCGGCCGAACCTGGCCTGTCTGGATTACAGCGCGGTGCTGTACGGCAAGCTGGTTGCTTATCGCCTGGATCAGGAAACCCGCCTGGATCCGCATAAATTCGTCTGGGTCGATGTCGAGCGGCCGGAGGTGCTGCAATGAGTGCTGTAGCGGTATTGCGTCTGCCCCTGGCGGTGGACTTGAGCGGGTTCGTCACCTTGCTCAAGCGCATGCAAGTGCCCCATCGGGTCAGCGAAGAAGCTGGCGAGCAGGTGCTGTGGGTGCCGCAGAACATCAGCGAAGACGTGCGTGCGCTGTACGAACGCTTTCCGGCGGGCGATCCCGATCAGCAACTGGACATTCCGCTGGCGCAGACCATCAAGCGTCCGGGGTTCGTCGAGCAATTGAAATACGCCAGGGCCACCGCGCTGGTGCTGTTGCTGAGCGTGATTGTCGGTGCTGTGACCCTGCTCGGCGACAACCTTGAAACGATGCGCTGGCTGACCTTCCTCGAATTCCGCGTGGTCGGCGAGTACCTCCACTTCACGCCACTGGCCGACAGCCTGGCGGCGGGTCAGTGGTGGCGCCTGTTCACGCCGATGCTGATTCACTTCGGCATCCTGCACCTGGCGATGAACGGCATGTGGTACTGGGAACTGGGGCGGCGCATCGAGTCGCGTCAGGGCAGTATCAACCTGATCGGCCTGACCCTGCTGTTCAGCCTGGTGTCCAACTACGCCCAGTATTACTACAGCGGCCCGACCTTGTTCGGTGGTTTGTCCGGTGTACTGTACGGCCTGCTCGGGCATTGCTGGATTTTCCAGCTGCTGGCGCCGAACCTGGCTTATCGCCTGCCGCGAGGCGTGCTGGTGATGATGCTGGTGTGGTTGCTGCTGTGCCTGTCCGGACTGGTCTCGATGATCGGCTTCGGCGAAATCGCCAACGCGGCCCATGTCAGCGGGTTACTCATCGGATGCTTCACCGGTTTGTTGGGCGGGTTGTATAACCGCCGTAAACTGGCCGCCTAATTCAGAACCTGCAATGAAGAGACGGAGACTCAATGTCCTCTTTTAACGAAATGATCAACAACATCACCGCCGATATCTACGAGAGCCTGAAACTGGCCGTGGAAATCGGCAAATGGTCCGACGGTGGCAAACTCACCGCCGAGCAACGCGAGCTGTCGCTGCAGGCGATGATCGCCTGGGAAGTCCAGAACCTGCCCGAGGACCAGCGTACCGGCTACATGGGGCCGCAGGAATGCGCTTCGAAGTCGATCGAAGTACCGAACATTCTGTTCAAGTCGGATGCCATCCATTGATCGAGATTGGCCGCGGTGCAATCAGCAAGATGTCGGCGCGCCTGGACGGGCCGAACGTGCAATACGCTTTGCGTCTGGGCGAAACCGAGGTCCCGGTCAATCCGTTGATCGGCACCACGGTGCGTCTGGAATACCTGGGTGCGATCCACTGCATCCATTGCGGACGCAAGACCAAGACCAGTTTCAGCCAGGGCTACTGCTACCCGTGCATGACCAAACTGGCCCAGTGCGACGTCTGCATCATGAGCCCGGAGCGTTGCCACTACGACGCCGGCACCTGCCGCGAGCCGGAATGGGGCGAGAAGTTCTGCATGACCGATCACGTGGTGTACCTGGCCAACTCGTCAGGGGTGAAAGTCGGAATTACCCGCGCCACCCAGTTGCCGACCCGCTGGCTCGACCAAGGTGCGAGCCAGGCCTTGCCGATCATGCGCGTATCGACCCGCCAGCAGTCCGGTTTCGTCGAGGACCTGTTCCGCAGCCAGGTGGCCGACAAGACCAACTGGCGTGCTTTACTCAAGGGCGATGCGGTGGCCGTGAACCTGGCCGAGGTCCGCGATCAACTGTTCGACAGCTGCGCTGAAGGTCTGCTGGGGTTGCAGCAGCGATTTGGCTTGCAGGCGATCCAGCCGGTGACCGATGTCGAACCGCTGGAAATCCGCTACCCGGTCGAGCAATACCCGGCGAAAATCGTCAGCTTCAACCTGGACAAGAACCCGATTGCCGAAGGCACGCTGATGGGGGTCAAGGGTCAATACCTGATCTTCGACACCGGCGTGATCAACATTCGTAAATACACGGCTTACCAGCTCGCCGTGCATCAGTAAGGACTCCAGCATGCGCACCGAACAACCGAAGATGATCTACCTCAAGGACTATCAGGCGCCCGAGTACCTGATCGACGAAACGCACCTGACCTTCGAGTTGTACGAGGACCACAGCCTGGTCCATGCGCAACTGGTGATGCGCCGCAACCCCGAGCGTGGCCCGGGGCTGCCGCCGCTGGTGCTGGACGGCCAGCAGCTGGAACTGCTGTCGGTCACTATGGCCGACCAGGAGCTTTCCGAGGCGCAGTATCAGCTGACCGAGAATCACCTGACCCTGCACCCGACCAGCACCAACTTCACGGTCGATACCTGCGTCAGGATCCACCCGGAAACCAACACCGCGCTGGAAGGCCTGTACAAGTCCGGCACGATGTTCTGCACCCAGTGCGAGGCCGAAGGCTTTCGCAAGATCACCTATTACCTCGACCGCCCGGACGTGATGAGCACCTTCACCACCACGGTGGTGGCCGAGCAGCACAGCTATCCGGTGCTGCTGTCCAACGGCAACCCGATCGCCTCCGGTCCTGGTGAAGAAGGCCGGCACTGGGCGACCTGGGAAGACCCGTTCAAGAAACCGGCGTACCTGTTTGCGCTGGTGGCCGGCGACCTGTGGTGCGTCGAAGACAGCTTCACCACCATGAGCGAGCGCAACGTGGCGCTGCGCATTTACGTCGAGCCGGAAAACATCGACAAGTGCCAGCACGCCATGAACAGCCTGAAGAAATCCATGCGCTGGGACGAAGAGGTCTACGGTCGCGAGTACGACCTGGACATCTTCATGATCGTCGCCGTGAATGACTTCAACATGGGCGCCATGGAAAACAAGGGCCTCAACATCTTCAACTCCAGCGCCGTGCTGGCCAAGGCCGAAACCGCCACCGACGCCGCGCACCAACGGGTCGAAGCGATCGTCGCCCACGAATACTTCCACAACTGGTCGGGCAACCGCGTGACCTGCCGCGACTGGTTCCAGCTGTCGCTCAAGGAAGGCTTCACCGTGTTCCGCGATGCCGGTTTCTCCTCGGACATGAACTCGGCCACGGTCAAGCGCATCCAGGACGTGGCGTACCTGCGCACCCACCAGTTCGCCGAAGACGCCGGCCCCATGGCCCACGCGGTGCGCCCGGACAGCTTCATCGAGATTTCCAACTTCTACACCCTGACTGTGTACGAGAAGGGCTCGGAAGTGGTCGGCATGATTCACACCCTGCTCGGTGCCGAAGGTTTCCGCAAAGGCAGCGACCTGTACTTCGAACGCCACGACGGCCAGGCAGTGACCTGCGATGACTTCATCAAGGCCATGGAAGATGCCAATGGCGTTGACCTGACCCAGTTCAAGCGCTGGTACAGCCAGGCGGGTACACCGCGCCTGGCGGTGAGCGAGTCCTTTGATGCGACGGCGAAAACCTACAGCCTGACCTTCCGCCAGAGCTGCCCGGAAACTCCGGACAAGGTTGAAAAACTGCCGTTCGTGATCCCGGTCGAACTGGGGCTGCTGGACAGCAAGGGCGGCGAGATTGCCCTGCGTCTTGCCGGTGAAGCCGCCGCCCAAGGCACGACCCGCGTGATCTCGGTAACCGAGGCCGAGCAGACCTTCACCTTCGTCGACATTGCCGAACAACCGTTGCCATCGTTGCTGCGCGGCTTCTCGGCGCCGGTGAAGCTGAGCTTCCCGTACAACCGTGATCAGCTGATGTTCCTGATGCAGCACGACAGCGACGGCTTCAATCGCTGGGATGCCGGCCAGCAACTGTCGGTTCAGGTGCTGCAAGAGTTGATCGGCCAGCAGCAGAAGGGCGAAGCGCTGGTACTCGATCAGCGGCTGGTGTCGGCACTGCGTACTGTGCTCTCGGACGAGTCGCTGGATCAGGCCATGGTCGCCGAAATGCTCTCGCTGCCAAGCGAGGCGTACCTGACCGAGATCAGCGAAATAGCGGACGTCGAGTCGATCCATGTCGCCCGCGAGTTTGCCCGCAAGCAACTGGCTGACGCGTTGTTCGATGGCCTGTGGCTGCGTTATCAGGCCAATCGCGAATTGTCGAAGCAGACTCTGTATGTGGCCGAAGCCGAGCATTTCGCCCGCCGTGCGTTGCAGAACATCGCGTTGTCCTACCTGATGCTCAGCGGCAAGCCGCAAGTCCTGGCGGCGACCCTGGAGCAGTTCGACGCGTGCGACAACATGACCGAGCGCCTGACCGCACTCGCCGTGTTGGTCAATTCGCCGTTCGAGGCCGAGAAGGCCAAGGCGCTGGCCAGCTTCGCCGAACACTTCAAGGACAACCCGCTGGTCATGGATCAGTGGTTCAGCGTCCAGGCCGGCAGCGTGTTGCCCGGTGGTCTGGAGAGAGTCAAGGCGTTGATGCAGCACCCGGCGTTCAACATCAAGAACCCGAACAAGGTGCGGGCACTGGTTGGTGCGTTTGCCGGGCAGAACCTGATCAACTTCCACGCGGCCGACGGTTCCGGGTATCGCTTCCTGGCGGATCTGGTGATCGAGTTGAATGGCTTTAACCCGCAGATTGCTTCTCGCCAATTGGCGCCTTTGACTCGCTGGCGCAAGTACGACAGCGCTCGTCAAGCTTTGATGAAGGGGGAACTGGAGCGGATTCGGGCTTCGGGGCAGTTGTCCAGTGATGTGTTTGAAGTGGTCAGCAAGAGTTTGGCTTGATCTTGGCTTTTGAACTTGGCGGCCTTCGGGCCGACCAGGTTCGTGGGTTGATTGAGTACATATCCGTTGCTGCGGTAACGGCGGCCTATGGTTCCGCTCTTACAGCGGGTCACTTTGGCAAACGCCCCAAAGTAACCAAAGGTCTCGCCCCTTACGTACGGCCCCTCGCTTAGGCTCGGGGTTCCTTCGCTGCGGTATTCATCCGGGGGCATTGCCCTCCGGTCGGCTTCGCTTCGACCTACATGCAATGAGTTCGACTGCGTCGAACGGCGCTGCGCGCCAGTCCCCGGATGAACACCTCCGCTCAGCCTGCCGAGGGGGCGGGTGGATCAAGATCAAGAGCTGCAGGCGAGCTAACGCTCGGCCTGTTGAGTGGTGAGAAGCGTGGGTGTACGCCGATCTGCCTTTGCTCTTTTGTAGGAGCTGGCTTGCCAGCGAAGGCGGCCTGCCAGCCGACCCGGTTTTTGCAGATGTTCCCAATCCCTGTAGGAGCTGCCGAAGGCTGCGATCTTTTGATCTTGTTGGTCAGTAATACAGCCAAAAGATCGCAGCCTCGTTGCACTCGACAGCTCCTACGGGGAAATGCGCACGGATGAAGAACCAGGCCGGCCATCCGACCTGATTTCGCGGATGGATCACTGCGTAGGAGCTGCCGAAGGCTGCGATCTTTTGATCTTGTTTGTCAGCAATACAGCCAACAGATCGCAGCCTCGTTGCACTCGACAGCTCCTACAGGGCAATGCGCACGCCTGAAGAACCAGGCCTGACAGCCGACCTGATTTCGCGGATGGATCACTGCGTAGGAGCTGCCGAAGGCTGCGATCTTTTGATCTTGTTGGTCAGTAATACAGCCAACAGATCGCAGCCTCGTTGCACTCGACAGCGCCTACAGGGAAACACGCACGCATCAGAACCAGGCCGGCCATCCGACCTGATTTCGCGGATGGATCACTGCGTAGGAGCTGCCGAAGGCTGCGATCTTTTGATCTTGTTTGTCAGTAATACAGCCAACAGATCGCAGCCTCGTTGCACTCGGCAGCTCCTACGGGGAAATGCGCACGCATGAAGAACCAGGCCGGCCGGTCGACCTGATTTCGCGGATGTATCACTGCGTAGGAGCTGCCGAAGGCTGCGATCTTTTGATCTTGTTGGTCAGTAATACAGCCAAAAGATCGCAGCCTCGTTGCACTCGACAGCTCCTACGGGGAAATGCGCACGGATGAAGAACCAGGCCGGCCAGCCGACCTGATTTCGCGGATGGATCACGCCGTAGGCGCTGCCGAAGGCTGCGATCTTTTGATCTTGTTGGCCAGTAATAACGCCAAAAGATCGCAGCCTCGTTGCACTCGACAGCTCCTACGGGGAAATGCGCACGGATGAAGAACCAGGCCGGCCATCCGACCTGATTTCGCGGATGTATCACTGCGTAGGAGCTGCCGAAGGCTGCGATCTTTTGATCTTGTTGGTCAGTAATAAAGCCAACAGATCGCAGCCTCGTTGCACTCGGCAGCTCCTACGGGGAAATGCGCAGGCATGAAGAACCAGGCCGGCCGGTAGGCCGCCTCGGGCGCTGTTGCGGTACACGCCCCCTCGTGAGGCCGAGTGGAGGTTCTGCGCAGTGGGCAACCCGGCATGGATGCCGGGTTAGCCGCGTACGGCCATGGATAGCCGATCGCGGCGGGCCCACGGAGCAGGACCGGAGCGAGGGCATGCCGAGCCACAGCGAGGCACCGAATGTCAGGGGCAAGAGCGTTTGGTTACTTTGCGCTTTTCAAAGTGACCCGCTGTAAGAGCGGAACCGCCAGAGGCCGTTACCACAGAAACGGATATGTACACTCACAAAACAATCATCGCCTGACACAAAGCCATCGCGAGCAAGCTCGCTCCCACAGGTGGTCGTGACCGCAGCAATGGATATGTACACCAATCACCCCACCTGATACCCAACCATTCAGAACAACCCCCCATCCCCCCCCGGTTAACAAAACATAACGTGGCGTCGATTGTCAGACATGAAAAAACACCGATAGGATAAGCCAGCTTCCGAAGGGGCTCTGGATTGCGGGTTTCAGGACTATGCTCTGAAGCAGTCGGTCCAGACACGCACCCTTGCGGCGCCCAGAAAGGTTGAACGACCTAACAATAATAATGGGAGAAGGTCTATGAGTGAGCCTGTCATGGGTGTGGGTATCTGCCGCCCGCCGGCACTGCGCAAATTCGCGTTGCTGGCCACAGCGCTCTCGCTGTTGGGCTCTGCCATGTTGTCGGCACCTGCGCTGGCTTCGGCGGCGTCAGCATCCGACGTTGTTTATTCCATTGAATCGGCCAAGGCCGCCAAAAGCCTGATGCTCGATGTCGTCCACGCCGGCAAGCGCCTGGTGGCGGTCGGGGATCGTGGGCACATCCTGTATTCCGATGACCAGGGCGCGAACTGGACCCAGGCCAAGGTTCCGACCCGGGCCCTGCTGACGTCGGTGTTCTTTGTCGACGACAAGCACGGCTGGGCCGTCGGCCATGACGCGCAGATCCTCGCCAGCGAGGACGGCGGCGCAACCTGGACCAAACAATTCGAAGATCTGACGCGCGAATCGCCGCTGCTCGATGTCTGGTTCAAGGACGTCGACAGCGGCTTTGCCGTGGGCGCCTACGGCTCGCTGATGGAAACCACCGACGGTGGCAAACATTGGGAAGACGCCAGCGACCGCCTCGACAATGAAGACCAGTACCACCTGAACGCGATCGCCGCGGTCAAGGACGCCGGGCTGTTCATCGTCGGCGAGCAGGGCAGCATGTTCCGCTCCGCCGACTGGGGCCAGACCTGGGAAAAACTCGAAGGTCCGTACGAAGGCTCGCTGTTTGGCGTGATCGGTACGGCGCAGCCTAATACGCTGCTGGCCTACGGCTTGCGTGGCAACCTCTATCGCTCCGCGGACTTCGGCAGCACCTGGGAGCAGGTCGAGCTCAAGGCAGAACGTGGCGACCTGGAGTTCGGGCTGTCCGGCGGCACGCTGCTCGACGATGGCTCGATCGTGATCGTCGGCAACGGCGGTTCGGTGATTCGCAGCAGCGACGATGGCGAAACTTTCAAGGTGGTCAATCGTGCGGACCGTATTTCCGTCTCGGCAGTGACTGCGGCAGGCAATGGCAATCTGGTTCTGGCCGGGCAGGGCGGCGTTCGCGTCACCTCGCCAAGCGGCACCGAGCTTGGCAAATAAAAGCGGGCAAATGAGCCGGGTTAATAACAAGAAGGCGGAGCTATGACTTCCTTGAGTACTCATCACCAGGACAAGGCGACGTTCCTCGAGCGCCTGATCTTCAACAACCGCCCGGCAGTGATTACGATCTGCCTGCTGGTCAGTATTTTCCTGTTCTGGCAGGCGACGCTGATCCGTCCGTCCACCAGTTTCGAAAAAATGATCCCGCTGGAGCATCCCTTCATCCAGAAGATGATGGAGCACCGCAACGATCTGGCGAACCTGGGCAACACCGTACGGATCTCGGTGGAAGCCACCAATGGCGACATCTTTTCCAAGGAGTACATGGAGACCCTGCGTCAGATCAACGATGAGGTGTTCTACATCTCCGGTGTCGACCGTTCCGGCCTCAAGTCGCTGTGGAGCCCGAGCGTACGCTGGACCGAAGTGACCGAAGAGGGCTTCGCTGGCGGTGAGGTGATCCCGCAGAGCTACAACGGCTCCCAGGCCAGCCTCGATTTGCTGCGCAACAACGTGCTCAAGTCCGGCCAGGTCGGGCGGCTGGTGTCCAACGATTTCAAGTCGAGCATCGTCGACATACCGTTGCTGGAGTCCTTCCCGGACCCGCAGGACCAGGGCAAGTTGCTGGCGCTGGACTACCGCCAGTTCTCCCACGAACTTGAAGACAAGATCCGCACCAAGTTCGAAGTACAGAACCCGAATGTGAAGATCCACATCGTCGGTTTCGCCAAGAAAGTCGGTGACCTGATCGATGGCCTGGTGATGGTTGTGATGTTCTTCGGTGTCGCCTTCGTCATCACCCTGATCCTCTTGCTGTGGTTCACCAACTGCCTGCGCAGCACCGTCGCGGTGTTGAGCACGACATTGGTGGCGGTGGTCTGGCAACTGGGGTTGATGCACTTCTTCGGCTTCGGGCTCGATCCTTACTCGATGCTGGTACCGTTCCTGATCTTCGCCATCGGTATTTCCCACGGCGTGCAGAAGATCAACGGGATCGCCCTGCAATCGAGTGAGGCGGACAACGCCCTGACGGCGGCGCGTCGTACTTTCCGTCAATTGTTCCTGCCGGGGATGATCGCGATCCTCGCCGATGCCGTGGGTTTCATCACGCTGCTGATCATCGATATCGGCGTGATCCGTGAACTGGCCATCGGCGCATCCATCGGCGTGGCAGTGATCGTGTTCACCAACCTGATCCTGCTGCCGGTGGCGATTTCCTATGTCGGCATCAGCAAGCGTGCGGTCGAACGCAGCAAAAAGGACGCGCATCGCGAACATCCGTTCTGGCGCCTGCTGGCGAATTTCGCCAGCGCCAAAGTCGCACCGGTGTCCATCCTGCTGGCGCTGATCGCCTTTGGCGGCGGCCTGTGGTACAGCCAGAACCTGAAAATCGGCGACCTCGACCAGGGTGCCCCGGAGCTGCGTCCGGACTCGCGCTACAACAAGGACAACAACTTCATCATCAACAACTACTCCACCAGTTCCGATGTGTTGGTGGTGATGGTCAAGACCAAGGCCGAAGGGTGCTCGCGCTACGAAGCCATGGCGCCGATCGACGAGCTGATGTGGAAAATGCAGAACACCGAGGGCGTGCAGTCGGCGATTTCCCTGGTGACCGTATCCAAGCAAATGATCAAGGGCATGAACGAAGGCAACCTGAAATGGGAAACCCTGTCGCGTAACCCTGATGTGCTGAACAACTCGATCGCCCGCGCTGACGGTCTGTACAACAACAGCTGTTCCCTGGCGCCGGTACTGGTGTTCCTCAACGATCACAAGGCCGAGACCCTGGATCGCGCGGTGCATGCGGTGCAGGCGTTCGCCAGGGAAAACAATAAGGAAGGTCTGGAGTTCATCCTCGCGGCCGGTAACGCCGGGATCGAGGCGGCCACTAACGAGGTGATCAAGAAGTCCGAGCTGACCATCCTGATCCTTGTGTACATCTGCGTCGCGACCATGTGCATGATCACCTTCCGTTCGTGGGCGGCGACCTTGTGCATCGTGCTGCCGCTGGTGCTGACGTCGGTACTCGGCAACGCCCTGATGGCCTTCATGGGCATTGGTGTGAAGGTGGCGACCCTGCCGGTCGTGGCGCTCGGGGTAGGGATTGGCGTGGACTATGGCATCTACATCTACAGCCGCCTGGAAAGCTTCCTGCGTGCCGGCCTGCCGCTGCAAGAAGCGTACTACCAGACGCTGAAGTCCACCGGCAAGGCCGTGCTGTTCACCGGTCTGTGTCTGGCCATCGGCGTGTGCACCTGGATCTTCTCGGCCATCAAGTTCCAGGCCGACATGGGTCTGATGCTGACTTTCATGCTGTTGTGGAACATGTTCGGTGCGCTGTGGCTGTTGCCGGCACTGGCGCGGTTCCTGATCAAGCCTTCGAGTCTGGCGGGGCAGAAGGGCAACTCGTTGTTCGCCCATTGATCGATCGCTGAATCAAAAAAGCCGCAACCTCAGGTTGCGGCTTTTTTATTTGGGCGAAGATCAAAAGATCGTCCGAACGCGGCCCGAGCCTTCGGCAGCTCCTACATTGATCGAATACACCCACAATTAATCGGTGTAGGCAATCCCGCGTAGGAGCTGCCGAAGGCTCGGGCCGCGTTCGGACGATCTTTTGACTTTGCCATTACGAAGGATCGCTACCCAAAACCACATTCAACGCACTGCGCGCATCATCGAGTTGCACCAGCGTCGCATGCCGGGCCCCGAGGGCATCACGATTCTCGATGGCGGTCAGGATCGCCTTGTGCCGTGGCAGCGCCAGTTCATGCAGGTTCGGTCGCTGGTTGGAATGTTTCAAGGCTTCGGCGATGGCCACCGAGAGCATGTTGCACAGGTTGGCCAGCAAGTCGTTGTGCGTGGCATCGGCGATGCGACTGTGGAAGTCCAGGTCCGGCTGCAACAGTGCCTCCGGCGTCGGTGCGGCTTCCATGCGCTGGTAAGCCTCACCGATGGAGGCAATGTCCGCCTCGGTGGCGAATTGCGCGGCGAGGGCGGCGGCGGCCGGTTCGATGATGCTGCGCACACTGGTCAGCAGGTCGAAAAACTGATTCTGCGGACTGCTCTGCATCAACCAGTGCAGCACGTCCGGATCGAGCATGTGCCAGTCCTTGCGCGGCTTGACCACGGTCCCGACCCGCGGACGGGAATACACCAGGCCTTTGGCAACCAGGACCCGGGTGGCTTCACGCAGCACCGGCCGGCTGACCGCATATTCTTCGCACAACAGCGCTTCGGCGGGCAGTTTGTCGTCCGGCAGGAAACGTCCCGAGACGATCTGCATGCCCAGTTCCTGGACGATGCGCGAGTGCATGCTTTTGCGGTCGGAGGGTTTGCGGTAATCCATGGGGAACGACGCGGTCCTGTGCGAATAGGTGTCGCGCATGATAGCAGGCGCGGCACAAAGAACTGTAGGAGCGAGCTTGCTCCGGGCGGCGTTCCGACGATGGACGTGAACGATAACGCGTGCTGTCTGGAAGCAAGCGTCGCCTTCAAGTCAATCGCGAGCAAGCTCGCTCCTACAAGGGGGAAGGGTGGTGTTAGTGGGAGTGACGCGGCACTTCAGCCCCGCGGCAACCGACCAGGAAGTCGAAGTCGCAACCCTGGTCCGCTTGCAGCACATGATCGATGTACAGCTGACGATACCCACCGACGATCAGGTTCTGTGGCGGTTGCAGGTCAGCCATGCGCGCGGCCAGTTCGGCATCCGGAATATCCAGGTGCAAACGGCCGCTGGCGCAATCGAGTTCGATCCAGTCGCCTTCTTTCACTGCGGCCAATGGTCCGCCGGCGGCGGCTTCCGGGGCGACGTGCAGGACAACGGTGCCGTACGCCGTGCCACTCATGCGCGCATCGGAAATACGCACCATGTCGGTCACGCCCTGGGCCAGCAGCTTGGCCGGCAGGCCCATGTTGCCCACTTCGGCCATGCCTGGATAACCCTTCGGCCCGCAGTTTTTCATCACCAGGATAGAGTTGGCATCCACGTCCAGTTCCGGATCGTTGATCCGTGCCTTGTACATGTCGAAGTTCTCGAACACCACCGCGCGACCGCGATGCTGCATCAGTTCGGGCGTGGCGGCGGACGGCTTGAGTACCGCGCCGAGCGGCGCCAGGTTGCCGCGCAACACACAGATGCCGCCATCGGCGCGGATCGGGTTGTCGAGGGTGCGGATCACTTCGTCCTCGCCATAGATCGGCGCGTCTTTGGTGTTCTCGCCGATGGACTTGCCGTTGACGGTCAAGGCATTCGGGTTCGGGATCAGGTTGGCTTCACCGAGGCGACGCAGCACCGCCGGCAAGCCGCCGGCGTAATAGAACTCTTCCATCAGGAAGCGCCCGGACGGTTGCAGGTCGACGATGGTCGGCATGCCGCGACCGATGCGGGTCCAGTCATCCAGGTCCAGTTCCACGCCAATGCGCCCGGCAATGGCCTTCAGATGGATCACGGCGTTGGTCGAACCGCCGATGGCGGCATTGACGCGAATGGCGTTCTCGAAGGCCTCTTTGGTCAGGATCTTTGACAACTTCAAGTCTTCGCGCACCATCTCCACGGCCCGCATGCCAGACATGTGTGCCAACACATAACGGCGCGCATCCACGGCCGGGATCGCCGCGTTGTGGGGCAGGGAAGTGCCCAGCGCTTCGGCCATGCAGGCCATGGTCGAGGCGGTGCCCATGGTGTTGCAGGTGCCGGCCGAGCGGGACATGCCGCCCTCGGCCGCGAGGAAATCGTCGATGCTGATGGTGCCGGCCTTGACCTGTTCGCTGAGCTGCCAGACCACGGTGCCGGAGCCGATGTCCTTGCCCTTGTGCTTGCCGTTGAGCATCGGCCCGCCGGTGACCACGATGGCCGGCACGTCGCAACTGGCGGCGCCCATCAGCAAGGCCGGGGTGGTTTTGTCGCAACCGGTCAGCAGCACCACGCCATCGATCGGGTTGCCGCGAATGGCTTCTTCGACATCCATGCTCGCCAGGTTGCGGGTGAGCATGGCGGTCGGGCGCAGGTTCGATTCGCCGTTGGAGAACACCGGAAACTCCACCGGAAAACCCCCGGCCTCGATCACCCCACGTTTGACGTGCTCGGCAATCTGGCGGAAATGCGCGTTGCACGGAGTCAGTTCCGACCAGGTGTTGCAGATGCCGATGATCGGTTTGCCATGGAACTGGTGGTCGGCGATACCCTGATTCTTCATCCAGCTGCGGTACATGAAGCCGTTCTTGTCGGCCGTGCCAAACCATTGGGCGGAGCGCAGGGTGGGTTTCTTATCAGACATGATCGATACTCTTATTGTATGACTATATTGTTCGAGCTGAGGCCTAACATAAGCGCAAATTGGGCGGTTTGGAAGTGTTGTTGATTAAATAGTATTACTATATAGTCGGCTCAAACGGAGGGATGGCCCTGGCGATTTTTCGCGAGAGGCGTCCCCCGAGGTTCCATAACAACAACAATCGGAGACCGATCTCATGAGCCAGGAACTGCGGCTTATCCGTCGCATCACGCTAAAACTGATTCCCTTCCTGATCCTGCTGTACCTGATCGCCTATGTGGACCGCTCCGCGGTGGGCTTCGCCAAACTGCACATGGGCGCCGACATCGGCCTGGGCGATGCCGCCTACGGTCTTGGCGCCGGGCTGTTCTTCATCGGCTACTTCCTGCTGGAAATCCCCAGCAACCTGATGCTCGACCGCTTCGGCGCACGGCGCTGGTTCGCGCGGATCATGGTCACCTGGGGTGCCATCACCATCGGCATGGCCTTCGTCCAGGGGCCGAACAGCTTCTATGTGATGCGCTTTTTGCTCGGCGCCGCCGAAGCCGGGTTCTTCCCGGGCGTTCTGTACTACATCACCCAATGGTTTCCGGTGCGCCATCGCGGCAAGATCCTCGGGTTGTTCATCCTGTCGCAACCCATCGCAATGATGATCACCGGCCCGCTGTCCGGTGGCTTGCTGGGCATGGACGGCGTGTTGGGGCTGCACGGCTGGCAGTGGCTGTTCATCGTCATCGGTTGCCCGGCGATCCTGCTGACCTGGCCGGTGCTGCGCTACCTGCCGGACGGCCCGCAACAAGTGAAGTGGATGGACCAGGCAGAAAAGGACTGGCTGAGCACCGAACTGAAAAAGGACCTGGACGCGTACGGCCAGACCCGCCACGGCAATCCGCTGCACGCCCTCAAGGACAAACGCGTCCTGCTGCTGGCGCTGTTCTACCTGCCGGTGACCCTGAGTATCTATGGCCTGGGCTTGTGGCTGCCGACCCTGATCAAGCAATTCGGTGGCAGCGACCTGGTGACCGGTTTCGTTTCCGCGGTGCCGTACATCTTCGGGATCGTCGGCCTGCTGATCATTCCACGCAGTTCCGACCGCTTGAATGACCGCTACGGCCATCTCGCCGTGCTTTACGTGCTGGGTGCGATTGGCCTGTTCCTCAGCGCCTGGCTGTCGGTGCCGGTGCTGCAACTGGCGGCGCTGTGCCTGGTGGCGTTTGCACTGTTTTCCTGCACGGCGGTGTTCTGGACTTTGCCGGGCCGCTTCTTTGCCGGCGCGAGTGCGGCGGCGGGGATCGCCTTGATCAACTCGGTGGGTAACCTCGGTGGTTACCTCGGTCCATTCGTGATCGGCGCACTCAAGGAATACACCGGCAACCTGGCGTCCGGCTTGTATTTCCTCTCCGGGGTGATGGTGTTTGGCCTGATTCTGACTGGCGTCGTCTATCGCCTGCTGGAGCGCAAACACGTCCTGCCAGTCGATCAATTTGCAGCAAGTGCACGCTAATGCAATGTAGGAGTGAGCCTGCTCGCGATAGCGTCGGCACATCCAATGTTGTCGGCGACTGATACATCGCTATCACGAGCAGGCTCACTCCTACAGGGATCTGCGGTGTTTTTGAAGGAATAGGAGAAATTTCATGCGTTTGGTTCAGTTCGAATTGAGTAACGGAGAACGCCGTGTCGGCGTGGTCGAGGCGGGGCTGGTCCGTGAAGTGCAGGACGCGCGCAGCGTTCGCGATCTGGCATTGGCGGCGATCGAGGCGGGCGACAATCTGGAGCAACAGGTGCAAAGCCTGGGGCTGGGCATCAGCCACGACTATGCCGAACTGCTGACGCAACGGCGCATCCTGCCGCCCCTGGATCATCCGGACCCGGCGCACATGCTGGTCAGTGGCACGGGCCTGACCCATCTGGGCAGTGCATCGGCCCGGGACAAGATGCACCAGCAAAGTGGCGACGAATCGGCGATGACCGACACCATGCGCATCTTCAAATGGGGCGTGGAGGGTGGCAAACCGGCAGCAGATCAAGCCGGGGTGCAGCCGGAATGGTTCTACAAAGGCGATGGCAGCATCGTCGTCAGGCCGGGTCAGCCGTTTCCCCTGCCGCCGTTTGCCGAAGATGCTGGCGAAGAGCCGGAGATCGCCGGCCTGTACGTCATCGGTCGCAACGGTAAGCCGTATCGCCTGGGTTTTGCCGTGGGCAACGAGTTCTCCGACCACGTCATGGAACGCAAGAACTACCTGTATCTGGCCCATTCGAAGCTGCGCAGCTGCAGCTATGGCCCGGAACTGCGGGTCGGCGAACTGCCGCAGCATCTGGCGGGCACCAGCCGCATCCTGCGCGACGGCGAGGTGCTATGGCAGAACGAGTTTCTCAGCGGCGAGGCGAACATGTGCCACAGCCTCGCCAACCTCGAATTCCATCATTTCAAGTACAGCCAGTTCCTGCGTCCCGGGGATGTTCACATTCACTTCTTCGGCACCGCGACCCTGTCCTTTGCCGACGGCATTCGCACGCAACCGGGTGATGTGTTCGAGATCACCCAGGCCGAATTCGGCGCGCCATTGATCAATGGCATCGCACCGGTCGTAGCGGCTTTCGAACCCGGCACCGTCGGCACACTTTGAGGACTTACCCATGACCCGGATTCTTGGTCACAACTACATTGGCGGCCAACGCAGCGCCGCCGGCAGCGTCAAGTTGCAGAGTTTCGATGCGACAACGGGCGAGGCCTTGCCCCAGGATTTTTCTCAGGCGACAGCGCAGGAAGTCGATGCGGCGGCCAACGCGGCGGCGGCCGCGTACGCGGCCTATCGCAGCTTGAGCGCGGAGCGACGGGCGCAATTTCTTGAAGCCATTGCCGATGAACTGGATGCCCTCGGTGATGATTTTGTCGCCGTGGTCTGCCGCGAAACGGCGTTGCCGGCGGGTCGAATTCAAGGCGAGCGTGGACGTACCAGCGGGCAGATGCGCTTGTTTGCCAAAGTGCTGCGTCGTGGTGATTTCTACGGTGCGCGGATCGACCGGGCATTACCGGAGCGGCAACCGTTGCCGCGCCCGGATCTGCGTCAATACCGCATTGGCCTTGGGCCGGTGGCCGTATTTGGTGCGAGCAACTTTCCGCTGGCGTTCTCTACCGCTGGCGGCGATACCGCCTCGGCGCTGGCCGCCGGGTGCCCGGTGGTGTTCAAGGCCCACAGCGGTCACATGGCCACGGCTGAACGGGTGGCGGATGCGATCATTCGCGCTGCCGAGAAAACCGGCATGCCGGCCGGCGTGTTCAACATGATCTACGGCGCTGGCGTCGGCGAGGCGCTGGTCAAGCATCCGGCGATTCAGGCGGTGGGTTTCACCGGCTCGCTCAAGGGCGGTCGGGCCTTGTGCGACATGGCCGCGGCGCGTGCGCAACCGATTCCGGTGTTCGCCGAAATGTCGAGCATCAACCCGGTGATCCTGTTGCCCCAGGCCCTGGAAGTGCGCGCAGAAAGCATCGCCCGTGACCTGACCGCGTCGGTGGTCCAGGGCTGCGGTCAGTTCTGCACCAACCCAGGCCTGGTGATCGGTATTCGCTCGCCGCAGTTCAGTGCGTTCGTGCAGCAGGTCGCCGGGCTGATGGGTGATCAGCCAGCGCAAACCATGCTCAATGCCGGAACCTTGAGTAGCTATGGCAAAGGTCTGCAAAAACTGCTCGCTCATCCGGGCATCGAGCACCTCGCCGGCAGCCCGCAGCAAGGCAATCAGGCCCAGCCGCAGCTGTTCAAGGCAGATGTCAGCCTGTTGCTCGACGGCGATGAAGTCTTGCAGGAAGAAGTCTTCGGCCCGACCACCGTGTTCGTCGAAGTCGCTGACCAGGCACAACTCAGTGCCGCATTGAACGCGCTGCACGGCCAGTTGACCGCCACCCTCATCGGCGAGCCGGAAGACTTCGAACAGTTCGCCGGGCTGACAGCGTTGCTGGAACAGAAGGTCGGACGGATCCTGCTCAATGGCTATCCGACGGGCGTGGAAGTCTGCGACTCGATGGTCCACGGCGGGCCTTACCCGGCAACGTCCGATGCGCGCGGTACATCGGTGGGCACCCTGGCGATCGATCGTTTCCTGCGCCCGGTGTGCTTCCAGAACTACCCGGACAATTTGCTGCCGGATGCGCTGAAGAACGGCAATCCGCTGCGTATCCAGCGTCTGGTGGATGGCCAACCATCGCGCGAGGCACTCTAGCGGCCGACCACAATCCCTGTAGGAGCGAGCCTGCTCGCGATAGCGGAACAGCAGTCAACATTTAAATCGACTGGACTGCCGCCATCGCGAGCAGGTCGGATCGCCGCACCGTCGCTCCTACAGGGGAGGTGGTGCATGAGCTATCATTGCGTCTTTCCCATTCAAAGATTGACTGCCATGACTTCCCCAACCGACACCTTGCTCAATGCCCTCGAACACTGCGGAATGGTGGAGATCGACGGGCTGCATGCCTTCGAATTCGCCCTCGACGAGGACGATAACCTGCACATCGAATGCATGGATGGCCGTGCGGCCAAACACTGGGAGTTCACCCCGGCGCAGATCCAGGCCGCGACCTTCGACACCTCGCTGCAAAGCTGGTTGATCACCAGTGACTCGGGTGAACACCGTTTGGTGTGCCTGGGCGATGTCGTCAGCGGTGACAACGATGATGATGACCAAGGCGATGCGTAACCTCTGGCCACTGTTGATGGCCGGCAGCATCGGCGCCATGGGCGTCCAGGTCGCATCCGCCGACGACTATCAACTGCTGGTGGGCTCCTACACCGCCGGTCAAAGCCAGGGCATCTACCGCCTGGCTTTCGACAGTGGCACCGGGCAGATCGATGCCCGGCCCCTGCAAGTGATCAACAGCGAAAACCCGTCGTGGCTGACCCTGTCGAAGGACCAGCGACACTTGTTCGTGGTCAACGAAAACGGTCCGGGCCAGACCGATCCGGTAGGGCGCGTCAGCAGTTACGCCATCGATCCCAAGAGCCATGCGCTGATCCTGATCAGCCAGGTACAAAGCCTGGGCAACGAGCCGACCCATTCCAGCCTCAGCACCGATGGCAGCCATTTGTTTGTCAGTAATTACTCGGTGGCCGAGGACCCGGGCGGCACCCTCGCGGTGATGCCGGTGGCGGCCGATGGCACGCTCAAACCGGTGGTGCAGATGAGCAGCCACCCGGCGAGCCGGGTCAACCCCGAGCGTCAGGCCTCGGCCCACGTGCATTCGGCCATCCCGTCACTGGATGGCCAATACGTGTTCGCAATCGATCTTGGTGCCGATAAGGTGTTTGCCTACCGCTTCGACCCCAAGGCCAACCCCGAACTGCCACTGACTCCGGTGACCCCGGCATTCGTGCAACTGCCGCCCGGTAGCGGACCACGTCATCTGCTGTTCAGCGCTGACGGCAAACACGCCTGGCTGACCATGGAAATGAGCGCGCAAGTGGCGGTGTTCGATCACCACGACGGCCGACTCGAACAGACGCAGATGGTCGACCTGGCTGCCGGGCAACCGGTCTCGGACAAGGCTGCAGCGGCGTTGCATGCCTCGGCTGACGGCAAGTTCCTCTACGTCAGCAACCGTGGCACGGCCAATCAACTGCTGGTGTTTGCCATCGATCCTGTCACCGGCCACCTCAACGAGCTGCAACGCCGGGCGGTGGACGGCGATCACCCGCGGGAATTCAGCCTCGATCCGAGTGGCAAATTCCTGCTGATCGCCAATCAGAAGAGCAACCAGATTGTCGTCGTCGAACGCGATGCCAGGACCGGTTTGCTGGGCAAGACCGTGCAAAAACTACCGATGGACGCCCCGAGCGACCTCAGGTTTCTGCTGCGTCAATAAGCCGCAGGCCCCGGTTGATGGGGCCTGCCTGCTTTTATCAATGGCGCTGATATCTGGTACTGCTACAAAGCATTTCAAGGCACGAACCCTCGAGGGTTAAGTTTGCTTCACGGCCCCACCGGGCAAGCAAGCCAACTGAATCCGAGGAATACCGCCATGAACTTCAACATCTTCTCTGTCATCGCCGCTTCCGCCATTTCTGCCACCGTTGCACTGCCAGCCAGTGCCAACATTGAAATCAGCGACAAAAAAGCCCACACCCAGAGCTACACACAAAAGTACCTGCAACAGAGCGCCAACTTCTACGCCGCGCTGGATCACAAGACCCAGGCCTGAGCGTTTACCCCCTGCCTTTATGCAGGAGCGAAGTCACTGATGATCGAAGACAATTGTGTTGAAAACGATCAGAGTGATGTCGCTCCTGCATAACGCATTTGCGACAGTATCAATTTGCCATCAATGTCGCGCTTGATATCACATAGCCATACGTTTAAATTGACGCTGATTTTTTGACTCCTCCTCACGGCAAGGATCGGCAGCATGGTGACGCGTCTGGCATTGGTTGTTCTGTTTCTCTATTCCACCCCCATTCTGTCGGCAGCCGAGCCTGTTCCGGGTGAACCGGATGCTGCCCGCGAGCGCTTGATTAGTTTTATTGAAGACTGAAATAGTCTGGCTTAATGATCAACGAAGCTGATGGTCACTATGGATAACCCTGAGTGGTTACCCAGGCTTTTTTGATCGATTCTGTGGGCATTGAAACATGCCTGCGGAGAACATCATGGCCAGCACAATTCTCACTTCTGCCAAATACGGCGCCTATGTGGCGATCGGTCTTTACCTTGCCATGGTACTGCTGGTCAGCCTTTCGCCGCAGTCGCAATCCACTTTCGAAGCACCGATCCAGGTCGCCCATCCCGGCATCCAGTTTGAACACCGTGCGCAAAACGCGGGCGTCCATCAGGCTGAACTCGCGGGAGTCATCGGCGCATGAAAGGGCACAGACTCTGGGTCATCGCCTTCCTGGCGTTCATGACCAACGGATCCTCCTTGCTGGGCATCGGCCAGGGTTCGGCAGGCTCGGTGGCACGGACCATCGAAGCCAACCACAACATTGCCCGCAACATCGAAAACGCCAGTGCCCAGGGCATGTTGACCGGCAATCCGCCGGTCAGGACAGAAGGGGTGGTGTTCGGGCCGTTCCAGGTGGATTGCTCGGCGATCGGGATGTGTGAGGTGTTGGCCTGAATCCCACTGTCGATGAAAGGCTTTTGTGGCGAGGGAGCTTGCTCCCGCTCGGCTGCGCAGCAGTCGTCAATCGGTTGATGTGGTTTACCTGAAGAATTGGGTGCACAGGATTTGGGGCTGCTTCGCAGCCCAGCGGGAGCAAGCTCCCTCGCCACAGTGGCGGTGTTCTTACTTGCGCATCACACCGGTAAACAAATCCGACTCCAGAAACCGCTGCAACCAATCCTGCAAGCGCCGATACGGCGTCTGCGCAAACCAGTCGCGGTCGACATGGGCGAACTGGCGCACGAAGGGCATCAACGCCACATCGGCCAGGCTCGGATGATCAGCCAGCAAGTAATCGCGTCCTTCCAGCAAGACCTACAGCCTTTGCAAAAATACCTCGCCTTCACCGCGATAAATTTCCATCGGCTGTTCGGGATAACGCTCGGCATACTTGTAGCGATTCAAGTGCACCTTGAACTCCTGATCGTTCTGTTCGATCAGAGGGGCGATTTGCGCTGCTGCGACAGGATCAGCCTTGAGCAACCAGTCGTGGGGATCGTTCTGGGCCAGGGCCCAGCGCATGATGTCGAGGCTTTCGTCGATCACCCGGCCATCGGCGCTCAGCACCGGCACCGTGCCTTTGCCCGACAGCGCGAGCATTTCGGCGGGCTTGGCCTTCAGGCTGACTTCGACGATGTCCACGGCCACTCCCGCATAACGCAGGGCCATGCGCGCGCGCATGGCGTACGGGCAGCGGCGGAAGGAATACAACGTGTTCATTTCACCTCCAGGGTACTCAGGCCGTTGCCCTGGCGTTGGACCTGAATTTGCACGGGAATGCGTTCATGCATTTCCTGCACGTGGGAAATCACCGCGACCTTGCGGCCCTGGGCCTGCAAGCCGTCAAGGGCGTCCATGGCCAGTTGCAGGGATTCCGGATCGAGGCTGCCGAAGCCTTCGTCGATGAACAGCGACTCGATTTTCAGCGTGCTCGACGCCATCGATGCCAGACCAAGGGCCAGCGCCAGCGACACCAGGAAGGTCTCGCCACCGGACAGCGAATGCACCGAACGCAGTTCGTCGCCCATTTCGGTGTCCATCACCAGCAACCCGAGCATGCTGCCGCCGCGTTTGAGGCGATAGCGGCGCACCAGTTGGCGCAATTGCACGTTGGCGTGGTGCACCAGCAGGTCGAGGTTGTAGGCCTGGGCGATCTTGCGGAAAGTGTCGCCGGTGGCGGAGCCGATCAATGCATTCAGGCGCGCCCAGCGTTGATACTCGCTGTAGGCGTCGGCAATCTGCTGCGCCAGGGCCTGATTGGCGTTTTGCCGGCGCTGGTCCTCGGTCTGTTCGGCGCGCAGTTCGGCGCAATGTTGCTCGCTATTGGCGGCCTGGGTTTGCAGATCAACCAGCGCGGCAGCCAGTTGTCCGGCGTCGAGGTTGCCGTTGTGTTGCGCTTGATGATCGAGCAGGCGCTTGTCGCGCTCCTGCACCAGGACGCGGGCTTGCTCGATGGCTTTTTCACTGTGTTGCAAGCGCTGGCGCAGTTCGCTGACCTGAGTGTCGTCAACCCGCAGAAGGTCTTCGAGGCCATCGTCATCCAACTCGGGATGGCGGGCACGCCAGTCGCCGATCTTGCCGGCGAGTTCTCGCTCTTCACCCTCCAGTGCGTGCAAGCGTTCTTGCTGGGCCTTGAGCTCGGCGGCGATTTGCACTGACTGCGTGAGGACACTTTGCAGCGTCTGCGCGGTGCTGGTTTCGGCGCTGCGCGCCTGTTCCACGGCCTGTTCCAGTTGCTGCTGCCAATGCTCGGCGCTGCTGTGTTCGCCGAGTAATTGCCCGAGTGTCTGCTGGCTCGCCTGTTGTTGCTCGGCCAGCCCGGTGAACTGCTGTTCGGCGGCCTGCAATTGCTGCACGCGGCTCTGTTGGCGATCCTGTTCCTTCTCCAGGTTTTGCTGACGTTGTCGCTGCTCGGCCAGTTCTTCCTTTTGTTGTTCCAGTTGCGCCAGGCGTTCGGCGATCTGCCGGTCGAGCTGCATGAAGGTCGCGGCCGGTTCGACGCGCAGCGCTTGCAGGGTCTCGGCTGGCAGCAGATTGGCGAATGAGCTGAGTTCTTCGTCCAGACGCTGGCGGTCGTTGCCCAGTTCGCGTTGCTGGTTGCCCAGGTGCTGGGCTGCTTGCTGGTGCGCGGTTTCGGCATGACGCAGTTGTTGGGTCAGGCGTGCGGCATCCTGTTGCAGGGTGAGCAGTGCGCTCTGCCGTTGCTCGTCCTGGCTGATGCTCTGGTTGAGCTGGCTGTTTTGCTGGGTGAGCCAGGCGTCGCGTTTGAGGGCGTCCTGATTCAGCAGTTGGGCAGCCAGCGGATGCGCTTGCAGACTTGGGGCAAGGGCTTGCTGTTGGGTCGCCAGATGCTCCTGCTGTTGCAGCAGTTCCTTTTGCTGGGCGATCAACCCGCCGACTTCGGCACGCAGGTCGGTGAGTTTTTCCTTGAGCAGGTCAACGGCCTTCTGGGCGTTGGCCTGTTCGCTTTCATCAAAACGGCCGAGGCTCTGCAGCAGGGCTTCGGGCTGATGATACGGATGCTCGTTGCTGCCGCACACCGGACATGGCTGGCCATCCTGCAACTGCGCGCGCAGCTCTTCGACACTGGCACTGCGCGCCAGACGCTGCCGCTCCAGCAGTTCGCGCGTGACGTTGAGGGTCTGTTCGGCAACGCTCAGATCAGCCTTGGCCTTGACCCCGTCCTGAGTCAGGCGTTCACGTTCCTGCTGCGCGGTGAGCTGGCGTTGTTGCAGCTCGGCACTGCGCTGGTCCAGGTCCTGCTGGCTGGCCCACAGGCGCGCCAGGTCTTCGACGGCACGCAATTGCTTGCGGTTGTCCTGCAACAGGCTGCCCAGGATGCCGATCTGCTCGGCGACGGCATCCGGCTCGGCACCGGCCTCCTTGAACAGCACCTCCAGTTGTTGCTTCTGCGCAGTAAGCGCTTGTTCGGCGATCGCGGCGTTTTGTTCGAGGCTGGACAGTTCGGCCTGGCCCTGATTCAACCGGTTACCGATCAACATCAACTGTTGCAGGCGATCGCGGTAGGCATTCCAGGCATCGCTCAACGGTGCCAGATGAGTGCTTTGTTCCAGCTCGGTGGCGATGCGCTGCAAGTCCTCGGCGCCACGGGTTTGCTGATCGAGCAAAGTCTGAATCGTGCTCTGGCCCTGGCTGCAGGCCTGCTCGGCATTTTGCTTTGCCTCGGCACTGAGGGCGGTGTCCTTGGCGAGGCGGGCGAGAGTGCTTTGCGCTTCGAAGGCCTGGCGCAGCAACGGCGCGCTGGCGGTTTGCCGTTGTTGCGCTTCGTTCAACGCGATCCGGGCGGCGCTAAGCTGTTGCTCGAGCTGCGTCTGACGCTCGCCGAGTTCGCCATGCTGCTGCGTGTGCAAGGCAATCTGCGCCGCCAAGGGTGTCAGCAGCGCGTCGACCTCGGCCTTACGGGCGAACTGGTGCCGTTGCGGGGCCAGCTGTTCGAGGCGGGTGAGCCTCAAGCGTTCATTGGCCAAGGCTTCCCAGTGAGTCTGCGCCGATTGCCGTTGTTCGCTGGCGGCCAGATGCTCGTCCTGCAAGCGACGCAGGTCCTTGAGCCAGGTGTCCTGCAGTTCAAGCTGTTTGAGCTGCGCCTGTTGGGTCTTGAGTTGTTGCTGCGCTTCGTTGAAGCGCTCATCCAGTTCCGTGCGGGCTTCGGGTGACAGCGGCGTCACCCCGCTGGCCTGATCCTGCAGCAGTTTGTGCGCCTCGCGAGCCTCCTTGGTCTTGTCGAAGGCCCGACGACCGAGGCGGGTGTAGAGCGCCGTGTCGGTGAGTTTTTCCAGCAGTTCGCTGCGGTCGTTGTCATCGGCCTTGAGGAAGGCGCTGAACTCGCTTTGCGCCAACATCACCGCGCGGGTGAACTGTTCGAAATTCAGCCCCAGCGCGGCTTCGAGCTGAGCCTTGTATTCGCCTTTCTGGCTGGCGAGCAATTGATCCTGATCGATGTCACGCAAGCTCTGGCGGCTGGCCTGCAACTTGCCGGCGGCCTTGTCCCGGGCGCGATTGGCTTCCCAGCGGGCGCGGTAACGACGGCCGTCGACACCGACGAAATCCACTTCTGCATAGCCTTCGCCCGTGCCGCGACGCAGCAGGGTGCGTGGGTCGCCGGTAGCGATTTCGCCGTCGGCGTCCGGTACCTTGGCGTCGCGGCCGGTATTGTTCAGGCGCGGTACGGCGCCAAACAGCGCCAGGCACAGGGCATCGAGCAAGGTGCTTTTGCCGGCGCCGGTGGGGCCGGTGATGGCGAACAGTCCGGCACTGGCCAGGGGTTCGGCGGTGAAGTCGATTTCAAAAGGCCCGGCCAGGGAGGCGAGGTTTTTCAGGCGGATCGCGAGGATCTTCATGGTTGTTCGCTCTCCATCTGCACGTCCTGCAACAGCTCGGCAAAGTCCTTGAGGGTCTGCTCGTCGACCTCGCTGCCGTAGTTGTCCTGCCAGGCGCGGCTGAACAGCTCCTGAGGTGTGAGTTGATCCAGTTCGATCAGCGTGTTGCCATCCTCGACGCCGTCACGGCTACCGTTTCCGGCGTATTCAGCGGCGATGCGCACCAGGCGCACAGCCTTGCCTTGCAGGGCGATTTCCACTTGATTACGCAGGTCGGGCTGCGGCTCGTCGAGGCGCACCCGCACTTCCAGCCATGGCTGACGCTGGATGTCGGCCAACAGGTCGATGTTTGGCAAGTCCGCCAGTTGCAGCAGGATCTCGCTCAATGGCGCCGGGCCGATGCGCTGCAGGTTGACCGCGCGGGGGATCAGCTTCGGCTCGACGCTGAGCAGGGTTTCGCCGTCGAGCTTGATGTCGAGAATCTGGTGCTGATAGCTGATCTCGGAGAACGACAGCGGGATCGGCGAGCCGCTGTAGCGGATGCGCTCCTCGCCATTGACCTTCTGCGGCTTGTGCAAGTGGCCGAGAGCGACATAGCTGATGCTCGGCCCGAACAGGTTGGCGGGCAGGGCTTCGGCATTGCCGATGATCAGGCTGCGCTCGGAATCTTCCGACACCGAGCCGCCGGCCATGTGCGCGTGGCTGATGGCGATCAGTGCCTGCCCCGGCTGGCGCTTGGCATTGGCCGCCTCAATCAGCCACTCGTGCACCTGACCGATCCCGCGCAGGTAGTTGTCGCCCAAATGCGCGCCGGTGACTTCCGCCGGGCGCAGGAATGGCAGCGCCAGGCACCAGCCGGCGACTTCACCACTGGCATCCGGCAAGGGCAGCAACAGGCGTTCGGCATCCAGTTGCCCGTCGTCGAGCCACAGCACGCGGCCCAACGCATGAGTACGCAGGCGCCGCATCAACGGCGCCGGCAGTTCAATCCGCGAACCGGAATCGTGGTTGCCGGCAATCATCACGATGGTCAGCAACGGCTGCTGCTCGTGGGCGCTGACGATGAAGTCGTAGAGGCGCTCCTGGGCTTTGACCGGCGGATTGACCGTGTCGAAGATATCGCCGGCGATCAACAGTACATCCGGTTGATCCAGTTTCAGCTGGCGCAACAGCCACTCGAGAAAACAGCCGTGTTCAAAATCGCGATCCTGGCCGTGCAGGTTCTGCCCGAGGTGCCAGTCGGAGGTGTGAAACAAGCGCAAGGCAGACTCCGCTACAAAAATAGGTAATGGCCGCGGGGAAAATGAAGGCGGCGAAAGGACAGGGAGTTTACTGGTAAACAGCTCGGGAGTGGTTGCACGTCGAACTTCTTGCGGCAGGGAGCTTTGTGGCGAGGGGGCTTGCCCCCGTTGGGCCGCGAAGCGGCCCCCTAATTCCTTCAGGCACACCGAGCTGCCCGGATTTACGGCCGCTTCGCGACCGAACGGGGGCAAGCCCCCTCGCCACAAGGATCGGTGTTTACTTCGGATAAAGCGGCGGCAACCCACTGTCACCGGCCGGGTCCTGCACTCGCTCGGCCATCGGGATCGCCTTGATCACCCGCCACAACTCGTCACCTTGCCAGTACTGGCCGGTTTCGCTGTACAGCGCGCCGTTCAGGCCGTCGAGGGCGTTGGACAGTGGCACGAAGCGGGCGGCCATGTCGGCCAGGGTTTCCGGTTGTTGACGGGCCCAGGCGTCGAGGGCCTGGCGGGTGGCGTGGGAGTCGTTGGCCTGGCAGGCGCGCTTGAGGTCGTCGAGTACGGTGCGCGGGCTCGGGCCGGTTTGAGCGACACGCGCCACCGCCGGTTGCCAGCGGCCACGCCACCAGAGGCCGAAGCCGAGCAGGGTGGTGCAGGCGAGAATCAAGGTGCTGAGCTTCCAGCGCCAGAGCGCTTCGCTGTCGGCTCCGGCATCGATCGGTGAGGCGCCGGCAGGCGTGTCGACCACCAGGCTCGGATTGGCCGCCACGTGCAGCGTGCGAGCGGGCAGGCTGCTGCGTTCCAGATGGTCTTCGAAGGTGTTCCACCAGACCACGTCGACGGTGGGCAACTCGATGGTGCCGGTCCGTGTCGGCACCAGGGCCTCGCGGTCTTCACGACTGCCGACCAGGCCGCGTTCGCTGTTCTGGTTGCCGAGCACCGGTTGATCCGGGTAGCGGCGCAGGCCGCCGACATCGGTGCCGGGCAGCGGTGGCAGTTGGGTGCTGGACAAGCCTTCGGCCGTCACTGTCAGGCTGCGGGTCAGTGAATCACCGACCTGGGTGTGATCCGGCTCCGGGTTCCAGCTTTCGCTCAGGCTCAGGCTGCGCGCAGGCAGCCAGGGTGCGTCGGCCGGATAGGTGATGGGTTTGGCCTTGACCGTCAACAGCAGTTCGGTCGAGGTAACGGGCATCAACTTGCCGGATTTCGGCCCTTGGGTGGCGTCCTGTGCCGGTTGCGCATCGACCAGCGCGGCGTTGAAGACCTGTGCCGGAATGATCAGTTCGCCGCTGTGTTGCGGGTAGATCGCGTAGCGCATTTCGATCACGCCGTGGCGCTGACCATCGATGTCTTTTTCGTAGGTGCGTGAGTCGCCCAATTGCTCGATGCGCGCATCAGGTACCTGCAAGGGCGGCAGGCTGCTGTCGTCGTACAGCGACACCGAATGGTAGATACGCAGGGTCAGGACTGCCTGGGCCTGTACGTACACGCTGGTTTGATCGAGGCTGGCATCGATGAACACCGGGGCCCGGTTGTTCGGGTTGTCCGGTGTTTCGCTCTCGACCACTTGCAGGGTGATCGGCTGGCTCTGGAGTTCGCCCAGTTGCAGTGCCGGAATCACCACGCTGCCGTTTTGCCGGGGCAGGAGGGTGACGATCCACCGCGTGGCGGCCTGGTTTTCGCCGCTGAGGGTGTTCAACTGGTTGACCTGGCGTGTGCCGCGCACTTCGAACAACGGCTCCAGCGGTGCCAGGTCGGGTTTGCCGAACTGAGTGACATCGGTGGATTCCAGGGTCAGCTCGACCGTCTCGCCTGAGCTGAGGCGACTGCGGTCCACACTGGCGACCAGCTCTGCTGCCTGTGCCTGAACCGCGCAGAACAACAGGCCATGCAGCAGTGCGAGCAATAAAACGGTGAAGCGGGTCATCGAGTTTCTTCCTGATCCTGATGTTGTTGCTGTTCGTACCAGAATTTGCGCCTGAGCAGTTCACCCGGGTCATCCGGAATCTGCCGCAGCCATTGCTCCAGTGCCTGGCGCTGTTCACCTTCGATGCCGTCGGTGACCGGGCGCAAGGGTGGTGTAGTGTGTTGTTCGTCACCCAGTTCGCTGCCTGGTACTTCGTTGGTCCCCGTTTTCGGCGGTGTGGTGGGCGGTTGTCGCTCACCCGGGCCGGGCGGTTGCCCATCGTCGCTGCTCGAGGGTTGGGCAGCAGCACCGGGCGGAGGTTCCTGCGATTCGGCTTCGGGCCGGGCGTTGCTGGCGGCGTCTGGCTCAGGAGGGGGTGGCGTGTTTTTCTCCTTGAGCAGACGTTCCACCAGCGCCTTGTTGGTCAGTGCCGGACGCAAATCAGGTTGACGTTCCAGTGCCTGTTCGTAAGCGTCCAGGGCGGCCTCCAGCTCACCACTTCTGGCCAGGGCGTTGCCCCGATTGTAGTGGGCATGGGCATCGTTGCCCTCGGCAAACCGCTCGGCGGCGCCGGCGTAGTCTCCGGCTTCATAGAGCGCCACGCCTTGCCACTGATGGTCCTCGAAGCGCCGGGCGGCCTCGGCCGGACGCTTGTGTTTGAGTAATTGCACGCCTTGTTGATCAGGACGCAGCCACAGGTCTGCGAGGTCGAAGGCATAGCTGGGTTGCGGTAGCGCCAATAGCAGCGGCAGGCACAGCAACCAACCACGACGTCCTGCGCAGGCCGCGAGCAGCAACAGTGGCAGCAGCAGCCAGTAACCCTGGTCGGCCCAGGTATCGAGGCGCAAGGTCTGACCGTCGTTGCGCAAATTGCGCGGACCGTCGAGCAGGCCAAGGGCGTGCAGGTCGCTATCGTCCAGGCGCGCCTGGCGAAAGCGTCCATCCAGGTCGTTGGCAAAACCTTTCAGGCCGGGCTCGTCGAGGCGCGACACGAGAATGGCGCCTTGTTCATCCTTGAGGAAGCTGCCGTCTTCCTGAGTGATCGGCGAGCCTTCGGCGGTGCCGATGCCGAGCATCAGAAATTGAGTCGATTTGCCGTTCAGCGCGCGACGGATGCCCAGCCGCTCTGGTTCGGTCAGGGACGAACCCATCAGCAGGATCCGACCTTCGCCCAAAGCAGCTTGTTCGAGCAGTGCCAGGGCCTTGAGTACCGCCAGATCGGCGCGATGACCGGACTCTGGCATCAACGACGGTTTCAGTGCATCCAACAAGTTGCGGCTGGTGGAAAGATCATCTGACAGCGGTACCAGCGTGTGGGCACTGCCGGCGTAGACGACAATGGCGGTTTGCGCGTCGCTGCGGATCTGCAGCAGGTCGTACAGCTTGCGCCGGGCCTGTTCCAGCCGATTGGGCGTGACGTCGGTGGCAAGCATTTCCGGGGTCAGTTCAAGAACCACCACCAACGGGTCCGCGGGTTTCTGGCTGGTTTGCTCGACGCGTTCCCAACCCGGCCCCAACAGCGCGAGCACGGTCAACAGCCACGCCACGCCGAGCGCGACCCAGGGCAGTTTACTGTCGCGACCACTGCCGCCGCTGAGCAGTGCCGAGTGAAAGGCCGGCGGCAGGATCATCTGCCAGCGCCCGGCGCGCTTCTTGCGGTGCCAGAGTTGCCAGAGCAACCAGCCAAGCACCGGCAGCAACAGTAGCCACCAGGGCCGGAACCAGTAGGGCCACAGTGCACTCATCGGCGCCTCCGCAGACGCAGGCGTTTAAGACGCTGGCGCCAGTCGGGCAGCAATTGCGTTTGCAAATACAGATCCTTGGTAAACAGGCGTTGCAACGGGTTGTCCGGCCAGAGTACGGGAGCCACCAGCAGTATGCTCAAGCACAGCGCCAAGGCGAGCGGCCAGTGATACAACGATTGAGTCGGGCGGGCCTGGGTGGGTTGTTGGGCCACGGGCTCCAGTTGGTCAAGGGTGTCCTTGATCGATTGCAGCTCCTTGCCATCGTGGGCGCGGAAATACCGGCCGCCGGTGGCTTCGGCGATGGCTTTCAGGGACGGCTCGTCGAGGTCCAGGCTCGGATTGACACCGAGGAACCCCACGGAGCCACTTTGTTCCGGATCGGCACCAATGCCGATCGGGTAGATTTTCACACCTTCTTGGGCCGCCAGTCGGGCGGCGGTGAGCGGATCGATTTCACCGCCATTGTTGGCGCCGTCGGTGACCAGTATCAGCACGCGGCTTGTTGCCGGGCGCAAACGCAGGCGTTTGAGGGCCAGACCGATAGCATCGCCGATGGCGGTGTTTTTGCCGGCAATGCCGATGCGCGCTTCGTCGAGCCAGACGCGTACGGTGTGGCGGTCGAAGGTCAGCGGTGCCTGCAGGTAGGCCCGGCTGCCAAACAGGATCAGGCCGACGCGGTCACCTTCGCGACTTTCGAGGAAGTCGCCGAGCAGGTGCTGGACCAACGACAGTCGACTCACCTCTTCGTCCTGCCACTGCATGTCAGGGAAATCCATGGAGCCGGAAACGTCCACCGCGACCAGCAGATCGCGACCGCTGGCGGCGATCGGCAAGGGTTCGCCGAGCCACTGCGGGCGCGCCGCCGCGACCAGCAGTAACAGCCACAGCAAAATGAACGGCGTCTGTTGGCGCCATGTCGGCAGGTTGGCCCGGGCGCGACGCCCGGCGAGGCCTTCCAGGTCGCTCAGGAAGCTGACCTTGAGTGCCGGTTCGCCACTGTCGGCCACCGGCAATACGATGCGCATCAGCCACGGCAGCGGCAGCAGGGCAAAAATCCACGGCCAGGCAAATTCAAACATGCTTGCGAATCCATGTGTCGACGGCCTGGGTCAGGCCGGCGATCGCCTTGTCGTCGAGCTTGCATTCGGGTTTGTAGGCGCCTTCCACAAGCACCATCCAGCGAGTGAGCCCGGCCGCCGGGCAGCGGTTGTCGAGGAACGCCAGCCATTTGCGGCCGTTGAGGGTATGGCTCTGGCTGTAGGGGTAATGGTTGCGGCACAGGCGTTTGAGCAAGCCGTTGAGTTGCTGCAGCCAGGCACCGGCTGGCGCACCGTCGTAGGGTTTTGGCATCAAGGCCAGCTCCGCCAGGGCGGCAAGGCGCACCGGGTCAAGCGGCTGTTCAGCACGTACCACCGGGCGTTTGTCCGGAATAAAGCGACGCAGCTTCCACAGGCCCAAACCGATCAGTGGCACCAATAAAAGCAGCAACCACCAACCCGGTGCCGGAGGCCAGAATTCCACCGGTGGCGGGGATATCAGCGGTTGCAGTTGATCAAGGCTGCTCATCGACCTTTCCCTGGTTTCTGTGGGTTCAGGTATTCGCGCAGTTGTTCGACCATCTCGCTCTGGGTACTCAGTGGCATCAGCAAGACGCGCAGTTTCTGCGCGAGCAGCTCCCAGCGAGCGATGCGTGCTTCGGCCTGGGCCCGGTAAGTCTGGCGCAGGTCGAAATTCAGCGTATCGAGTTCCAGTTGCGCTCCACGTTCGGCGAAACGTAAAAGTCCCGCGGCGGGCAGGGCATGATCCAGCGGGTCGGACACCGGCAGCAGCAACAGGTCGCAATGACGCGATAACAGGCTCAGCTGTTGCTCGGCGCTTTCCGATAGCGCGCGTTCATCGCAAATCACAATCACCAGGCTGCCCGGGCGGGACACTTCCCGGGCGCGGCGTAGGGCGATACCAAAGGCATCACGGTCCGGCTCGCTTTCGCTGTTGAGCGACTGATTGACCCGCACCAGCCGGTTGAGCAGCTGCAGCAGGCTTTGCTTGCTGCGCCGAGGCTTGATTTCGTAGTGCTGATTGTCGCCATACACCAGCCCGCCGACCCGGTCGTTATGCCCCAGGGCTGCCCAACCGATCAGGCTCGCGGCCTGTGCGGCGAGCACTGACTTGAACATCAGGCCCGAGCCAAAAAACAGGCGACGGCTTTGTTCGACCATGATGAAAATCGGCCGCTCACGTTCTTCGTGGAACAGCTTGGTGTGAGGCTCCTGGGTGCGTGCGGTCACGCGCCAGTCAATGGTGCGCACATCGTCGCCGGCCTGATAGACCCGCACCTGATCGAAGTCGACGCCACGGCCGCGCAATTTGGAATGGTGCAGGCCGATCAGCGGGCTGCGTTGGCTCGGCGTGGAAAACAGCTGCACTTCGCGCACGCGATGACGCATCTCGATCAGGTCGGCGAGGCTGACACGGATGCCCGGCTCGGGCGGCAGGCTGGCTTTCATCGGGGTCAAGCGACGGCTACGACGTCGAGAATCCGCTGGACCACCCGGTCCTGGTCGATGCCAGCGGCTTCGGCTTCAAAGGAAAGAATGATGCGATGGCGCAGCACGTCGAACAGCACGGCCTGTATGTCTTCCGGGCTGACGAAGTCGCGCCCGGCCAGCCAGGCATGGGCGCGGGCGCAGCGGTCCAGGGCAATCGAACCGCGCGGGCTGGCGCCGTAGGCGATCCACTCGGCCATTTCCGGATCGAACTTGGCCGGGGTGCGGGTGGCCATGACCAGTTGCACCAGGTATTCCTCCACGGCGTCGGCCATGTACAAACCGAGGATTTCCTTGCGTGCGGCGAAGATCGTCTGTTGGGTAACCCGACGCTCAGGCTTCGCTTCGCCGTTCAGAGCTTCGCCACGGGCCTGTTGCAGGATCTTGCGTTCAACCGTCGCGTCCGGGAAACCGATCTTCACGTGCATCAGGAAGCGGTCGAGCTGGGCTTCGGGCAGCGGGTAGGTGCCTTCCTGCTCGATAGGGTTCTGCGTGGCCATCACCAGAAACAGTGGCGACAGCTCATAGGTGCTGCGCCCGACACTGACTTGCCGCTCGCCCATGGCTTCGAGCAAGGCCGACTGGACCTTGGCCGGGGCGCGGTTGATTTCGTCCGCCAGCACCAGGTTGTGGAAAATCGGGCCTTGCTGGAACACGAAACTGCCGGTTTCCGGGCGGTAGATTTCCGTACCGGTAATGTCGGCCGGCAACAGGTCAGGGGTGAACTGGATACGGTGGAACTGGGCTTCGATGCCTTCGGCGAGTTCTTTGATGGCCTTGGTCTTGGCCAGGCCAGGGGCACCCTCGACCAGCATATGGCCGTCGGCGAGCAGGGCGATGAGCAAGCGCTCGATGAGTTTTTCCTGGCCGAGAATCTGCGTTGAAAGAAAGGTTCGCAGCGCGAGTAGCGCTTCACGATGTTCCATCGATGACTGTTCCTGCAAAAGGGTGGCCGAGGACGTTCGAAGTACGTCAGGGCCGGGGGCGTTACTTTAATCCATCGCGGGGGGCGGCGACTAACGGCATTTTGCGCAAAGTGCGGGAAATGATTGGGGCAATTGCTGGATTTGTGTAGCAGGGGAGTGAATGGGTGGCTGTTCCGGCCTCATCGCGAGCAGGCCGGAACAGGCGCTGATATTCAGAGCTGGCTAATGAAGGTGCCAGTGCCTTCAAGAATGTTCTGCAAGGTCTCTTCCACTTCGGCCAGGTCCGTCATGTCGGCATCAAAGGTAATTTCCAGCACATCATCCCCATTCAGCACATCAGCATCCGCCGCCGCAATTTCAATCTTCAGCAGAGTAGGGCTGAGCGTGACTTTCACGCCATCAAGCGTCGAAGGCTCGCCGTCGAGGGTGATTTCCAGCTCGTCTTCATCGGGGTAGCGGCTCATCAGGAACATTTCGCCCTGGTCGCTGTGGCAGCAAAGCATGGCCATGTTGTCTTCTTCGTCGTCGCAAGGGTTGACGATCAAGAGGGCGGTTTTCATTTTCATGGGAAATTCCTGGCCCGGCGGGCGTGGTAAACGCAACAAAGGGCGATTTTGCCAGCCTGCGAAGATTTCTGCTCGTCCGAGTGTCAAAGACCCGGTCGTGGACGGAGAGAGTGTTACTGGTCATTTCTGGTACGCATGTCCCGTAAAACCGGACGAAAAACCGTCATTTTTCTGTGCGAATGCTAGTGTTGTTCGATGCGCGTGCCTTGAGCTGCGTACCGATGACCGAATATGTCGCAGCACCGCAAGCATCGGCCTTGCCGCACTCGTTAAGCTGCGCAACGGATGAGCACCCGTAAAGACATTGCGCTGCACGTGGCCCAGTCGTTTTTGCAGATGCTCATTCACGGAAGGTGAATGTGACCTGAGTGTCTCGTCCAGCTTCACCCACCTGTCACCCTGTTTCCTCTGCCCGAGAATCAGGAGCCGGGTGACGGGTAGCCCCGAACAGGGGCTTTGCACGCGACGCTTCCATCAATAACAAGCCCAAGCGGAGTACCACAGATGGCGTTCTTCACCGCAGCCAGCAAAGCCGACTTCCAGCACCAACTGCAAGCGGCACTGGCGCAGCACATCAGTGAACAGGCACTGCCACAAGTGGCGCTGTTCGCTGAACAATTCTTCGGCATCATTTCCCTTGACGAGCTGACCCAGCGTCGGTTGTCCGACCTTGCTGGCTGCACCCTTTCTGCATGGCGCCTGCTTGAGCGCTTCGATCACGCGCAACCGCAAGTGCGCGTCTTCAACCCCGATTACGAACGCCACGGCTGGCAGTCGACCCACACTGCGGTCGAAGTGCTGCACCACGACCTGCCATTCCTGGTGGACTCGGTGCGTACCGAGCTGAACCGCCGCGGCTACAGCATCCATACCCTGCAAACCACCGTGCTCAGCGTGCGTCGTGGCAGCAAGGGCGAGCTGGTGGAAATCCTGCCCAAAGGCACCCAGGGCGACGACATTCAGCAAGAATCGCTGATGTTCCTGGAAATCGACCGCTGCGCCAACACCGCCGAGCTCAATGTCCTGAGCAAAGAGCTGGAGCAGGTGCTCGGTGAAGTCCGCGTGGCCGTTGGCGATTTCGAGCCGATGAAGGCCAAGGTCCAGGACATCCTGACCATGCTGGACAACAACCAGTTCGCCGTCGATGGCGAAGAGAAGAGCGAAATCAAGAGCTTCCTGGAATGGCTGGTGGGTAACCACTTCACCTTCCTCGGCTACGAAGAGTTCGTGGTCAGCGATGAAGCCGATGGCGGCCACATCGTCTATGACAAGGACTCCTTCCTCGGCCTGACCAAACTGCTGCGCGCGGGCCTGACCTACGATGACCTGCGCATCGAAGACTACGCCGTGAACTACCTGCGCGAACCGACCCTGCTGTCGTTCGCCAAGGCTTCGCACCCAAGCCGTGTCCACCGTCCGGCTTACCCGGATTTCGTGTCGATCCGTGAAGTTGACGCCAACGGCAAGGTCATCAAGGAATGCCGTTTCATGGGCCTGTACACCTCGTCGGTGTATGGCGAGAGCGTGCGGGTGATCCCGTACATCCGCCGCAAGGTCGAGGAAATCGAACGCCGTTCCGGCTTCCAGGCCAAGGCTCACCTGGGCAAGGAACTGGCGCAGGTGCTCGAAGTGCTGCCGCGCGACGATCTGTTCCAGACCCCGGTGGACGAGCTGTTCAGCACCGTGATGTCGATCGTGCAGATCCAGGAACGCAACAAGATTCGCGTGTTCCTGCGCAAAGACCCGTACGGCCGTTTCTGCTACTGCCTGGCCTACGTGCCGCGTGATATCTATTCCACCGAAGTGCGTCAGAAGATCCAGCAAGTGCTGATGGATCGCCTGAAAGCGACCGATTGCGAGTTCTGGACGTTCTTCTCCGAGTCCGTGCTGGCCCGTGTGCAGCTGATCCTGCGCGTCGACCCGAAAAACCGCCTCGACATCGACCCGCTGCTGCTGGAAAAAGAAGTGGTGCAGGCCTGCCGCAGCTGGCAGGACGACTACGCCGCCCTGACCATCGAAAGCTTCGGCGAAGCCCACGGCACCAACGTGCTGGCTGATTTCCCGAAAGGCTTCCCGGCCGGCTACCGCGAGCGTTTCGCCGCTCACTCGGCGGTGGTCGACATGCAGCACCTGCTGAGCCTCAACGAAAAAAATCCGCTGGTGATGAGCTTCTACCAGCCGCTGGGCCAGGTGTCCGGCCAGCGCATGCTGCACTGCAAGCTGTACCACGCCGACACGCCGCTGGCGTTGTCCGATGTACTGCCAATCCTGGAAAACCTCGGTCTGCGCGTGCTGGGTGAATTCCCGTACCGCCTGCGCCACAACAGTGGCCGCGAGTTCTGGATTCACGATTTCGCGTTCACTGCCGCCGAAGGCCTGGAACTCGACATCCAGCAACTCAACGACACGCTGCAGGACGCGTTTGTCCACATCGTGCGTGGCGATGCCGAGAACGATGGGTTCAACCGTCTGGTACTGACCGCCGGCCTGCCATGGCGCGATGTCGCGCTGCTGCGTGCCTACGCCCGCTACATGAAGCAGATCCGTCTGGGCTTCGACCTGGGCTATATCGCCAGCACCCTGAACAACCACACCGACATCGCTCACGAGCTGACCCGGTTGTTCAAGACCCGTTTCTACCTGGCGCGCAAGCTGGCCGGCGACGATCTGGACGACAAGCAGCAACGCCTGGAACACGCTATTCTCAGCGCCCTGGACGACGTCCAGGTACTGAACGAAGACCGCATCCTGCGTCGCTACCTGGACCTGATCAAGGCCACCCTGCGCACCAACTTCTACCAGACCGATGCCAACGGCCATAACAAGTCGTACTTCAGCTTCAAGTTCAACCCGCACTTGATTCCCGAACTGCCGAAGCCGGTACCGAAGTTCGAAATCTTCGTCTACTCGCCACGCGTCGAAGGCGTGCACCTGCGCTTCGGCAACGTGGCTCGTGGCGGCCTGCGCTGGTCCGACCGTGAAGAAGACTACCGCACCGAAGTGCTCGGCCTGGTAAAAGCCCAACAAGTGAAGAACTCGGTGATCGTGCCGGTGGGCGCGAAGGGCGGCTTCCTGCCGCGTCGCCTGCCACTGGGCGGCAGCCGTGACGAGATCGCGGCCGAGGGCATCGCCTGCTACCGCATCTTCATTTCGGGCCTGCTGGACATCACCGACAACCTGAAAGACGGCGCCCTGGTGCCACCGGTGAACGTCGTGCGTCATGACCACGATGACCCGTACCTGGTAGTCGCGGCGGACAAGGGCACTGCGACCTTCTCCGACATTGCCAACGGCATTGCCATCGACTACGGCTTCTGGCTGGGTGACGCGTTTGCGTCCGGTGGTTCGGCCGGTTACGACCACAAGAAAATGGGCATCACCGCCAAGGGCGCGTGGGTCGGCGTACAGCGCCACTTCCGCGAGCGCGGCATCAATGTCCAGGAAGACAGCATCACGGTTGTGGGCGTCGGCGACATGGCCGGTGACGTGTTCGGCAACGGCTTGCTGATGTCCGACAAGCTGCAACTGGTCGCAGCGTTCAACCACCTGCACATCTTCATCGACCCGAACCCTGAGCCGGCATCGAGCTTCGCCGAGCGTCAGCGCCTGTTCGACCTGCCGCGTTCGGCCTGGTCGGACTACGACACCAGCATCATGTCCGAAGGCGGCGGCATCTTCTCGCGCAGCGCGAAGAGCATCGCGATTTCCCCGCAGATGCAAGAGCGCTTCGACATCCAGGCCGACAAGCTGACCCCGACCGAACTGCTGAACGCCTTGCTCAAGGCTCCGGTGGATCTGCTGTGGAACGGCGGTATCGGTACTTACGTCAAAGCCAGCAGCGAAAGCCACGCCGATGTCGGCGACAAGGCTAACGATGCACTGCGCGTGAACGGCAACGAACTGCGCTGCAAAGTCGTGGGCGAGGGCGGTAACCTGGGCATGACCCAACTGGGTCGCGTCGAGTTCGGCCTCAATGGCGGCGGTTCCAACACCGACTTCATCGACAACGCCGGTGGCGTGGACTGCTCCGACCACGAAGTGAATATCAAGATCCTGCTGAACGAAGTGGTTCAGGCCGGCGACATGACCGACAAGCAACGTAACCAGTTGCTGGCGAGCATGACCGACGAAGTCGGTAACCTGGTGCTCGGCAACAACTACAAGCAGACACAGGCCCTGTCCCTGGCAGCACGCCGTGCCTTCGTGCGGATTGCTGAATACAAGCGCCTGATGAACGATCTGGAAGGCCGCGGCAAGCTGGATCGCGCCATCGAGTTCCTGCCGGCCGAAGATGCAATCAACGAGCGCATCGCCGCAGGCCACGGCCTGACCCGCGCCGAGCTGTCGGTGCTGATCTCGTACAGCAAGATCGACCTCAAGGAGCAGTTGCTGGGCTCCCTGGTGCCGGACGACGACTACCTGACCCGCGACATGGAAACCGCTTTCCCGCCAACCCTGGTGAGCAAGTTCTCCGCGGCCATGCGTCGTCACCGTCTGAAGCGCGAAATCGTCAGCACCCAGATCGCCAACGATCTGGTCAACCACATGGGTATTACCTTCGTTCAGCGACTCAAAGAGTCGACCGGCATGAGCCCGGCGAACGTTGCGGGCGCTTATGTGATCGTGCGCGACATTTTCCACCTCCCGCACTGGTTCCGTCAGATCGAGAACCTGGACTACCAGGTTTCCGCCGACGTGCAACTGGAGCTGATGGACGAGCTGATGCGTCTGGGCCGCCGCGCCACGCGCTGGTTCCTGCGTGCCCGTCGCAACGAGCAGAACGCTGCCCGTGACGTCGCCCACTTCGGTCCGCACCTGAAGGAGTTGGGCCTCAAGCTCGACGAGTTGCTCAGTGGCGAGATCCACGAAACCTGGCAGGCCCGTTACCAGGCGTACGTCGCAGCCGGTGTGCCGGAGCTGCTGGCGCGCATGGTGGCTGGCACCTCGCACTTGTACACCTTGCTACCGATCATCGAGGCCTCCGACGTGACCGGCCAGGACCCTGCGGACGTGGCCAAGGCCTACTTCGCCGTGGGCAGCGCGCTGGACATCACCTGGTACATGCAACAGATCAGCGCTCTGCCGGTTGAAAACAACTGGCAGGCCCTGGCCCGTGAAGCGTTCCGCGATGACGTCGACTGGCAGCAACGTGCGATCACCATCTCGGTCCTGCAACAGGGCGACGGTACCCAGGACGTGGAAACACGGCTCTCCCTGTGGATGGATCAGCACGAGAGCATGATCGAACGCTGGCGCACCATGCTGGTGGAAATCCGTGCCGCCAGCGGCACCGACTACGCCATGTACGCGGTGGCCAACCGCGAACTGCTGGACCTGGCATTGAGCGGTCAAGCGGTAGTGCCTGCCGCTGTCGCCGCCGAGCTGGAACCGGCTGCCTGATCAGGCGTTGAATAAAAAAAGCCCCGCATCGAAAGATGCGGGGTTTTTTTTTGTCGCAGGTTTTTGTGGTGACGGGTCGGGCCTCTTCGCGGGCAAGTCGGATCGCGAAGAGGGCGGTGAGATCAATACAACTTCTGGCTTGATTCATTACCAAGCATCGACACATTACTTGTCGGGCTGGTCAATAAATTACTGAGCGACTGATCAAACTTTTGCAGGGCCCTTACTTGCACATTCTGTTGTTCATTAATATCCGCCACTATCTCTTCACTGCGCTTATAGTCGGCCCACACCGGACTGAGTGCCTTGGCATCATGACCTTGTGCAGTACCGATGTAGTTGAAGTTCTTGTCATAAAAGTCCGCACGGACATCCGCCTGGATATCCGAACTGCGCGAGGTCATCAGTTGACTGCGGGTGTCGACCACCGCCATCACATCCGGTTTCGCTGCCCTGAGGCTCTGAATGTCCGGGTATACGATAACCGGGCCAAATTGCCGCTGCAGGGAGGCCTTGACCCAATCCACCGCCTGGTCTGGCCTGGAGGTGGCTACGTAGGCGTCATGAATCGGCTGCACCAGCAGGCTCTGGCCGAAACCGGTGCCGGCGTTGGCTTGATAATCCCGAAGGTAGGCACGATTGGTCTGAGTGGTTTGGCTGTAAATAACGCCCAACGAAACATGGCTACCGTTGGTAATGCGGGTGGCAGCGCTGCGGCCCACCGGTTCGGTGAAGATACCGTTCAGCGAAGAGACCGCCGTGGGCGCGGTGGGGATCGAGCAGCCGGTTAATACAACAGCCATGGTCAACGTACTGGCAAGCGCAAGTTTCATGGTGTTTCTCCAGTGAAACAATTTTAGTCGAAAGTTAAAGTTGCCGGTGCTGTTCCGGCGGTGACTCAAGACTAAACCCTGGTTGATTTATTTAAATGGCCAATATCCGCACTTGTCAGGTGGCCAATAGTTTTGTTTGGTTTAAAAGTCTTCGGTTAATTGCGTGAGGAAATAAAAAGTCCCGAATTCGCGATTCGGGCCTTTTTATTTATAGCTGCACGTTCAGGCATCAGTGTTCCAATGGGATCAGCACTTTTTCATCCGGGGCCAACACCATGAACACCAGCAATTTGGCCGGTTTGGTTGCGCTGGCGTTTTTCGATACCAGGTGTTCCGATCCCGCCGGCTCATACCAGAACTCACCGGCCTTGTAGGTTTTCGCCGGCTCGCCCTTGACCTGAGAAACGATTGCTCCCGAGGTGACGTAGGCCATGGTGGAGCCATCGTGTTTGTGGGCGATGGACGACTGACCGGGTTGGTAATCGACTTCGATCATCAGCGCTTTTTTACCGGGGACGTTCTTCAGCAATTCGTCCTGCAGGACAGTGACCTTTTCCGAAGGATCATGGGCAAAAGCCGATGCACAAAACATCAGGGCCAGGGCGGCAAGGGGGGCAGCACAGAAGCGCAACACGTTCATGGTTCTTTACCTGCGGTGGGTTAGTTGTCGAAAACAACAGTAGTGCGCAAGTAATAGAGGTTAAACAGCCAATATTCGGGAAGGCGAGGGGACCAATTAACCGGCGTTAAAAGCAAAGATCGCAGCCTGCGGCAGCTCCTGCGGAGAGTTCCGTGTAGGAGCTGCCGCAGGCTGCGATCTTTTGATCTTGTTTTTAAACGATCGGAAAGCTGTTGAAGTCCACGGCATTGGCCAGTTGGCTATCGATCAGGCTGATAAAACCCTGGACCTGCGGGCAGTTGAAATGCGATCGCATGGCCGCTTCCGATTGCCAGTGGGCGCTGACGGTCCAGCGATTGGTGTCCTCGGGGCAGCGGTCGACCATATAGGATTCGCAGCCCGGTAGTTCACGCAGGGTTTCGACAATCTTTTGCAGTTGCTTACCCAGTTCATCCGAGCGGCCGGCGGCGGCCTGTACCTGTACGGTATTGATCACTTCATGGGACATTGCTCACACTCCTGAATCAGGCCGGACGAATCCTGCTCATTGAGGGATAACGCCTATGCAGGATAGGCCTGCCCCCGTGGACCGCCAATAGCCAATCGCCGGATAAAGCCGCAGGCCAATCCGTCAGGCCACCTGCTGCAGAATGTCGCGCAAACGGTCCAGGGCGATGTCGATATCAAGGGTTTCGATGGCGCCAAAACCGAGGAAAAGCCCGGCCTTGGGCGCTTGCTGATAGAAGAAACTGTCGATGGCATAGAGCCCGACTTCGACTTTTTTCGCCAGTTCGATCACCAATGGAATATCCATCGGCACTTTGCACATCACCACCATATGGAAACCGGCGGTGGTCGGCACCGCCTCGAGCCAGGGCGAGAGATCGCCGGCCATGCGCGCCAGGATTCGCTCGCGGCGCCCGGCATAGATCGTATGGCAGCGCCGGATGTGCTTGAGCAGGCAGCCTTCGGCGATGAACTTGGCCAGCGCCCATTGCGGCAGGGTCGAAGTGTGCAGGTCGGTGAGCTGTTTGGCACGCACCACGGCCTCGAGGATCGCTGGCGGCAGGATCGCATAGCCGAGCCGCAGTTCCGGCAACAGGGTTTTCGAGAACGTGCCGACGTAAGCGACGATCCCCCGTTCATCCATGCTTTGCAGGGAATCGGCAGGACGGCCCTCATAGCGGAATTCGCTGTCGTAGTCGTCCTCGATGATGATCGCGCCCAGCTCATGAGCCTTGGCCAGCAGGGCTACCCGCCGCGCCTGGCTCATCGGCATGCCCAACGGGAACTGGTGCGAAGGGGTGACGTAGATCAGGCGCGTACCGCGAGGAATCTGGTCCACCACAATGCCTTCGGCGTCCACCGGTACGCCAATCACCGTGGCGCCATGGCTGCCGAACAGCAGCCGTGCCGGCGGGTAGCCTGGGTCTTCCATAGCGACCAGGCTACCCGGACTGATCAGCACCCGGGCGATCAGGTCCAGCGCCTGCTGCGCGCCGTTGCACACCACCACATCCTCATCCTGGCAATTGACCCCGCGGGAGAACGCGATGTGCCGGGCAATGGCGTTGCGCAGGGCTGGCAAACCCTCTGGCAGGCTGTAGAGGCCTTTGGAACCGGCAATCTGGCGCAGTGCGTGAGAGGTGCAGCGTCGCCAGTCATCCTGGGGAAACTGGCCCTTGCCGGTGGCGCCGCCGATGAAGTCGTAGCGCAGCGAGCCCTCAAGCGTCGGGTGACGCAGAAACACCGGCAGGTTGCGCCAGGACTCGATCACCTCGAAACCCGCAAGCTCGCAATGGCTCTGTTTACGCTGCACCTTCGAAGTGCGCGCGTTGACGTAAGTGCCTTTGCCGACCACGCCGGTGAGGAAGTTTTCGTAGGTCAGCTGGGCGTAGGTATCGGAAATGGTCTTGCGCGAAATACCCAATTGCTCGGCCAGCAAACGGCTGGGCGGCAGTTGTGTCCCGGCGGTCAGGCGACCGGACTCGATGGCGCTGCGCAGTTGGTTGTACAGCTGGCCGGCCAGGTCCTTGCGGCCGTTGATGACAACATGTAGTTCCATACCGGCGAGGCTCCGGGGCTGTTGAGGCGCGTGTGCGTCGCGCAAGATTACCCCTATCCGCTTGTGGTACAGAAGTTGTGCAGTGGAAAAACCGTCAATTGGTCTGGTGGCGGTGGTCCCCGGGGAAATCGCCTGATTGGATCTGTCATGCCTGAGCGCCAGCGACTACGGTGAAGGTCACATCACTGCTGCACGAGATCGCTCCATGACCCTTCGCCTGGATTACTACAGCGCGTCCCCCAAAGCGATGAAAGCCATGATCGCGATGGAGGCCCTGACCAGCAGCCTGAGCATCGAGCAGGGCCTGCTGCACCTGATCAAGATTCGTGCTTCGCAGCTCAATGGCTGTGCCTTTTGCACCGACATGCATTCGGTGGATGCACGGCGCCTGGGCGAAAGCGATCGGCGCCTCTATTGCATAGCGGTCTGGCGCGACAGTAATTTTTTCAATCCGCGGGAAAGAGCCGCGCTGGCCTGGACCGAGGCGGTCACTTTGCTCTCCGAAAGCCACGTGCCGGACGATGTCTACACCCAGACCCGGGAGCAGTTCAGTGAAAGCGAAATGGTCGACTTGACCATCGCCGTCACCACCATCAACAGCTGGAACCGCCTGGCCGTGAGCTTTCGCCAGGCGCCCAGTACCTGAGTCTTTGTCATGGCAGGTTCATGAACGATCCGCAGGATGCAACTGTCAGTGTCAGATCGACAGGGAGTCCTCGATGTCAGTCATGGAAACCAGCACCCGCCTGGGGGCTACCGAGTATCGTGTAGCCATTGAAAAAAACACCTCCTGGCGCCAGTTGGCAGCAGGTATCGACCCCGAACTGGCGCTGTGTTTCACCGCCAGCGCCCGTTGCGGTTGCTTCATGCAGGCCGCCCGCAGTCTCAACCTCAAGGCCACCCGCCTGCGCAGGCAACTGTTGCTGCTGGAGACGCAGCTCGAGTGTTCACTGTTCAACCATTCAGACAATGGTTTGAGCCTCAGCCGCGATGGCTTGCGTTTGCACGCACAATTGATCGCCCTGGCCCATGAGCGCAATTTGCCGGTGATCGAGCAGCCGTTGATTCGTCTGGCCGTGGCGGATTCGATCCTGCATGACCTTCTCGGACGCGGCCTGGTTGCACTGCTGCGGCGCAATGCCAGCCTGCGGCTGGACATCATCACGCTCGACAGCGAATTGTCATTGCAGGCGGTCAGCGCCGACGTGGTGGTGTGGCTGGGCGAGACCGAGTCGCCGTTACCGGGGCCAAGCTTTGCCACCACTGAACCCCGGCGTCTGGTGCAACTGGATTACCTGCCGCACATTGCCAAGCGCTACTCGCGGGTCGCTTCCAGGCCGGAATGCGTGGATGACCTGGCCGGTTTTCTCCTGGTGCAATGGCAGCAGGACGGCCATGTCGAAAGCTTGCGGCCATGGAATGCGCTGGTGGATCAGCGCCTGGCCGGAGCGGTGCAACTGCAATCCTGGGAGCTGATGCTGGAGATGATCCGTTGCAGTGCCTGCATCGGCCTGCTGCCGCACTACATGAGCCACTTCGACCGCGGGCTGATCGCCTTGCCGGGCCTGTTTGACCAGCCGATGCGACGTCAGGTGTGGATGGCGGTCAATGCCAGTTCCGGGGACGATGCGCAGGTAAGGATGATCGTCGAGTTGATCGAAAACACCTTCAGCGAGCGCCGGGCGTGGTTCGAAAGCTGAGTGCTCCCACATTGGTACTCGCCACACCCGAAGGTAGCGTTATAGAGTGAACGGCCATGTCTGCTTCAAGGATGATTCACCCATGCCAGCCACCGAACCCGTTATTACCCTCGAACGCTTCAACGAGTCCCATATCGAAGGCATCACGGCGCTGTACAACGCCCCGGAGATCGCCCGACAAACCCTGCAAATGCCGTTTCAGTCCACCGAGCTGTGGCGCAGTCGCCTGGCGCTGGATAACGAACGCCTGGTGAAAGTGGTGGCCCTGCACCAAGGAACGGTTATCGGCAACATTGGCCTGGAGCAGTTCTCACGCATTCGTCGCAGCCATGCCGGCAGTTTCGGTATGGGCGTTGCGGTGGCGTGGCAGGGCAAGGGCGTGGGTTCGAAGCTGCTCGCGACGGCACTGGATATCGCTGACAACTGGATGAATCTGCAGCGCATCGAGCTTTCGGTGTACGCCGACAACGAAGCGGCCATTGCCCTGTACCGCAAGTTCGGTTTCGAAACCGAGGGCCTGTTCCGTGATTACGCCGTGCGCGACGGCGTGCTGGTGGATACCTTGAGCATGGCGCGCCTGCGTCGCCCGCCCAAGGCCGGTTGAGTCAGCCGCCCTGGGCGAACCCCTGGCATACCTCCTGGCTGTTAGTCGCACATCGGCCTCTCGCATCTGCCATGCTCAATGTCCGTAACACCGCTGCAACCAAAGGAACACTGCAATGGACGATGTACAGCAACTGGGCGAAATGCTTCGCCACTACGCCGAAAGCGAAGCGCACAAAAAGCAAGTGTTCGAGTCGCAATCGGCCGAGTGGGCGAGGCGCATTGGTGCGCTGTTCGATCAGATCCAGCAGTGGCTGGAACCGGTCAAGGCACCTGACCTGCTCGAAGTGAATCGCGAAGTGTATGTCGCGTCGGGGCCGAGTGTTCCGGTGGAGACCTCTGCATTCAAGACCGAAAAGCTGAGCATCCTGATCGCTGGCAAACCGGTGGAATTCGTCCCGGAGGTGATGGGTGTCGGCGGGCAGATTTGCGTGGCGGTGATGGGCTTTACAGCAGCACGTTATGGCAGCGTGTCACTGGTGTGCCTGCCGCCATCCACTGGCTGGCAGTGGCGCAAGACCAATGGCTTGAAAGACCCGGACACTTTTGAGTTCGATGCAAACTTCCTGGCGCAACAACTGCAAAGCCTGATTCCCCGGGAGCGCAGTTGAGACAAATAACCCTGTAGGAGTGAGCCTGCTCGCGATGGCGGACTGTCAGCAACATACATGTTGAATGCTGAAACGCCATCGTCGGAACGCCGCCCGGAGCAGGCTCACTCCTACAATGGTCAGTGGTGCCTCAGATTTCGAGGTTGCCCCACCCCGGTTTCGGCACTTCAGGCGCCACCGCATTCACTGTCTTGCCCGTCGCCAACTCCACCCGCCGCGCCACTTCCGGGTCATCCGCAAACGGGATCAGGCTCGCATCGTCCAGGCTCTCGGCGGTCTGGTGGCGCAGACAATACTCGATGGCGAACCACAAAAATGCCACACCCGGAATGTTCAATATGATTTCAATCATCAGGCTAACCGCGCCTCGCGTTCGGCCATCGCCACGTCCGTTACCCGCACCGTGCGCCACACGTTGTAGGCCATCAGCAGCATGCCGCTGAGGAAGAACACCCCGCCGGCAAAGCGCACGACGAATCCCGGATGGCTGGCCTGCAAGGCTTCGACGAAGGAGTAGGTCAGCGTGCCGTCATCGTTGATCGCGCGCCACATCAGGCCCTGGGTGATACCGTTGACCCACATCGAGGCGATGTACAGCACGGTGCCGATGGTCGCCAGCCAAAAGTGCAGGTTGATCAGCGGCGTGCTGTGCATCTGATCGCGTCCGAATACCTTTGGCACCATGTGATAGGTCGCACCGAAGGTAATCATCGCCACCCAGCCCAAGGCGCCTGCGTGTACGTGGCCGATGGTCCAGTCGGTGTAGTGGGAGAGGGCGTTGACGGTCTTGATCGCCATCATCGGCCCTTCGAAGGTCGACATGCCGTAGAACGCCAGAGACAGCACCAGGAAACGCAGGATCGGGTCGCTGCGCAACTTATGCCAGGCACCGGACAGGGTCATCATTCCGTTGATCATCCCGCCCCAACTCGGCGCCAGCAGGATCAGCGACATCGCCATGCCCAGGGACTGAGCCCAGTCCGGCAGTGCGGTGTAGTGCAAGTGGTGCGGACCTGCCCAGATGTACAGGGTGATCAGCGCCCAGAAGTGCACAATCGACAGGCGATAGGAATACACCGGCCGGCCCACTTGTTTTGGCACGAAGTAATACATCATCCCCAGGAAACCGGTGGTCAGGAAAAAGCCCACGGCGTTGTGCCCGTACCACCATTGCACCATGGCGTCGGTGGCCCCGGAGTACACCGGATAGGACTTGAACCAGTCGACTGGAATCGACAGGTGATTGACCACGTGCAGCATGGCGATGACCACGATGAATGCACCGAAGAACCAGTTGCCGACGTAAATGTGTCTGGTCTTGCGTTGCACTACGGTAGTGAAGAACACCACGGCGTATGCAACCCAGACCACGGTCATCCACACCGCGCCGGTAAATTCGATTTCGGCGTATTCCTTGGTGGTGGTGTAGCCCAGCGGCAGGGTGATCAGCATCACCACAATCACCGACTGCCAGCCCCAGAACGTGAAGGCGGCGAGTGTGTCCGAGAACAGCCGCACCTGGCAGGTACGCTGCACCGCGTAATAGCTGGCGGCGAATTGCGCGCTGCCGGCGAAACCGAAAATCACCAGGCTGGTGTGCAGCGGGCGCAAGCGGCCAAAGGTGGTCCACGGCAGGTCCAGGTTCATCTGCGGCCACACCAGTTGCGAGGCGATCCACACGCCCATCGCCATCCCCACGACGCCCCAGACCACGGTCGCCACGATGAATTGGCGGACGACCTTGTAGTTATAGGCCTGTCCGATAGTTGTTGTGCTCATGATCGATGCTTCCACGGTTGCAATGACATGCACTGTAAAAACCGTGGAGAAAACAAAACAGGTTCAGAAATATCTCATTTGTGCGGATCAGATAAGTTGCGCTGCTGCGGCGATCTTACGCGCTCTGATACGGTTTTTAACGACTCAGGTGAATCTGTAACGTGCTGCACCGCTGGCGCATAGTCGCTCTTATGAACGAGCCACAGAGCCCGATGCCCCGCAATCCTGATGAGGTATTTACATGTATCAGTACGACGACTACGACCGGGCGCTGGTGTTCGAACGGGTTGCGCAGTTCCGTGATCAGGTCGAGCGCTTCATGGCTGGTGAGCTGAACGAAGAAGAGTTCCTGCCGTTGCGCCTGCAGAACGGCCTGTACATGCAAAAGCACGCCTACATGCTGCGGGTGGCGATTCCCTACGGCACGCTGAGTGCCCGGCAGTTGCGTACGTTGGCGAGCATCGCCCGGGATTACGATCGCGGCTACGGCCATTTCACCACTCGACAGAACATGCAGTTCAACTGGATCGAACTGGCCCAGGTGCCGGACATCCTCGAACGCCTGGCCGAGGTGGAAATGCATGCGATCCAGACCTCCGGCAACTGCGTGCGCAACATCACCACCGAAGCCTTTGCCGGGGTTGCGGCCGACGAAATGATTGACCCGCGACCGTTGGCGGAAATTCTGCGGCAGTGGTCGACCATCAATCCGGAATTCCTGTTCCTGCCGCGCAAGTTCAAGATCGCCATCTGCTCGGCCGAGCAGGACCGTGCGGCGATCATGATGCATGACATCGGCCTTTATCTTTACCCGGGTTGCGAAGGACACATGCTCCTGCGAGTCATGGTGGGCGGCGGTCTGGGGCGTACGCCGATCCTTGGCTTGCAGATCCGCGAAGGCTTGCCGTGGCAGCACCTGCTGTCTTACGTAGAGGCGGTGCTGCGGGTGTATAACCGCCATGGCCGGCGGGACAACAAGTACAAGGCGCGAATCAAGATCCTGGTCAAAGCCCTGGGCATCGAGGCCTTCGCCCGGGAAGTGGAGGAAGAGTGGCAGTACCTCAAGGACGGCCCGGCGCAACTGACCCTGGACGAGTTCGAGCGTGTGGCCAGTGCGTTCGTCGCACCGCCATATCGTGATCTGTCCGACACCAGCCTCGATTTCGGCACGCACCTGGCCGAAAACCCGGCGTTCGCTCGTTGGGTGCAGCGTAATGTGCAGCCGCACAAAATATCGGGCTATGCCAGCGTGGTGTTGTCGACCAAGCCCGGCAGCGCTGCGCCACCGGGCGATGTCACTACCGAACAGATGGAGGCAGTGGCCGAGTGGTCCGAACGCTTCGGCTTCGGCGAAATCCGCATTGCCCATGAACAGAATATCGTCCTTCCTGACGTGTCCAAGGCCGATCTGTTCACCCTGTGGCGCCTGGCCTGCGGACACAATCTGGGCAGCGCCAACGCCGGATTGCTCACCGACATCATCGCCTGCCCCGGTGGCGATTTCTGCGCGCTGGCCAACGCCAAGTCGATCCCCATCGCCAAGGCTATTGCCGCACGCTTCGAAGACCTCGACTACCTGCATGACCTGGGCGACATCAGCCTCAATATCTCCGGCTGCATGAATGCCTGCGGTCACCATCACATCGGCAACATCGGCATTCTGGGGGTCGATAAGAACGGCACCGAGTGGTACCAGATCACCCTCGGCGGCGCCCAGGGCAAGCACAGCGCGTTGGGCAAGGTCATTGGCCCGTCCTTCAGCGCCGCCGAAGTGCCCGAGGTGATCGAGCGCATCATCGACACCTTCGTGCGTTATCGCGAAAGCGAAGAACTGTTCGTCGACGCCTTCCAGCGGATCGGGCTAGAGCCGTTCAAGGAGGCGGTCTATGCGAAAGTGCTGGAGGTGTCGGCATGAACAATCTGTTGCGGCTGGAAGAGGGCATGGCGCGGATTGTCGCGGATGATCCGTGGAAGCTCGTGCGCGACCCGCAAGCATCGCTGCCCGTGGGGGCCGCGATTCTGCCGCTGAGCCGTTGGCTGGAAAACCCGTCGCAAAACGGCGTGTGGCTGGGGCCGGACGATGAAGTGGAAAGCCTTCAGCCATGGCTTGCCCAACTGCCCTTGATCGCCCTGGATTTTCCGAACTTTCGCGATGGCCGCGGGTACAGCCAGGCGTATCTGCTGCGTACGCGATTGGGATGGGCCGGCGAGTTGCGCGCCATCGGCGATGTCTTGCGCGATCAACTCAGCCACATGCGCCAATGCGGCTTCGACAGCTTTGCCGTGCGTGAAGACAAATCCGCAGAAGATGCATTGAAGGGATTGGCGGGGATGAGCGTGGTGTACGGGCGTTCGGTGATTGAGCCGCGGCCGTTGTTTCGTCGGCGGGGCTAGATCACTAGCAAAAGGGCGCATCCCGAACGGCGGAATGCGCCGGGTGCTGTCAGTTGATGCGAACCAGCGTCCCTGATCCGGTCTTTTCATGGGTAACTGAATCTGTAACGTAGTTTCCTACGCACATATCCGAAAGAGCTGATAGTTGCTCTGATTCCGAGATGACACTTTGTTCAGCTCTTGAATGGGTGGTCAGATCGAAGAGGTTTCATCGGATGGAGGGAATTTCGTTTGAACAGGCTCTGTCGCTGGTCTCATGGCAGAACAGTCTCAATTGCCTGGTGGATCCGGACTGGTCCCGTGCCCAGTATCCTTATCTGCGTGGCGTTCTGGCTGAAACCGCCGAGGCCATGGACCATCACGGCTGGAAGTGGTGGACTCCCCAGACCCCCGACCTGCAACAGTTTCAATATGAACTCATGGATGTATTGAGCTTCTTCCTCTCCCATCACATTAGTGAAAATCGCGGTGACCTGAATACTTCTGCGCGCGCCCTGGTCGGGCAATCAGATCCCGATGTGAAACATTATCTGTTCGACCAGCGCGTGATTGACCTGAAGGCCTGTGATGTCCTGCAGCTATTGGAGCGGTTCGCGGGCCTGGCGATGTTTGGAATAGCTGCCTTGCCTGTGCTGGAGCGCATATTTTGCCTGTCGGGGCTGAGTGACTGGGACGCTGTGGTTTCAACGTACCGCGAAAAATATGAATTGCATGTGTTTCGACAACGCAATGGATACAAATCGGGTGAGTACCGGAAAAACTGGAAAGGAAAAGAAGACAGTCTGCATCTCGCTGAACTCGCCCAGAGCAGTGGTCGCACAGGTGCCAGTCAGGATTGGCAACTCGATCAAACATTAAAAAATGCCTATTTACGCCTGACCTCTCGAAATGATGTCGAACCAGGGGGTAGCAATGCCTGCGATTGAACAACTTCCCGGACCCGCCGGGTTGCCGTTGCTCGGTAATGCATTGCAACTCAAGTCATCGCAGGTCTACAGGCAACTATGCGAGTGGGCGGACCGATATGGCTCTATCTATACATTCAGAATCGGTAGGCGCCGTATTTTGGTTATTTCCGATGCGGCACTGATCGGCGAGTTGTTGCGCGATCGTCCGGAAAAGTTTCGTCGATGGAGCAAAATGGAAGAGCTGGGCCTGGAAGTTGGAGCCGATGGCGTGTTTGTGGCCGAGGGGCAGAAGTGGCGACGCCATCGCGAGTTGGTTGTGCCGGCATTTGACAAACTGCATGTCAAACATTTCTGGAGTCGGCTGGAGGCAGTCACGGAACGCCTTGAGAACCATTGGCGCGCGCGTGCTATCGCCCGGCGGGCGTTTGATATTCGCCAGGATTCGATGAGCTATACGGTCGACATCGTTGCCGGGTTTGCCTTTGGTCATGACCTGAACACCTTGAATGACAAGGACAGCGTGCTGCAGGGGCACCTGTCGCAGTTCTTGCACACGGCTGCGCGGCGTCAGGCCGCGATATTTCCCTATTGGCGTTACCTGAAGTCTAAGTTGGACCGCAAGTTCGACGCATCCCTTGCGCAAATAAACCAGACAGTCAATGAAATGATCGCGCAGGCGCGCGTGCGTATTGCAGTCGATCCCTCGCTTTGCGAGCGCCCGGGTAACATGGTTGAAGCATTGGTTGCCTACCAGAACAACAATGACACCAGAGCCCTGAGCGATGGCGAGATTGTCGGCAATGTGCTGACTTTCCTGTTGGCGGGAGAGGACACCACTGCCAATACGATTGCCTGGACGATTTACTACATGGCCCGTCACCCCGATATTCAGCGTGAGATGCAGCGCGAGGTGGACAGTGTCATCGGTGCCGGCACCCGGTTGAGCGACATAAGGCAAATTGATGAGTTGCGCTACGTCAACGCAGTCATACAGGAAAGCATGCGTCTCAAACCGGTGTTTCCGCTCCTGACGCTCGAGCCTAACCAGGATGTGCTGATCGACAATGTGTCGGTGACCCGAGGCACCCCGTTGTTCCTGTTGCCGGGCCACCTGGGACAGCAGTCTGGCTGCTTTACCGATGCCTGGCAGATGCGCCCCGAACGCTGGCTCGATGACGCCCGCTATGTCGATGACAACCACAAGGCCTTCATGCCCTTTGGATCCGGGCCGAGGTATTGCCCCGGTCATCGCCTGGCGAAACTGGAGTGCCTCATGGCCATCAGCACATTGGCCAGGAACTTCCATGTGCTACCGGACCCGGACGCCGTTGAAACGAGTGAAATTTACGCCTTCACCCTTTGCCCCTCGCATGTGCCGGTACTGCTGAGCAAGCGCTGACCCTACCCGCAAATAAACCTTGAAAATGGAGCTTTAATTGGACAGCCAATCCCAGTCCTATCTATTGCGCGTGGGCGATGCCGATCGCGAGCGCCTCGAAGTGCTGGCCAGCATCTACGATCCAGGCAGCCAGGACTTTCTGCAACGTCACCTGCCAGCTCAGGCACGTACTCTGATTGATCTTGGTTGTGGTCACGGCCAACTGACATGCTGGATGGCGAAGGCATTCTCCCGGGCCTGGGTCTACGGGCTGGATCTATCAGATGAGCAGCTGTCTATCTGTGAGCAGAACCGGGTGGCGCTCGACGTACCGAATGTCAGCTTCCATCGTCATGATGTGCTGGACCCTGCCCCGGATATTCCACAGGCAGATGCAGTTTATTGCCGCTATCTCCTGTTGCACTTGAGAGAGTGGAACACCTTCTTCCATAACGTTCTGGCACTCTGTAAGCCGGGCGGTTCACTGCTGATCGAAGAGCCGGGATTTCCCTTTTTCTGTTATCCACGCCATGAAGCGCTCGATCGTGCGAACGCCCTCGGACAAGCACTGACCTCGAGGATGGGCTTGCGTTTTGACTGTATTGATCCGTTATGGCGCTATGTTCATGCACTGGACAGTGTCCGGGTAAAGGCTTATTCGTTCAGCCAGCCGATCCTGGCTACCGACCGCCAGAAAAGCCTGCTTTGGCGTTCATTTACGCAAATTCATCAACCCTTGGTCTCGATGGGGTTGTGTACTGGGCAAGAGGCTGATTCCATTCTTGCCCAGCTGGCGCATATTGCCGGCGATCCACTGTACGTTGTCGGTACCTTGCGCATGGTTCAGTTGCATCTGGTGAAGCTGTGATGGCTGAGATCAAAGTGATTCTGGTTGATGAAAAAGACCAACCGGTGGGCGAAATGGAAAAGCTTGCAGCCCACGAAAAGGGGCTGATGCACCGAGCGGTCACGGTCTACGTGTTCAACTCGCGCAGTGAGCTTTTGCTCCAGCAGCGCGCCGCGGACAAATACCACTGTGGCGGGCTTTGGAGTAACGCCTGTTGTGGTCATCCTTACCCAGGGGAGGACACACTTGCAGCGGCACAGAGGCGGCTTGAAGAGGAAATGGGCATCAGGTGTACGCTACACAAGGGCTTTGAGATCAAGTACCGGCTGGAGGTTGACCAAGGCTTGGTGGAGCACGAATACGGTCACGTATTTTATGGGGTCAGCGACCAGTTGCCGGTACTGAACCCAGATGAAGCCCAAGCGTTTTGTTACCTGTCCCGAGGGCAAATAGAGGCGCGCATGCTCCGGGATCCGGAGCATTTCACGCCTTGGTTTCGATACACTTTTGCCAGGGCAAGCAAAGCGTTTGAGGTGTGACACCAGCTGTTATTTCAATGCCGGGTCCCCCATGTTCATTTTCTTCCAGCCCTGCAACAGCACCTGCGCCTTGGGCTCCTGGCCGTTGTCCAGGTAGTACTGGATCAATGACAAGCGGGCATTGCGGTTGGACGGTTGTTCTTTCAACAGCCGTTCCAGCTCTGCGCACGCCTCGTCAATCTTGCCGCTGTCATGCAGGGCCACCGCCAGCACATAGCCGAACTGTCCGCTCTGTGGCTCCAGTTGCGCGGCCTTGCGCAGGTACGGCATGGCTTGTGCGGCCTTGCCCGCGCGAATCAGCGCAAGGCCCTGGGTGTGTTGCAGCAGGCCTGAGTCAGGGTGGTCCTTGAGGCTTTGCGCCAGCAGGACATGGCCTTCCTGACGGCGACCGTTGGCCTCCAGCCATTGCACCAGGGTGACCAGCGCCGGGTAGAAGTCCGGGTCGCGCTGCAAGGCGGTACGCAGCAAACCTTCGACTTCTGCGCTGCGGCCATCTGCCTGATAGAGCATGGCCAGGTTCAGGTTGGCCTCGGCACGCTCGACCAGACTCTTTTGCACCGCCTCGTATTCGACGATAGCGGCATTCCAGCTGTCCTGAGCCGTGCCCAGGCCGTTGCGCGCCACACTGAGCAAATCCCGGGCGGCGGCGATGCGCACTGCTCTGACAGGATCATTCAACAAGGGGGTCAGCAGCTGCGCGCGTTCCGGTGGCGGCAGGAATGCGCTGAGCGCGCGTATGGCGCTCTCACGTACTTGAGGCGCCGTATTGCTCAGGTCCCTGGTGGCCAGTTTCAACGCTTGTTCGCTCGGATACAGCGACAATTCGCCGAGCAGCGTGGCGCGCTGGATCGCCGGCAGATTGCTGCGTTGCAGTTGCTCGAACAGCGCCAGCGCCGCACCCGGTTGACCGTTACGGATCAACCACAGGCTTTCGTCGTAACGCGGGGCTTGCACCGCGCTGGCGTTGGCGGTGTTCCACAGTTTGAGTTGCCCGGTGATCTTGTCGCCGGCCTTGCCCTGGTGGCAGGTCAGGCAGGCGTCAGGCGAACCGAGTTTTTTTGCTCGCTCAGGGTCGGGAATGCTGAAACTGTGGTCATGCCGAAAGTCATTGCCCATGTAGAACTTGCCGGGCATATGGCAATCCACGCACTGCGAGCCCGGTTGGCCCATGGTGTGGCGCGTGTGTTCGATTGAATCGTAGTTTTTCGCTTGCAGGCCCTTGCCGTCGACGTCTTCCACGGTGGTTTTGCTGGTGGCGTTATGGCATTGCAGGCAAACGCTGTTGCCTGGCGCTTTCAATTGAGTGCTGTGCGGGTTGTGGCAGTTGCTGCAACGCACGCCCTTGTCGAACATTTTGCTCTGGGCGAAAGAGCCGTGTTCGAACACTTCGTCCTTGATCTTGCCGTCCAGCGCGTACAGTTCACGGGTCAGGACGCTCGGCAGGTAGTCGTCCATCAGGCGCTTGCCGACCGTGTAACCGTCGTCCAGCGGCGCGCGGCGCGAGTGGCAGCGGGCGCAGGTTTCGATTTCGACAGTGGCGTTCTTGTCCATGAGGTCGACGGCAAATCCGGCATGGATCAGGTCGGTTTTCTTCGCCGTCCATTCCAGGTGGTTGGACGCCGGACCGTGGCAGGCCTGACAACCGACACCGAGGCTGTTCCAGTGGCTGTCGAAGGTGTTTTTCGCCGCATCGAAATTGCGTTTGAAACCGGTGGTGTGACACTCGACACACATGAAATTGGCGTTCTGGCTCGGTTTGCTCCAGTGCAGCGGGTTCTTGAAGTTCACGCCCTGGCCCGGATACAGGTGAAACCAGCGGTGCTTCTCGGTATCCCAGGCTACGCCGAGGGCCTGCAAGCGGCCTTCGCCAACCTCGAGCAGGTATTGCTGCAAGGGGGCGACGCCAAAAGCATAGGCCACCTTGAAGTTGGCATTCTTGCCGTCGACGCCGGGAGTGTTGACCCAGAATTCGTCGCCTTTGCGCGAGAACACCGTAGTCTCTTTTTCGGTCTTGAAGGTGACGTTATTGAAGTCGCCGAGCAGGGTGTTGGCGTTGGCTTGCTGCATCGCCAACTGGTGATGGGAGCCTTGCCAGTCCTTGACCTGCTCGCCGTGGCAGCCCTGGCATTGTTGCTCGTCGACCATTTTCGCAGGCGCGAGAGCGACCGGTTGCGGTTTGGCCGATTCGACGACAGGGGCGCTGACAGGGACTGGCTGGAGTAGCGTCGGTGCACTGCTCAGCAAAAACCAGCCAATACCCGCGACTGTGAGCAGCAAGATGCCGATGGTGACAGGGAAAAGGTAACGGTTGATCAGGGTCGGTTGCGAATCAGGGTGTGGGTTTGCAGCTTTATTTTTATGTTTGCGCATTACGACTTCCATGGTCCGGGTGCGATTGCCGTCAGGGCGCGTTCAGGCTCGATGCAGCTTTGCCGGATGGCCGGTGTGTGTCAAATGGCATTGTTTTGAGGCTGATGGCCCCTTCGCGGGCAAGCCCGCTCCTACAGGGTGTTGTGTCGTACTCAATTGCAGTGAACAACACCAAACCCTGTGGGAGCGGGCTTGCCCGCGAAGGCGGCCGCCAAGGCACCTGATCACTCCCCCGACAAACCACCGGCAATGTACTGCGACAAACGTTTATTGCAGTCCTGCATTACGTCTTCTTATTGCACTTGCTCGGCTGTGGAGGCATCGAACGGATAGATCCGACGCCATTCGGACGCCATATCGACGACCGTCCAGCCACGTTTGTTTGCTTCGTCCAGGGCCTTGTCCAGACGACCGATCTGCGATTTACGGTCGTAAGCCCATTCGCGTTTGGCGTCGGTGTGGTGCACCAGGCCCATGAAGCGTTTACCGGGACCGGCGGCGGTCCACTGGAGCATTTGCAAGTCACCGTCGGAGTTGCCAAAGGCGAGGATTGGCCGGCGTCCGATCACGGCGTCGATGCTTTCCGGTTTGCCCGGGCCATCGTCGTTGTGGGCCAGTTTTGGCGTGCGCAGGATAGATGCCTGGCCGTCCTTGAATTGATAGGCAGTGACAAAGGTGGTGCCAATGACCTGTTCTGGCGGGATGCCATAGACCTTCTCGGCGAAGGCGCGCATGAACCCGGTGTCGCCGCCGGACACGATGTAGGTCTTGAAGTCCTGGCCGCGCAGGTAGTCGAGCATTTCCAGCATCGGCTGGAAGATCATCTCGGTGTACGGCTTGCCGGTTTTCGGATGGCGGGCCTGGCTCAGCCAGGTTTTGGCGTAGTCATCGAAGGCATCGGTGGTCATCCCGGTGTGGGTGGCACCGAAAATTTTCATCATGCCCTCAAGACCACTGGCGGCCAGGGCCTTGTGATCGTTTTCCAGCACTGCCTGGAAGGGCTGGGTGGTTTTCCATTCCGGGTGCTGCGGTGCGGTGCGTTTGACTTCCTCGAGGGCGAACAATAACTCGAAGTACATCGGCTGCTCGCTCCACAAGGTGCCGTCGTTATCGAACACGGCAATGCGGTCCTCGGGTTTTACGAAGTCCTTGCTGTTTTGATCGGTGACCGTCTGCACGAACTCGATGATCTGTTTTTTCGACGGGCCATCGTTCCAGGAGGGTAGCGGCTCGGCCGCCTGAACCAGTAACGGCAGGCTCAAGGCCAGGGTCAGCAGGAAGCTGAATACGCGGCGATGGCGCAGAGATATCGAATTCGTCATGGGAAATCCTTCTCGTCAACGGAGTTGAGCGGATGCAGTGCACCAGAGACGGACTCTCTGTTGCGCCCGGCCTGACTATGCAGCGTAGACAAGGATTGCCTGATTTGGCGCAGCGCCTGATTTTTGTCCGGTTCACGGCCGTAACAGACCCGCCGGGAGGTTTGCACAGGTGCGGGCCGAGGCGGGTCGGTTTCAGGCCGCGGCCCATCCGGTCGCTCATTGATCCCGTAAACCAATCGCATCCTATAAATATGTACCGCACCTGATCGCTGCCCCGTAGACATGCTGTGCCCTACAGACAAGGAGAGACTGTATGGCACATCGAACACAGAATGATGGGACGTCAGGAGACGTAGTAATAAGGTCCGGACCGCCGGCGTCGGGAGGCGGTGGTGGTTCATGGGGAGGCGGTGGTTTCGGGGGCAATCGTGTCGGCGCGTCCGGCAATTTCGGTGGCCCGAGCGCTAAGACCATAGCGCTCAGGAAAAAAGCCAGGCAGGCGCAAAAAGAGAAGGCGGCCAGAGATACGGCAGACGCTGCAGCTCGGGCGCAAGAGCAGGTACGTGTACAGACGCGGCAACAACTGCTCGCAGGACAGGCCCAGCGTCATGGCATCTTGAGGGCTGAGATTGACCAGGGCTTTGCCGCCAGGACTGCTCAACTGGCGTCATCACTTGAACACGAGATATCGAGCGCAAGGCAGCCTCATGCCAGTGGTTCGAGTAGCGAACGCTGGCAGCTGTATCTGATCACCAAAGAAAAAAACGAAATAGACGGGCTGATCACCCGCAAAGCATCAGAACTCAGTGCAAAAAATATCGTTGCCCATTCGTTTGATGGGCACGATCCACTCACGCGCACGCCAGCTGATTACCTGATGCGACTGGACCAGTTCGGCGAAGCGCTCGACAGTGGTTATCAGGCTTGGGCAAACGCCTATACAGCGGCCCATGAATCCCGGTTGCTGAACGCTCAAATAATCTCGCTCACCGAAAAGTCCAACGGCCTGGCCAGCCATCACGCTGAACAGACCATCGTCTGGCGTGAGAGAGAAGCTCATTGGGAGCGTCTTCGGCAGTTCGCCGAGCAACGTGATGCGCGCATCCGTTTCAAGCAACAGGCCGATGCAGATACGCGCATCGAGCGCATCAGGCAAGCCAACACACTGACGTTACCTGCCAGTTCGCTGGCTGCTGGCGGCGTGGTGTTGACACCGCAAGGCGTACTCATTGCCCAGGAAGTTGCGGCAGTACTCGAAAATGCAGTTCAGGCGGGCATCAAAGGTCTTATCGATCTCGGTCGCATAGCGCTAAAAACAGGACCAGTGTTCATCACGGGGATGCTGGAGTCACCCGTCCTGGGCAACAGTGAGTTGACTGCGGAACAACGAAACCGCTTGTTCTACGCCGTCGGTGTACCCGCGAAAACACTGGAGCTTTAGGACGCGCGGGAACTGCAAGCGATCGCTGACGAACACGGTTCGGTAGAAGCAGAGTACCGGCTCAAACCCTTGCCCATGCCGCAAGGCGTTGCAATTGTCATCGCCAATACTGGCGGCGAGATCGATTCCCGGGTTCCGGTCGTCAATGCAGTACTTGACCCTCTGACAGGGATCTACTCTGCCGAGGTGCCTGGATCGCCAGCCAGGCACCTGCAGTTCACCGCCGATGTCCCTTCCCAGGCGACGATGCCTGGCCAGACGCCGCTGACGGTGATGGAGCCCCAGGCTCAAGACATCCCCTCAGGCGTCGATCTGCGCATCCAGGATTGCATTGTTTGCGTGCCTGGCCTTGAACCGCTCTATCTATCTTTCGGCGTCCCGCCCATGGGCTCGGGAGTCGCTACGGGAACAGGTCAGCCGGCCACGCAAGATTGGTGGAATTCGGCGACTCAGGCTGCCGGTGCGACTTTTCCGACCCAAGTCGGTGACCAGTTCCGAGGTCGCGAATTCAAGTCGTTCGAGGCCTTCGATGAAGCGTTGTGGTGAACGATTGGAGAGCATCACCAACTGGTCTCGTCCTTCGATGAGGTGAACAAAAAGCGCATCGAACAAGGTTTTGCCCCCTACGCGCCGAAAAGCACATGGGTGGGTGAAAACCGTGAATTCGAGCTGCGCTACCAGGAGCGGCCGGAGTTCTGGTCGGATCCTTTCAACCTCGACAAAATCAGCATCAAGACGCCGCAAGCTGCCGAAGGATGGCTCGGGATCGTCCCCGCGGTTGTTCCTTGGCCGATTCCTCCGGCCAGTAGCTGGAAACCCGTGGTGCCGCCGGGCAGCGAACACATCGGATCGACGACATCGCCGATTACACCGACCGATCCAATGGTTTATCCCGGTGCCCCGGCCGTCCCTGTCCTACCGGCAAACGAGACATTTCCGGCTGTTGATGAAGGGAAAATTGGTGCGAGTATTCCGGGGTATCCGGGGGATATGGAACTGCCCTCGCCGGATGCTTTGTTTCGTGATCGACGGGACGATCCGGGGGTTGCAACCGGGGTGGGGCAGTTGGTTTCGGGGGTATGGTTGGGTGAGGCTGCGCGAGGGGAAGGGGCGCCAATACCTTCGCAGATTGCGGATCGGTTGAGAGGGGTTGAGTTTGCCAATTTTCACCGGTTCAGGGAGGCGTTTTGGAAGGCTGTTGCGGCGGACTCATTACTTAGTGAGCAATTTAATAAAGGTAACCTCGAAAGAATGCGAGATGGTTCGGCTCCATATCCCAAGGGGATTGATCAAGTCGGGGGACGTAAGACGTTCGAACTTCATCATCAAATTGAAATAGCAAAAGGTGGTGCTGTTTACAGCTTGGATAATTTATTTGTAATGACCCCGGAGCGTCATATTCAACTGCATAAAGGTAAATATAATGATTTCTTTTAAAGAGAAGCTAGAGGACTACACCGAGGCGGAATTCTTGTCTTTTTTGGGTGAGTTTTTTCATCAGACAAGCGGTTTAAAAGGACGAGCGCTTGAAGAGTATCGGGACAGGCTCTTAGAGCATTTTGAGTCAGTCACTGGGCACCCGGGGCGCTCAGACGTCATCTTTTACCCAAAGGAAGGCCAGGAAGACAGTCCGGAAGGCATCCTGAAGGAAGTCAAAGAATGGCGCGCAGCCAATAACAAACCCGGCTTCAAACCGGAATAACCTCCTACAAACACTGCCGGCACTTGCTCCTGATCGAGCGAGTGCCCATGTCTACGACAGTTTGCCCCAAGGGCTCAAGGAAGAACCAGGATGGAACTCAAAGCGACACTCAAGGATTACACCGAATCGGAATTTCAGGCGCTGGTCGACAAGATCTGGGCTGTGGATTTATCCAGGCAGGATCATGACAGGCTTATCAACCATTTCGATCTGATTGTCGGTCATCCGAAGGGGGCTGACCTGCTGTTTTACCCGAATGAAAAATTCAACCCGAACAGTTCGGAATCGGTGGTGTATTACGTCAAGGACTGGCATCGCAAACAAGGTGGCACTGCGTTCAAGGAAGAGTCGGTTTCCATACCCGCACCATCGCCAGCGATGACACCTCTTGCACGCAGCATTGCGCAAGTGCAAAAAATTGCTGCAGATGTGGCCGCGTCGGAAGTAGCCGTTGAAAATGCGTTTGGTCTATTCGGACCGGGTATCCAGCAACTGCGCGACCCGCTATACGGCAGCAAGGGGGGTTCTGATCAAGAAGCAAGCATCCGGGCCCTGGAACATGCTCAACATTCAGCAGTGATCGCGGTCAGGAAGTTCGAATTCTGGAAAATGACGGTGCAGTTCGCCAAAAACGATGCCCAGCGTAACCTGACCTATGCACGGACCGAACAGGCGCAGTGGCAAAGTGTCGCTCAGCAAATCAACGCATTGCACGATCGCTACACCGGGCAATTGGCGGTGTTTAGCCAGCGTCACCGATCTTTGCATGATCAAGCCGAGGCGTTGTTGATAAAGGCACAGGAGCAATTGATTCGTTCTCGTCGTCCGGGGAGGGCTGAACCTGCTCAACCGGGCTATATGATCCCCGCCTCATTGGCCTTTGCCCACAAGCGCCCCGAGGTTTTACTGGAGGGTGGCCCATCCGGTTTGCAGTTGAGCCAACAGATTGATTTGCAGAAAGCCATTCGTTCGGTTGTTGCTGAATTTACCTGGAGGAACACTTCAGGCGAGCGGAGCGATGAAGCACTGTGCGCCGCCGTATTGCGATTTGAGTTTTCCAGCCGTGCGGATACCCAGGTCTACGGTCTGTGTGTTCCCTTGGTCGAATTGATGCCGCTCGAGGGGCAGGATTGGCTTTCTTTGGCGACGAGAGAGTCCGGGATTGATCTTCCTTTCCGAATCGGGACGACCACAGTGCCCGCAAAACCTGGAACGATGTTTCAGGGCTTGCGCGAAGTCAAAACCCTGGAGCAGGTTTATGTCACCCCGACCCCAAGCGCTCATGTGCCGGCCAGGGTCAGAGTGAGGGCGGCGGAGTATGATCAGCAGCGGGGTTCCTTTGGTTTCACCGTTGATGGCGCGCCCCCTGTCACTGTTTACTGGTCTGCCCCGGTCGCCCTTGAAAGTCAGGCTCCGGAAGCCCAGCGCCCATTGCCTCGCTTGGGATTTGTACGATCTTTGACCGTGCCACTTGTCGAGCCCATCGCAGCCAAAGGAGCAACAACCCGGTTCACCGATTACATCGTGGTTTTCCCGGAGGATTCAGGGCTTGATCCGCTGTACGTCATGCTCAGTTCTTCTTCGCCTGCTCCCACACCCGTTCTTCCTGCGCACGCAGTTCCGGCGTGAATTCGGCGCCAAAGTCTTCGGCCTCGAACACCTGGCGAATCTCGATCTCGGCTTCGGTGCCCGGCATCGGGTTGGGGCAGCGCTTGACCCACTCGATGGCTTCTTCTTTGGATTTCACTTTCCATAACCAGAAGCCGGCGATCAGTTCCCTGGTTTCGATGAAGGGGCCGTCGATGACCGAGCGTTGCTCCCCCGAAAACTTTACGCGGGCACCTTTGCTGCTGGGGTGCAGGCCTTCGCCAGCGAGCATGATGCCGGCTTTGACCAGTTCTTCGTTGTAGTTGCCCATGGCAGTCAGCAGTTCCTGGCTGGGCATCACGCCGGTTTCGGAATCGGCGCTGGCCTTGATGATGATCATAAATCGCATGGTGATTTCTCCGTTGTAATTGAGTGACTCGCTTAATGGTCGAATGGCTGAAGTGCAAATCGACAGCTTCTCGAAAAAATTTTTATAGAAAACACTTTGGCAGGTTTCTTTTCGACCGCCATTTCGCTACACCGTATTTCTGGCGAGCTTGTCCAACGATCAAAGGAATGTGTCCCGTATGGCAATTCTGGAACTCACTACACTCATCCCCGGCCGCACACCCGGACAGGTCCTCGACTTCTGCCTGGAAGGCGTCAACTTTCCGAAGATTTTCCCCGAGCGCATTACCCCGCTGGGCGATGTCGATCTGAACAACCTGCGGATTGAAACCGGGCGGCAATTCCGCTTTCGCCACTGGATGTTCAATGTGATTCCGTCGAGCTGGACGGTAGTGATCCGTGAAGTCGGTGAAATGTATTTCATCGACGAGATGCTCAAGGGACCGATGCGTGCCTTTCGTCATGAACATCGGGTCCTGGCGGGAGAGGGCGGTACGCTATACACCGACCGGGTGACGTATTCGGCGATAGGTGGCGCGCCCATGGAGTGGTTGCTGGTCAATGGCTACATGCGGCGGATTTTCGAGGCGCGCCATCGCAATATGTTGCAGTTACTCAGATAACACCGCCGCTCCCACAGGGTCTTGTAGTGAATGAGAAAACGCGTGTATCCAGTTTTGTACGCTGATACATGACAATTTATGTTTGACCGTAGGTCGTCGGACAATTTCGTGGTTAACTTCGGCCTCGTCAAAATTCTCCACCACAACGTTCAGAAGGACTCCGTTCATGGCTCAAGTCACTCTTAAAGGCAACCCGGTTCAAGTCAACGGCCAACTGCCACAAGCCGGTTCCAAGGCGCCAGCCTTTTCCCTGGTTGCCGGCAATCTGTCCGACGTAACCCTGGCGAGCTTCGCCGGCAAGCGTAAAGTGCTGAACATTTTCCCAAGCATCGACACCCCGACCTGCGCCACCTCGGTGCGCCAGTTCAATGCCAAGGCCAACGACGTGGCCAACACCGTTGTGCTGTGCATCTCCGCCGACCTTCCGTTCGCCCAGGCGCGTTTCTGCGGCGCCGAAGGTCTGGAAAACGTACAGAACCTGTCGACCCTGCGCGGTGCCGAGTTCATCCAGAACTACGGCGTGGCCATCGCTGACGGCCCGCTCAAAGGCCTGACCGCTCGTGCCGTGGTGGTTCTGGACGAAAACGACAACGTGCTGCACAGCGAGCTGGTTGGCGAAATCGCTGACGAGCCGAACTATGAAGCGGCACTTGCTGTTCTCAAGTAAGTTAGCTCCATTACAATTGTTAACGGCCTGGCCCTGTCCAGGCCGTTTTCATTTGTGTTTCAGTGTCTTGGACAAATCTCCTGCTACGTAAGCCAAAGGTAAATTGCCGGTAAAGGCGCTTTGCTTAAAACCCGCCAGTGCTTATCGTTCCCTCATGTAAAAAAAGCCCACGCGCCCAATGGTTGATCACTCAATGCAATCCTCCGCTTCCCGTAGTCCTCGTCGCTGGCTGTTCGGCCTGCTTGTCCTGCTGGTCATCGCCGCCCTGTGCTGGAAATTCTGGCCCGGCAGCGCTGCACCCAAAGAGGCTGCGGGGCAGAAAGCCGTCGCCGGGCATACCGGCAGGTCAGGTGGAATGCGTCCGGGTTTCGGCGGCGCGTCCGGGCCGGTACCTGTGCGAGTGGCTCCGGCAGTCACCGGTGATTTCCCGCTGTACTTCAAGGCGCTGGGCACAGTCACGGCGCTGAACACTATCAATGTCCGCAGCCGTGTCGGCGGTGAGCTGGTCAAGATCCATTTCGAAGAAGGGCAGATGGTCAAGGCCGGCGACCTGCTCGCCGAAATCGACCCGCGCCCTTACCAGAATGCCTTGCTCCAGGCCGAAGGCACCTTGTTGCAGAATCAGGCGCAGCTGAAAAACGCCCAGGTCGACGTCGAGCGCTATCGCGGCCTGTACCGCGAAGACAGTATTGCCAAGCAGACCCTGGACACCGCCGAAGCGCTGGTCGGTCAATTCCAGGGCACGGTCAAGACCAATCAGGCAGCGGTCAACGACGCCAAACTCAATCTCGAATTCACCAGGATCCGCGCACCGATCACCGGTCGTGTTGGCCTGCGTCAACTGGACGTCGGCAACCTGGTAGCGGCCAACGACACCACTGCATTGGCGATCATCACTCAGACTCAACCGATCAGCGTGGCCTTCACCCTTCCGGAAAACAGCCTCGACACCGTGCTGGCCCGTTATCGCAGCGGCGCCAAACTTCCGGCTGAAGCCTGGGACCGCGGTGATACCAGATTGCAAGCCACTGGCGTGCTGCAGAGCCTGGACAACCAGATCGACGTCACTACCGGCACCCTGAAATTCAAGGCTCGTTACGAGAACCGGGATCAGTCGCTGTTCCCCAACCAGTTCGTCAACGTGCGCCTGCTGGCCGACACCCTCAAAGACGTAGTACTGGCGCCTTCCGCCGCGATCCAGTTCGGCACGAACGGCACGTTCGCCTATGCCTTGGACGGTGACAAGAAGGTCAAGATCCGTCAGTTGAAAGTCGGCGCCAGTGACGGCGTGAACACCGTGGTCACCGAAGGCTTGTCGGCTGGCGACCGGGTCGTATTGGAAGGCACTGACCGCCTGAAGGACGGCAGCGACGTGGAGGTGGTCAACGACAGCCAGGACGTGCCGACCACGCCAACCGAACACCTGCAAGGCAAGTCGGCGGCCGACGCGGCAACGCCCGCGACCACCGGCAAGGCGAAAAAGGGCGGCGCATGAATCTCTCGCGGCTGTTCATCCTTCGGCCGGTAGCCACCACGCTGAGCATGCTGGCGATTATCCTGGCCGGCGTCATCGCCTATCGGCTGCTGCCGGTGTCGGCATTGCCTCAGGTCGATTACCCGACCATTCGCGTCATGACCCTGTACCCCGGCGCCAGCCCGGATGTCATGACCAGCGCAGTGACCGCGCCGCTTGAGCGGCAGTTCGGGCAGATGCCCGGCCTGACGCAAATGGCCTCCACCAGTTCCGGCGGGGCGTCGGTGCTGACCCTGCGGTTCAGCCTCGACATCAACATGGACGTGGCCGAGCAGCAAGTGCAGGCGGCAATCAACGCCGCGACCAACCTGTTGCCCAAGGACCTGCCGGCACCGCCGGTGTACAACAAGGTCAACCCGGCCGACACGCCGGTGCTGACCCTTGCGATTACCTCCAAGACCATGCTGTTGCCCAAGCTCAACGATCTGGTCGACACCCGCATGGCGCAGAAAATCGCCCAGATCAGTGGCGTCGGCATGGTCAGCATTGCCGGCGGCCAACGCCAGGCCGTGCGCATCAAGGTCAATCCGGAAGCGCTGGCCGCCAATGGTCTGAACCTGTCGGACGTGCGCACCCTGATCGGCGCCTCCAACGTCAACCAGCCCAAGGGTAACTTCGACGGCCCGACCCGGGTTTCGATGCTCGATGCCAACGATCAACTGACGTCACCCAAGGATTACGCCAACCTGATCCTGGCCTACGCCAACGGCGCGCCGTTGCGGCTCAAGGACGTGGCGGAAATCGTCGACGGCGCCGAGAACGAGCGACTCGCCGCGTGGGCCAACGAAAACCAGGCCGTGCTGCTGAATATCCAGCGTCAGCCCGGCGCCAACGTGATCGAGGTGGTGGACCGGATCAAGGCCCTGCTGCCGAGCATCACCGACAACCTGCCGGCCGGCCTCGACGTGGTGGTGCTGACCGACCGCACCCAGACCATCCGCGCCTCGGTCAAGGACGTGCAGCACGAACTGCTGATCGCCATCGCTCTGGTGGTCATGGTGACCTTTCTGTTCCTGCGCCGCGCCAGCGCCACGATCATTCCGTCGGTGGCCGTGCCGCTGTCGCTGATCGGTACGTTCGGCGTGATGTACCTGGCAGGCTTCTCGGTCAACAACCTGACCCTGATGGCCCTGACCATCGCCACCGGTTTCGTGGTGGACGATGCGATCGTCATGCTGGAAAACATTGCGCGCTTCATCGAGGAAGGCGACAGCCCGCTGAACGCAGCGCTCAAGGGCGCCAAGCAAATCGGTTTTACCCTGATCTCGCTGACGTTGTCGCTGATCGCCGTACTGATCCCGCTGCTGTTCATGGCGGACGTGGTCGGGCGGCTATTCCGCGAGTTCGCCATCACCCTGGCGGTGGCGATCCTGATTTCCCTGGTCGTCTCCCTGACCCTGACACCGATGATGTGCGCGCGGTTGCTCAAGCGTGAACCCAAGGAAGCAGAGCAGGGCCGTTTCTACCGTGCCAGTGGTGCGTTCATCGACTGGATGATCGCCGCCTACGGGCGCAAATTGCAGTGGGTGCTCAAGCACCAGCCGCTGACCTTGATGGTGGCCGTTGGCACTCTGGCACTGACGGTTTTCCTGTACATGGTGGTGCCCAAGGGCTTTTTCCCGGTGCAGGACACGGGTGTTATCCAGGGTATTTCCGAAGCGCCGCAATCGATTTCCTTCGCCGCCATGAGCGAGCGCCAGCAGGAGCTGGCCAAGGTCATTCTGGCCGACCCGGCGGTCGAGAGCCTGTCGTCCTACATTGGTGTGGATGGCGATAACTCGACCCTCAACAGTGGTCGGTTATTGATCAACCTCAAGTCGCACCACGACCGTGACCTGAGTGCCACGCAAGTGATTGCCCGCCTGCAACCGGAGCTGGACAAACTGGTCGGCATCCGCCTGTTCATGCAACCGGTGCAGGACTTGACCATCGAAGACCGGGTCAGCCGCACGCAGTACCAGTTCAGCATGTCTTCGCCGGATTCTGAGCTGCTGAGCCTGTGGAGCGGGCGACTGGTCGAGGCCCTGGCCGACCGGCCGGAACTGACCGACGTTGCCAGCGACTTGCAGGACAAGGGCTTGCAGGTTTATCTGGTGATCGACCGCGATGCGGCGTCGCGGGTCGGGGTGTCGGTGTCGAACATCACCGATGCGTTGTACGACGCCTTTGGCCAGCGGCAGATTTCCACCATCTACACCCAGGCCAGTCAGTACCGCGTGGTGCTGCAATCGCAGGCCGGCGAGAAGATCGGCCCGGATGCGTTGAACCAGATTCACGTCAAGACCACCGATGGCGGTCAGGTGCGCTTGTCCAGCCTGGCGCATATCGAGGAACGTCAGGCGCAGCTGGCAATCACCCATATCGGCCAGTTCCCGGCGGTGATGATGTCCTTCAACCTCGCGCCCGGCGTGGCGTTGGGGCATGCGGTAGAGATCATCGAGCAGGTGCAGAAGGACATTGGCATGCCGATTGGCGTGCAGACCCAGTTCCAGGGCGCGGCCGAAGCCTTCCAGGCTTCGCTGTCGAGCACCTTGCTGCTGATTCTGGCCGCGGTGGTGACCATGTACATCGTGCTGGGCGTGCTCTACGAGAGCTACATCCACCCGATCACCATTCTTTCGACCTTGCCGTCGGCGGCGGTGGGCGCCTTGCTGGCGTTGATCCTGAGCGGCAACGACCTGGGCATGATCGCGATCATCGGCATCATTCTGCTGATCGGCATCGTGAAGAAGAACGCGATCATGATGATCGACTTCGCCCTCGACGCCGAGCGCAACCAGGGCATGGACCCGCAAACGGCGATCTATCAGGCGGCGTTGCTGCGTTTCCGGCCGATCCTGATGACCACCCTGGCCGCGCTGTTCGGTGCCGTGCCGTTGATGCTGGCCACCGGTTCCGGCGCAGAGTTGCGCCAGCCGCTGGGTCTGGTGATGGTTGGCGGATTGCTGCTGAGCCAGGTTCTGACCCTGTTCACTACGCCGGTGATCTACCTGTACTTCGACCGTCTCGGTCGGCGATTTGGCAAGACCGGCGCTCAGGAGACGGCGGTATGACGGCATGCATAACCTGTGGGAGCGGGCAATGCTGTTCAGTTAAGCGAATGTGGTCCTCTGTAGGAGCGAGCTTGCTCGCGATGGACTCAAGAGCGCCGCGTTTAGCCAGTAAATACGCGTTATCGTTAACGACCATCGCGAGCAAGCTCGCTCCTACAACTTCCTTAACCGAACAGCATTGCGCTCCCACAGGGGGCCTTCATCGATGAATCTTTCAGGTCCTTTCATCAAACGCCCCGTGGCGACCATGCTACTTTCATTCGCGATCATGCTGCTGGGCGGCGTGAGCTTCGGTTTGCTGCCCGTGTCGCCGCTGCCGCAAATGGACTTTCCGGTGATCGTGGTCCAGGCCAGCCTGCCCGGGGCCAGCCCCGAGGTGATGGCATCGACGGTGGCCACACCGCTGGAGCGCTCTTTCGGCGCCATTGCCGGGGTCAACACCATGAGCAGCCGGTCCAGCCAGGGATCGACCCGGGTGATTCTGCAATTTGACCTCGACCGCGACATCAACGGCGCGGCGCGGGAAGTGCAGGCGGCCATCAATGCCTCGCGCAACCTGCTGCCGAGCGGGATGCGCAGCATGCCGACCTACAAGAAGGTCAATCCGTCCCAGGCGCCGATCATGGTGCTGTCACTGACGTCGGATGTGCTGGAAAAAGGCCAGCTCTATGACCTGGCCTCGACGATCCTGTCCCAGAGCCTGTCCCAGGTGCAGGGCGTCGGCGAGGTGCAGATCGGCGGCAGTTCCCTGCCAGCGGTGCGTATCGAACTCGAACCGCAGTCGCTCAACCAGTACGGCGTGGCCCTGGACGATGTGCGCAACACCATCGCCAATGCCAACGTGCGCCGGCCCAAGGGCTCAGTGGAAGACGATCAGCGGCTGTGGCAGGTCCAGGCCAACGACCAGCTGGAAAAAGCCAAGGACTACGAGTCGCTGATCATCCACTACAACGGCGGTGCGGCCCTGCGCCTGAAGGACGTGGCGAAGGTCAGCGACAGCGTCGAGGACCGCTACAACAGCGGTTTCTTCAACGATGACGCGGCGGTACTGCTGGTGATCAACCGGCAGGCCGGCGCCAACATCATCGAGACGGTCAACGAGATCAAGGCGCAGTTGCCGGCCCTGCAGGCGGTGTTGCCGGCCAGCGTCAAGCTGAACCTGGCCATGGACCGTTCGCCGGTGATCAAGGCCACGCTGCACGAAGCGGAAATGACCCTGCTGATCGCCGTGGCACTGGTGATTCTGGTGGTGTTCCTGTTCCTCGGTAACTTCCGCGCTTCGCTGATTCCGACCCTGGCGGTGCCGGTGTCGCTGGTCGGCACCTTTGCCGTGATGTACCTCTACGGTTTTTCGCTGAACAACCTGTCGCTGATGGCGCTGATCCTGGCCACCGGGCTGGTGGTAGACGATGCCATTGTGGTGCTGGAGAACATTTCCCGGCACATCGACGAAGGCGTACGGCCGATGCGGGCCGCGTACCTGGGTGCCCAGGAAGTCGGCTTTACCTTGTTGTCGATGAACGTGTCGCTGGTGGCAGTGTTCCTGTCGATCCTGTTCATGGGCGGGATCATTGAAAGCCTGTTCCGCGAATTTTCCATCACCCTGGCGGCGGCCATCGTGGTTTCGCTGGTGGTGTCGTTGACCCTGACCCCGATGCTCTGTGCCCGCTGGCTCAAGCCGCACACGCCGGGGCAGGAGAACCGCCTGCAACGCTGGAGCCGGCGGGCCAACGACTGGATGGTCGGCAAATACGCCACCAGCCTCGATTGGGTGCTGCGCCACAAGCGCCTGACCTTGCTCAGTCTATTTGTGACAATTGGCGTGAACATCGCGTTGTATGTTGTTGTTCCTAAAACATTTATGCCGCAACAGGATACCGGCCAGTTGATCGGTTTCGTGCGCGGCGACGACGGCCTGTCGTTCAGTGTGATGCAGCCGAAGATGGAGATTTTCCGCCGGACGGTGTTGAAGGATGAGGCGGTAGAAAGCGTCGCCGGGTTCATTGGCGGTAACAACGGCACCAACAACGCCTTCATGCTGGTGCGCCTGAAGCCGATCAAGGAACGCAACATTTCCGCGCAAAAGGTCATCGAGCGTCTGCGCAAGGAAATGCCCAAGGTCCCTGGTGCTCAACTGATGCTCATGGCGGACCAGGACCTGCAATTCGGCGGCGGCCGCGAGCAGACCTCGTCGCAGTATTCCTACATCCTGCAAAGCGGTGACCTGGGGTCGTTGCGCGAGTGGTATCCGAAAGTCGTCACCGCGCTCAGGGCCTTGCCGGAGCTGACGGCGATCGATGCGCGGGAAGGCCGGGGCGCCCGGCAAGTGACGCTGATCGTCGACCGCGACCAGGCCAAGCGCCTGGGGGTCGACATGGACATGGTCACGGCGGTGCTGAACAACGCCTACAGTCAGCGACAGATTTCGACCATCTACGACAGCCTCAACCAGTATCAGGTGGTGATGGAGGTCAATCCGAAGTACGCCCAGGACCCGATCACCCTCAAGCAGGTTCAGGTGATCACCGCCGATGGCGCGCGGATCCCGCTGTCGACCATCGCCCATTACGAAAACAGCCTGGAAAACGACCGGGTCAGCCACGAAGGCCAGTTCGCGTCGGAAAGCATTGCCTTCGACATGGCCGAAGGCGTGACGGTGGAGCAGGGCAGTGCCGCCATCGAGCGGGCGATTGCCAAGGTCGGACTGCCGGAAGACGTGATCGTGAAAATGGCCGGCACCGCCGACGCCTTTGCCGCCGCGCAAAAAAGCCAGCCGTTCATGATTCTCGGCGCGCTGGTGGCGGTGTATCTGGTGCTCGGCGTGTTGTACGAAAGCTACATTCATCCGCTGACCATCCTGTCCACGCTGCCGTCGGCCGGGGTCGGCGCGTTGCTGTCGATCTATGCGCTGGGCGGCGAGTTCAGCCTGATTTCGCTGCTGGGGCTGTTTTTGCTGATCGGCGTGGTCAAGAAAAACGCGATTCTGATGATCGACCTGGCGTTGCAGCTGGAGCGACACCAGGGCATGGCACCGCTGGAATCGATTCGCAGCGCCTGTCTGCAACGTTTGCGACCTATTTTGATGACCACCCTGGCGGCGATCCTCGGTGCCTTGCCGTTGCTGCTGAGCCGTGCCGAAGGGGCGGAAATGCGCCAGCCACTGGGCCTGACCATCATCGGCGGGCTGATCTTCAGCCAGGTGCTGACGCTCTACACCACCCCGGTGGTTTACCTCTATCTCGACAAACTGCGCCATCGCTTCAATAAATGGCGCGGGGTGCGTACCGATGCTGCTCTGGAAACTCCGCTATGACTGAACGTTCGCTTTTCAACCTGGCTGCACCGCTGCTCATGGCTCGAGGCTCGCGTCTGTTGAGCCTGTCACTGTGCGTGGCAATGCTCAGTGCCTGCGCCGTCGGCCCGGATTACCAGCGCCCGCAAACCGCGGAACCTGCGCAGTACAAGGCCGCAGAGGGCTGGCGTCAGGCCAATCCGAGCGATGCCCTGGCGCGCGGCGCCTGGTGGGAGTTGTATGGTGACCGGCAGCTCAACGATCTGGTCGAAAAGCTCAACAGCTCGAACCAGACCGTTGCCCAAGCCGAAGCGCAGTACCGGCAGGCCCAGGCGTTGGTGCGTAGCGCACGCGGGGCGTTTTTCCCGACGGGCGACCTGAATGTCAGCAAGAACCGCTCAAGTCAGGGCACTGGCAGCAGCAATTCCAGCCTGACCAGTTCGTCCAGCGGTATTCGCGACACGTATTCCGCCCAGGTGGGCGTCAGTTGGGAAGCGGACGTATGGGGCAAGCTGCGCCGGGGCCTCGAAGCCGACACCGCGAATGCCCAGGCCAGCTTTGCCGATCTGGCCGCGATGCGCTTGAGCCAGCAGTCGGAACTGGTGCAGAACTACCTGCAGTTGCGCGTGATCGATGGCCAGAAGCGCTTGCTCCAGGACACGGTCGATGCTTATCAGCGGTCGTTGAAGATGACCGAGAACCAATACCGCGCCGGCGTATCGGGCAAGGACGCCGTGGCCCAGGCCCAGACGCAGCTTAAAGGCACCGAAGCCGATATGATTGACCTGATCTGGCAACGCGCGCAGTTCGAGAACGCCATTGCCGTGCTGATCGGCCTGCCGCCGGCGCAGTTCAGCCTGGCGGAAAGCCAGGACATTCCGCCGTTGCCGCAAGTGCCGCCGGCCTTGCCTTCACAGTTGTTGGAGCGGCGCCCGGACATTGCTGCCGCCGAGCGTTCGGTGATGGCCGCCAACGCCAACATCGGTGTGGCCAAGGCCGCCTATTACCCCGATCTGACACTGAACATGAACGGCGGTTACAGCAGCAGCACCTATTCCAACTGGATCAGCCTGCCGAACCGCTTCTGGTCGGTCGGACCGCAATTGGCCATGACCCTGTTCGATGGCGGCCAGCGCTCGGCGGAAATCGACCGCAGTGAAGCGGCCTATGACGAAACGGTGGCCAAATACCGCCAGACCGTGCTGGACGGATTCCGCGAGGTGGAAAACTTCCTGGTGCAGCTCAAGGTGCTTGAAGACGAAGCCGTCGTGCGCCAACAGGCACTGGACGCCGCCCGTGAATCGCTACGCCTGACCCAGAACCAGTACAAGGCCGGTTTGATTGCGTACATCGATGTGGTGGTGACCCAGGCGGCGGCGCTGAGCAATGAGCGCAGCAACCTGGATCTGCTGCAAAGCCGCCTGATTGCCAGCGTGCAGTTGATTGCCGCGTTGGGAGGTGGCTGGGACGGGCAGCTCCAGGTGAGCGATAGCCAGTAATGCATTTGTGCCCAGAGTGACTTGTTTGTGGCGAGGGAGCTTGCTCCCGCTCGAGCGCGAAGCGCTCGCAAAACTTGCGATCGTGATCCTTCTGAATGATTTTGGGGTCAGGTTTCGGGGCCGCTCCGCAGCCCAGCGGGAGCAAGCTCCCTCGCCACAATAGTGCATTCGCCATTGACGCACGTGTCTGGCACGGTGATCCAAGCCTCGAGTCCGGGTATGCCAGAGTTAATGTAAAACCTTAAAACAAGCGTTTCATCGGACTGATGGCCCTTTGCTCATTTTGTGAGTGCGTTCTCATTTGGAATCAGTACAATCGCCGCATTTGCCCCCCCGCGAGAAACAATACCAATAAGGGGGGCATGCGCGAGAAGTCCCCATGTTCATCGGTAGCTATTCCCCCACCCTGGTCATCATTTCACTCTGTGTAGCGATTCTCGCCTCATACACCGCACTCGACCTGACCGGACGCATTGCCACCGCCAAAGGCCGCGCCGTGCATTTGTGGACCGCGGGCGGGGCCATTGCCATGGGCATTGGCATCTGGTCGATGCACTTTATCGGCATGCTCGCGTTCAAGTTGCCGATCGATCTGGGCTACGACGGCACGATCACCCTGTTGTCGCTGCTGATTGGCGTGCTCTCCAGCGGTTTTGCGCTGTGGCTGGTCAGCCAACCGCAATTGCCCGCCTGGCAGCTGGCCTTTGGCGCGTTGGTCATGGGCGCCGGTATCAGCGCGATGCACTACACCGGCATGGCCGCCATGCGCATGCAACCGGGGATCGACTACGATCCGACGCTGTTCGGCGCTTCGCTTGTGATCGCGGTCGGCGCATCGGGCGCGGCATTGTGGATTGCTTTCCGCCTGCGCCAGCACACGCCTTATGTCCGTCTGATCCGTGGTGGTGCCGCCGTGATCATGGGTATCGCCATCGTCGGCATGCACTACACCGGCATGGCGGCCGCACGCTTTGCCGATGGCAGTTTTTGCGGGGCGGCGGTCAATGGCCTGAGCGGCAAGGGCCTGGACAATCTGGTGCTGGTCACCACGCTGGCGGTGCTGAGCATCGCTTTGCTGACCTCGATCCTCGATGCGCGCCTGGAGGCCCGCACCGCGAGCCTGGCCGAGTCGCTGACCGAGGCCAACCGTGAACTGACCCAACTGGCTCTGCATGACACCCTGACCGGGTTGCCGAACCGGATGTTGCTTGCCGATCGCATCGATCAGGCCATGTCGCGGGTCCGGGAACAAGGTGGCTGCTTTGCCCTGATGTTCATCGATCTGGACGGCTTCAAACCGGTCAACGATGCCTTTGGTCACCATATGGGTGATTTGCTGTTGCGCGAAGTAGCCTTGCGCCTGCGCGAAGACTTGCGCAGCCAGGACACCCTGGCGCGGATCGGCGGCGATGAGTTCGTGTTGCTGGTGCAATTGAGCGAGCAGATCGACGCCTTGAACCTCGCGGCCCGTCAGGTCGGGCTGATCGCGCAGGCGTTCCGGGTTGCCGAGCATGATTTGCACATTTCCGCCAGCGTCGGCATTGCGCTCTACCCGGGTAACGGGCAGTCCGCCCACGAGTTGCTGATGAACGCCGACGCGGCGATGTATCACGCCAAGGGCGCGGGTAAAAACGGCTACAGTTTTTTCGATGCCTCGATGAACAGCAACGCCCGCAAACAGCTGCAATTGCTGCAGGACTTGCGCAATGCCGTGGAACAGCAGGAATTCAGCCTGTATTACCAGCCCAAGTTCGACGCTGCCAATGGCCGTCCGGTGGGCGCCGAGGCTTTGTTGCGCTGGGAGCACCCGACGCAAGGGCTGCTGTTGCCGGACAAATTCATCGAAATGGCGGAAAAAACCGGCCTGATCATCCCGATTGGCGAGTGGGTGCTCAACGAAGCCTGCCGCCAGATGCGCGAGTGGTACGTGTCGGGCTACACCGATTGGCGCATTGCGGTGAACCTTTCGGCCATCCAGTTCTGTCATGCCGGGCTGGTCCAGAGCGTCGCCAAGGCGCTGGCGACACACCATCTGCCGGCCAACAGCCTGACCCTGGAAATCACTGAAACCACCGCCATGAGCGATGCCGATGCGAGCATGACGGTGCTTCAGGAGCTGTCGGAAATGGGCGTCGACCTGTCCATCGACGATTTTGGTACTGGCTATTCGAGCTTGATGTACCTCAAGCGCCTGCCGGCCAACGAACTGAAGATCGACCGCGGTTTTGTCCGCGACCTGGAGCACGACAGCGATGACGCCGCCATCGTTTCGGCCATCGTCGCCCTCGGCCAGGCGCTGGGGTTGCGCATCGTCGCCGAAGGTGTGGAGACGGGCGTGCAGCAGGACTTCCTGACTCAACTCGGTTGCGATTCGTTGCAAGGCTATTTGCTCGGGCATCCGTTGCCGGCCGCAGGCTTCATGGTGGAAATCCATCGCGGGGAGGCGGTTGCCAATTGACCCGTGGCGAGGGAGCTTGTCGGAACGCCGCACCGTCCCGCTGGGGCGCGAAGCGGCCCCCGCTTTTCAGCCCTCTCAGTAACCTCAAATCGCGACTGCTTCGCAGCCGAACGGGAGCAAGCTCCCTCGCCACAATGCACTGTCGAATTCATGCAAAAACCGTCAATGGCGGTTATTCTTGCCCCCGACCGCTTAAGCTTTGATTGGGGGGAAAGCTCGCATGGACAAAGTCATCGTCATCACCGGCGGTAGCCGCGGCATTGGTGCCGCCACCGCTCTGTTGGCCGCCGCGCAGGGCTATCGGATCTGCATCAACTACCAGGCCGACGAACAGGCTGCACTCGGCGTGCTCGAGCAAGTCCGCGCCCTCGGTGCGCAAGCCATTGCAGTACGGGCCGACGTCAGCATCGAAGACGAAGTCATCGCGCTGTTCCATCGGGTGGACAGTGAACTGGGCCGGGTCACCGCGCTGGTGAACAACGCCGGCACCGTCGGGCAGAAGTCCCGGGTCGACGAGATGTCCGAGTTCCGCATTCTCAAAATCATGAAAACCAACGTCCTGGCGCCGATCCTCTGCGCCAAACACGCGATCCTGCGCATGTCGCCCAGGCACGGCGGGCAGGGCGGCAGCATCGTCAACGTGTCTTCAGTGGCCTCGCGTTTGGGCTCGCCCAACGAGTACGTTGACTACGCAGCCTCAAAAGGTGCGCTGGACACCTTCACCATCGGCCTGTCCAAGGAAGTGGCGGGCGAGGGGATTCGGGTCAATGCCGTCCGCCCGGGCTACATCTACACCGATTTCCATGCCTTGAGCGGCGATCCGGACCGGGTCAGCAAACTGGAATCGGCGATTCCGATGGCCCGGGGCGGGCGTCCGGATGAGGTGGCGGAGGCGATTGTCTGGTTGCTGTCGGACAAGGCCTCCTATGCGACGGGGACTTTTGTTGATCTTGGTGGTGGGCGTTAACGCTTCAGTTTTGTGTTGTTGGATATAGCCTCATCGCGAGCAGGTTCGCTCCCACAGTGGATATCCAGTGTTCACAGATATTGTGTACACGGATAAACCCTTGTGGGAGCGAGCCTGCTCGCGAAGGCGATAGTGCAGGCAACATCCAACCATCAAAACGACCGCACAATCCGCCCCAACGTCTCCATCGCCTTCTCCGCAGCCTCATCCCACGGGCTCCCGTAATTCAACCGAATACAACTCCTGAACCGCTGCGCCGGCGAGAAAATCGGTCCCGGTGCAATGCTGATGCCTTGCGCCAACGCCATCTGGAACAACTTCAGCGAATCCATCTGTTCCGGCAATTCCAGCCACAAGAAGTACCCGCCCGCCGGTTGGCTGACCCGCGTTTGCGCGGGGAAATAGCGGGCGATGGCGGCGAGCATGGCGCTTTGCTGGTCTTCCAGTGCATGGCGCAATTTACGCAGGTGCCGGTCGTAGCCGCCGTGTTGCAGGTAATCGGCGATGGCGGCCTGGGCCGGCATCGAGGCACAGAGTGAGGTCATGAGTTTCAGTCGTTCGATTTTCTGCGCATAACGCCCGGCGGCGACCCAACCGATGCGATAGCCGGGGGCCAGGCTCTTGGCGAACGAGCCGCAGTGCATCACCAGGCCTTCGGTATCAAAGGCCTTGGCCGGTTTCGGTGCTTGCTGGCCGTAATACAGCTCGGCGTAGACGTCGTCTTCGATCAGCGGCACCTGGTGGCGGCGCAGCAGTTCCACAAGCTGCTGTTTCTTGGCCTCGGGCACAGTCGCGCCCATGGGGTTCTGGAAGCTGGTCATGCACCAGCAGGCCTTGATCGGATGGCGCTCCAGGGTTTGCTCGAGCACACCGAGGTCGATGCCGTCGCGCGGGTGCACGGGGATTTCCACGGCCTTGAGCTTCAGGCGTTCGAGCACTTGCAGGCAGGCATAGAACGCCGGGGCTTCGATGGCCACCAGGTCGCCGGGTTGGGTCACCGCTTGCAGGCACAAATTGAGGGCTTCCAGCGCGCCGTTGGTGATCAGCAGTTCTTCCATGGGCAGCATCAGCCCGCCGACCATGTAGCGCAGGGCGATTTGCCTACGCAGTTGCGGGTTGCCCGGCGACATGTCGGTGACCACCATGCGCGGGTCCATTGCGCGGCTGGCGCTGGCCAGGGAGCGGGACAAGCGCTGCAGGGGAAACAGCGTCGGGCTGGGGAACGCCGAGCCGAAGGGCACAGTGTTCGGGTCCTTGATCGAGTCGAGCACCGAGAACACCAGTTCGCTGACGTCGACTTCCGTGGATTCGTTGACCTGATTGCTGATCACCGGTTCGGAAAACGGCCGGGTTGCATGAGCGTTGACGAAGTAGCCGGAGCGCGGGCGAGCGCGGATCAGCCCGCGACGTTCCAGCAGGTAATAGGCCTGGAACACCGTCGACGGGCTGACGCCGTAGGTCTGGCTGGCATAGCGCACCGAGGGTACACGCTGGCCCGGGCCGAGGACGCCGGAGCGGATCAGTTCTGCGATGTCGTCGGCGAATTTTTCGTAGCGTTTCATCAAAAGCCCGGTTGGGTGTCATTTGGAGAAAGGGGACGGTCGTACCGCCAAGATCGCAGCCTTCGGCAGCTCCTACAATGGATCGGCTTGCGTGCGTAGGAGCTGCCGAAGGCTGCGATCTTTAAAGCTCTGCATCTTAAAGGTTCAGCGATTCATCGGCGCAACAAACCGGCTCTTCGCCACGCTGTAGACGTCGGGCTCATCGTGGTCGACCACCTTGAAGCCGATGCTCTGTGAGCTGCTGGCCGGGCGCTCCGTAAGCATCGCCACCGACACCGGCACATCGACAATCTCCCCCGGTGCCAGGCTCAACCCGGTCTTGCCCCGCAACTCGAAACCATCGGCATCGACCAGGCTCAATTGATAGTCCTGACGCTGCTGGGTCTTGTTGATCACCTTCAGACTGTAGATGTTTTCGATCTGCCCCTGGCTGTTCTCGCGGAACAGGCCGCGGTCCTTGCTGACGTCGAGGGACACCATCGGCCGTTCCACCAGCGCCACCACCAGGGCGGCGATCATCACCAGCAGCACGGCGGTGTAGCCGATCAGGCGCGGACGCAGCAGGTGGGTCTTGCCACCCTGCAACTGATGCTCGGAGGTATAGCTGATCAATCCTGGGGCGTAGCCCATCTTGTCCATGATCGAATCACAGGCGTCGATGCACGCGGCGCAACCGATGCATTCCATCTGCAAGCCATCGCGAATGTCGATGCCGGTCGGGCAGACCTGTACGCAGAGCTGGCAATCGATGCAATCGCCCAAACCGACCTCGGCGGGTTTGACCTCGCGTTTGCGCGGGCCACGGTTTTCGCCTCGGGCCACGTCGTAGGAAATGGTCAGGGTGTCCTTGTCGAACATCACGCTCTGGAACCGTGCGTAGGGGCACATGTGCATGCACACCGCTTCACGCAGCCAACCGGCATTGATGTAGGTGGCGCCGGTAAAAAACAGCACCCAGAACAGGCTGACGCCGCTCATTTGCAAGCTCAGCAGCTCTTCGGCTAACGGCCGGATCGGCGTGAAGTAGCCGACGAAGGTCAGGCCGGTCAGCAGGCTGATGACCAGCCACAAGGTGTGCTTGGCCGCGCGCCGCATCAGCTTGTTCAGACCCCACGGCGCGGCTTGCAACTTGATCCGCTGGTTGCGCTCGCCTTCGGTGATCTTCTCGCACCACATGAAGATCCAGGTCCACGAACTTTGCGGGCAGGTGTAGCCGCACCAGACCCGTCCCGCGAATACGGTGATCGCAAACAGGCCGAAGGCGGCAATGATCAACAGCGCCGACAGCAAGATGAAGTCCTGTGGCCAGAAAGTCGCGCCGAAGATATGGAATTTGCTTTCGGAAAGATCCCAGAGCACCGCCTGGCGGCCACCCCAGTTCAACCACACGGTGCCGAAAAACAGCAAAAACAGAACACCCGCACCGCTGATGCGCAGGTTGCGGAACAACCCGGTGAAGCTGCGGGTGTGGATGTGGTTGTCGCTGGATTTGGCCTTCATCTTTGGACGCGAAGGCTCGAAGGTTTCTACGGTTCGGACGGGGATTCTCTCGCTCATGGTCTTTCGCTCATCAGCCTCCATCAGGCATGAGCACTATGAGCGGCGATCTGTTTGCATAACAGACTCAGGTATTGCATTAAAAAGCGGATCAGATGGTGCTGGGCGCACTGCCTGCGACAACTTGAAGCACCCGTCACAGTTGAGCGCAGGAGGCCATCTAAAACAGCGGCGGCAGGCGCTGATCAATCCCGGTCAAATCACCGAATCACTGTCGGTGGCTTTCAAGTGCCGGCGTCCAACCACCGCGCCTGTCTGTCAGCGGAGGTTTTTTCACAGCCTGATTCCTGCACGTTGCGCGGCGTTTCCGAGAGTTCGTGCTGGCTGTAGTCAATATCACCGTGCAGTAGATGATTCTCCAGATCCCTGATGATTGAGCTTCTGGTTGATGGTTCTGAGGGGTTGCGTTCGGCTTCGAAGCAAAGAAATTCGTAGTTGAATATTTTCAAAGGGAGGCCAGCCGTCGATTGGTCGTTCACGGTTGAGCGCGTGGTGCTGTGCGCTAGCGTTGTCTGTGAATTCGCTGACGCTGGGAAAAAACGTTTTCATGGCTGGCCACGCTCAAGGCTGACGGAGTGATGGCTATATAAGGCGTGGGATATGCGTTTCGTAAAGTGTCGGGGGGGCAGAATTTCCGCTTTAGGATCGGTACTACGCGTTCTTGGGAAGAGTCATACATTCTTTATGATCTTCCCTGCTTTCGACGCAGGAGCGATCAACCGTCTTCATTGCGGATTCACAATCACCGGCGGCATCGTCGTTGGCGGTTCTTCCTTTGGCCATGGGATCGTGCCAGGAATGGATTGTTCATTGTTCATTGTTCAAACCTCCACTGGCACATGGCGTGAGTCGTGCTTAAGTAGGTGGACCAGTGGATTGACCGCTGCGCCAAAGACTTGATTGCGCAAATTACAGATGAAACTTTCCCGGCGACTGTCGCTCGGAACCTAAGTAAGTGCATCCCGGGGCGGACAGTCCAGCGGGATGGCGACCAGACACACGCGCGTCCATGGGGCGTCAGGAGAGAGGCTCGATGACGGCTGAAAAACCGACTGAGTTGAGCTACAACCCGCACATGCCGCTGTCGCAGGCGTTGTTGCTGCCGCGTATCGTCATGGAAAACATCATGCCGACCCTTGAAGGCGGGCAGTTCGCGGTCAAGGCCGTGGTGGGGCAGGACATAGTGGTGACCGCCAAGGTGTTTGCCGACGGGCATGACAAACTGGCGGTTCGCGTACGCTGGCGGGCCGAGGACGAAGACGTCTGGCAAAGCGCGCCCATGCACGATCTGGGCAACAACGGTTGGCAAGGGCAGTTCCATGTCGAGAACCAGGGTCGTTATCTGTTCTGTATCGAAGCCTGGATCGATCAGTTCGCCAGTTTTTGCTACGAACTGGAAAAGAAACATGCGGCGGCGGTGCCCGTCAGCCTGGAGCTGCAGGAAGGGCGGATTCAAGTGCAACAAGCCGCCGAACGCAGCGAAGGGCCACTCAGCGAGCAACTGGCAGCCTTGCACCATGAACTGTCAGGACTGCTCGAAGCCGAGCAGGTCGCGCTGTTTTTGCACCCTCGTAGTGCCGACCTCATGGCTCGCGCCAATCATCGTGCTTTCCTGAGCCTGAGCCCGGAGTACCCGGTGGATGTGGAGCGCGAACTGGCGCAGTTCGCCAGTTGGTATGAATTGTTCCCGCGTTCGATCACCGACAGTCCGGCGCGCCATGGCACCTTCAATGACGTGCATTCACGGCTGGCGATGATTCAGGACATGGGCTTCGACGTGCTGTATTTCCCGCCGATCCACCCGATCGGGCGCAGCTACCGCAAAGGCCCGAACAACTCCCTGATAGCGGGCCCCGATGATCCGGGCAGCCCCTATGCGATTGGTAGCGAGGAGGGCGGCCACGAGGCGATTCACTCGCAGTTGGGTACCCGCGAAGACTTCCGGCGACTGGTGGCGGCCGCCGCGGCCCATGGCCTGGAAATCGCCCTCGACTTTGCCATCCAGTGTTCCCAGGACCACCCTTGGCTCAAGCAACACCCCGGCTGGTTCAACTGGCGGCCGGACGGCACGATCAAATATGCCGAGAACCCACCGAAGAAATACCAGGACATCGTCAACGTCGACTTCTATGCCCCCGAGGCGATTCCGAGCCTGTGGGTGGAACTGCGCGACATCGTGGTGGGCTGGGTCGAGGAGGGTGTGAAGATCTTCCGCGTCGATAACCCGCACACCAAGCCTTTGCCGTTCTGGCAGTGGCTGATCGCCGATGTACGGGCGTTGTACCCCGAGGTGATCTTCCTCGCCGAAGCCTTCACCACCCCGGCAATGATGGCGCGCCTGGGCAAGGTCGGTTATTCCCAGAGCTACACCTATTTCACCTGGCGCAACACCAAGGCCGAACTGGCGAGCTACTTCACTGAGCTCAACGAATCGCCGTGGCGCGAATGCTACCGGCCGAACTTTTTCGTCAATACACCGGACATCAACCCGGCGTTCCTGCATGACTCAGGGCGTCCCGGGTTCCTCATCCGCGCCGTGCTGGCGACCATGGGTTCGGGCCTGTGGGGCATGTATTCGGGTTTCGAGTTGTGCGAGTCCGCGCCGGTGCCGGGCAAGGAGGAGTACCTTGACTCCGAGAAGTACGAGATCCGCCCCAGGGACTTCAACGCGCCGGGCAACATCATTGCCGAGATCGCCCAGCTCAACCGCATCCGCCGGCAGAACCCGGCGCTGCACACGCATCTGGGCCTTAAGGTCTACAACGCCTGGAACGACAACATCCTGTACTTCGGCAAACGCAGCATTGACGGCAGCAATTTCATTCTGGTGGCGGTCAACCTCGATCCGCACAACGTGCAGGAAGCGAGCTTTGAGTTGCCGTTGTGGGATATGGGCCTGCCCGATGACGCCAGCACCCAGGGCGAAGACCTGATGAATGGCCATCGCTGGACCTGGCACGGCAAGCAGCAGTTCATGCGGATCGACCCGGCGTACCAGCCGTTCGGGATTTGGAGGATTACCCCCTCTTGAGAACACCACAATTTCTGTGGCGAGGGAGCTTGCTCACGCTCGGCTGCGAAGCAGTCGTAATCCCTTTGAACACGGTGCACCTGTCAAATGGCATAGGGTTGCTCCGCAACCCAGCGGGAGCAAGCTCCCTCGCCACAGAAGTCTCAGCCTGTGGCCAAGTCGAATTCACCAGGAGTTTCACATGGCGAAGAAACCCAAGGCAGCCACGTTCATCAAGGACCCGCTCTGGTACAAGGACGCGGTGATCTATCAAGTTCATGTCAAATCGTATTTCGACTCCAACAACGACGGGATTGGCGATTTCCCCGGCCTCATCGCCAAGCTCGACTACATCGCCGACCTCGGGGTCAACACCATCTGGCTGTTGCCGTTCTATCCCTCGCCACGGCGCGATGACGGTTACGACATCGCCGAGTATCGTGGCGTGCACAGTGACTACGGCACCATGGCCGATGCCAGGCGGTTCATTGCCGAGGCGCACAAACGCGGCCTGCGGGTGATCACCGAGCTGGTCATCAACCACACCTCCGACCAGCACCCGTGGTTCCAGCGCGCACGCAAGGCCAAAAAAGGTTCAGCCGCCCGGGACTTCTACGTGTGGTCCGATGACGATCAGAAATACGACGGCACCCGCATCATTTTCCTCGACACCGAAAAGTCCAACTGGACCTGGGACCCGGTCGCCGGCCAATACTTCTGGCATCGCTTCTACTCCCACCAGCCGGACCTGAACTTCGATAACCCGCAAGTGATGAAAGCGGTGCTGTCGGTGATGCGTTACTGGCTCGACATGGGCATCGACGGCTTGCGCCTGGACGCCATTCCCTACCTTATCGAACGTGATGGCACCAACAACGAGAACCTGCCGGAAACCCACGACGTCCTGAAAAAAATCCGCGCCGAAATCGACGCCAACTACCCCGACCGCATGTTGCTGGCCGAGGCCAATCAATGGCCGGAGGACACACAGCTGTACTTCGGCGACACCGATAAAAAAGGCTTGAACGGCGACGAATGCCACATGGCCTTTCACTTCCCGTTGATGCCGCGCATGTACATGGCGCTGGCCCAGGAAGATCGCTTCCCGATTACCGACATTCTGCGCCAGACCCCGGATATTCCCGCCAATTGTCAGTGGGCGATTTTCCTGCGCAACCACGATGAGCTGACCCTGGAGATGGTCACCGACAAGGAGCGCGACTACCTGTGGAATTACTACGCTGCCGACCGCCGCGCACGGATCAATCTGGGCATTCGCCGCCGTCTGGCGCCTTTGGTGGAGCGCGACCGCCGCCGGGTCGAGCTGCTCAACAGCCTGCTACTGTCGATGCCGGGCACGCCGACCCTGTACTACGGCGATGAAATCGGCATGGGCGACAACATCTACCTCGGCGACCGCGACGGCGTGCGTACGCCAATGCAATGGTCCATCGACCGCAACGGCGGTTTCTCCCGCGCCGACCCGGCCAGCCTGGTGCTGCCGCCGATCATGGACCCGCAATATGGCTACCTGTCGGTCAACGTCGAAACCCAGGCCGGCGATCCGCATTCGCAGTTGAACTGGACCCGGCGCATGCTTGCCGTGCGCAAGCAATCCAAGGCCTTCGGGCGCGGTACGTTGAAGATGCTGTCGCCCAGCAACCGACGGATTCTGGCCTACACCCGTGAATACACCGGGGTGGATGGCAAGCACGAAGTCATTCTGTGCGTGGCCAATGTGTCGCGCAGTGCCCAGGCCGCCGAGCTGGATTTGTCGGCCTACGTTGGCATGGTGCCGGTGGAAATGCTCGGGGGTAACGCGTTCCCGCCCATTGGCCAGCTGAATTTCCTTCTGACGCTGGCACCCTACGGCTTTTACTGGTTCGGACTCGCCGCGGAAAACCAGATGCCGAGCTGGCACGTGGAACCCGCACATAGCCTGCCGGACTTCACCACGCTGGTGCTGAAAAAACGCATGGAAGAGCTGCTCGAAGCGCCGTCACGCACCACGCTGGAGCAAAGCATCTTGCCGAACTGGTTGCAAAACCGCCGCTGGTTCGCCGGCAAGGACGCCGCCATTGAACAGGTCGATCTGGCCTATGGCGTGCGTTTCGGCGATCCGCAGCATCCGGTGCTGTTCAGTGAGATCAAAGTCACCAGCGCTGGCCAGGTCAGTCGTTACCAGTTGCCGTTCGGCTTTATTTCCGAGGATCAGGTCGGTACTCCGTTGCCGCAGCAGTTGGCGTTGTCGCGGGTACGGCGTGGACGTCAGGTCGGCCTGATCACCGATGCCTTCAGCCTGGACACCTTTGTGCATGCCGTATTACAGGGCATTCAGGCCGGCACCGTGTTGGCATCCAGTGATGGCGACATTCGCTTCGAGTCCACCGCGGAACTTGAAAAACTCGGCCTCAATGCCGAGTCCCCGGTGCGCTACCTGTCGGCCGAGCAGTCCAACAGCTCGGTGGTGATCGGCAACAGCCTGGTGCTGAAGCTGATCCGCAAGGTCGCCTCAGGCGTGCATCCGGAACTGGAAATGAGCGCGTATCTGACCAACGCCGGGTTCAGCAATATTTCGCCATTGCTGGGTGCGGTGGTGCGCCGTGATGCGGCGGGTGAAGACAACCTGCTGATGATCGCCCAAGGCTATCTGAGCAATCAGGGCGACGCCTGGGAGTGGACGCAGAACAACCTCGAGCGGGCGCTGCGCGATGAGCTGGCCGACGCCGTGTCCGAGCAGGAACAACACTACAACGCGCTCGGCGAACTGAAAGATTTCGCCGGTATGCTCGGTCGGCGCCTGGGAGAAATGCATCAGGTACTGGCAGCGCCGAGTGCCAATCCGGACTTCTTGCCACAGGTCACCACACCGAAGGAGGCGCTGGCTTCGGCCAGGGATGTCGCGGCGCAAATCGATCACGCGTTGAACTTGCTCAAGCAGCATAAAAATCAACTGAACCCGGCGGACCAGACCCTGGTCAGCCATTTGCTGGACAACAAAAAAGTCATCCTCGGCCATGTGCAAGCGTTAGGCAAAAAGACTGCGGGTGGCCTGCGCATTCGTGTGCACGGCGATCTGCATCTGGGGCAGGTACTGGTGATCAAGGGCGATGCCTACCTGATCGACTTCGAAGGTGAACCGGCGCGGCCATTGCATGAACGACGGGGCAAACACAGTCCGTACAAGGATGTCAGCGGTGTGCTGCGTTCCTTCGACTATGCGGCGGCGATGGCGATCAATGTGCAGAGCCTCGATAACACCGCGACAGCTGCTGCCGCGCGCTTGCGGGTCACCGATCGCTACTCGAGCGAAGCGCGGCAAGCATTTGTCGACGCTTATCGGCTGGCGGCAGCTAGTCTTGCCCATGCATGGCAAGATCCAGAAGGTGAGGATGCCGCGCTGGCGCTGTTCGGTCTGGAGAAGGCGGCGTATGAAGTGGCCTATGAGGCGGAAAATCGCCCCACCTGGTTGCCCGTGCCGTTGCACGGTTTATATGGATTATTGAGTGGGATCAAACCCTTTTCCGATCTTGGTGGAGAGTAGTCATGAGTGTCTCGAACAAGGAACAGGGTCATCACAAAGAAGCGCTGCTGCCCAGCGCACGGGATATCGATGCATTGGTGCGCGCCGAGCATATCGACCCTTTTGCGATTCTCGGCCCGCACGCCGATGGCATGGGCGGGCAGTTCATTCGCGCGTATCTGCCGGGCGCCCTGAGTGTAGAAGTGCTGGCCAGGGACTCGGGCGAAGCGCTTGGGAATCTTGAAGCCACAGCGACACCGGGGTTGTTCGTCGGGCATTTCCAGCGTGTGCAAGCATATCTGCTGCGCACCCATTGGGCCGGCGGCGAGCAAACGGCCGAAGACCCTTACAGCTTCGGCCCGTTGCTGGGCGAAATGGACTTGTACCTGTTCGCCGAAGGCAATCACCGCGACCTCAGTGCGTGCCTGGGCGCGCAACTCAAGACCGTGGACGACGTCGACGGCGTGCGTTTCGCCGTGTGGGCGCCGAATGCCCGGCGGGTGTCGGTGGTCGGTGATTTCAACGTCTGGGACGGGCGCCGGCATCCGATGCGCCTGCGTCATCCCACCGGTGTCTGGGAGTTGTTCATCCCGCGGCTGCAAGCCGGGGACACCTACAAATACGAGATTCTCGGCGCCCACGGCATTCTGCCGTTGAAGGCTGATCCCGTGGCACTGGCCACCAGCCTGCCACCGGACACCGCTTCGAAAGTCGCTTCACCCTTGAACGTCGACTGGCAGGATCAGGACTGGATGCTGACCCGGGGCGACCGCCACCGGGTGACTGCGCCCTTGTCGATCTACGAATTGCACGCCGGCTCATGGCAATGTGAGCTGGATGACCTGGGCGAAGTGGCCCGCCAGTACACCTGGCCCGAACTGAGCGAGCGACTGATTCCCTATGTAAAAGACCTGGGTTTTACCCACATCGAACTGATGCCGATCATGGAGCACCCGTTCGGCGGTTCGTGGGGCTATCAGTTGTTGTCGCAATTCGCGCCGAGTGCGCGGTATGGCACGCCGGACGAGTTCGCCGCCTTCGTCAACGCCTGCCATGTGGCCGGGCTCGGGGTGATCCTCGATTGGGTGCCGGCGCATTTCCCCACCGATATCCACGGCCTGGCCCAGTTCGATGGCACCGCGTTGTACGAGTACGGCAACCCGCAGGAAGGTTTCCATCAGGACTGGGACACGCTGATCTACAACCTGGGGCGCACCGAAGTGCACGGCTACATGCTGGCGTCGGCGCTGCACTGGCTCAAGCATTTCCACGTTGACGGCCTGCGGGTCGATGCGGTGGCCTCGATGCTGTACCGCGACTACTCGCGCAAGGCTGGCGAATGGGTGCCGAACCGCCATGGCGGGCGGGAGAACCTGGAAGCCATCGACTTCCTGCGCCACCTCAATGACGTGGTGGCCCTGGAAGCGCCCGGTGCGCTGGTCATCGCCGAAGAATCCACCGCCTGGCCGGGCGTCAGCCTGGGCACGCAACAGGGCGGCCTGGGCTTCGCCTACAAATGGAACATGGGCTGGATGCACGATTCGCTGCATTACATCCAGCAAGACCCGGTGTATCGCGCCCATCACCATAACGAGCTGAGTTTTGGCCTGGTGTATGCCTGGTCCGAACGCTTCATCCTGCCGATTTCCCATGATGAAGTGGTGCACGGCAAACACTCATTGATCGACAAGATGCCCGGCGACCGCTGGCAGAAATTCGCCAACCTGCGGGCCTACCTGAGCTTCATGTGGGCGCATCCGGGCAAGAAACTGCTGTTCATGGGCTGCGAATTCGGCCAGTGGCGAGAATGGAACCATGACCAGCAGCTGGACTGGTACCTGTTGCAATACCCCGAGCACAAGGGCGTGCAGAAACTGGTGTCTGACCTCAATCGCTTGTACCGCGAAGAGCCGGCGCTGCACGAGCAGGACGATGTGCCGCAGGGTTTCCAGTGGCTGATTGGCGATGACGCGATCAACAGCGTTTATGCGTGGCTGCGCTGGAGCAAGGACGGCCGGCCTGTGCTGGTAGTGGCCAACTTTACGCCGGTACCGAGAGAGGCTTATCGCGTCGGGGTGCCGTTTGCCGGGCAGTGGAGTGAGGTGCTCAACAGCGATTCGTCTATTTATGCCGGTTCCAACTACGGCAATAGTGGCGGGACGCTGGCCGAGGAGACGCCGAGCCATGGGCAGGCGTTGTCGTTGGTGCTGAATTTGCCGCCGTTGGCGGTGTTGATGTTGCGGCCGGAGGGGTAATTCAGACCTGAAGTAGACGCTCTGGAGTGAGCCTGCAACCCAGTGCCACACTCCAGCGCTACATTCAAAGTTTTAATATGGCATTGCGGTGCGAGTGCCAGTGTGTCCTCGTATTTCTTTAAGGTTAACAACGTATTGGTTCTGGTTGCTCTCGCGTTTTCCGATACTGGTAACTACAAAATCTGCATGCGGTGTAAATACTAAGTCTTTTTCACTTTGCACCGAGTATCGTGAAATTACATTTGAGGCGCTAAATCCATTTATCGTTATTAGGAGTGGCTTGGTTCCGTGCATGAATCCTTCAGCAACGCTCTTTTCCTTGGATACCGAAAGAAAACTCGTTGAATGAAAAACGGTTCCCTCTTCCTTTGCTGAGATAAGTTCATTTAGTCCTGTAGCTGATATGTCTTGGCCGCGATAGTAGGTGGTTAGTGTTGCGTTGGTTTGATAGTAAAGTTGGTGGCTGATTTGTTCTGTGTTGTGCAGGTTAAAACCGTTAGCGATAATTTCGATGAGCCTTGCTATTTCTTTACCTTCCTTTCCAGAAAATTCCTGGTCTCCAACTCGCTCTGTTAATTCACGTAGCACTTTTTTACCGTTAATGGAAATCTGGGTTCCCGTTCTCATGGCGCTATTGATTGCAGTTGAACCACGATTTGTGGAATAGATGGCTTTGAATTCTTTCATGTAGGCATATTCTTGCGAGGGTTTTCGAAGTTTTTTTTGGGGGGCGGTGATGGCGAGATTGCTCATTTGCTCGGCAATTCGCTCATCGAGTGCACTCATTTCTCTTCGAACTCTTTCTATTGCTTTCGAAACGATTTTCGGGTCATGTCCATTTTCGATATATGTTTCTAACATCGCTTTGAGCGCGAACTCAGAATTTTTGGCGTAAAACTTCTCAAAGCTTTTCGATGCCATTAATTCTCGTGCCATATCTCCATGTGGTGACAACCCGTCCGGGTCATGCAGCGCAACAGGATTATTCCTAACCATCCTGTAAAAGTTCAATCCATCAACCGCCCACGCCGGATCGGGATTGATCCACCGCTGCAACCATGGCGCGTAATACCGGAACCCATAGTAATAAAGCCCCGTCGCATCTCGTTCCTTGTCTGAATAACGCACGGTCTTGTACTTGGCTTCAGTGGCCGAGCGGGCCGCAAAACACGCCGTGCCGCCAAACGGGTAATACCATTCCTGGCTGATCAGGTCGGCGTTTTGGTCCAGTTCCAGTGCGCTGGATTGCAGGTGGTCGTTGAGGCTGTAGCGCACCTGGTCGTTGGCGATGTCATCCGGCTTTTGGGCTACCCAGTGCAGCATCTGCACGCTATTGCTGCCAGCGCTGGCGGTGATCACATGAAGGATTTCACCGGTGCCGCCGTGGCTGCGAATTTCCACGCCGGGCAGGTAACGCACTTCACTGATCAGCGTTAGGGCGTTGGTCTGGCTTGCACGCACCTTGCGCACCCGTTGGCCGCCGCCGTCGTAGATATAACGTTCGTAGTCGTCATGGCCGTCTTCGCGGACGACCGGGCGCACCGTGGACAGTTGATTGCGCAGGTCCCAGGCGAGCGATTGGCCCGCTTGCAACTCACGCAGGTTGCCATTGGCATCGAAACCGGCGGCCAGTTCGGCTTCGGTCGGAGGACGGTCGTTGCGTTCGGGCAGGCAACGGTTGCTGTATTGGGCGCGGGTCAAGGTGCGGCCATGGGCCTGAGCGCCGACATGCGTCAGGTCCAGCAGATTACCGCCCGCATCGTAGTGATAGGTCTGGGTGAACTGTGCAACTTGGTTGGGGTCGAGGGGCAAGGGTTGCAGGTCGGGCAGGGCAGGTCCGCCATGGCCGGTTTTGGCCTCCCATCCGGTGGCTTCGATCAATTGATCGAGGGTGTCGTAACAGTAGGTCTTGAGCGGTTCGATGCGCTGGTTGTTGAAGTAGCGGATCGGTTGGGCGGCATCTTCGAGGCTCAGCACATTGCCGGCGGCGTCGTAGCTGTATTTCAAGTCCTGCAGCGGCGTGCCGTTGGCTTTGTGGGCGCTCAGGCCGATGAGGCGGCCATCCGCCGGATCGTAGCGGTGGCGGGTGATGACGCCGTTGCCGGCGGTTTCCGACTCGATCTGGCCGGAGGCGTTGTAGCGAAGATCGCTGACCAGCGTCCGTTCTGTCTGGCCTGCACCGGCCAAGGTCAGTCGCGTGTCGTTCAGCTCGGCGGCGACGGTGTAGGTAAAGCGCTGACGGTTCCCGAGGGCATCGATTTGCCGGAGCAGTTCACCGCTGGCGGCATAGTGCAGCGCGGTGCTGGCGCCGTCAGCGGGTTCAAGCAATGCATCGCGGGCGGGCACGCTGTCGGGCCAGTTCACCGTATCGGTATCCAGCAGGAAATGCCGTGTTTGTTGCAGCACCGCGCCGCCGATGCCGAGATCATTCAAGTGCAGCGTCCCCGCTGGGTCGTCGTGGCGAATCAACTGACCGCACAGGTTGTGCAATGCCGCGCCGGCATCGACTCCCGCATAAGTAAAACGCTCAAGGACATGCTCGGCGACATCTTCACCACGTTCATGCACGGCCACCGGCCGCAGCAGTTCATCGAACTCAGTCAGGGAATGGCTGCCGCGCCCGTCCCAAGCCTCGACGCGCTGTCCGGCCCCGCCATGCAACGCCAGCCGCCAACCCGCGTCCACGCTGTCACTCGACAACGGTACGCTGGACAAACTGAACACCTGGCTAAGGTTGGCCGGCACCGACGCATCGTTCTGCGCCAAGGCAAACAAATACGGATCGCGACTGGCCACCGACCGCCCAGCGGCATCGAAGCGTTGATGCGTGACCCGCGCTTCAAGCGGATCGGCCGCCAGCCGCCGATGGTATTGAATGGTCCTGATCCCCAGGCCACGGGGATCTGAAACCGCTAGAACCGGTGTGCCGTGATGCGCATGGTCCATAAACATCCGTGACGGCCTCGATCAGGGTGACGTGCCCATCACAATGCATCACCGGCAGGGTCGCGGATACTGTAAGAAATACCAGTTTTTACCAGCGCATCCGCACACCCAGGCTGCCAATCAATCCGTTCAAATCATTGTCATCCACGTCGCTGCTGTAGTCGACGCTGATGTACAGGCTCACGGTCGGTATCACCCTGGCGACCAGGCCCAGCCCCAGTTCGACGGTCGAGGAACTTGTTTGTTCGAAGTATCGTTAAAAAACTTCGAATCAGAGCGGTTTCAACCCGCACGCCCCCAAAGGGTCCCCGTTGTCGGGTTTCGACCTGATTCAAAGATGCACTTCCACCGCCAACGGCAAATGGTCTGAAAGGTGCGTCCACGGCTTGTTCCCGAGTATTTGCGGCTCGTGGCTGCTGGCATTGCGCAGGTAGACGCGGTCCAGGCGCAACAAGGGAAACCGCGCGGGGTAGGTTTTGGCCGGGCGGCCATGGTGGCGTTCGAAGGCTTCGTGCAGATAATCGCGACGGGCCAGGGCGGCATTGCCCTGCATCAGCCAGTCATTGAAGTCGCCGGCAATGATTACCGGTGCCTGGTCAGGCAGGGATTCGAGGAGTTGGCAGAGCAACTGCAACTGCAGCTGACGATGACTTTCCAGCAGGCTGAGGTGCACGCAGATGGCATGCACTTCGTTATGCCCCGGCACATCCAGTACGCAGTGCAGCAAGCCGCGACGTTCCGGGCCGGTAATGGAAACATCGAGGTTTCGGTACTCGCGGATCGGGTATTTCGACAGCAGGGCATTGCCATGATGACCGTCGGGATAGACGGCGTTGCGCCCATAGGCGAAGTCGCCCCACATGCTGTCGGCGAGAAACTCATATTGTGAGGTTTGTGGCCAATCGTTGTAGCGGGAAGAGTGGCGGTCGTGCTCGCCGACGACTTCTTGCAGAAACACCAGGTCTGCCGACGTACTGCGCACCGCTTCACGCAACTCTGGGAGGATGAAGCGCCGGTTGAGTGCGGTAAACCCCTTATGGGTGTTGACCGTCAGCACGCGAAGCCGATGAATCGCCGGGGGTGTGTTCAATGGCGTTGATTGGGCTACCTGCCGTTTTGAATGACTGGCCACATCCACTCCTCTGATTCAGGGCTGCTTATGTATGCGACTGATACGTCGGCAGGCAGTTCAGTCTGATGGGTTGCGCTTTCAAATCAACACGATTTCATAAGGCAAGCGGATACGCTCGAGCAACGCCCGCGGCAGCAATGGCGCGAGGCCGATGGCCGGCTCGCCGTCGAGTTGGCTGGCGTAGGCGTGGATGGCGTGGCTCTTGCGGGCGACGGTCCAGGTATCGAGGCGCACCTTGCGCGCACGATGCCAGGGAATCAGCTCCCGGTCCCGAGCCGGCCAGTGCCAGGCCCAGAGCGGTACGTCGTTGTAGGATGCCCCTGCGTAGGCCGCGGCCCTGGCGCTTGCCCGGCCGACGGTGTCGTGGTCGACGTTGCCGTCCTCGCACCAGGTGCTGAACACCACATCACCGGGACGCAGGTAGCGCGCGATGAATTGGGCGATCTGTTCTTCGTGTTCCACCAGGGCATTGTCGGTAAACCCGCCGCGAATCCACTTCAGGCTATGCATCGGCAACCCGAGTCGGCGGATGGCTTCGACGCTTTCCTGGGGGCGAAATACACTGAGGCGCTTTTCCGACCACTGTCGAGAGCCCGGATGGCTGGCGCTGCCGTCGGTGATCGAGATCAATTGCAGCGGGTGGCCCAGGTTGCTGAGCAATTGCAGCAGGCCGCCGCAGGTCACGACTTCATCGCCGGGGTGCGGGGCAATGAGCACCGCGCGTGCGCCGATAGGCACCAGGGATTGGGTGCTGATGACCGGGATGCTGTCCAGTTGCGGGGCGCTGTTCCAGATGTGTGATGGCAGGCTGGCTTCGCTGACGGAAACTGATTTCATGGGGATTACGTCCTTGTTCTGCTGCGCCTTCAGTCGTGCGCGAGTCAAGCCCGGCCGACCCGTGAGGGCTGGTGGATAGCGTGGTGCGACAATCCCGACCCTGGATGGCCGCGAATCGAGTATTGCTCATGTAACGCTATTCGTCGCGTCGCGAGCTTATCCAGAATGATTTTTCCGCTCTGCGGCAGTGGCGCCGTGATTTTTCAACCTCCTCGTTACTCTTCTTCCTCATGCTGCAACTCGAACAGCAGCAACGAGCGGCCGGTAACCGAGTACTCGTGGCCAAACTCGAAGCGCTCCTGGCCGTGGACCGACGGCTGGTTGGTGTCGATCATGCAGGTCCAGAAACCGCCGTCAGGCACTTCCGGTAGCCGGAAATTGACGATGTCGTGATGCGCGTTGACCACCAGCATCAACGTTGCGTCGGCGCCTTTGCGGCGAATGCCGGTTTCCTGGGCGCGTCCATCGAGCAGCATGCCCAGGCAGCGATTGTGCGCATCGTGCCAATGCCGGGTGGTCATTTGCGTGCCGTCCGGCGCCAGCCAGGTCACGTCCTTGACGCCGATGTCCTCGTTGTAATTACCCACCAGGAAACGCCCGCGCCGCAGGATCGGGTAGGTCAGGCGCAACTTGATCAGGCGTTTGACGAACTTGAGCAGGGCCTTGCCGTCTTCGCTGAGGTCCCAGTTGACCCAGCCGATCTCGCTGTCCTGGCAGTACGCATTGTTGTTGCCGTCCTGGGTGCGGGCGAATTCGTCGCCGGCCACCAGCATCGGCGTGCCCTGGGCCAGCAGCAGGGTGGCGAAGAAATTGCGCATCTGCCGATGGCGCAATGCGTTGATGTCGGGATCGTCGGTGGGGCCTTCGACGCCGTGGTTCCACGACAGGTTGTTGTTGCTGCCGTCCTGATTGTCTTCGTCGTTGGCCTCGTTGTGCTTGTCGTTGTACGACACCAGATCGTTGAGGGTGAAGCCGTCATGGGCGGTGACGAAGTTTACCGATGAATAGGGGCGGCGGCCGCGCTGATTGAACATTTCGCCCGAAGCGGTCAGGCGGCTGGCGAAATCCGCCAGTTGCCCATCGTCGCCTTTCCAGAAGGCGCGCACGGTGTCGCGGAATTTGTCGTTCCACTCGACCCAGCCCGGCGGGAAATTGCCGACCTGATAACCGCCGGGGCCGCAGTCCCAGGGTTCGGCGATCAGTTTGACCTGGCGCAGCACCGGGTCCTGGCGGCAGGCCACGAGGAAACTGTGGCGTTCGTCGAAGCCGTCGTGGTAACGCCCAAGAATGGTCGCCAGGTCGAAGCGGAAACCGTCCACGTGCATTTCCGAGGCCCAGTAGCGCAAGGAGTCGGTGACCATTTGCAGTACGCATGGGTGGCTCAGGTCCAGGGTGTTGCCGGTGCCGGAATCGTTGATATAGAAGCGCTTGTCATCGGGCTTGAGGCGGTAGTAGGACGCGTTGTCGATGCCGCGCATGGACAGGGTCGGGCCTTGCTCGTTGCCCTCGGCGGTGTGGTTGTAGACCACGTCGAGGATCACCTCCAGATTGGCTTCGTGCAGGTGCGCGACCATTTCCTTGAATTCGGCAATCTTGCCACTGGCCAGGTAACGCGGATCGGGGGCGAAGAACGCAATGCTGTTGTAGCCCCAGTAATTGGTCATGCCCTTGTGCAGCAAATGCTGGTCGTTGACGAACGCATGGATCGGCAGCAGTTCCACGGACGACACGCCGAGCTTGCGGATGTGCTCCACCACGTCATCGACCATCAACCCGGCAAAGGTGCCGCGCAGGTTTTCGGGGACGGCAGGGTGACGCATGCTGAAGCCGCGCACGTGGGTTTCATAAATGATTGTCTTGTCCCACGGCACGCTGACGCGGTGGTCGTGGCCCCAGGTGTGCGCCGGGTCGATGACCTTGCATTTGGGCACGAAGGGCGCGCTGTCCCGTTTATCGAAGCTGAGGTCGGCGTCGGGGTGGCCGATGGTGTAGCCGAACAGCGCTTCGGACCATTTCAGCTTGCCTACCAGTTGTTTGGCGTAGGGGTCGATCAGAAGTTTATTGGGGTTGAAGCGATGGCCGTTGGCCGGGTCGTAGGGGCCGTAGACGCGGTAGCCGTAGATCAGCCCCGGATGGGCGTCGGGCAAGTAGCCGTGGTAGATCTCGTCGGTGTATTCGGGCAGTTCGATGCGTTCGAGTTCCACCTCGCCGGTGTCGTCGAACAGGCACAGTTCAACTTTGGTGGCATGGGCGGAAAACAGGGCGAAGTTGACGCCCAGTCCATCCCAGGTGGCGCCCAGCGGGAAGGGCAGGCCTTCGCGGATTCGCGTGGCTTCGGCACGCGGGGGAGGCGCTGCGGATTTCTTTGGGCTGGTCATAAGTGCTCCTGCAAACTCAAAACCTATGGCGACTGGTACGCCGCCATCGCGAGCAGGCTCGCTCCCACATTTATCAGGAACGGGCCGCAAACATTTGAACGACACCGATCCCATGTGGGAGCGAGCCTGCTCGCGATGAGGCCATAAGGCTCAATATTCATGGTGACTCTTCACAAGCCCTGTCAGGACAGCCTCAAACCGCTGGCGGTTTTCGCGCCGCCCGGGGCTTTTTCTCGGCGGTCTTTTCTCCCGGCGGGATTACTTTCGAGGCCGCTACAGGCTTGGCTTTGGTTTTGGGCGCAGCGACTTTGCTCTCACCAGCCTTGCCATTGGCCGTTTTGCTGACCGGGGTTTTGCTCGCCGCTGCCTTGGCTGGTTTTTTGGGTGCCAGGGCTTCGGCTTCTGCCAGTTTGCGCGCCATCTCCCAGTGGCGGGCTTCCTGGCCTTCGGGTTTTCCTTCGGATTCCCAGATCTGATAGGCGAATTCGCGGATGCGTTTATCGTCGGTACTCATCGCAATGCTCCTGAACTGAACTCAAGTGTGGGTAGTTTGAATAATGAGATTGACCGGGAAATCCCCCAGCGCGGCGCTGACCAGCAGCTCCCTGTGTTGTGTGACTGCGACGCCGGAAAAAAGTCCCTTCAGATTTTCGTCAGGGACGGTGAACGGCAATTTGACCCGGGTATCGCCCCACAGCGGCGCGTTGACCTGTGGCTCGGCACCGTTTTCCAGCAGCTCGGCACAACGTATCGGCACAATCACGATGGCGCGTTTTCCCTCCCGTTCACGGACAAAGCCCAGCACTCGATGGGCCTCGCTGCCCACCACTTCCAGGGCCTGGTAAGTGCCACGCCGAAACAGCTCGGCATGCTCGGCACGCAAACCCAGGGTGCGCGCAATCAAGGCCTGCTTGATGCGCCCGTCACGCCAGTTCAGCAACAAGTCCGGCAGGTCCAGCGTTTGCTGCAGTGCCTGCTGGCGGCTGGCGTAATCCACCGGGCGACGGTTGTCCGGATCGACCAGGCTGAAGTCCCAGAAGTCGTTGCCCTGATACAGATCCGGCACGCCGGGTACGGTCATGCGCAGCAAGGTTTGCGCCAAACCGTTGAGTGCACCGGGCACGGCAATCGAACGAGCAGCCTTGGCCAAGGCCGTACGCAACAGCTCACCTTCGGGGCTGAGCAACAGGCGCTGGATGAAGTCCTCGCTCGCCTGCTCACAAGTGTCATTGGGCGCGCTCCAGCTGCTTTGCAGTTTGGCTTCGCGCAGCGCCTTGCGTTGCCATTGCTTCAGGCGTTTTGCGTAGTCTTCGAGCGCCAGCGGATTATCGAAACGCAATTGCAGAGGCCAACTGCCGAGGATCGTCTGGTACAGAATCAACTCATCGCCCGCCGACGGCACTTGATCGTCACTGCGCAGTGGTCGGGCGAGGGTGCGCCACAGACCGATCTGGTCGGCGTACCAGTCGCTGCGCTCGCTCAATACCGCCAGCCGCGCCCGTGAGTCTTCCCCGCGCTTGTGGTCGTGGGTGGCGCTGGCCAGCAGATTGTCCGGGAAGGTGTCGAGGCGCTCGATGCAGGCTTGATGAAAGTCGGCAACCGGCGCACTGAACCGCTGGGTGTTGAACCCCACATCGTTGCGCGAGAGCAGGACTGCCGAGCGATAGAACGCGGTGTCCTCGACCGCTTTCGCCGCTGCCGGCGAAGTCAGTTGCTGGAAACGTACGCAGGCGTGCTTGAGGCGTTTGCGCTGGCGACCGGCCGGGCGCCGCCGCCAGGGTTCACCGCCGAGCCAGCCGGCCAGGCAGTCGAGCACCGGCCAGTCTGCCTCGCCCAGGGTTTGCCGGGCACCGGCCATGGCCTGCTGGAAAAACACCTCGTCCTGGGCTGACCGGCCAAGGGGGCTGATGTAGGTGCGGTACACCGGGAAATGCACGATCAATGCCTGCAAGGCCCGGCGAATGGCCCCGAGGGTCAGGTCACGGGTCATGAGATTGTCCCGGGCCACTTGCAGCAACGCCTGGGCGACGCTTTCGCAATCCCCGGCGAGGGAGCCATTGAGGATTTGCTGACGGGCCAGTTGTGCTTCCTGGGAGAAGTCGGCGGACCGCCCGCTGTGACGCTTCCAGCGCTCGGCCAGCGCCTGCGCACCCCTGGGGTCGGTTTGCAGCAGTGACAACTGGTTCATGAATTCGTAGCCAGTGGTGCCATCCACCGACCAGTCACGAGGCAGGCTTTCGCCTTCGCCGAGGATCTTCTCGACGTAGATGGGCAGGTGGCGTCCCGCGGACAGGCTGTCGAGCCGACGGCGCAGTTTTCGGCAGTAGCCCCGCGGGTCGGCAAGGCCGTCGATATGGTCGATGCGCAACCCGTCGATCAGCCCTTCAGCCACCAGTTGGAAGATCTTCGCGTGGGTGGCTTCGAACACGGCGGGACGCTCGACGCGTAGCCCACCGAGGTCATTGATATCAAAGAAGCGCCGCCAGTTGATGTCATCGGCGGCGGTGCGCCAACTGGCCAGGCGGTAGCTCTGGCGCTCCAGCAGGTTGTGCAGGCGCTGGAAGCCTTCGCCGGTCACTGAGTCGTAGTTTTTCAGGTGCTGGTCAATGGCCTGGGCAATGGCCGGATCGCCGACCAGGTCGCGTAGTTCTGCTTTCAGCGGTCGCGCCAGGCGGTGGGCATCGGTCTGGTAGCTCAGGGTGCTGAAGCGATCGGCCAGGGATTTGAGTTGTTCGGCCTGTTGCGTATCGAGCGGCGCATCGACCTTGAGCAGCTCGCCGTAATCCCAGGGGCAAATGGGAAAGCGGTGTTCGTAGTACTCGACATGAAAGCTTCCGTGCCAGGCATCGAAGCGCAGGGGCAGGGTGCCGTCCTGCAACGCGACGCCATAGTCGCTGCCCAGAAACGGCAGGAGCAACTGGCCCTCCATCAACGGGTCGGGCGAGTGCCACTGGATGTCGAAAAACTCGCCGTAGGGGCTCAGGCGCCCCCACTCCAGCAAATCCAGCCACCAGGGGTTATCACTGCCGCCGACCGCCATGTGGTTGGAGACGATATCGAGGATCAACCCCATGTCGTGCCCGTGCAGGGCATCGACCAGACTGCGCAGCGCCGCCTCACCGCCCAGCTCCGGATTGACCCTTGTCGGGTCCACCACGTCATAGCCGTGCATTGACCCGGCGCGCGCGCGTAACAGCGGGGAAGCGTAGATATGGCTGATGCCGAGACGGGCGAAATACGGCACCAGTGGCACCGCATCTTCCAGCGTAAAGCCTTTATGAAATTGCAGGCGCAACGTGGCGCGCAGTGGTCGGCTTGGCACTTGAGTCATCGATCACGCTCGGTCGCCTGAAGTCGCGCACAGGCGAGCAGTTCCAGACGCCGCGCGGCATCCGCTCCATCGAGCAGGGCCTCACTGTATCCGGGCAAGCGCCGCGACCAGTTCGGGTGAGTATCGATGGTGCCCGGCAGGTTGGCCTGTTGTTCCACGCCAAGGGCATCTTCCAGTGGCAGCAACACCAACGGCGACCGGGTATGGCCAAGGAAGCGCACGCTGGCATCGAGCACCTGGTCGGTTTCGTGGGACTCTTCGCGGAAGTTCTGCGGGTCCTGGCTCAACGCCCGACGCAGGCCCTCACGCTCGCGCTCGCGGTGCTGGCGCCATTCGATTTCAGTGCTGGCATCGATCATGCCGAGCCTGGCGTTCCAGTCGATATCGCGGCCATGCCACCAGCCGTTGAGGGTGGGCAGGTCATGGGTGCTGGTGGTCGCCAGGGCGTTGTCCGGCCAGTCGAGGATCGGCTTGAAGTGCGTGTTGTCCTGTTCGAACAGCAACACCCGCATGCCGAGTATCGAACGGGCGATGAGTTTTTCCCGCAGGCCATCCTGCACGGTGCCGAGGTCTTCACCGAGGACGATGGCCTGGTGACGATGGGATTCCAGGGTCAGCAAACGCAACAGGTCGTCCACCGGGTAATACAGGTAGGCGCCGTCGGCCGGCGGCGAGCCGTTGGGGATCACCCACAAACGCTGCAGCCCCATGACGTGATCAATGCGCAAGCCACCGCAATGGGCGAAATTGGCCCGCAGCATTTCGATGAAGGCACGGAAACCATTGCGTACCAGGCCTTCGGGGGAGAACGCGGAAATCCCCCAGCCCTGGCCGCTGCGGTTGAGAATGTCCGGCGGCGCCCCGACGGTGAGGGCGGCGAGCAGTTCGTCCTGACGGCTCCAGGCCTGGCTGCCGCCGCCATCGGCACCGACGGCCAGATCGGCAATCAGGCCGATGCTCATGCCGCTGGCGCGGGCGGCGGTTTGCGCGCGCTCCAGGCAGCGCGTGATCAGCCACTGGCAGAAGGCGAAGAAGCCGATGCGCCCGGCATTCTCTTCGGCGAATGCCGCCAGTTCGGCGCTACGCGGGTTGCGCCAGGGTTCGGGCCACAGCCGCCAGTCGAGGTGTTCACCGCGGGCGGCGCGCGCCTCCTGGATGGCTTCGAAGCGACAGTGGTTTTCCAGCGCTTCGCCCGCCGCGTGACGAAAACTGCTGAAGTCTTCGTGCAACGGGTGTTCCCCCTGGACGAAGCCTTCGTACAGCGACTGCAGCAGCCGATACTTGGCTTCGGCGGCGGCTGGCCAGTCTATCAGCGGGCGTTCTTCCAGCGCCTTGAGTTCAATGGCCAGGCCGGTTGCATCGATGGCGGTACGCAGGGCGCGTTCGCCGAGAATGGTGCCGGGGGCGCAGTAAAGGCTATTGAGAAACAAACGGCTGGACGGTGAATACGGGCTATAGCGTTGGGTGTCACTGGAAAACATCGCATGCAACGGGCTGATCGCCAGCGCCTCGGCGCCACGCTCGCCGGCCACCCGGGCGAGGTCTTCCAGCGCCTGGGTGTCACCAAACCCGCCATCGCCGGGGCGGCGCAATCCGTACAACTGCACGCTCAGGCCCCAGGCACGAGGAATGGGGTTATCCACGGCGTCGGCCACGCTGTAACAACGGGACGGGGCCACCGCCAGAGTGAAAGTTTGTCCATCGATACTGACCTGTTGATAGCCGACCGGTACCAGCCCCGGCAGCACCGCGCTGGCGTCCAGTTTCAGGTTGAGCCGCGAACCGTCTTCGAGGTGGATTTCGCAAGGGGTCTGGGGCTCGAAATAACGCGCCAGGTCCAGGCCCACCCCCACGTCGGCGGTGATCAATGGCGGCAAGTGATGGGTCTGTTGCGCCGTTTGCAATTCCAGCAGGCTGGCGTCGATTTCCTGGGCACTGCCGGCCGGGTGGCCAAGGCCGCTCAGCACGTTGCGCAACACTGAAGGCGCGACTTTTTGCGGGCGACCGTTGGCGTCGATCCAGTCGACCGCGAGGCCGGCACGGCTGGCCAGAATTTCCAGTTGCGCATCACTCATGGACGCTCTCCATAGGGGGTAGCAAAGGGGCTGCGGCGGCGAGGCTGACGAGCGCGCAATACGGGGCAAGGGTGCCTTGGTCCAGAAGGCCGGCGCTCTCTGGCGGGTATTCGAACAACCACGCGGCACCGGTCTGTGAGGTGTGGCCTACGGGCCTGTCGCTGAGGTTCAGGTCAATGCGCAGTTGGCTGCCATCGCCCAATCGCCAGGCTGCACTGACCGCGCCGTCGCCCAGCACGTCGGCGCCCAGTGCCTGGGTGCCCGGCAAGTGCGGGACGATGAGCCGGTGCCGGATCTGCAACAGTCGGCAGTACAGGTCGTGCATCTCGCTGTGGCCGATCGAGGGCAGGACAGGGCGGGACGCTGCAAATGTCTGCGGATCGTTCGGGTCCGGAATGTGTTCGCGTTGACGCGGGTCCGCAAACGCGCTGAACGCCGCGAACTCGTTGCGCCGGCCATCGCGTACCCGTTTTGCCAATTCACCGTGATGGCTGGTGAAAAACAGGAAGGGTTGTTCGACGGCAAACTCGTCACCCATGAACAGCAATGGAATCATCGGCGACAGCAGCAGCAACACCGTGGCGGCGCGCAGCGCTTGTGGGTGGGCGAGTTGATGCAGGCGCTCGCCGAACGCCCGATTGCCGATCTGGTCATGGTTCTGCAAAAACAGGATGAAGGCGTTGGGCGGCAAATGCCCGCTGGGCTCACCGCGCGCCACACCATGGCGGTTGAGATGGCCCTGGAACACGAAACCCTGGCTCAGGCAGCGCGCCAGTTGTTCGGTGGGGTTTTGCGCGTAGTCGGCGTAATAGGCGTCGGTTTCGCCGGTCAGCAATACGTGCAGGGCGTTGTGGCCGTCATCATTCCATTGCGCGTCGTAACCCTGTTCGAGCAGGCTGGCCTGGTTGTGTTCGTTCTCGACCATCAGCCAGACATGCCGCGCCGGTCCCGTCTGCTGGCGCACCCGTTGTGCCAGTTCCTGAAGAAAATCCGGGTCTTCGATGGCGTGCACCGCGTCCAGGCGCAATCCGTCGAAACGGTATTCCAGCAGCCACATCAAGGCGTTTTCGATGAAGAAGTCCCGTACTTCGCGACGGCGCAAGTCGATGGCCGCGCCCCAGGGCGTGTGTCGGTCTTCGCGAAAGAAAGCACTGGCATAACGATGCAGGTAATTGCCGTCCGGGCCGAAGTGGTTGTAGACCACGTCGAGAATCACCGCCAGACCGTGGCCGTGGGCGGTGTCGATCAAGTGCTTGAGCTGCTCGGGTGAGCCGTATGAAGCCTGGGGCGCGTAGGGCAGGACGCCGTCATAGCCCCAATTGCGCTCACCGGGAAACTGCGCGATGGGCATCAGTTCGATCGCGCTGACACCCAGTTCGACCAGGCGTCCCAGATGCTGCTCGACGGCAGTGAAGCCGCCGAGCGCACCGACGTGCAACTCATAAATCACCGCTTCGTTCCACGGTCGTCCCAGCCAGGTACTGTGTTGCCACGCATAGGCCAACGGATCGACCACCACGCTGGGCTGGTCAATGTCGCCGGCCTGAGCGCGGGAGGCAGGGTCGGGCACTTGCAGTTCGCCGTCGATGCTGTAGCGGTAACGCGTGCCTGCCGGGCATCGGGTGTTGCTCACGAACCAGCCGTCGGCCTGGGGCAGCAACGGCAAGGACTGTCCATTTTCCAGTTCGACACTGACGTAGAACGCATCTGGCGCCCACAACGCAAATTGCGTGTGCTCTGCGTCCAGCATGATTGCGCCGTGAGGCCAGGTCTCAAGGGTCCGTAACGGCATCTTGAAAGCCTCTTACTGTTTGTTCGATTTCCCCAACGCTTTCGCCACAAGCCGTTCATAGAGTTCGGCGTAGGGTTCGACCGCCTTGCACCAGTTGAACGGCGCGGCCATGGCCCGGCAGCGCATGGCGTGCAGCAGGTCGGGAAAGGCGAATACCTTGAATGCGCGACTCAGGGCTTCCTGATAGCTCTGCACCGTGGATTCATCGAACAGGAAACCGGTCACGCCGTTCTCGATGGTGTCGGCCAGGCCACCGGTATTGCGTGCCACCGGCAACGAGCCGAAACGCTGGGCGTACATCTGGCTCAGGCCGCACGGCTCGTAACGCGACGGCATCAGCAGGAAGTCGCTGCCGGCGAACATGCGCCGGGCGTCGGTTTCGTTGAAGCCAATGCGCACGCCGATCTGCCCGGGGAAACGCAGGGCCAGTTCACGCATGGCCTGTTCTTCTTCCGGCTCGCCGCGACCGATGATCGCGATCTGTCCGCCGTTTTTGACGATGTATTCGGAGACCGCCTCGGTGAGGTCCAGGCCTTTCTGATAAACCAGCCGCGAGACCACTGCAAACAGTGGGCCTTCGGAATGTTCCAGGCCGAACAGCTCGCGGACATGGGCGGCGTTCACGGCCTTGCCCTCCCAGTCGCCAATGCTGAACGGGCAGAACAGGTGCGGATCGGTCGCCGCATCCCAGCTTTCATCGATGCCGTTGGGAATCCCGCTGAGCAGGCCTTGCTGGGTCTTGGCGGCGAGAAAACCGTCGAGACCGCAGCCGAAATCCGGGGTGGTGATTTCCTGGGCATAGGTCGCGCTGACCGTGGTGATGTGGCTCGAATAGGCCATGCCGGCCTTGAGGAACGACATCTTGCCGTAGAACTCCATGCCTTCCTGCTGCAGCGCGTGATGGGGGATGCCCAATTCGGGGCACGAACCCAGGCTGGTCACGCCCTGGTACGCCAGGTTGTGGATGGTGAACAGGGTGGGCGTGCGCTGTCCACGCCAGTGCATATAAGCAGGGGCCAGACCGGCCGGCCAGTCATGGGCGTGCACCAGGTCCGGGCACCAGTGGATTTGCGCGAGGTTGGCGGCGATATCGGCCGCTGCCAGGCCCAGGCGGGCGAAACGGATATGGTTGTCCGGCCAGTCGCGGCCGTTGTTGGCGCCGTAGGGCGAACCTTCGCGCTCGTAGAGTTCGGGGCAGATCAGTACGTAAATGACCAAACCGTCGGGCATGTCCATGCGCCCGATCTTGCACGGTGGCAACGCAGCATGACCGCCAAGCTCACCGATGATATGGATGGGGTTCTCGCTGTGCAGCACCTGCGGGTAACCCGGGATCAACACCCGCACATCGTGCAGATGGGCCATGGCCCGCGGCAGCGCCGCGGAAACGTCGCCCAGGCCACCGGTTTTCACCAGGTCGGCGATTTCCGAGGTGACGAACAAGACTTTTTTACGGTTCGGATTCCGGTTGGCTACCGGGGTCAGCGTCCTGCTGCCAGGAACGCTGACGGGTTGGGTGTTTGCGGCAGTTACGGTGCTCGACTCACCGACCTGATGAGCACGCTCTCCCTGTATTTCCAATGCCGTACTGGTCATATGAATCTCCCGTGTTGTTGATCTAATTCTTAGGTCTGGCAAACGGTGTTCCATGGCCAATTTCCGTGGCCGGGCGCAAACGCGCTACGCATCAGTGAGCAAGCGCTGCCCAATGCGCTGAAGCAGAATGGGTGAATGAGCCACTGCAAGGATTGCACCAGTCGCAACGCACCGTCTTTTCAGAGGACCGATCGGTATTGGAAAAAGTTTCGACTATTTTTCCACTTTGTGACCAGCCGGTTTCGTCTCGAGAAAATGAGTCTAGGCCAGAACTTAGAGCGGTGAAGGCCGGATGGCAAAATTGTTCGACAATCGGTTTGTAGCGGTACGGACGTGCCTGATCGAGGTGCAAATGCCCCGACGAAGTGCATGTTTTTTTGCGTTTTTGCCGCAAAAAGTCACGGGGCAGTCACATAAATGTGCGCCACGTTTTGGTGGTGGTGCACTGTTAAGGTGCAGTCTGGCCAGTCCTGCATTTGGCCGAACCACTGCCTTACTGCCCACCTTGGTGCCTTGTTATAGTTCGGGCCTCATTTTTGCCCGCAAAAGGATCACTGGCATGTCTCGGTACAGCGCGTTCAACGTCGAACTGGTCGATAAAATCGCCCATGTGCAGATCAACCGCCCGGATAAGATCAACTCGATGAACGCTGCGTTCTGGAGCGAAATCGTCGAGATCTTCCAGTGGATCGACGACACCGATGAGGTGCGCGTGGTGGTTCTCAGCGGCGCAGGCAAGCATTTCTCCTCGGGTATCGACCTGATGATGCTGGCGGGCGTGGCCAATGAACTGGGCAAGGACGTCGGACGCAACGCACGCCTGCTGCGGCGCAAGATCCTCACCCTGCAAGCGTCGTTCAATGCCGTCGATAACTGCCGCAAACCGGTGCTTGCGGCGATTCAGGGTTACTGCCTGGGTGGCGCCATCGACCTGATTGCCGCGTGCGACATGCGTTATGCCGCCGAGGACGCACAGTTTTCGATCAAGGAAATCGACATCGGCATGGCCGCCGACGTCGGCACGTTGCAACGCTTGCCGCGGATCATCGGTGACGGCATGCTGCGCGAACTGGCTTACACTGGTCGCACGTTTGGCGCCGACGAGGCGCAGGGCATGGGCTTGGTCAATCGCGTCTACAGCGACAACGCCAGCCTGCTCGACGGCGTCATGGGCATTGCCCGCGAAATCGCCGGCAAGTCGCCGATCGCCGTCACCGGCACCAAAGAGATGATCAGCTACATGCGCGACCATCGCATCGATGACGGCCTCGAATACATCGCTACCTGGAACGCCGCCATGCTGCAATCCACCGATCTGCGCGTGGCCATGGCCGCCCATATGAGCAAACAGAAACCCGAATTTCTGGATTGATTAACCATGATTCCTCGCTGGACCACCGCAGTACTGGACACCGATCAACCCGGCGGCTGGGCTATCGCGCGCAGCCCCGAAGGCTTTCTGTTCGATGACAATGGCGCGCTGTTTGCGCGCGAATGGCTCAAGCGCCAGGATTTGCCGATTCTCGCCGAGCATGGCATCGGTCATCTCGATGGCGAGCCGGTCTATCTGCTGGAGCTGCGCAGTCAAAGCGAAGTGCCGGGCTGCAACTGGAAAGGCCTGCGGGCGTTCATGCTGGAGGGTGATCACACGCTCTACAAGGTGCTTGGTTACGCCGCGCAGATCGGCACCTGGGCCCGTGAACATCGCTTTTGCGGTAACTGCGGCCAGGCCATGATTCAGGTGCCGCGCGAACGGGCAATGTATTGCCAGCCGTGCGATCTGCGCAGCTATCCACGGATTTCACCGAGCATGATCGTGCTGGTGACCCGCGGCGACGAGATTCTGCTGGGGCGTTCGCCGCGCTTTGTGCCGGGTGTCTACAGCACCCTGGCCGGGTTTGCCGAGCCGGGCGAATCGGCCGAGGATTGCCTGATTCGCGAGGTTCGCGAAGAGGTGAGCATCGAGGTCAGGAACATCCAGTACATGGGCAGCCAGTGCTGGCCGTTCCCGCACTCGATGATGCTCGGCTTTCATGCCGAATACGCCGGCGGCGAGATCGTCTGTCAGGAAGACGAGATCGAGGACGCCCAGTGGTTCAACGTGCACGAGCTGCCGCCGTTGCCGGCGTCACGCTCGATTGCCCGTTACCTGATCGATCTCTATGTGGCGCGGCGTTTAGGCCACGCTGAACCAGTGCTGCCAGGCTAGGCGCACGGTCAGGCCCAGCACCACGGTGATGAACACCGGACGAATGAATTTCGCACCGCCGCTGATGGCGGTGCGGGCACCGAAGAACGCGCCGACCATCAACGACGAGCCCATGCACAGGCCAATGATCCAGTCCACCTGACCGGAAAAGATGAAGATCGACAGCGCTGCCGCGTTGCTGACGAAGTTCATGCTGCGCGCCACACCGCTGGCTTTCACCAGGTCGATGGGGTAGAGCAGCAGGCTGCTCACGGTCCAGAACGCACCCGTGCCGGGGCCGGCCACGCCGTCATAGAAGCCGAGGCTGAAGCCCTGGGTTGACTGCCACTTTTTCTTGACCGGTGCATCGCTGTCCGTTGGCGCTTTCGGCGTGCCGCCAAACAAAAGATAAACGCCACAGGCGAAGACGATCACCGGCAGCATTTTGTTCAGCCACTCCGCCGGCAGGTAATGCGCGACCACGGCACCGGTCAGCGCGCCGACCAGGGTACCGATGATGGCGTGCATCCATTGCGCGGGGTGGAACAGCTTGCGGCGGTAAAAGGTAAAACTGGCAACCGCCGAACCGAAGGTCGAGCTGAGCTTGTTGGTGCCCAGTACCAGGTGCGGCGGCAGGCCGGCAGTGAGCAAGGCCGGGGTGGTCAACAGGCCACCGCCACCGGCGATGGCGTCGATGAAACCGGCAACAAAAGCGACAAGGGCCAGGATGGCCAGGGTGGAGAGGTCAACGCTGAGTTCGAAAGGCATGGGTTCGGCTTATTCGGCGGGTGCAGGAAGGACTGCGGGGAAGGGCAGCATCTTAACCACCTGCACAACACAAAACCAATGTAGGAGCTGGCTTGCCAGCGAAGGCGGAGTGTCAGCCATCATTGATGCCAGTCCTGACGACACCTTCGCTGGCAAGCCAGCTCCTACAGGGATTGGTACGGTTTACAGGCCAAGATCTGACAGCCCCGGGTGATCGTCAGGACGACGTCCCAGCGGCCAGTGGAACTTGCGCTCGCTTTCCTTGATCGGCATGTCATTGATGCAGGCGAAGCGGCGGGCCATCAGGCCGTCCTCGTTGAACTCCCAGTTTTCGTTGCCGTAGGAGCGGAACCAGTTGCCCGAGTCGTCATGCCATTCATAGGCATAACGCACGGCGATGCGGTTGTCGGTAAAGGCCCAGAGTTCCTTGATCAGCCGATAATCCAGTTCCCTGGCCCATTTGCGGGTCAGGAAAGCTTTGGCCTCTTCGCGGTTGTGGGCGAACTCGGCACGATTGCGCCATTGAGTGTCCAGGGTGTAGGCCAGGGACACGCGCTCGGGGTCGCGGGAGTTCCAGCCGTCTTCAGCCAGGCGAATTTTTTCGATGGCCGATTCACGGGTGAAAGGGGGTAATGGCGGACGAACTTCGGCATTAGACATTTCAAGTCTCCGTATCAAGTTAAAGTTCAAACATTGGGTCGAGCTTGGTCAAGTTGCTACAGGTCCAACAACTTTCGCGCCATGCATTGCGCATTATCGGCGGCACTGTGATCACCCATTACAAGCGCCACTGCAATGGCACCATCGATCAGGATCAGCAGTTGTCTGGCCAGCAGCTGCGGATCCTCGGCGCCGTATTCGGTACACAGCTCGCACACGTAGTCGAGCAGCTTCTGTTTATGCTCTTTGGCGACCAGGCGCACCGGGTCTTGCGGATCGCCGGTTTCGCCACTGGTGTTGATGAAGGCGCAGCCGCGGAAGCCATCGGAAGCGAACCACGATTTGAGTACGGTAAACAGGTTGAGCAGCCGCTCGGCCGGGGTTTGTGCCTGGCCGACTTCGCCTCTGTACCAGCGCATCCAGCGCTGGTCGCGGCGTTGCAGGGCGGCCACAACCAGATCGTCCTTGTTGGCGAAGTAGTGGTAAATGCTCTTTCTGGAGACGCCGGCGGTTTTCACCAGAAGATCCATGCCAGTGGCGGCAATGCCACTTTTGTAGATCAGCTTTTCGGTGACATCCAGAATGATGTTGCGTGTGTCATTGCTCGTGATTTCGTTCATGTCGCTGACAGTAGAACGATCGTTCTCCTTGGTCAATAATTATTTTGCGCGACCTTGAAATTGCCATCGCTGGCAAGCCAGCTCCTACAGGGGGAACGCGGTTAATCTGTAGGAGCTGGCTTGCCAGCGATGGCGTCTTTACAGACAGTAACAAGACCCGAACCTTTGCATGGTGTAAGCTCTGGGGCTCTTCGGATTCGACCCAATTGCGAGCCCTATGCCGTTGCTTTTCAAACGTTCCCTGCTGCCCAAACTGCGCAGTTTTCCGCTGACGGCCGACGCCGTCGGCATCCTCTCTGGTGCTGCCGAATTCCGTCGTTGCCTGCTGGAGAAAATCGCCGGCGCGACCCGGCGCATCTACATCGTTGCGCTGTACCTGCAACAGGATGAAGCCGGCCAGGAAATTCTCGATGCCTTGCACGCGGCCAAGCTGGCGCGTCCGGAACTGGACGTAGTGGTGGTCGTCGACTGGCTGCGAGCACAGCGCGGCCTGATCGGTGCCGGCAAGCAACCGGGCAACTGCGCCTGGTATCAGGAAATGACCCGCACCCATGCCAGCGAAGTGCCGATCTACGGTGTCCCGGTGCAGACCCGCGAACTGTTCGGCGTGTTGCACCTCAAAGGCTTCGTGATCGATGACTGCGTGATCTACAGCGGCGCGAGCCTGAACAACGTCTATCTGCACAAGTTCGACAAGTACCGCTACGACCGCTATCACCTGCTGCACAATCGTGATCTGGCCGATTCGATGCAGCACCTGGTGCAGCACGGCCTGGTGGCTTCCAAGGCGGTGCACCGCCTTGACCTGCCGAACCTGCCGACCACCCGCAGCCTGCGCCATGACATCGGCGACCTGCGCAGCCGCCTCAAGCACGCGGCGTACGACACTTCGCGGGGCACCACCGACAGGAGCGGTTTGTCTGTCAGCCCGTTGCTTGGCGTCGGCAAGAACAATTCGCTGAACCGGGTGATCTGCGAACTGATTGCCAGCGCCCAGCAGCAACTGATCATTTGCACACCGTACTTCAACCTGCCGCTGGCGATCATCCGCGAGATCAACCGTGCGCTGGCCCGTGGGGTGAAGATCGACATTGTGGTCGGCGACAAGACGGCCAACGACTTCTACATTCCGCCGAGCGAACCGTTCCGGGTCATTTCGACGCTGCCGTACCTGTACGAAATCAGCTTGCGCCGATTTGCCAAGCGCCATCAGCGCAACATCGACAGCGGCCAGTTGAACCTGCACCTGTGGCGTGATGGCGACAACACCTATCACCTCAAGGGCATGTGGATCGACCGGCGCTATACCTTGCTGACCGGCAACAACCTCAACCCGCGGGCGTTTCGACTCGATCTGGAAAACGCCTTGTTGATCGATGATCCCCATGGCGAACTGCTGGAGCCGCGTCGCCATGAGCTGACAGAGATCTTCCGGCACACCTCGCGTATCGAGCATTTCCAGAACCTGGAAACCCTCGCCGAGTACCCGGCGGGCGTAGCCAGGTTCCTCAAGCGCGTGAGTCGTGTGCGCATCGAGCGATTGCTCTATCGCATCCTCTGAAAAAGATCGCAGCCTCGTTGCACTCGACAGCTCCTACGGGGAAGTGCGCACGCCTGAAGAACCAGGCCTGCCAGCAGACCGGATTTTGCGGATGTATCACTGTGTAGGAGCTGCCGAAGGCTGCGATCTTTTGATCTTGTATGTCAGTAATAAAGCCAAAAGATCGCAGCCTCGTTGCATTCGACAGCTCCTACGGGGAACTGCGTACGCATGAAGCCAGGCCGGCCGGTAGGCCGCCTCGCTTTGGCTTTTGCGGTTCACGCCCCCTCGTGAGGCTGAGCGCAGGTTCTGCGCAGTGGGCAACCCGGCATGGATGCCGGGTTAGCCGCGTACGGCCATGGATGGCCGATCGCGGCGGGCCCACGGAGCAGGACCGGAGCGAGGGCATGCCGAGCCACAGCGAGGCACCGAATGTCAGGGGCAAGAGCCCTTGGTTACTTGGGGCTTTTCCAAGTGACCCGCCGTCAGGGCGGAACCCTAAGTGGCCATTACCGCAGCAACGGATATGTACACCCACAAAATACTCATCGCCTGACACAAAGCCATCGCGAACAGGCTCGCTCCCACAGGGATCAGCGCCAGGCGGGTGGTTTCGGCTAATATGCCCCCCACTCGAACAAGAACAGGGCTTGCCGCGATCCATGTCGGAAAAAGACACCATCTCCATCCAACTGGTGCGTGAAGCACTGTTGCAAAGCTGCGCGCCGGGAATTGCCACGGACGAGGTGTTGATCAAGGTTGGCATCGACCCGCTGCTATTGGGCAACACCGGCGCCCGCGTTCCGGCCACGGCTTATGCGCGCCTGTGGCGGCTGCTGGCACGGCGCGGGGACGATGAGTTTTTTGGCATGGACCCTCGCAAACTGAAATCCGGCAGCTTTGCGTTTCTGTGTCGCAGCGCCATGCTCCAGCCCAACGTGGCGGCGGGACTGTCCAGCGGCCTGGCGTTTCTGTCGTTGATCCTCGAGCACCTGCCGGCGCAGTTGGTGCGCCAACAAAGCCTGGCGGAAATCGTCCTGCTGGAGGACGACAAGGAACCGCGCCGGGCCTTCACCTATTTCACCTATTGGATGATCGTGCACGGCGTTGCCTGCTGGCTGGCAGGGCGGCGGATTCCAATCCTGGCCATCGAACTGCGCTGTTCGAAACCGGATTTCTGCGATGACTACCAGGTGATGTTTTCCGAGAACCTGCGTTTCGACCGTCCGCGCACGCGGATGATTTTCTCCGCCGATTGCCTGGACTTGCCGATCAAGCGCAGCCCTGAAGAACTCAAGCGATTCCTGGCCCATGCGCCGGCGAACATTCTGGTCAAGTACCGCGATCCGCAGAGCCTGGCCAGTCGCATCAAACACGATCTACGCCATCTGCCGGCCGAACACTGGCCGGAAACCGAAGTCCTGGCGCAACGCCTGTGCATGTCGGCATCAACCCTGCGCCGCCGACTGGCCGAAGAAGGGCAAACCTATCAAGGCCTCAAGGACGGCGTGCGCAAGGAACTGGCGATTGTCTGGCTGGCCGAGCCCGCGATCAGCTTCAGCGAGATCGCCACGCGGCTGGGGTTCGCGGATGTCAGTTCGTTCTACAAAGCGTTTCGCAAGTGGTCGGGGTCCAATCCTGGGCATTACCGTAGCCTGATTCTGAATGACGCCGAATGAATTCAGCGGCGCAACGGTCATTTCTTCGCAGGCTAACGGCTGCCAGTGGTCGATCCCGGCAGTTTGAGTGTGCCACTGTCCACGAAACGCATTGTGTTGAACACCCCACCCGAGAGCTTGCCGTGCAGGATGTAGGGCATGTTGTTAAGCGTTTTCATCCGGCTGATGCCATAGGTCTGGCGGATCACCGAAAGTGCCGAAACGCTGACCGGCACGCTCACGACGGTGTCGGAAAAACGCCCGATCGAGCCACTCTCATCGGTGACGCCAGAGGCGAAGGGTTGGCCGTTGATGTCCAGGTCCAGCGCAACGCCGCTGTAGACGAGGGTGGTGTCATTGGGGTTCTGCACGCGGATTTTCACGGTAAAGCGCACTTCCATGCCCTCGCCTTGCAGGGGCTCGATGCCCACGACGTTGACTTTCAACGGGTCTCGATTGGGCAGTGAGGAACAGGCGCTCAGGCAGAGCAGGAGGGAAATCAGGACCGCGTGAACGCTGCGCATGGTCGTGCTCTCATCTGAAAAAGGGCTAGCGGGTTGACTGTGCGACCACCGTAGCCTTTGCGGGTTCATCCCTGGCGGTCACATCGGGGTTCTGCATCACTTGAAGCACTGAGGCCTGCGGATCGAATTCGTCCTCTTCCAGTTCGATGAATTCCTCGGGCAGGAAGATATTAAGAACGATAGCGCACAGCGCGCCGACGGTGATGGGCGATTGGAAAATGTTGTGCAGGGCCTTGGGCAGTTCACGCAAGACTTCCGGCACCGCCGCCACCCCCAGGCCCATGGCGAGGGAAATCGCCACGATCAGCATGTTGCGCCGATGCAGGCCGGCCTCGGCGAGAATCCTGATTCCGGCCACGGCAAAAGAGCCGCCAAGTCAGTGGCTTACAGTCGTGGAGCGAACACCTCGCCCACGCTGCGGCGTTTGGCGTGCAGCTGGCTGGCCTGGATCAGTTGTTCGAGGTCTTCGGGCGTGACGTCATAGAACGCCTCCATGTCAGCCAGCGCCAGTTTCAGGTCTTCGGCGGTGATGGCCTGACTGTCGACTGGCGGGTGATCGGCAGGGATCCTGGCCACCGGTTCGCTGGCACTCTTGGGGTAACGAACGCGGGTCAGGTTGTTGTAGGCCAGGGCGCAGAGCAGCATCGTCGCCCCGCTGAGCATCACCGGTTCAATGGCTCTCCAGTCCATGGCAATGGTTGCCGGATCGGCCAGCACCAGGGTCAAGGCCAATGCACCGGCCGGTGGGTGCAGGCACCGCAGCCAGCACATCAGGATCAACGCCATGCCCGCGGCCAGGCAAGCGCTGCCGAGGGTTCGGCCCAACACATGGGCTACCAGCAAGGCAATCACCCCAGCGCTCAAGTAGCCGCCGAGAATCGACCAGGGTTGCGCGAGCGCGCCCGAAGATACGGCAAACAACAGCACCGCCGACGCCCCCAGCGGGCCAATCAGGTGCTGGGCCACCTCAATGCCGAACACCTGGCTACAGAGCCACACGCTCATCAGTGTCCCCAAGGCCATGCCGATGGCGGCGCGGCTCCATTCGGTGGGGCGGGTGTTGATGGCGGCGGGCAACCAGCGAGCAAGCATTCCGAGAAAAACTCCGGCAGAAAAATCGAGGCAAAAAAAAGGGCTTGGCTGGGAAGCCCAGAAAGCCCTTGAAGGTGTTCCAACTGTTGGGGGAGGAACGCGCACAGTGTGCCGTTCAATCCAGCTACTGACAAATTCATATTAATGAGCTTTCAGTGCATTAATTTTGCTGTAAAGGCACTCGACGGCCGCTCATGAAACACAGTAGTCCGCCCAATGCCGCAAGAGCGCTCAAGGCATAGAACATCGTCGGTGCGGGCGTGTGCATCAGCAGAAAGCCGCTGATCGCAGGACTCAGGGCGCCACCGAGCGCGGCCAGGTTTTGCGCGCCGTAATAACTGCCGCGCAGTTCTTCCGGGGCCAGGGTGTCGACGAACAGGAACTCGGCCGGGTAAATGATCATTTCGCCGAGGGTGAAAATGAACATCGCCACGCACCAGCTCATCAGGCTATCGGCCAGGCTGAAACCGATCAGGCCCAGGATGAACAGGCCCGTGCCGGCCACAATCCACTGACGCAGTTGCTCGCGCTTGAGAAAGCGCCCGATCTGATATTGCAGGAGAATCACGCTGAGCGCGTTGCAGGCCAGCAGGGCGGCCATGACGTCCATGGTGTTTTTCGAATCGCTGGTCACCAGCAAGTACTGCGACAGATAAAACGTGAAGCGCCCGTGCACCACGGTGCTGAGCAGGCAACCGGCGGTGAACATGATCAGCGTGCGGTCGTTTTTCAGGGTGATCAGGGTCTTGAGGAAGCTCTGCGCCTGACCGGTGACAGACGAACGCACCGGGTCCTTCGCGATCCCGGTCATCAGGAAAATACTGAAAAAGGCGATGGCCGCTGCTATCAGGAACGGCGCACTGGTATACAGGCCGGCAATCACCACGCCGAGCATCGGGCCGATGGCGTAGCCAATGTTGGTCAGGGTATAGCTCAAGGAAAACGCCTTGGCGCGCTGACCCACAGGCAGGTTATCACTGAGAATCGCTTTCGAGCCGATCAGAAACAGCGCCGACGCGGTTTCGGTGACGATCAGGGTCATCGTGGTCAGGTAAAGGTTTTCGGCGAATGTCAGCAGCACCAGGCCGATGGCGCTGGAAAGCATGGCGAGGATCAGCAGCCGGCGTTTTTCGAAGCGATCGATGATGTAGCCGCCGTACAGGGAGAGCAGGGTGGCGACGAACACCGCAATGCCGAGCAGCAAGCCAACGTCCTGTTGGTTGAGGCCAAGTTTGTCGCTGACGAACAGTGTGAGCAGAGGGCTGGTGATGGCGCGGCTGACGACGATGGTCAAAGAGCAGATCAACAGGCGGCGGATGAGGGGGGAGTAGGTGGTCACAGCGTGAATGTCCTTATTCAATCAGGCCGGCATCAGCCCGGTCGTGGGCGCTACTCTAGCAGTCGGACACTCGGTCGTTGCTACGGGACTTACTGGAGGTGCAGCAGCACGAAATCATTCTTGTCGAACCGCCCGCTCAGCACTGGCGGCAATGCGCCAACGGCCGTGCCTTGCAATGTCTTGTACAGGTTCAGGTCCATCATCAGCCACGCCGGGTCCTTGAGGTTTTCCAGTTCCTGAGGCGACTCGGTGAAAACCGGGTGCAGGTCCTGCGGGATGTTGACCATGAATTTGATGGCCTTGGCGTCTTTGCCCATCCCGTGCATGACCAGCGGTGCCGGGTCGTTTTGCACGAGTTCAAACGCCTCGCGGCTGAAGGCCTGGGTATCGTAAAGCTGTCGTTGGACCGGCTCGAACTGCAAGATGTAGAACGACCAAAGTGCCAGGACCGCACAAAAAGCCAGTGCCTGTGCTCGCCAGCGGGACTGCTTGAGCGCTGCCAGGGCGACCACTTGCAGCACACAGAGAAGGATGAACAGGGAAGTGAGGTGGGCCACGACCTCGGGGAATTTTCGCCGTACCACCAGCAATGCCACGATCAGCAGGCCTGGGATCAGCAGCCACAGCCCCTGCATCAACCCCCGCAGCCAACCCAGCAATCGACCCTGTGTGGCGTAGAACGGATACGCCGCCACGATGGCCGCCATGGGCAGCATCGGCAGCAGGTAACGGGCCTTTTTCGCCTGCGGGACGGAAAGGCCGATCATCACGATCAGTCCGGCCGCTACGCAGCACTGCATCAGGCGCAGTGCCGGCCCGGCTTCCTTTGGGCCTGTCAGCGCAACAGCCCCAAGCGCTAGCAACGCCAACGGCCACGCCAGTGCATAGTTGCCCATCGAGCTGGTGAAGTAATACAACACACCGTTGCTGCCTTCACTGCCGTCCATGCGTCCCATGAACTGCATGCGAATCACGTCCTGCAGGAAGGCCGGGCCACCGCTGATGTCCGCCAGCCACAACAACAGACCGATGCACACCGCCAGCAGCAACGCTGCCAGCAATCCGAAGACGATCAGCCGTCGCCATTGGCGATTGACCAGGAAATAACTGCATAGCATCCCCGCAGGAATCACGAGGCCGATTGGCCCGCGAATCCAGAAGCCCAGCATCAACAAGGCAAAGATCAGAACCCGGCGGCGCGGCGCCGCAAAGTGATCGGCGGCGTAGCCCAGGTAGAACACGCTGAACGCGACAGCCGCCAGAATCAGGTCGAGGGAAACCGCGCGGGTTTGCGTGATGAAGGTGTTGGTCAACAGCATCAGGGCGATGCTCAGCAGCGCCCAGCGCGTGGAATAGGGTGCCAGCAGGCGGTACATCAAGGTGACGATGACCGCTGCGGCGATGGCGCTCGGCAGCCAGGCGGTCAGGCTGGTGACCTGGCCGAACGGCAGTGAAAGCAGCCAGATGAATAGCGTTGAAAGTCCCGAATAGTCTGCGTAGGGCTGGCCATAGGTCGTCGGAAAAAAGGACGGCCCATTGCGCAGCATCTCCTGGGCGAACAGCACGAAGCGTGAATCGAAACCGATGGCCGCTTGCTGATACATCCCTGCGCAGAACAACAACAGCGCCAACAGACCCAGCGCGAGGGACTGTTGGCGGATGTGAGGGATCATGAGGTACAGGCGACCACGGATTCGGTTGACCATTGCTGGTGAGGCATCGGCAATTTGCGCGATTCGCCACGGCCGATCGGGAAGTAGGTGAAACCGATGCGTGCCAGACGGTCTGCGTCGTACAGGTTGCGACCGTCGAAGATCACCGGTGCGTTGAGCCGTTGCTGGATCAGCTCGAAGTCCGGCGCCTTGAACTGTTGCCATTCGGTGCAGATGATCAGTGCATCGGCACCGGACAGGACCGACTCTGGCGTACCCATGAGCATCAGTTTCGATTCGTCGGGATACAGCTTCTGGGTTTCCTGCATGGCTTCCGGATCGAACGCACGGACATTCGCCCCGGCAGCCCACAGCGACTCCAGCAACACCCGGCTCGGTGCATCGCGCATGTCGTCAGTGTTTGGCTTGAACGCCAGGCCCCATAAAGCAAAGGTCCTGCCACGCAAGTCGCCCCTGTAGAACGCATTGATGCGTTCGAACAGCTTGTGTTTCTGCCGTTCATTGATGGCTTCCACCGCTTGCAACAGGTCGCTGGAGCAATGGGCCTCTTCGGCGCTGTGGATCAGGGCACGCATGTCCTTGGGGAAACATGAGCCACCGTAGCCGCAACCGGGGTAGATGAAGTGGTAGCCGATGCGCGAGTCGGCGCCGATGCCAAGGCGTACCGACTCGATGTCGGCACCCAGGTGTTCGGCCAGCTCGGCGATCTGGTTGATGAAGCTGATCTTGGTCGCCAGCATGCAGTTGGCGGCGTACTTGGTCAGCTCGGCGCTGCGCAGGTCCATGAACATGATGCGTTCATGGTTGCGGTTGAAGGGCGAGTACAGGTCACGCATCACTTCGCGTACTTCGTCACGTTCACAACCGACGATGATACGGTCCGGGCGGCGGCAGTCGGCGACGGCCGAACCTTCTTTCAAAAACTCCGGGTTGGAGACGATATCGAACTGTAAAACACGCCCGGCGTTGAGCAGGCATTTGTCGATGTGTGCACGCAAGGCGTCGCCGGTGCCGACCGGAACGGTGGATTTCTCCACCAGGATCGCTGGCTGTTCGCGATGCTGTGCTACCACTTCGCCCACCGACATCACGTAGCGCAAGTCCGCCGAGCCATCGTCCCGGGACGGTGTGCCGACCGCAATAAACAGCACCTCCCCGTGCTGTACCGCGAATTTTTCGTCGGTAGTGAACTGCAGCCGTTTGGCGTCAAGGCTTTCGCGAACCAGGCTGGCGAGCCCGGGTTCGAAAATACTCACGTGGCCCTGCTTGAGCAGTTCGACCTTTTTTTCGTCAACGTCCATGCAGACCACGTCGTGGCCGACTTCGGCCAGAACCGCTGCCTGCACCAGGCCAACATAACCGCTACCAAATACACTGATTTTCATGGGGCACTCCTTGATTCGGGCGCGCGAGCAGGTCGAGAATTGATGGTAATGACGCCGAGGATGACCAATGCCACGCCAAGGCTTTTTGTAAGGCTGAACGTTTCGTTGAACAACGGCAGGCTGGCGGCCAGCAGGTACACCAGCGCGTAGCTGATGCTCAGCAACGAGTAGGCCCGGCCCAGCGGCAGGTCCCGCAGGGCGGCGAGCCAGCAGAGCATCGACAAGGCATAGGCGAAGATGGCCACGAGCACCACGGCAACGGCGGTCAGGTCGATGTGAGCGCTGAGCCATTGTTCGGGCTGTGGCAGGTGACTCATGCTCCAGCGCATGCCCAATTGGGCGGCGCTGACCAGCAACACGCTGCCCAGTGCGAAGGCAATACCGCGACTCAGGTTCATGCGTGCTGCCCCAGCAGAGCCACGCCGCCGATCACCAGCGCCACACCCAGCCAGTGGCGGCGGTCGATGGTTTCGTGGAACACGAAACGCGCGACCAGGGTGATCAGCACAAAGTTCAGGCTCAGCATCGGGTAGGCAATCCCGACTTCCAGGCGTTGCAGCACCAGCAGCCACACCAGCAGGCCCAGGCCCAAAGAGGCCAGGGCCAGCCAAAGCCAGGGCGAACGCAGTTTGTCCATCCACCCGGAAGGTTTGCCGCGCCAGCTTTCCACCGCATATTTCTGGGCGATTTGGCCCAGGCAGGTCAGCAGGCAAGCGACCAGTAGCAATAGCAGGCTCATGGCGCCGCCTGAGGAATGATCAAAATCACCAGATTGCCTTGTTCATACCGCTTGCCCTCTTTGGGCAATTGTTCGAGTTCGCGCAACTCTTCCTCGCCTTTGACCCGCATGACCACACCGACCGAACCTAGCTGGCGAGCGTCGTGCATCCACTGTTGCACCTGATCGGAGTCGACGCGCTGCTTAAGCGAGTCAGGATAGGCAAGACCATATTTCAATTCGCCTATCGTGTTGAAAAAAGCCACTTCAGGCCGTTTCGCCCGCCAGGACAACGCTGACGCGGCACCCAGGTCGTTGCTCAGCAATTTGGCACTCTGGCCAAGTTCCTGGGCGTGATCGAGGATAAATTGGTCAGGGGTTTTATTGGCGACGACGGAGTTGGGCAGTCCGGCGGGCAGCACGGCGGCGAGCAACAGGCTGCCAAACGCGGGTGCCGCCCAGCACTGCAACGGACGGAAAGCCTGCAGCAGGTTGGCCATGATCCAGCCGATCAAGCCGATGAACACCAACACCAGGTTGTGCAGTTCATGATTGTAAATCGGCTTTTTCAGTTGCAGATAAACCAGGGCCAGCAGGGTGACCACACCCACCACCAGGTTCAGCAGGCCGTTGATGCCCAGGGCGCGACCTCGCTCCAGCTTCAATCGGTCAGCCAGTGCATGGCCGAGCAACAATGCCAGAGGCAACAGGCACGGCAGGATGTAGGCTGGCAACTTGCCTTTGCTCAGACTGAAGAAGAACAACGGCATCCATAGCCACAGCAGCAGGAACCCGATATTGGACTGGCGTCGGGTCTGCCAGGCATGCTTCAGCGCTGGCGGCAGCAAGGCGATCCACGGCATGCTGAAAGCCACCAGCAACGGCAGGTAATACCACCATGGCGCATTGTGCTGGGCATCGTCCCCGGCAAAACGGCGGATGTGTTCGTGCCAGAAAAAAAACCGCCAGTAGTCAGGCTCCTGGGCGTGCACTGCCAGCGCCCATGGCAGGCTGACGGCGATGGCTACCACGACCGCCACCGGGCCGTAGACCAGCAGTTCACGCCAGCGTTTTTGCCAGATCATCCAGGGCAGGGCGATCAACACTGGCAACAACCAGGCCAGGAAACCCTTGGTCATGAAGCCCATGCCGCAGGCCAGGCCCAGCATCGCCCACGCGATCAGGCGTTGCCCGCGGCTCGTGCTGTCGAGCGCGAACCATAACGCCACCAGGCTCAGGTTGACCCAGAAGGTGAATTGCGGATCGAGGTTGGCATACCCCGCCGAAGCGGCAATTACCGTGAAGCTCATGTACAGCAGCGCGCAGGCGAAACTCTTGCGCGGTTCGTTCCACATCCGGCGGGCGACCAGGTAGCACAGCAGCACGCTCAAACCGGTGCTCAGAGCCGAAGCGAAGCGCACTCCGAAAAGGTTTTGGCCGAACAGCGCCTGACCGATGGCAATCATCCAGTAGCCGGCCGCGGGTTTTTCGAAATAGCGCACGTCCATGAAATGCGGCGACACCCAGTTGCCGCTCAGGAGCATGCCCTGGCTGATCTGGGCGTAGCGGGTTTCGTCAGGAATCCATAAGCCATGACTGCCCAGTGGCAACAGGTATGCCAGCGCCATCATGGCCAGCAATAACGGCAAAGCCCAGCGTCTGCTCATGCGTCTTGCACTCCCAGCCAGCCTTCGCGACCTTCGAGTGCACCGCGTACCACGCGGCCGATCGGCAAACTGTCAGGGGCCTGGGGCAACAAGTCGCCCAAGGGTTGAAAACGGATATCTCGCTGATGTGCATCGCTCAGCAGTTGACGGAAATCGTTGGACATCAGAATCCCTTCTACTTCGGCATGGATCGTGTAGACATTGAGTTTTTCCGGCGTGAACCGGTCCAGGATGAACCTGTTGAAATCCTTGGCGGCGACGGTCGGCCCGACCACTTCGTCGAAGGTCGGCAGGTCCACCGGGATTTGCGGTGCACCCAGGCGACCATCGGCCAATCGCGGCTGGAATAGGCTCAGGCCGCGACAATCGCTGTTATAGCGAAAGCCGAAACCCTGCTTGGCTTCGATCACACGCTCGTCGGCACGCCACCCGGCGGACGCCGAGCAGGTGATCTTTTCCCCGAGAATGTCGCCGAGGGTGTCCACGCCACGGCGTATCTGTTCGACCAGTTGTGCGTCGCTCCAGCGCCCGGCGTTGGCTTGCCAGCCGTGGTGATCCCAGGCGTGCAGGCCAACCTCATGCCCGGCATCCCGGGCCTGGCGCATCAAGTGCCCCAGGTCGCGGCCGATCGGTTTTCCAGGCCATGCGGTGCCGGCCAGCAGAATGTCCCAGCCATACAGGCCAGCTGCGTTGGAACGGAGCATTTTCCAGAGAAACTGTGGACGGATGAGGCGCCACAAGTGGCGCCCCATGTTGTCCGGCCCGACACTGAAGAAGAACGTCGCCTTGATCTGTGCTTCATCAAGGATTTCCAGCAACCGAGGCACTCCCTCTCGGGTGCCCCGGTACGTGTCGACATCGATCCGCAGTCCCGCCTGCATCAGCGCTTGTCCGCGATTTCGAGCATGGCCTCGCGCAAGAAGAAGTCCAGGGTGTTGCCGATGGTTTCGCTCATCTCCACGGTTGGCGTCCAGTCCAGCAGGCGCTTGGCGTTGGCGATGCTCGGCTTGCGGTGCGACACGTCCTGATAACCGGTGCCGTAGAACGCCTTGCTCTCGATGTCGCGGAAACCGGCGAACGGAGGGAAGTTGGCGCGCAGTGGGTGAGCTTCGAACTGACGCAGCAGCTCTTCGCCCAACTGGCGGATGCTGGCTTCGTTTTCCGGGTTGCCGATGTTGATGATCTGGCCATTGCAGACATCGTTGTCGTTGTCGATGATTCGCGCCAGTGCTTCCACACCATCGGCGATGTCGGTGAAGCAGCGTTTTTGCTCGCCACCGTCGAACAGGCGAATCGGCGTACCTTCCACCAGGTTCAGGATCAACTGGGTAATCGCGCGGGAGCTGCCGATACGGGCCGAATCCAGACGGTCCAGGCGTGGACCCATCCAGTTGAACGGACGGAACAGGGTGAAGTTCAGGCCCTTCTGGCCATAAGCCCAGATCACGCGGTCCAGCAGTTGCTTGGAGACCGAGTAGATCCAGCGTTGCTTGTTGATCGGGCCGACCACCAGGTTGGAGTTGTCTTCGTCGAAGTTGTTGTCCTGGCACATGCCATAGACTTCCGAGGTCGACGGGAAGATCACGCGCTTGTTGTACTTGACGCAGTAGCGAACCAGTTTCAGGTTCTCTTCGAAGTCCAGTTCGAACACGCGCAGCGGGTTACGGGTGTATTCGATTGGCGTGGCGATCGCCACCAGCGGCAGTACCACGTCGCACTTCTTGATGTGGTACTCGATCCACTCGGAGTGGATGCTGATGTCGCCTTCGACGAAGTGGAAGTTCGGGTGGCTGCGCAGGCGCTCGATGGCGTCCGAACCGATGTCCAGGCCGTAGACCTCGTAGCGGTCGTCACGCAACAAACGCTCGGACAAGTGGTTGCCGATGAAGCCGTTGACGCCGAGGATCAGCACGCGGGTGCGACGTGGGGCACGGCCGGATTCGGCACCGCGCAGCACGGAACCGTCCACCAGGCCCAGTTCGTTGGCCAGTTGCGGACCGCTCAGGTACAGACCGTTGTCGTTGCGCTGGCCGGCGTTGATGATCAGCGAGTCTTGACCGCAGGCGATGCGCAGCGGGTCGACGCTGATGACGCGGCCCGGCGCCAGGCCTTCGTTGCCCTTGGCGACTTCGGCGCTCCAGACAATCAGCTTGTGCTCGCCTACCGCGCAGAAGGCACCCGGGTATGGCTGGGTCACGGCGCGGACGAGGTTGAACAGTTCTTCGGCCGGCCTGGCCCAGACCAGTTTGCCGTCAGCCGGAGTGCGACGGCCGAACACAGTAGCCTTGGATTCGTCTTGCGGAGTTTCGCTGACCTTGCCTTGCAGCAGCGCCGGCAGGGTGTCGCGCAGCAGTTCAGCGGCGGCGGTGCGCAGCTTGCCGTGCAGGCTCAGCGCGGTGTCGCTGCGCTCGATTGCGACCTTTCGCTGGGCGACGATGGCGCCCGCATCGGCACGCTTGACCATGCGGTGCAGGGTCACGCCGGTTTCCGTTTCGCCGTTGACCAGCACCCAGTTGGCCGGAGCGCGGCCGCGGTAGCGTGGCAGCAGGGAACCGTGCAGGTTGAACGCGCCTTTGCGCGCCGTCGCCAGCAGTGCTTCGCTCAGCAGGTTGCGGTAGTAGAAGGAGAAAATGTAGTCGGGATTGAGCTTGGCGATACGCTCGATCCACAACGGATGGTTGGCGTCTTCCGGTGCATGCACGGCAATGCCGTGGCGGGCGCACAGCTGTGCGACGGAACCGTAGAACGCGTTTTCCTTCGGATCGTCGGCGTGAGTGAACACCGCAGCGATCTCAAACCCGGAGCAGAGCAGGGATTCGATGCCGGCGCAGCCAATATCGTGATAGGCGAAGACAACAGCTTTTGCACTCATGAAGGAACCTGATCTGAAGAAGTGGAAGTAAGGCCGTCGACGGTAACAACGGAAGCGGGGGATTCGGGCTGGCTACGCAGCACCTTTTCAATGAAGAAGCGCGGACGTGCGCGCACGTCGCTGTACATGCGGCCCAGGTATTCACCCAACAGGCCCATGCCGATGAATTGACCACCGGTGAAGACGAACAGCACGGCGAACAGTACGAAGGTACCGCCACCGGCCCAGCCGGCACCGAACACCAGGCGTAACAGGATCAGCGTGATGGCGAACAGCACACCCAGGGCCGCCATGCCGACGCCGACGATGCTCAGCAGTCGCAGCGGCGTGGTGGTCATGCAGGTGACCAGGTCGAACATCAGGTTGATCAGGCGCATGGGGCTGTACTTGGAATCGCCGTGTTCACGCTCGGCGTGGGTCACGGGGATTTCCGTGGTGTGGCGGGCAAAGCTGTTGGCCAGGATCGGAATGAAGGTGCTGCGTTCACGGCAGGCGAGCATGGCGTCGACGATGGTGCGTCGGTAGGCGCGGAGCATGCAGCCGTAGTCGCTCATGGCTACGCCGGTGGAACGCTTCACGGCCAGGTTGATCAGCTTCGATGGCCAGCGGCGCAAGGCCGAATCCTGACGGTTGTTGCGCACCGTCGCGACGACGTCATAGCCAAGTTCGGCCTGGGCCACCAGCCGCGGGATTTCTTCGGGCGGGTTTTGCAGGTCGGCATCGAGAGTGATGACGACATCGCCCTTGCACTGTTCGAAACCGGCCATGATCGCTGCGTGCTGGCCGTAGTTGCGGTTGAGGATCACCGCCACCACCGGGCTGCCTTCGCGGGAGGCGGCGTCTTCCAGGATCTGTGCGGAGTCATCACGGCTGCCATCGTCGACCAGCACGATTTCATAGGCCTGGTGTAACTGCTGGCAAGCCGCTTCGGTGCGCCGGAGCAACTCAGGCAGGCTTTCCTGTTCGTTGTAGACCGGAATGACGATCGAAACGAAATTGATTGGGTAAGGTCTCAAAGGCTTCTGTCCATGCAGTTTTCAATGGCACCGACGACGCGCTCGACATCATCGGTGGTCATGTCGGGGAACAACGGGATCGAACACAGCCGCGCCGAATTCCATTCGGTGTTGGGCAGGTGCAGAGTAGGGTAACGCTGGCGGTAGTAGGTGTGCAGGTGTGTGGCGATGAAGTGAATGCCGGTGCCGACATTCTGTTCCTGGAGCGCTTTCATGAACGCTTCGCGATCCAGCCCGCATCGCTCGGCATCGATGCGCAGGATGAACAGGTGCCAGGCGTGCTTTTGCGAATAGGTGGGGACGGCCAGCGGTTGCACCGGCAAGCCTTCCAGGCGCTGCAAGTAGGTCTGGGCCAGTTGAGTGCGCCTGGCGTTGATCTCGTCCAGGCGTTCCAGTTGCACCAGTGCGATGGCCGCGTTGATGTCTGCCAGGTTGTACTTGAAGCCGGGTTCGATCACTTGGGCCTGGGGCTTGCGGCCGTGGGTCAGGCGGTCGTAGGCATCAACCCCCAGCCCGTGAAACTTGAGCATGCGTACCCGCGAGGCCAGGGCTTCATCGTCGCTGACGAACATGGCGCCTTCGGCGCAGGTCATGTTCTTGATCGCGTGGAACGAGAAGATCGCCGTGCCTTTGGAACCGACGTGGCGACCATTATAGAAAGTGCCTGCCGCGTGGGCGGCGTCTTCGATCACGGCAATGCCGTGTTTGTCGGCCAGGGCGTAGAGCGGATCGAGGTCGAATGCTGCGCCGGCGTAATGCACCGGGATAATGGCTTTGGTGCGCGAAGTGATCGCCGCTTCGATAGCGGCCACGTCGGTCATCAGCGTGTCGCGGTCGATATCGACGAACACCGGCGTGGCACCCAGCAGGGTGATCATGTTGGCGGTGGAAACCCAGGTCTGCGAGGGTGTAATGACTTCATCGCCGGGACCGACACCCAATGCCAGCAGGGTGATATGCATCCCGCCGGTGGCCGAGGAAAGTGCCACGGCATGCCGGCAACCGACGTAGTTGGCGAAGTGTTCTTCCAGTGCCTGGTTCTTCGGTCCGGTAGTGATCCACCCGGAGCGCAATACTTGCTCTACGGCCGCGATTTCTTCGTCGCCGATGCTGGGACGGGAGAAAGGGATAAACGCCTGACTCATGGGCACCTCTGGGGCTGAAAACGTAAATAGCCTTTGAGGCTAAAAGGGATCCAAAAATCAGCCTAGACGCTAAATCAGAACCTGCATCAAATCAACCAGTTACTGGATGGAGGTAAAAAATTGCATCAGTTGACTTTTTTCGCCATGGCCGGCAGGTTGGACGTCCATCTGGGCTGCGCCGACTGTATAGAAGGTTATGCCCGATTTTGTGAAAGGAACATGAAAAAACGGTTGGGGAATCGTTTATCTGAAAGCTATTAAGCCGCTGTTCAGACTTCCCGCATGTATGGCGGTTCTTGGGAAAAGTCCTACAGCTGTAATGTCTTTTACATCATCGTTATTTCACTTCTTAGTTGCTTCATTGAACTGTTTTCATTCAAGGCCGTTTCGTTTGATTGACTTACCTGTTACTGACTCAAGTTTACCCCTCACCAATCCGCTGACCCTGTATCTGGCGCGACTGGCGCCGTCCAGCCAACTGACCATGCGTTATGTGCTGCAGGATGCCGCCGACCGCCTGGGCTTCGAAGATCACGATATCGAGGAGATACCCTGGCACAACTTACAGCCCGAAGACGTGATCGCGCTGGTGGCCACTCTGCGTTCGGATGGCTATGCACCGAACACCTCCTCGCTGTATGTCAACGCGGTGCGCGGGGTGATGAACGAAGCGTGGCGCATGAGCCTGATCTCTCAGGACCATCTGTTGAAGATGCGTACGGTGAAGGGCATGGCCGGTACACGGCTGTCCCAGGGGCGCAATCTCAGGCGCACGCTGATTCAGGAATTGATGGCGGTCTGCGCCGCCGATCCGCGGCCACAGGGCCTGCGGGATGCCGCGATCATCGGGATTCTGTACGGTTCGGGAATGCGCAAATCCGAATCGGTGAACCTGGAGCTGAACCAGGTCGATTTTACCGAGCGCAGCCTGCGAGTGACGGCCAAGGGCAACAAGCAATTGATCAAGTACGCCCCGGCCTGGGCCTTCGCCAAGCTTGAAGCCTGGCTCGAGCTGCGCCGTTCGTTGCTCAAGGACGGCGAGTCGGACGACCCGTTTCTGTTCAACCGCATCCGCCGGGGCAGCCATATCACCCGTGAGCGCATCACCAAACATGCGATCTATTACATCGCCCGGCAGCGGGGCGCGCAGGTCGGGGTGAAAATCATGCCCCACGACTTCCGGCGTTCATTCATAACCCGGGTGATCGAAGAGCATGATTTGTCGATTGCGCAGAAACTGGCACATCACAGCAACATCCAGACCACGGCCAACTACGATGTGCGCGATGACAACGAGCGGCGTCGGGCGGTGGATCGATTCGATCTGTGAACGATCACAACTCGCTCAGCACATGGGCATGGCCGATGGTCGAGACCTGAACCGAGCTGCCGGCGGGTGGTGCATACATGCCTGAGCTGCGCACCAGCAGTGATCGGCCCGGTTGCTCGCTACTGGTCAACGGCTGGAGTTCCACCGTCAGCGTGCAGGTGTTGCCGCTGAAGTCCCGGTCGGTGACCACGGCCCGGCAACCGCTGTCTTGCGGGTCACTGGGCAGGATGCTGGCCAGTTGCAGCTGTTCGGGGCGCAGCATGATCTGCGCCGAGCGGTTGTTGCGGTGGTTGTTGACCGGGATCCGCCCCAGGTCGCAATGGGCCCAACCCGCCTCGATGCGCGCGGGCATGACCACGGCATCCCCCAGAAACAGCGCGGTCTGTTCGTCTTCGGGATAGCGGTAAAGGTCCAGCGGGTGCCCTGACTGGACCAATCGGCCATGGCGCATCACTGCCAACTGGTCGGCGAACGACAGGGCTTCACTCTGGTCATGGGTGACCAGAATGGTGGTGACGCCCGCGTCTTCCAGCAGCCGCGCAACCATCTTGCGCATCGCCGCGCGCAATCCGGTATCGAGCGCCGAGAACGGCTCGTCCAGCAGCATCAGCCGTGGTTGTTGCGCCAACGCCCGGGCCAGGGCCACTCGCTGTTGCTGGCCACCGGACAATTCGTGAGGCCAGCGCTCGGCCATCTTCGCGTCCAGCGCCACACTGTCCATCAGTTCGGCGATTCGCTGTTGTTTTTCAGTGCCCTTGGTCGCCAGGCCGAAGCCGATGTTCGCGGCCACGGTCATGTGTGGAAAGAGTGCGCCATCCTGTGGCACATAGCCGATCAGACGTTGATGGGCCGGCACTTCGTGGGTGCCGTCGACCAGGGTCTGACCATTGAACGAAAGACGCCCGGCGTCGGGGAATTCGAAGCCGGCAATCATGCGCAGTAACGTTGTTTTACCGGAGCCGGAAGGACCGACGATCACCGTGCGACTGCCGCTGGGCACCGACAGGCTGACGTTGTCCAGGGCGCAATGGGCGCCATAGGACTTGTAGAGGGCATTCAATTCAAGAGTGTTCATCGGCCAGCCGTTTTTTTCGATTGGTGATAAAGAAGTCCGGTCAACGGAAGCGACAGCACAACCATCAATAAGGCGTAAGGCGCAGCGGCCGCGTAATCGATTTCGCTGGTCATGGCCCAGAATCCGGTCGCCAGGGTGCGCGTGCCATTCGGGGACAGCAGCAGGGTGGCGGTCAATTCGTTGGTGATCGCCAGGAACACCAGCGCCGCGCCGGCGGCAGCCCCCGGCGCGGCCAGGCGCAAGGTGATCAGCCACAGTGCCCGGGCCGGCGAGCGGCCCAGGCTGCGGGCAATGTTTTCCAGTTCCACCGGGGCCTGGGCAATGCCTGCGCGCAGGCTCACCAGGGCGCGGGGCAAGAACATCAGCAGGTACGCCAGCAGCACGGTGAAGGTGGTCTGGTAAATCGGCCGGGCAAAATGGATCGTGATGGTCACCAGTGCCAGCGCCACGATAATTCCCGGCAGGGAACTGGTGATGTAGTTGCAGCTTTCCAGCACTCGTTGCAGTCGGCCGGGGTAGCGGATCGACAGCCAGGCGATCGGGATCGCCGCGCAAGTGGTCAGCGCCGCGCCAGCGACACCGAGCAGCAGGGTTTGCTCCAGCGCGGGCAGCAATTCGGCCATGTCCCAGACTTCCACGCCCCCGGCGATCAGCCATTTACCCAAGGTGATCAAGGGCACGCCCAGGGCCAGGGCGCAGGTCATGATTTGCAGCGTCAGTGAGAGCAGGGTGGATACCGGTTTCAGGCACACGACCCGTTGCTCCCGGGCGCTTCCCGAACCGACGCGAGCGTAACGCGCCGAACCCCGGGCGGCGGATTCGGCTGTCAACATCGCCAGGCAACACAACGCGAGCACGCTGGCCAGCATATGCGCCGCTGCGCCGTTGAAGGTCGATTTGAACTGATCGAAGATCGCGGTGGTAAAGGTGTCGAATCGGATCATCGCGTACAGGCCATATTCGGCCAGCAGATGCAGACCGACCAGCAAGGCGCCACCGCAGATCGCTAAGCGCAATTGCGGCAGTACCACGCGGAAAAACACGTTCCAGGGTTTTAGACCCATGGATTCGGCGACGTCTTCAATGGCCGGGTCGAGACGGCGCAAGGTGGCCGCCACCGGCAAATACAGGAACGGGAAGTAGGCGATGACCGAGACCAGGACACCGGCAAACAAGCCGTGAATGGGTGGCACCAGGCTTACCCAGGCGTAGCTGTGAACGAACGCGGGCACCGCCAGCGGTGCGGTGGCCAACAACGACCACCAGCGCCGTCCGGGCAAATTCGTGCGTTCTGTGAGCCACGCCAGCGTCACCCCCAGCGCAACGCACAACGGAATCGTCAGCAGTACCAGCAATACGGTATTGATCAGCAGTTCGCCAACCCGGGGGCGGAACACCAGGGTCACGACGGTTGACCAGCCTGTCTGCAGGGACACGCCAACAACGTAAGCGATCGGTAGCAGCGCCAGTAATGAAACCAGCACCGATAAACCGATCACCCATACACCGCCACGTCCCGCAAAGACTCCGCGGGATCGTCGGCGCAAATGTGCGGGTGTCGCCTCAACGACCCCCGCAGGCAGGGTTTCAGGTATCAATTAGAGCAGTCCGGCCTGTGTCATCAGCTCCACGGCTTTTTTGCTGTCGAGTTTAGAAGCATCGACAGTCGGCGCATCGAGTTGCTGCAGAGGCACTAATTTAGGGTTGGATTCAGCGTTCTTGCCCACGGCGTACTCAAACGACTTGCCGTTCTTCAGGACAGCCTGGCCATCCTTGCCGGTAATGTATTTGAGAAACGCCTGGGCTTGTTCTTTGTGTTGGCTGGACGCGAGGACGCCGCCGCCGGAGATGCTAACAAAAGCGCCCGGATCTTTGTGCTTGAAATAGTGCAGGGCGGTGTTTTTGCTGTTTTCGCCGGTCTTGGACTGATCCACCAGGCTGTAATAGTGGTAGATCACGCCGCTGTCGATCTGCCCGGCATTCACCGCTTTGAGTACCGAGCTGTTGCCACGGTAGTTGGCGTAGTTGGTTTTCATCGCTTTAAGCCAATCCAGCGTGGCGGTTTCACCCTTTTGTTCCAGGATGGCAGCGACGATGGCCTGGAAGTCGGCACCGCCTGGCGATGCACCCCAGCGACCCTTCCAGCTCGGCGAAGCCAGGTCCATGATCGATTTCGGCAGGTCGGCTTCCGGCAGTTTGCTTGGGTTGTAGACGAACACTGTGGAGCGCGCGGCAATCCCGACCCATTTGCCGTGGGCCGGGCGGTAGGCGGAGTCAACCTGCTCCAGCGTGGCTTTATCGACCGGCGCAAACAGCCCGGCGTTGTCGACCAGTACCATGGCCGGGGAGTTTTCGGTCAGGAATACGTCCGCCGGAGAAGCCGCGCCTTCCTGCACGATCTGGTTGCCCATCTCGGTGTCATCGCCGTTACGCAGGGTGACGGGAATACCGGTCTCCTGGGTAAAACCCTCGACCCAGGCCTTGGTCAGACCTTCGTGTTGCGCGTTGTACACCACGATGCCGACGGAGTCGGCTGCATAGACCTGGCCAGCGCTCAGCAAAGCGGTGGCCAGCAGGGCCTTTTTCAAGAACGAGGGGATGTTGGGAATCATTCTGCGGGCTGCTCCTGGTGCATTTTTTTTGAAAGTCATACGCATTGAAACGCTTGTAAACCAATGCGAATCATTTGCATGTTTTGAATTGCAGGGAATGTAGAGATCCAAATGAGAAAATAACGTAAAAAAAACCGTAAATACATGTAATTTTCATTCAGATTAGCAGCGCTGTGCCCACTGTGGTTCGACTCGTCGATCAAACGATGTCGTCGATCAGAATATGGCACTGCCCTCGACTGCCTTTTGTCGTGCCTTTGGGTTTCACCTGCAACAAAAACCGAGAGGCCGGTTCGACCTCTCGGTTTTTTTGCGTCTTGCCTGTCAGGGCTGGATTTGCGGGAAGATCAGGACCTGCAGGTTGCCGCGCTGATAGCGTTTTCCGTCGGTGGGCAGCGCTTCGACTTCCTGGACTTCATCGACGCGGTTGACCCTCATCACCACCCCGACCGAGCCCTTTTTTCGCGCCTCGGTCATCCAGTGTCCGACCTCCTGCAGGGTTACTTTGCGCGAGGCGGAGGCGGGATCCTGCAGGCCGTATTTCATTTCACCAACGACATTGTAGAGCGCTACTTCCGGTCGCCTGGTCAGCCACGACAAGGCCGAGGCCGCCCCCAGGTCGTTGCTCAGCAGCGAGGTGGTCTGGTTCAAACTGTCCAGGTGTTCGGCGATAAACCGGTCGGGCATCTTGCTGTCGACGATCTGGCCCGGCATGGCGGCGGGCAGCAGCGCCACCAGCAGCCAGATGCCGAGGGCCGGCATCGCCCATAACGTCAATGGCCGCAGGATTTGCAGGGCGTTAACGATGATCCAGCCCAGCAGCACGATGAACGCCAGGGACAGGCTGAACATCTCGGTATTCTCGAAAATCTCTTTGCTCAGTTGCAGGTACAGCAAAGCGATCAAGGCCACCGTGGCGATGACCACGTTGAACCAGCCGTTGACGCGAATCGTCCGTTCCCGTGCCTGTTCCAGCAGGCCGGTCAGCGCGTGGCCCATCAGCAGCGCCAGCGGTAACAGGCACGGCATGATGTAGGTCGGCAGCTTGCCGCTGCTCATGCTGAAAATCGCCAATGGCAACAACAACCAAAGCAGGAGAAATCCACCGACGGGCTGACGCTTGTTGTTCCAGGCCTGGATGAACGTTGTCGGCAACAACACAGTCCAGGGCAGGGCGGAGACGACCAGCATCGGCAGGTAGAACCACCACGGACGGGCGTGTTGCGCATTGTCGGCGGCGAAGCGGCGTACGTGCTCGTTCCAGAAGAAGAAATTCCAGAAGTCCGGTTCCTGATGATGAATGACCAATGCCCAGGGCAGGCAGACGGCCGCGGCAACCACAACAGCCAGTGGCCCGTAGCGCAACAGTTCGCCCATGCGACGCTGCCAGAGCATGTAGGGCAGGGCGATCACCGCCGGCAGCAGCCAGGCCAGAAAGCCCTTGGTCATGAAGCCCATGCCGCAGGCGATGCCCAGCACCGCCCAGAATCCCAGGCGGGCGCGAGAGCTGCGACTGTCGATGGCAAACCACAGGGAAACCAGGCTCAGGTTGACCCACAGGGTGAACTGCGGATCGAGGTTGGCGTACCCGGCCTGACCGGCAATCAGCCCGAAGCTCATGTAGAGCAGCGCGCAGGCGCAGCTTTTGCGAGGATCGCCCCAGAACCGGCGGGCAATCAGGTAGGTCAGCCACACGCTCAGCCCGGTACTCAACGCTGACGCGATGCGGACCCCGAACAGATTGTCACCAAACACCGCCTGGCCGATGGCAATCATCCAGTACCCGGCAATCGGTTTTTCGAAATAACGCAGGCCCATGAAATGCGGCGAGACCCAGTTCCCGCCCTGCAGCATTTCCTGGCTGATCTGGGCATAACGGGTTTCATCGGGAATCCACAGGCCGTGACTCATCAGGGGCAGCAAGTAGAACACGATGAACGCCAGTAACAACGCCAATAGCATCCAGCGCTCGCTACGCTCGTTGGTCGGCGCGGGTGGGACGTGCAGGCGGGAAGAATGGCCAGCAAAATCCGGCAGTGGCTGAATTGACGTCATGTCTCGACCTTGGCGCTGAGATGGCAGGTTGAAGCTAGTGAGAGATAAAACCGGAATGATATCGAACAGCGAGAAGTTCAATCACACCTCTCGCTGTTGTGTTCAGGTTCCATTCAGTCCGGCTTGAAACAACTTTGTGCCAAAGTTTTCGGTCGGTAATGATTTCAGTTCTTTTCTTGTAATAGAGTGTTCCAGTCTTCGGCATTCACAATGCCGAGTACTTGCAGTTGCCCATGACCATCGATGTGCACAAACAGTGCGCTGGTGTACTCGGCGTCCTTCGCCGAATGCTTGAAGCCGGTCTGCTTTTCAAAATCAGCGATGCAACCGCTGTGGGTCATCAGCACCAGGTTGCGGTGCGCCACCTTGTGCGCAACGACGTCGTTACGCAGGGTCGTGCCGCAGGTCGCCAGCCACTCCTGGGTCCGTGGGTCGCTGTTGAACATGTAATGTGCGGTCTGCACGGTGCGCGTCACCGGGCTGGTGAGGATGTCGGTTTGCGTCAAACCCAGGCGTGCCAGGCCTTGCCCGACAACGGCGGCCGCCTCACTGCCGACACGGGTAATGCCGTCGGCCGGGCCCAGGCAGGGATTACTGGAACGGTCGCACCGCTCGGCATGACGAACCAGCACCGCGATCTCGCCGGCACTCCATTGTTGCAGCAATTGGGCCCGGGCTTGTGCGCCCTCATGGACCAGGTTGGCCGGTGATTTCGGCCACAGGACAAAACAGGTGGCAAGCACGGCGAGGGTCAGTACACCAATGGTCACGACCGATTTAGACCGGCGCGAAGACGGTTTACGCGAGACGGAGTTGACCAAGTTTGTCCACCGATTGGAGCGCCAGGGAAGTGCTGTTAAACAACACTTGAAACAGCGCGAAAAATGACCGCCGAGACTAAGTCAGCGAATTAATTGCAGTCCACGTTAAATCAGCGCAGGTGTCGGAGCGGTGAAAGGAATGTGAAAAAATTGCAGAGGGGGGTTGCGGTGGGTAATTAATCTGTTACGGGATTTTTTCTCTTGTACTCCAGCGGGAAATGACAGCGGGAAACAGAAGGGACATAAGGAATGGGATTAACGACGAACTTGCCGCCGTTAATCCACAGAGAGGAAACCCGTTCAGGGCGAAGGGCAGTCAGCCTGTGGTCTGGCGGCAGCCTGGCTGATCAGCGCGGCCAGGCGTTTGACGTTGTTTTGCTGGGCAAGCACCAGGTCATCGATGTTCGCACCTGACGGCGTTTGCAAGGTGCTGCGGCAAATCACCCGTGCCGTATCGCCGATGCCGGCACTGCGCAGGCGCCATTCCACGTCCATCAACGCGTATTGACCGGGGACCGAGTCAAAACGCTGCACATCGACCCGCACCGAATATTTGCCTTGTGCAGGACTGTTACTCAATTGATCGGCCAGCGCGCTGCGCAATTCGTCCACGAGAGTCGCGGCCCACCATTGGGATTCCAGGATCGCCAGGCCACTGTTGCCCTCGCGAATGACGATCTGCGCACGATCGACCTGGGGCGGCACGCTGATCGTCTCGATCTGAATCGCCCCGACGCTGGTCCTTGAGTGATCGCCCACCTGGGCCGGGGTCAGGGTGTGGAAGTGAATCGGGTCACTGCGGCAAGCGGCGAGCAGCAACATCGCGGTGACCAGTGTGAGCTTCAGCGGAAAAGCCATGGGTGTTGCTCCTGTGTTCAATTGCGCGGTGGCCCTTGCAGATCCACGGGTGCGGCATTGTTCGGACGGCCGCGAAGCAGCGACTCCGGATGCCGCCCCAGGTAATCCGAAAGGTCACGCAAGGATCTCGACGTGCGTCCAAGTTCATCCAGGGTTTGCCCCAGTTTTTCCCGTTGCGGTGAGTCCTCGGCCAAGGTCGAACTGGCGGATTGCAGGGTCGAATTGGCGGTTTCCAGGGTCTTGCTGAGGTCCGCCAAGGTGGTCTGCACGCCAGGCAAGATCTTGCCGTTGAATTGCATCATGCCTTTGCGTAATTCGACGAGATTGCCGTCGAGATTGCCGGCGATTCGCTCGATCGGCAGTTTGTTGATCTTGTCGACCATGGATTCGAGCTTTTCCTGCAATTGCTCGAGGCTGCCGGGAAGGGTCGGAATCATGACCGGGCGGGCCGCTGTATCGAAGGCGACTTTGTCGGCCTTGGGGTAGAAGTCCAGGGAGATGTACAACTGACCGGTCAGGAAATTGCCAGTACGGGCCTGGGCACGCAGGCCGTTTTCGATAAAGGTGCCGATCAGACGCACACTCCCGGCTTCGTCATTGGGATCATGACTGAGCGCCTTGAGCATTTTGATGTGGGCCTGGCCCAGGCGTTGCGGGTAAATCACGATGCCGACGTTGACCGGAAAGGAGCGTTTTTTCTCGTCGTAATCCAGATTGACCGCCACCACCTTGCCGATTTCCACGCCGAGGAATTCCACCGGTGCATCGACCTTGAGCCCGCGCATTGCCTGGTCGAAACGCATGGCCAGGTACTGCGGCTTGCCGTTTGGTGGGGCGAGGGCGGTTTGCTGGTCTTCGAACAGTTCGTAGGCGTACTCGGCAGCCGCAGGTTTATCGTCAGGACTGTAGTCGGGCGCGCGGAAGGCAATACCGCCCACCAGCAAGGAAGACAACGATTCGGTCTTGACCGCAAAACCGTTGGCGCCGACGCTCACGTCAATGCCGCTGGCGTTCCAGAAACGGGTGTTTTCGGTGACGTACTTGTCATTGGGTGCATGGATGAACAGCTCGATGTTCACGCCTTTGCCATCCGGGTCCAGCGCGTAGGCCACCACCTGACCCACCGGGATCTTGCGGTAGTAGACCGGAGAGCCGATATCCAGCGACCCCAGGTCCTGTGTGAACAGGGTGAAACGCTTGCCCGGCTCGCCGTAGGTGATGGGCGGCGGATTCTCCAGCCCCTTGAAGTTTTTTGCCCGGCCGTTGGCCTGGCCGATATCGGCACCGATGTAATCGCCCGACAGCAGCGTATCGATGCCGGACACACCGCCAGCGCCAATGCGCGGCCGCACGACCCAGAACTGCGAATCTTCACGGGTAAAGCTTTCGGCCTGCTTTTCCAGTTTGATGGTGGCGTTGACGCTCTTCTGGTCAGCGCTCAGTTCCACATCGGAGACATGACCAATCACGACATTGCGGTACTTGACCTCGGTTTTATTCGCGGTCAGGCCGTCCCCGGTCTTGAACGTGACAACGATGGTCGGGCCTTGCTGCAGAATGCTGTGAACCACCAGCGAAATACCCACCAGCACCGCGACTATCGGCACGATCCAGACCAGCGAGACGCTGAAACGGCTGGTCTTGATCGGCGCCAGCCCGGGGGCTTGCGGCCCGTCAGTGGCTTGTGACTTCATCCGTGACCTCCTCATCGTGTGGGTTTTCCCGTTCTTTATCCCAGATCATGCGTGGATCGAAACTCATGGCCGACAGCATGGTGAACACCACCACCAGACCAAAAAACAGAATGCCCGGGCGTGGTTCGATGTCGGCCAGGGCCTGGAATTTCACCAGCGAGGCCACCAGAGCGACCACGATCACATCGAGCATCGACCAGTAACCGATGACCTCGACGAAGCGATACAGCGTCGACCGCTCTTTACGTGCCCACTCGCTGTCGCGTTGCACGGTGACCAGCAGCAGCGTGATGGCGACGAACTTGATGCCCGGCACCGCGATACTGGCAATGAAAATGATCAGGGCAATGTCCCAGGCACCCGCTTCCCAGAACTCCAGCACGCCGCTCATGATCGTGCTGTCGGCGCCATGGCCGACCATTTTGGTGTTCATTACCGGCAGCAAATTGGCGGGGATGTAAAACACCAGGGCGGCGATCATGTAGGCCCAGGTCCGGGTCAAGGCATTGGTCTTGCGTCGATGCAAAGGCGCACCGCAGCGTTCGCATTCGTGAGGTTCGCCAGTCATGTCGCAGGCCAGCCCGCAGGTGTGACACAGGCACAGGTTGAGCTCGTCGGCGTACGGAGGCGTGCTCATACGATGTCCCATAGTTCGCGGATATCGCGCCCGGCGATACGGATCATCATCAGGCTCAGCGCCGCCAGCGCGAACAGCCCTATGCCGGGTAGCACATCGAGCAGACCGGCGAGCTTGATCACCGCGACCATGGCGCCCAGCAGGCAGACTTCGAGCATGCTCCAGGGCCTCAGGGTTTCCAGCCAGCGCATGCAGAATTTGAATCCGGGCGAGCGTTGCCGGGCGAGGGCGAAGCCCAGCACCCAAATCAGCAGCAACAGCTGGAAAACCGGCGCGATGACCATGGCGATTGCCGCCACCATGGCGATGAACGTGATAGGTCCCAGGCTCAGGGCCAGCACCGAGTCCCAGAGCGTTGCGCTGTTCTTCACGCCTTTGAGGCTGATGCTCATCACCGGATAGAAATTGGCGAATATCCAGAGCATCAACGCTGTGAAGGTCAACGCAAGACGCTGCTCCACCGTGAGGCCGTTATAGCGTTGAAGTACGCCGCCGCAGCGCGTACACAGGGTTTTCTGATGTTTGGCGAGCGTGACTTTCTGGTAAACGCTGTCGCAGTGCTCGCAGATGATCAGTTGATCAGTAGATGCCATGGGGCAAGCTCGACAGAAGGCAGGAAGTTCAGAGCACCCCCTCAATATAGAAGTGACTTGCGATTGAGCAAATAGAAAGTCGCAACCTTAACACTATCCGCCGCCCGGGGACGCCTCGACCCAAGGTATTTCATGGGGAAACCAGTGACGAACGATTATGAATTCTTCTGCCTCTGCAATGCGCGTTTTGATAATAACCGTACTAGGCTGACTCGGGTGCCTTGAGTAGCAACAGGCTTTTCATTTTTTTTGGCAGTTGAACGCTTGGAACTAATCAGAGGGCATGGTTTGGGGGTAACTCACCAGGGTCCGGTCTCGGATTACTTGAAAACAAGTAGCCGGCCACAAGGATCCGTCCCGATAAAGGAAGGTCGCCATGAAAAGACTCTCGCATCGCTCAAGGTTCTACATAGCAGGTTCATTACTGATAGCGCTTAACGGCATGGCTCAGGCTGCACAAACAGAAAAACCCAATATCCTGTTCATCGTGTCCGACGACACCGGTTACGGTGATCTGGGGCCCTATGGCGGCGGTGTCGGCCGCGGCATGCCGACACCCAGCATCGACGAACTGGCCGCTGAAGGCACAACCTTTTATTCGTTCTACGCGCAACCGAGCTGCACGCCAGGCAGAGCCGCCATGCAGACCGGGCGCATCCCCAATCGCAGCGGCATGACCACCGTGGCCTTCCAGGGCCAGGGCGGCGGTTTGCCAGCCGCCGAGTGGACGCTGGCCTCGGTGCTCAAGACCGGCGGTTACGAGACCTACTTCACCGGCAAGTGGCACCTGGGTGAAGCCGACTATGCGATGCCCAATGCCCAAGGCTATGACGTGATGAAGTACGTCGGCCTCTATCACCTCAATGCCTACACCTACGCCGACCCGACCTGGTTCCCCGACATGGACCCGGAAACCCGGGCGATGTTTGCCCAGGTGACCAAGGGCGCACTCTCGGGAAAGGCCGGAGAGAAGCCGGTCGAAGAGTTCAAGATCAACGGCCAGTATGTTGATACGCCGGTCATCGACGGCAAACCCGGTGTAGTCGGAATTCCCTACTTCGACGGTTATGTGGAAAAGGCTGCACTGGAATTCCTCGACACCGCCGCCAAATCGGACAAGCCGTTTTTCATCAACGTCAACTTCATGAAAGTGCACCAGCCGAACCTGCCGGCACCGGAGTTCGTTCACAAGTCGATCTCCAAGTCCAAGTACGCCGACTCGGTAGTCGAACTTGATACGCGTATCGGCCACATCATGGACAAGCTCAAGGCGCTGGGCCTGGATAAGAACACGCTGGTGGTTTACACCACCGACAACGGCGCCTGGCAGGACGTTTACCCGGATGCCGGCTACACGCCTTTCCGCGGCACCAAGGGCACCGTGCGCGAGGGTGGTAACCGGGTTCCTGCGATCATGGCCTGGCCCGGAAAAATCAAACCGAACGCCAAGAACCACGACATTCTAGGCGGCCTCGATCTGATGGCGACCTTCGCCTCGGTGGCCGGTATCAAGTTGCCGGAAAAGGACCGCGAAGGTCAGCCGATCTTTTTCGACAGCTATGACATGACCCCGGTGATAACCGGCACTGGCCCCGACCCACGTAAAGAGTGGTTCTACTTCACCGAAAACGAGTTGTCGCCAGGGGCGGCCCGTGTGGGCAACTACAAAGCCGTGTTCAACCTGCGCGGCGACGATGGTGCTCAAACCGGTGGCTTGGCTGTGGACACCAACCTGGGCTGGAAAGGTGCCACCAAGTACGTGGCGACGGTGCCTCAGGTCTTCGATTTGTATCAAGACCCACAGGAGCGCTATGACATCTTCATGAGTAACGTCACCGAGCGTACCTGGACCATGGTGCCGATCAGTCAGGCGATCAACAAACTCATGCAGACCTACATCAAGTATCCGCCACGCAAGCTGCAAAGCATGGGCTATGACGGGCCGATCGAGTTGTCCAAGTATCAGAAGTTCCAGTCGGTTCGGGATGATTTGAAGAAGGAAGGCATTAGCATTCCGATGCCTCAATAGGTGCGCCGCGGCGATCTCTTGAAGTCGCCGCAGCCCCGCCTGACCTGCCGGGACGCGTGAAACGAGGGACAACCCGTCTCAGGCGCCCGGTGGTCAACCCAGCACTTGCCGCATCCGATACCAGAACATGCCAAGGGCCAGCAACGGTGAACGCAGGGCGCGTCCGCCGGGGAAGGTCATGTGCGGCACGGCACTGAACACGTCAAAGCCTTTACTGTGGCCGGCATGGATCGCTTCGCCCAACAACTTCGCGCACCAGTGGGTCACGTTCAGGCCATGGCCGGAGTAGCCCTGGGCGTAGAACACGTTCGGGTGCTGGCTCAAGCGTCCGACCTGGGGGAAACGGTTGGCCGAGATGCCGATCTTGCCGCCCCACTGAAAGTCGATGCGCGCCTTGGCCAGTTGCGGGAACACCTTGAGCATCTGCGGGCGCATGTAGGCGCTGATGTCCGCAGGATCGCGGCCGGAGTAATGGCACGCGCCACCGAACAGCAAACGCCGGTCAGCCGAGAGCCGGTAGTAATCCAGTCCGACCTTCTGGTCGCACAGCGCGAGGTTGTGCGGGATCAGTTTTGCGGCGGCCTCTTCCGACAACGGCTCGGTGGCGATGATGTAGCTGCCCGCCGGGAGCACCTTGCCGCTGAGCTTCGGTTCAAGCTCTTCGAGATGCGCGTTACAAGCCAGCACCAACGTGCCGGCGCGCACCGTGCCAGCGGCGCAACGGACCTGCACCGTGCTGCCGTGGATCAACTCCAGCACCGGACTCTGCTCGAAGATCCGCACGCCAAGGGACTCGGCGACCTTCGCTTCACCGAGCGTCAGGTTCAGCGGATGCAAATGTCCCGAGCCCATATCGACCAAGCCACCGGCATACACGCCGGAATTCACCACCTGTTCACGGATTTGCTCCGGCGCGACCAGCCGGGTTTCAAAGGCATAGCCGGACTCGATCAGCTCTGCCTGCTCGGCCTTGAGCGCCTTGAACTGGGTCGGTGTGTTGGCCAGTTCACAGAAGCCCCAGCGCAGGTCGCAATCGATGCCGTGTTCGCGGACGCGATTGGCCACGACCTGCACCGATTCGGTCCCGGCCTGTTCCAGGTATTGCACGCCATCGGCGCCGATGTGCCTGGCGAAACCGCTGACGTCATGACCGATGCCACGAATCAACTGGCCGCCGTTGCGCCCGCTGGCGCCCCAGCCAACCCGCCGGGCCTCCAGCAGGACCACCGAGAGCCCGCGCTGGGCCAGTTCGATGGCGGTGTTGATGCCGGTGAAGCCCGCGCCGACCACGCAGACATCGGCCTCAAGGTCCGAGGCCAGCGCGGGACGCTGCCGCATGCCCCTGGCGGACGCCGCGTAATAGGAGAGGGTGTGTTCCTTGGTGTACTGATTCATTTGTTGGACTTCACTTTGCTCCACGAGCGGGTCATCAGGCGCATGATCGACTGCGGCGGCGTGGTGGAGATGTAGAGTTTGTCGAGGACTTCCTGGGACGGATAAACCTCGGGATTGCCGACCAGCTCAGGGTCCATGTACTGCTTGGCGGCCGGATTCGGGTTGGCATAACCGACCGAAGCGCTGACCTTGGCAATCACTTGCGGGTCCAGCAGGTAGTTGATGAAGGCGTAGGCTTCTTTCGGATTGCTGGCGTCGGCGGGGGTGGCCAGCAAGTCGAACCACAGGTTGGCGCCTTCCTTGGGAATGGCGTAGGCGATGTTCACGCCGTTCTTGGCTTCCTTGGCGCGGTTGGCGGCCTGGAACACGTCACCCGAGTAACCGAAGGCCACGCAGATATCGCCGTTGGCCAGGTCCGAGACGTACTTGGAGGAGTGGAAGTAGGTGATGTAGGGGCGGATCTGCAGCAGCTTGGCTTCGGCCTTTTTGAAGTCCTCGGGGTTTTCGCTGCGCGGGTCCATGCCCATGTAGTTGAGCATCGCGGGAAACACTTCGTCCGCCGAGTCCATCATCGACACGCCGCAGGCGCTCAGTTTCTTGATGTTTTCCGGTTCGAACAGCACGGCCCAGGAGTCGATCTTGTCGATGCCCAACACAGCCTTGACCTTGTCGACGTTATAACCGATGCCGTTGGTACCCCACAGATACGGCACCGAGTGCTCGTTGCCCGGATCGTTTTTCTCCAGCAGCGCCAGCAGTTTCGGGTCGAGATTCTTGAAGTTCGGCAGCTGCTCGCGATCGAGCTTGAGGAACGCACCGGCCTTCACCTGGCGGGCGAGGAAGTGGTTGGACGGCACCACCACGTCATACCCGGTGCGACCGGCAAGCAGCTTGCCTTCCAGGGTTTCGTTGGAATCGAATACGTCGTAGATCACCTTGATCCCGGTCTTGGCCTGGAAGTCGGCGAGGGTGGTTTCGCCGATGTAATCGGTCCAGTTATAGACACTGACCTGGGGCTGGGCCTGGGCAACGGCGCTGAACAGGACCGCCAGCGCGGCCGGGACCACGGATTTCAATAGACGCATGTCGATACCTCTTGGAATTATTGGATTCTTCAGGTGGTTTTTTAGTGTTCTGGCGGCCGCCATCGCGAGCAGGCTCGCTCCTACAGTTGGAATGCATTCCCCTGTAGGAGCGACGGTGCGGCGACCCGACCTGCTCGCGATGAGGTCGTCACGGACAACGAAGATCTCAGACGCTGAGCATCAGGAACTCACGCTCCCACGAACTGATCACCCGTTTGAAGTTCTCGTGCTCTGCGCGCTTGACCGCAACGTAACCGCGCACGAATTTGTCGCCCAGATAACGGCCAATGGTGTCGGACTCTTCCATCTGGGTCAGGGCGTCCTCGATGGTGATCGGCAGGCGCAGGTTGCGACGCTCATAGGCTCGGCCCTGTACCGCGGCGCTCGGCTCGATACGCTCGACCATGCCCAGGTAACCGCACAGCAGGCTGGCGGCGATGGCCAGGTACGGGTTGGCGTCAGCGCCCGGCAGACGGTTCTCGACGCGCATGGCATCCGGGCTTGAGGTCGGCACGCGCAGGCCGACGGTGCGGTTTTCTTCGCCCCATTCGACGTTGACCGGTGCCGAGGTGTCCGGCAGGAAGCGGCGGAAGGAGTTGACGTTCGGCGCGAACATCGGCAGCACTTTCGGGATGTACTTCTGCAAGCCACCGATGTGATGCAGGAACAGTTCGCTCATGTTGCCATCGGCATCGGCAAAGATTGGCTGGCCGGTGGCAATGTCCACCACGCTCTGGTGAAGGTGCATGGCGCTGCCCGGCTCATCGCCGACCGGCTTGGCCATGAAGGTTGCCGCCACGTTGTGCTTGAGCGCCGCCTCACGCATGGTGCGTTTGAACACGGTGATCTGGTCGGCCAGGTCCAGTGCGTTGCCGTGACGGAAGTTGATTTCCATCTGCGCCGGGCCGTCTTCGTGGATCAGCGTGTCGAGGTCCAGACCTTGCAGTTCGCACCAGTCGTAGACGTCTTCGAACAGCGGATCGAATTCGTTGGCCGCGTCGATGGAGAACGACTGCCGACCGCTTTCGGCGCGACCCGAACGGCCCATCGGCGCCTTGAGCGGCAAGTCCGGGTCTTCGCAGCGCTGGGTCAGGTAGAACTCCATTTCCGGCGCCACGATCGGCCGCCAGCCTTTGTCGGTGTACAACTGCAGGACTTTCTTCAGCACATTGCGCGGCGACAGTTCGATCGGGTTGCCGAACTTGTCGAAGGTGTCGTGGATCACGATGGCGGTCGGCTCGATGGCCCACGGCACCACGTAAACGGCGTCGGCATCCGGCTTGCAGACCATGTCGATGTCGGCCGGGTCGAGCAGGTCGTAGTAGATGTCGTCGTCGACAAAGTCCCCGGTTACCGTTTGCAACAGCACACTTTCCGGCAGGCGCATGCCTCGCTCATGCAGGAACTTGTTGGTGGGTGCGATTTTGCCGCGTGCAATGCCGGTCAGGTCGCTGACGACGCACTCGACTTCGGTAATCTTGTGATCTTTCAGCCAAGTGAACAGCTGATCGAAAGGGACATTCATAAAGACCTCGTTATTGGTTTTATTAACGCCAGGGGAGGCCGGTTTCATCCGCCGGACACTTCCCCTGTAGCGCGTTGACGTCTATCTTGGGCGAGCCTTGCGGTTCCATCTATCCACTTTAAGCAGCACGAAGCGCACCAAAAGAGTGCGTAAGGTCACCCCATGACAGGTTGCAATTCACTCCAGGTCCAAGCCTTCAACACCGACGATGTCGCTGAGCAAATCCGCGCCACGCCGGGCTGGGTCCAGCATTACCAACAGATGTCGCCGGGGCATTTCGCAGGCCTGGTGCGCTATCTGGATCTGCAGGGCGTGGAGATTTACGAAGAGTCGATGAACACCCGGGTCGAGCAGAATTTCAGCGCGCCCCTGGGTTCGTTGTCGTTCTGTTTCGATCGCGGCGACAACGCGCTGTACGTGTTGAATGGCGAAAGTCGCAACATCTGGATCACCCCGGAGAACTACCAGGAAATCGCCGTGGTGTTCGGTCCGGAGTTCGTAAAGCGTCATAGCCTGGACATCGCCCGGCTCGAAGGGCTGTTCATGGCGCCGCTCAACTCCCGGCAGAACGCGCTGTTCTGCCGCTGGCTCAGCGGGACCTTGACGCGGCTGTCGCAGACCTTCGATCCACCGAGCCGAGAATCTTTGACCCAGCAACTGCTGGAAGACTGTCTGTTCATTCTCGACAACGCCTGTGTCGGCCTCGACCAGGGTGCCTTGCAGCGCCGCGCGGGAGAGCGGGCGATCATGAAACGGGTAGGGGAATGGGCCGCGGACACTCCGGAAGAACACCTCAACCTGCTGGAACTGTCCCAGGTGGCCGGGGTTTCACTGCGCCAGTTGCAGCATGCGTTCAAGACCTACACCGGCATGGCGCCGACCCATTGGCTGCGCCTGCGTCGCCTGAACAGCGCTCGGCGTGAACTGCTCAGTTGCACGCCGGCACAGACCACCGTGGCCGAGGTGGCGATGCACTGGTCGTTCTGGCACCTGGGGCGGTTTTCCAGCAGCTACCGCGCGCTGTTCAACGAGCTGCCGAGTGACACCCTCAAGCGTGCTAGTACCACTCAGTCAAGTGGTCGCGGCCGACGTTAGAACGTCGGCGGCGTAATCACCCAGATCACCACCGCATCCACCTCACCGGGATTGCCATAGCGATGCGGTTCCTGGCTGGAAAAGCTGAAGCTGTCGCCTTCGTTGAGCTGGAAATGGCGCTCACCGACCCACAGCTCAAAACTGCCGGACAGCAGGTAACCGGCTTCCTCACCGTCGTGGCTGTAGCTTTGCTGACTGTAGGTACCGGGCGGGAAACGCGAGTGGAGCATTTCCAGTTGGCGGTTGGCTTGCGGGGTCAGCAACTGATCGACGATGCCGTCTTCGTAATGCACGTTCAGGCGGCTGTTCTTGCGCACCACCACGCCATCGTCTTCGGGCGCGGTGACCGCTTCACTGGCGAAGAACCACTGGATGGTGACGCCGAGGCTGCGGGCAATGTTGAACAGCGCCGGGATCGACGGGTAGGCCAGGTTGCGCTCCAGCTGGCTGATGTAGCCGGCGGTGAGCTCGCTCTGTTGCGCCAGTTCCGCCAGGGTCATGCCCCGGCGTTTACGCAGGCCGCGAATGCGCGTGCCGAGAAAATGCGGTTCGGCGTTGCCTGATGCGGGCTGGGTCTTGCTGTTGTTGCTCATGGAAAGTTCCGAACCGAAGGCTACGCCACGCCCCTTGTAGGAGCGAGCTTGCTCGCGATGGACTTCAGAACACCGCGTCTTATCCAGAAAACACGCGTCATTGTTAACGACCATCGCGAGCAAGCTCGCTCCTACAGAAAGCGATCATTTGAATGTAAAGCCCCGGAGTATAAACAGCCTTAAAGCTCCCACGCGACTTTCAGGCCTTCATAAATCGCTTCTTCGGCGGTGCGCGGCGCCAGGCAGTCGCCGATCCGGCGCAACTCCACCAGCCCTTGCAGTTCAGCACCCAGGGTATCGACCGGTTGATGGCCCTGGCACAGCACCAGGGTGTCGATGTTTTCCATCAGCATCGGCTCGCCGCTGGCGGTGTGTTGCAGGTACACCGTGTTGTCATCGCAGCCATACAACCGCGCGTACGGCGTGATTGGCACACCCAATTTATGCAGCTCGCCGGCCAGTTGATCGCGCACGTACAGCGGCAGGTTTTCCCCGCAATGGGTGCCGTTGACCGCCAGTTGCACCTGGTGCCCGGCGCGCACCAGGCGTTCGGCGATGCCGGGACCGATCCAGTCGCAGCGCCAGTCGACCACCACCACCGAACGGCCGACCTGTACTTCATCGCGCAGCACCTGCCAGGCGTCCACCACCTGCAACTCGCCACCGCGCTCGAAGGCCGGCCAGTAGGGCTCGGCACCGGTAGCGACGATCACCATGTCCGGTTTTTCCTGCTCCACCAGCGCGCGGTCGACCCGGGTATTGCGCACCACGCGCACACCGGCCAGTTGCATTTCCCGTTGCAGGTTGGTGCTGGCACCGCCGAATTCGCTGCGTCGTGGCAGCAGCTGCGCGAGCAACACCTGACCACCCAGTTGTGAGCTGGCTTCGTACAGCGTCACCTCATGCCCGCGCTGGGCCGCGACGGTGGCAGCTTTCATCCCGGCCGGACCACCGCCGGCGATCATGATGCGTTTGCGCTGTGGCGCTTGTCGGCGTTCGCCGAAGATCAGTTCGCGCCCGGTCTCCGGGTGCTGGATGCAGGAAATCGGCAAGCCCTTGTGGAAGTGGCCGATGCACGCCTGATTGCAGGCAATGCACGCCCGCACGTCTTCGACGCGGCCGGTGTCGGTCTTGTTGGGCATTTGCGGGTCGCAGATCAGTGCCCGGGTCATGCCGCAGACATCGGCCTGGCCGCGAGCCAGGATCAGCTCGGCTTCCTGGGGCTGGTTGATGCGCCCGGTGACGAACAGCGGAATGTTCAAACTGGCCTTGAACGTCCCGGCTTCTTTTGCCAGGTACGCCGCTTCGATCGCCATGGGCGGCACGATATGCACCGCGCCACCTAGCGACGCCGAAGTGCCGGCGACAATGTGCACATAATCGAGCTGCGTTTGCAGCGACTGCACGGCGGCCAGGGATTCGTCCTCGGTCAGGCCTTGCGGGTCGCGCTCGTCGGCGGAAATGCGCAGGCCGACGATGAACTGCTCGTCGGTCGCCGCGCGCACGGCCTTGATGACTTCGCGCAGAAAGCGCAACCGCTGTTCCAGCTCACCGTTGTAGCCATCGGTACGCCGGTTGACCCGCGGATTGATGAACTGCGCCGGCAGGTAACCGTGGCTGGCCACGACCTCGACGCCATCGATCCCGGCCTGATGCAGGCGTCGGGCGGCGGCGGCATAACCGGCGACAATCTCGTCGATCATGGCCTGATCCAGCGCGCGGGGCATCACCCGGAACCGTTCGTTGGGCACCGACGAGGCGGAGTAGGCCACCGCCAGCAGGCCATCGCTGGACTCCATGATCTCCCGCCCCGGATGGAACACCTGGGACAACACCACGGTGCCGTGGGCATGGCAGGTTTGCGCCAGTTGGCGGTAACCCTCGATGCACGCATCGTCGGTGGCCATCAGCACATGAGAGGTGTAGCGCGCACTGTCATGCACGCCGGCCACTTGCAGCACGATCAGCCCGGCACCGCCTTCGGCACGCGCCCGGTGATAGGCGATCAATTGCTCATTGACCAGGTTGTCGGTGGGCATCGAGGTGTCGTGACCGCTGGACATGATACGGTTTTTCAGGCGCTTGCCACGGATCTCCAGGGGTTCGAACAGGTGCGCGAAGGCGGGTGTCGAGGTCGGCATGGTGCGGGTACTCCAGGCAGGCTGACCTGTGTAGGAGCGAGCTCGCTCGCGATGGACTTGAAAGCGACGCGTTCATCCAGATAACACGCGTTATCGTTAACGTCCATCGCGAGCAAGCTTGCTCCTACAGAGGCATTCAGGTTTTCGGCGTTGTTATAATTGGCCTATAAAAATTTACCTTCAGTAAAAAATCAACTTGTTTTTTTACTGTGCCTTGCAGTTCTTTCGCCTCGAGCCCGCTCCTGGGCCGAAAAGCCGCCGGGGAGGTTGTGCTGCTGGATCGAGTGGCGCCGGGGTATCGGGACTGATCCGGAATCACTGTTGAAAGGACTGGCCTCATCGCGAGCAGGCTCACTCCTACAGGAGAAGAGGGTGTACGCAAAATCTGTGAACTACCCAAATACTGTAGGAGTGAGCCTGCTCGCCATGGGCGCGCCACGGTCTATCAGACTGGCAACCGACTGGAGAAATGGCCCGCTCTTGCTGTACATTCGTTCAGCCCGCCGCTTACCCGCGCGGGCCTGAACGACTCAACCAAGGAGCGTGTCGCCGATGAATCAGGAAACCCGTTTTTCCCGCATGGAACCGGAGTTGCGCAAAGCCAACCTGATCGAGGCGACGCTGGTGTGCCTCAAGCGCCATGGTTTCCAGGGCGCGTCGATCCGCAAGATTTCCGCTGAGGCCGGGGTCTCGGTGGGGCTGATCAGTCATCACTATTCCGGCAAGGACGAACTGGTGGCCGAGGCCTACATGGCGATCACCGGGCGGGTCATGACCCTGCTGCGCGACGCCATGGAGCAAGCCGCGCCGAATGCCCGGGAGCGCTTGTCGGCGTTTTTCCGCGGATCGTTTTCCGCCGAGCTGCTCGATCCGCAATTGATCGATGCCTGGCTGGCGTTCTGGGGCGCGGTGAAAACCGCCGAGGCCATCAACCAGGCCCACGATCATTCCTATGGCGAGTATCGCGGCATCCTGCGCAAGGTGCTGGCGGAACTGGCCCGGGAGGAGGGCTGGGAAAACTTCGACGCCGACCTCGCCGCCATCAGCCTCAGCGCCTTGCTCGACGGCTTGTGGCTGGAGTACGGGCTGAACCCAGGTACCTTCACCCCGGTGCAGGGCATCCAGATTTGCGAGGCCTGGGTCGACGGGTTGCAGGCCGGCGGACGCCAGCGCTTCTGCGTGCAGACGAGCGACTGTTGATCAGTCGTTCAGCAATCGTTACTCTCTGGCGCCGATGCAGGAAAACACTCTAATAAGAAACTGGCCTTCGGGCCTGAGCCGGACACCAAGCGATGACTCCTCGGGTATTGATCGTCGATGACGATCCGCTGATTCGCGATCTGCTGCACGCCTACCTGTCCCAGGAAGGCTACTACGTCCATTGCGCCGCCACGGCGGAACTGGCGGAAACCTTCCTCGCCAGCCAGACCGTCGACCTGGTGATGCTCGACATCCGCCTGCCGGGCAAGGACGGCCTGACCCTGACCCGCGAATTGCGGGTGCGTTCGGAAGTCGGGATCATCCTGATCACCGGGCGCAACGACGAAATCGACCGCATCGTCGGTCTCGAATGCGGCGCCGACGACTACGTGATCAAACCCCTCAATCCAAGGGAGCTGGTGTCGCGAGCGAAAAACCTGATTCGCCGGGTACGTCACGCGCAAACGCCACAGCCTGCCGTCGCGGTGGCCAAGCCGGTCAAGCAGTTCGCCGACTGGTCACTGGACACCGACCGCCGTCGCCTGATCGATGCGTCCGGCAGCGAAACCCTGCTGACCCACGGCGAATACCAGTTGCTCAGCGTGTTCCTGCGCAACAGCGGCCACACCCTCAGCCGCGACCAGTTGATGGACCAGATCCGTAACCGCGAATGGGTGCCCAACGACCGCTCCATCGACGTGCTGGTCGGGCGTCTGCGTCGCAAGTTGCACGACGACCCGGCCGAACCGCAGTTGATCATCACCATCCATGGCGCCGGTTACCTGTTCACCGCTGGCGTGGCAGCCTGAACCTGATGGCGCGATGGCTTTGCCTGCTGGCGCTGCTGGTGGCCGGCCATGCCGTCGCGGCGGACAAGGTTCGCTATTGCGATTACCCGGTGTACCCGCCGATCTCCTGGAGCGACGGCAAGCAGGTGCGCGGCCTGGCGCCGAGCGTAGTGAAAAGCCTGTTCGGCCAGTTGGGTTACGAGGTCGAGATGGTCGTGCTGGGCAACTGGAAACGCTGCCTGCTGGACGCCGCCGAAGGCCGGGTCGATGTGGTGCTGGCCTACAGCACCGTGCAACGCGAACAGAGCATGCTGTTCTCGACGGTGCCGGTATTGCGTGAAGAAGTGGCGCTGTTCATCAACCGCCAACACCCGGTGAAATTCGAACAACTGGACGACCTGGCCCATTACCGTGGCGGCCTGTTGTTCGGCGAGAGCTATGGTGTGGCGTTCGATCGCATGGTCGCGCGCAACAACAATATCGAATGGGTTTCCGACAGCCACCAGAACTTCGGCAAGCTGATTCGCGGGCGCATCGATTTCATCACCCAGGAGCGGCGCACCGGTCAGCTGTACGTGGAGAACCTGCCCGGCGGCCAGGACATCGTCGCCTTGCCCAAGGCATTGAGCGTGGATTATCTGCGGGTCGCCGTGTCGCGGCGCTCGCCCTTGGCCGCTCGCATGCCCGAGATCAATGTGCAGTTGCAGCGCATGGTCGATGCCGGTGACATCGAGCGCTGGCTCAACGAAAGCGAAGTGACCTACCGCGACATGATCAACCTGCCGGCGGATGCGCAATGATTCGCGCCCGTTCCGGTGGACTGTTGCGACGCCTGTTGCTGTTCATTCTGTTGTTCAGCCTGTGCTTCACCGTACTGGCCAGCAGCGTGCAACTGTATATCGAGTATCGGCGGGAAATGCGCGACATCGATTCGCGCATGGAGCTGATCCGCGCCGGCTACCTGGCCAGCCTGGAACGCAGCCTCTGGGACTTGAACCAGGAACAGTTGAACGTGCAGTTGCGCGGGCTGGTGGACTTCTCCGACGTCGCGCGGGTGCACTTGACCAGCGCCGATTTCGACCTGGTACAAGGTAATCCGACCCCGGCGGGACCGCTGCGTATCGAGCGCTTTGCCCTGGACTATCAGCCGCCGTCCGGCCCGCTACGTAACCTTGGCGAACTGGAAGTGAGCACGGATCTGGGGGCGGTGTACCAGCGTCTCTACGCCACCGGTTTAACCAGCCTGTTGTGGATGGCGGTGTTCCTCTGCGGTCTGGCCGTGGCGCTGTCTGGATTGTTTTATCGACTGGTGACCCGGCACCTGAAAGTCATGGCCGAGTTTGCCCGGCGCATCGCCGCCGGTGAATGGCAGGAACCCCTGCACCTGGATAAGCGCCGCGGCAGCGACGAAATCGACACCGTGGCCCACGCCCTGGACGACATGCGCCGGGCGATCCTGCGGGACATCGAGCGCCGGGAAACCGATCGCCTGGCCTTGCAGGATAACCGTGACGAGCTGCTGAAAATGGTCGAGCGCCGTACCGCCAGCCTGATGCGCGCCAAGGACGAGGCGGAAGCGGCCAACCTCGCCAAGTCGCGGTTTCTGGCGACCATGAGCCACGAACTGCGCACGCCGCTCAACGGCATTCTCGGCATGGCCGAACTGTTGCGCGGCGCGCCTCTGGATGCCCGGGACGGCAAACGCCTGGACGCTTTGCACAAGGCCGGTGAAGGCTTGCTGACGATCCTCAACGAAGTGCTGTATTTCGCCAAGCTGGAGGAGGGCGTCAGCCATCCCGAGCCGGTGGATTTCTCGTTGCGCCAGTTACTCGATGAGGTACTGACACTGTTGGAACCGCGCGCGCTGAACAACGATACGATCCTCAGTTGCCGCATCGATCAGCGTATTGCCGAGTATCACCACGGCGCCGAGCAGTTCCTGCGCCAGGTGCTGAGTAACCTGCTGGCCAACGCGATCAAGTTCACCGAAGGCGGCGAAGTCAGCGTCGAGGTGGCGCTTCTCAGCGAAACCGGCGAACAGACGGGGCAGCGGTTGCGGGTCAGTGTCACGGACGACGGCATCGGTATTGCCCCGGCGATGCAGGCGAAGATTTTCGAGCGTTTCACCCAGGCCAGCGAAGAAGTCGCCCAGCGCTTTGGTGGCACCGGGTTGGGGTTGGCGATCTGCAAACATCTGGTGGAGCAGATGGGCGGCTGCATCGGCGTGGACAGTGAAGAGGGGCGCGGCAGTTGTTTCTGGTTCGAGCTGTCCTTGCAGCCGGCCAGCGACCTGGCTGAGGCTCCGCCGGTTCGCGCGGCGGGGCCGGCACTGAACATCCTGGTGGTCGAAGACGTGGCGCTCAACCGCGAAGTGGCCAAGGGTTTGCTGCAGCGGGACGGCCACCGGGTATGGCTGGCCGAAGAGGCGGAGCAGGCGCTGCAATACTGCGCGGCGCGGGTTTTCGATCTGCTGCTGCTGGACGTGCATCTGCCGGGCATCAGCGGTGTCGAGTTGTGCCGGCAGATCCGCAACAGCGACGGGCCGAATCGCCGCACCCGCCTCTTCGCCCTGACCGCCAGCGTGCAGCCGGCGCTGGTGCGCGGTTATCTGGAGGCCGGCATGGACGGTGTCCTGGCCAAGCCCTTGAAGCTGGAAAACCTGCGCCAGGTGCTGGAAGGGCATGCGCCTGTGGCCGAGTCGCTGCTGAGCGATGAGGTAATGGACTGGCCGCTGTTGCAGACCCATCGCAGCCTGCTCGGCGAGCAAAAGGTCCTGAGTCTGCTGGCGGTGCTGCGCGACTCGATTCTCCAGCACCGCGATGCGTTGAGTGAAGCCATGGCCGCCGATGACTGCACAGAGGTCGCGCAACTGGCGCACCGTCTGGCCGGCAGCTGCGATTCACTGGGTTTTCGTGCCTTGGCCGCCACGTTGAGGGCGCTGGAGACCTTGGCGCTGGCAAACGATGAATCGGCGATCCAGCGCCTGAGCCCCACGCTCGATGAGCAAATGCAGCATTCGCTCGATACCCTCAAAGGCCTGTTGCAGAGCTGACGTACAAATTTGTTACGACTTTGTACAACTTCGATCTTCACGGTCAACGCGAACTTACATGGCTTTCCAATAATCGACGGCAACCGCCGCAGCGCGGTCTTCGAAGCTTATTGGAGATAATAATAATGAATTGCCGTAAAGCCGATCCCTCCCTGCGTCGTGACGTCCTGTCGCGCGCTGCACACCTCATTGACTGCTGAGGTGCCGACATGAACGAAAACACTGATCACAGCACTGAAAGTAAAGGCATCCAGCTGACCCGTGCCCTCAAGAGCCGGCACATTTTCATGCTGTCGTTGGGCGGCGTCATCGGCACCGGGTTGTTCATGGGGTCCGGCGTGACCATCAACCAGGGCGGCCCGGTGGGGGCGATCCTGGCTTACCTGGTCGCGGGTTTCCTGATGTACCTGGTGATGGTCTGCCTGGGTGAACTGTCGGTACAGATGCCGGTGTCCGGTTCGTTCCAGACCCACGCCACCCAATACATCGGTCCGGCCACCGGGTTCATGATCGGCTGGGTGTACTGGATGAGTTGGGCCACCACTGTGGGCCTGGAGTTCACCGCCGCTGGCATGCTGATGACCCGCTGGTTCCCGGCGGTGCCGATCTGGTACTGGTCGGCGCTGTTCGTGGTGGTGCTGTTCGGCATCAATGCCATGGCCACCCGCGCTTTCGGTGAGGCGGAATACTGGTTTTCGGGGATCAAGGTCGCGGCGATTCTCGGCTTCATCGTGGTCGGCGTGCTGGTGATCTTCGGCGTGATGCCCCTGAGCAGCGGCGCACCGGCACCGATGGCGACCAACCTGATCGGCGATTCGTTGTTCCCCAACGGCCTGTCGGCGGTGTTCGCGGTAATGATGACCGTGGTCTACGCGTTCCAGGGTTGCGAGATCATGGGCGTGGCCGCCGGTGAAACCGATCAACCGGAAAAAAGCATCCCGCGGGCCGTGCGCAACGTGGTATTCCGCGTGTTGATCTTCTACGTGCTGGCGATCATCGTGCTGTCGGCCATTGTGCCGTGGCAGCAGGCCGGCCTGATGGAAAGCCCGTTCGTGCAGGTGTTCGACATGGTGGGCATTCCCTACGCCGCCGACCTGATGAACTTCGTGATCCTCACGGCGATCCTGTCGGTGGGCAACTCCGGCCTGTATGCCTCGACGCGCATCCTGTGGGCGATGTCGAAAACCGGCATGGCGCCGAAAAGCCTGTCGCCATTGAGCAAGCGTGGCGTGCCGCTGCGCGCCTTGAGCATCACCCTGTGCTTCGCGCTGGTGTCGCTGATGACCAGCTTCGTCGCCGCCGACACCTTGTTCATGGTGCTGATGGCGGTGAGCGGCATGGCCGGCACCGTGACCTGGATTGTCATCGCGCTGGCGCAGTACAAGTTCCGCAAGGCGTACTTGCGTGACGGCGGCAAACTCAGCGACCTGAAATACCGCGCACCGTGGTTCCCGGTATTGCCGCTGATGTGCATCACGCTGTGCTGCTCGCTGTTCGTGTTCCTGGCCCTGGATGAAACCCAGCGTCCGTCGCTGTATTGGGGCTTTGGCTTCATTGCGCTGTGCTATGGCGCGTACTTCCTGATTCACCGCAAGCGTCAGGGCGCGCTTGCACCGAGTTTGCCGACTGCGTGATCCCTTGAACTAAACACTTACCCCTGTAGGAGCGAGCTTGCTCGCGATGGACTCAACAGCGCCGCGTTCATCCAGCCAGAACGCGTCACCGTAACGACCATCGCGAGCAGGCTCGCTCCTACATTGGCTTAGTGGAGGGCCAGAAAGATCTGCGACTGTCTCCTGTCGTCAGTTGTTCGAAGTTGTAACAGCGTCCACGGCCTACGCTCGCGCATCAATAAATAATTCAATAAAACCAATGTGTTATCGAATTTTTGAGCTTGTTACAGCCCATTTTCCCGCCAATTGCCGCCTTGCTGAACACTCGTTTAGTATGGCCTCAAGTCGCATCACCTCAGACCCATCACAATAATTCGAGGATTCCCATGACCACTCAATCGTCGCTGCTCAGCCAGGTCGAAGCAGGCGTTGCCTGGATCACCCTCAATCGTACTGCCCAGCGCAATGCGCTGGACATTGCGACGCTGAAAAACCTGCATGGCTTGCTCGACGCTTTCAACGCCGATCCGGCAGTGCGCGTGGTGGTATTGACCGGCAGCGGCCGCAGCTTCTGCGCCGGTGCCGACCTCGATGAATGGGCCGATGCCGAAGCCCGGGGCGCCCTGGAAACCTACGGCTGGACCGAAACCGCCCACGCCTTGATGACCCGCCTGCACAGCCTGGAAAAACCCACCATCGCCGCCATCAACGGCACCGCCGTCGGCGCCGGGATGGACTTGACCCTGTGCTGCGACCTGCGCATCGCCGGGCAATCGGCACGCTTCAAGGCCGGCTACACCAGCATGGCGTACTCGCCGGACGCCGGCGCCAGTTGGCACCTGCCGCGTTTGATCGGCAGCGAACAGGCCAAGCGCCTGCTGTTCCTCGACGAGCTGTGGGGCGCCGATCGTGCCCTGGCCGCCGGTCTGGTCGGCGAAGTGTGCGCCGACGATCAATTGCTAACCGTTACCAGTGAACTCGCTGCACGCCTTGCCAGTGGCCCGACCTTCGCCTTCGCCCAGACCAAAAAGCTCATGCGTGAAGGCGCGGAACGCAGCCTGCCGGAACAGCTGCAAGCCGAACTCGCCGCCGGCCTGCTCTGCGGTCGCAGCGAAGACGGCAACGAAGCCCTGCGCGCCGCCATGGAAAAACGCCCGGCAACTTTTATCGGCCGCTAATCCGTTAGCACACCCATCTGTAGGCGCTGGCTTGCCAGCGAAGGCTTTTAGCATCTCCCCAATTCGCAGTTAACGAACAACAGGTAGCACCATGAATTTCCAACTGACCCAAGAACAAGAAATGTTGGTGGACTCGGTACGCAGCTTCGTCGAGAAGGAACTGCTGCCCTATGAAGAACAGGTCGACCGCGCCGACGAGGTGTCCCCGGAACTGGCCGCGCAGATTCGCGGCAAGGCGATCGCCGCCGGTTTCTACGCCTTCAACATGCCTGAAGAAGTGGGCGGTGGTGGCCTGGACTATCTGTCCCAGGCGCTGATCGAACGTGAGCTGTCCAAGGTGTCCTGGGCGCTGCACGTGTTTGTCGCGCGGCCGTCGAAAATCCTCATGGCCTGCACCGGCGACCAGATCAACGACTACCTGTTGCCGTGCATCCAGGGTGAAAAGATCGACTGCTTCGCCCTGACCGAACCGGGCGCCGGCTCCGACGCCAATGCGATCAAGACCCGCGCCGTGCGTGAAGGCGACGACTTCATTCTCAATGGCAGCAAGCATTTCATCAGCCACGCCGGCCATGCCGATTTCGCCATCGTCTTCGCCGTGACCGACACCTACGAACACAACGGCAAAAAGCGTAACGCCGTGACCTCGTTCCTGGTCGACCGCAACACCCCGGGCATGACCATTCGCCGTGGGCCCAAATGCGTGAGCAACCGCGGTTACCACACCTTCGAAATGTTCTTCGACGACTGCCGGGTGCCGGCCAGCAAAGTGCTGGGCGAAGTCGGCAAGGGTTGGGAGGTGGCCAACGCCTGGCTGACTGCCGGGCGGGTGATGGTGGCGGCCAACTGCGTCGGTCAGGCCCAGCGCGCACTGGACGTGTCCTTGCAATGGGCGGCGGACCGCAAGCAATTCGGCCAGCCGATCGGCACTTACCAGGGCGTGTCGTTCAAGCTTGCGGACATGGCCACGCAAATCCGTGCCGCCGAACTGCTGACCCTGCACACCGCCTGGAAAATGGACCAGGGCACCATGACCGATGGCGAGGCCGGCATGGCCAAGCTGTTCGCCAGTGAAGTGCTCGGTCGTGCCGCCGATGAAGCGGTGCAGATTTTCGGCGGCATGGGCCTGATGGACGAAGGTCCGGTGGAGCGCATCTGGCGTAACGCACGGATCGAGCGGATCTGGGAAGGCACCTCGGAAATCCAGCGCCACATCATTTCCCGCGAGCTGCTGCGGCCGCTGTTGCGCTGATCGGCCCGGAGAATTCCCATGTCCCAAACCATTCGTGACAACCTCAAACGCATGCTCGCGCCGCAACACGTGGCGTTCGTCGGCGGCCGCAGCATGGCCCGCGCCCTCAAGCGTTGCGCCGAGGGCGGCTACCAAGGGCAAATGTGGCTGGTCAACCCGCAGCACGACAGCCTTGAAGGTGTGCCGTGCGTGCGCAGCGTGGCCGAGTTGCCTTGCGGCCCGGACGCCGTGTTCATCGCCACCAACCGCGAACTGACCCTGACCTGCGTGGCCGAACTGGCCGCTATCGGCGCGGGGGGCGCGATCTGCTACGCCTCAGGCTTCGCCGAAACCGGCGCCGAAGGCCAGGCCCTGCAACAGCGACTGCTCAAGGCCGCGGGCACCATGGCCTTGCTCGGTCCCAACTGCTATGGCCTGCTCGACTACCTGCACAGCTGTGCGCTGTGGCCGGTGGCCCATGGCGGCAAAGCGGTGGAAAAGGGCGTGGCGGTGCTGACCCAGAGCGGCAACTTCGCCTACAACCTGTCCATGAGCGACCGTTCGCTGCCAGTGGCCTACATGGCCTCGGTCGGCAATCAGGCGCAACTGGGTATCGCTGAACTGATGGACGCGTTGCTCGACGAGCCGCGCGTCACCGCCATCGGCCTGCATCTGGAAGGCCTGAAGAACGTGCCGGGTTTTGCCCGTGCCGCGCACAAGGCACTGGAGAAGGGCGTCCCGATCATTGCCCTGAAAACCGGCGTATCGCAGATCGGCGCCGAACTGGCCTTGAGTCACACCAGTTCGCTGTCCGGCTCCGATGCGCTGTACGACGCGTTGTTCGACCGTCTCGGGGTGATCCGCGTCAGCGGCCCGGTGAGTTTTGTCGAAACCTTGAAAGCCGCAGCCTGCGGCAACCTGCCGGCAGGCAACAGCCTGATCGCGCTGGCCTGCTCCGGTGGCGACGCCGGGTTGATTGCCGACTACGCCGAACGCAACGACCTGGGCCTGCCGAAACTCGATCAAGGGCAGGTCGGCGAACTCGCGCAAGTGCTGCCGACCTACGCCAACCTGGTCAACCCGCTGGATTTCACCACGGCGATCTGGGGCGACGGCGAAGCCTTAAACCGCATGCTCGACAGTGCGCTGCGCACCGAGGTCGACGCGGCGATGCTGGTGCTCGACTACCCGGCGGAGTTCACCGGCGAGCGCAAGGAATGCGACCTGCTGCTGCAGTTGTACTGCGCGGCGCTGCAACGTCACGGCAAGACCGGTTTTGTCACCTCCGCCTTCCCCGAACTGCTGCCGGCCCATGCCCGTGAGCGTCTGCACGCCGAAGGTGTCGCGGCCTTGCAGGGGGTTGAAGATGGCTTGGCCGCGTGGGGTCGCATCGCCGGTTATCAGCGCAACCGCCAGGCCTTGTTGGCTTTGGGCGAATCGGCACTGGTTCCGCTGTGCCCGCGCGCATTGGAAGGTGAGGGGCGTTTGCTCAATGAGTGGAACTCCAAACAGGCGTTGAAAGCCTTTGGCCTGCCGACGCCCAACGGCGTATTGAGCACCCCGGACATGGCCCTGAAGGACGCCGATGCATTGGGCTATCCGCTGGTACTCAAAGCGGTCAGCGCACAGCTGCCGCACAAGACCGAGGCTGGCGCCGTGGCGCTCAATCTCAAGGATGGCGCGGCGCTAAGCGCTGCACTGGAGAAGATGCGCGCCAGCATTGCCGCTTACGCCCTGGGCGTACCCTTCGATCAAGTGTTGCTGGAGCCCATGGCCAAGCCGCCACTGGCTGAGCTGATTGTCGGCATCAAGCGCGAAAACGATTTCGGCCTCGCGCTGGTGATCGGTGCCGGTGGCATTCTGGTGGAGTTGCTCAAGGACAGTCGCAGCCTGTTGCTGCCGACCACTGACGGCGCGATCCGCAATGCCTTGCTCAGCCTGCGCAGCGCACCGTTGCTGCAAGGTTTCCGTGGTCGCGAGCCTGCTGACCTGGACGCGTTGGTGAGCGCGATCCGCGCCGTGGCGGATTACGCCTGCGAGAACACCGGACATCTGCTGGAACTCGATGTGAACCCATTGTTGGTCGGTGCCCAGGGCACAACTGCGGTCGATGCGTTGATTCGCCTCGGCCAGGAGTGAGGACATGAATATGCAAAGCAAAACCTTGACCGGTGGCCAGGCCCTGGTGCGTCTGTTGGCCAACTACGGCGTCGATACCGTGTTCGGTATCCCCGGCGTACACACCCTGGAGCTGTATCGCGGCTTGCCCGGCAGCGGCATTCGCCACGTGCTGACCCGCCATGAGCAGGGCGCCAGTTTCATGGCCGACGGCTACGCCCGGGTCAGTGGCAAACCCGGCGTGTGCTTCGTCATCACCGGCCCCGGTGTGACCAACGCCGCCACCGGCATCGGCCAGGCCTACGCCGACTCGATTCCGATGCTGGTGATTTCCAGCGTCAACCACAGCGCCAGCCTCGGCAAGGGCTGGGGCAGCCTGCACGAGTGCCAGGATCAACGGGCGATGACCGCACCGATCACCGCGTTTTCCGCAGTGGCTCTGACCGCCGAAGACCTGCCGGAACTGATCGCCCGTGCCTACGCGGTGTTCGACAGCGAGCGCCCGCGCCCGGTGCACATCTCGGTGCCGCTGGACGTGCTGTCGGCGCCGATTACCCGTGACTGGAGCAACGAGGTGGTGCGCCGCCCGGGTCGCGGCCCGGCATCCGCCAGCGCAATCGATCAAGCCGTGGCCAAACTCAACGCTGCCAAACGCCCAATGATCATTGCCGGTGGCGGTGCGTTGAACGCCACTTCGCAGCTACAGGAAATCAGCACCCGGCTCGCTGCACCGCTGTTCACCAGCGTCGCCGGCAAGGGCCTGCTGCCGCCGGATGCGCCGCTCAACGCCGGTTCATCCCTGTGTGTGGAGCCGGGCTGGAAGCTGATCGCCGAGGCCGACGTGGTGCTGGCGGTCGGCACCGAAATGGCCGACACCGACTACTGGCGTGAACGACTGCCACTCAATGGCGAACTGCTGCGCGTCGACATCGACCCGCGCAAATTCAACGACTTTTATCCGTGCGCGGTGGCGTTGCATGGCGATGCACAACAAACCCTCAGTGGAGTGCTTGAGCGCCTGCCATCCGACGTACGCGACGCTGGCGCAGCCACTGCCTCGGTCGCGGCCCTGCGCGAAGCGGTCAAGGCCAGCCATGGCCCGTTGCAGTCGATCCATCAATCGATCCTCGACCGTATCGCCGCGGAGTTGCCGGACAACGCGTTCATCAGCACCGACATGACCCAACTGGCCTACACCGGCAACTACGCCTTCGACAGCCTGGCCATCCGCAGTTGGCTGCACCCGACCGGCTACGGCACCTTGGGTTACGGCCTGCCGGCCGGCATCGGCGCCAAGTTCGGCGCGCCGCAACGGCCGGGCCTGGTGCTGGTGGGTGATGGTGGTTTCCTCTACACCGCCCAGGAGTTGGCCACGGCTGTTGAAGAACTGGACAGCCCGCTGGTGGTGCTGCTGTGGAACAACGACGCCTTGGGGCAGATTCGCGACGACATGCTCGGCCTGGACATCGAGCCCATCGGCGTGCTGCCGCGCAACCCGGATTTCGCCGCCCTCGCTCGTGCGTTCGGCTGCACCGTGACCCAGCCGCAAAGTCTCGCCGAGTTGCAGACCGACTTGCGCCACGGCTTCAAGCGTAACGGCGTGACCCTGATCGAACTCAAGCATGCCTGTGCGCAGTGATTTGCATTTTAAGGGGATGAAGCCATGCGCTTTTCCGATCTGACTCAACGAATCGCCGGCGACGGTGCCGCCGCGTGGGACATTCACTACCGCGCCCTGGCACTGCGCGAGCAGGGCGAAGACATTCTGCTGTTGTCCGTGGGCGATCCGGATTTCGACACGCCAGAGCCCATCGTGCAGGGCGCCATCGACAGCCTGCGTAGCGGCAACACTCACTATGCCGAGGTTCGCGGCAAGCGTGCCCTGCGTGAGGCCATTGCCAAACGTCATCAGCAGCGCAGCGGCCAAACCGTCTCGGCGGATCAGGTCACCGTGCTGGCCGGGGCGCAATGTGCGCTGTTCAGCGTGGCCCAATGCGTGCTCAATCCCGGTGACGAGGTGATCGTCGCCGAACCGATGTACGTCACCTACGAAGCGGTGTTTGGTGCTTGCGGTGCCGTGGTGGTGCCGGTGCCCGTGCGCTCGGAAAACGGTTTCCGCGTACTGCCCGAAGATGTCGCCGCGCGCATCACCCCGCGCACCCGGGCACTGGCACTGAACAGCCCGCACAACCCGTCCGGCGCGAGTTTGCCGCGCAGCACCTGGGCCGCCTTGGCTGAGTTGTGCATCGCCCACGACCTGTGGCTGATATCCGATGAGGTCTACAGCGAATTGCTGTTCGAAGGCGAGCATGTCAGCCCGGCGAGCCTGCCCGGCATGGCCGAGCGCACCGCGACCCTCAACAGCCTGTCGAAATCCCACGCCATGACCGGGTGGCGTGTCGGTTGGGTGGTGGCACCGCCATCCCTGGCCGCGCACCTGGAAAACCTCGCGTTGTGCATGCTCTACGGCTCGCCCGATTTCATTCAGGACGCCGCCGTGGTAGCCCTGGAAAACAACCTGCCGGAACTTGTGGCCATGCGCGAAGCCTATCGCCAGCGTCGCGATCTGGTGTGCGACAGCCTGGCCGATTGCCCCGGCGTGCGGCCGTTGAAACCCGATGGCGGGATGTTCGTGATGCTCGATATCCGCCAGACCGGGCTCAGCGCCCAGGCGTTTGCCGACCGTCTGCTGGATCGCCACGGTGTGTCGGTATTGGCTGGCGAGGCCTTTGGTCCGAGCGCGGCGGGGCACATTCGCCTTGGTCTGGTGGTCGGCGCCGAACCGCTGCGCGATGCCTGCCAGCGTATTGCCCGTTGTGCTCAAGAACTGATGGAGGTTCAGGTTCATGCTTAACCACAAGGCGTTGTTTATTGATGGTCGCTGGCAGAAACCTTCGGGGCAGGGCATCGCCGAGGTGATCAACCCGGCCACCGAGCAAGTGTGCGGCAGCGTGCCGCTGGGTGATGAACTCGATGTCGAAAATGCCGTGGCGGCTGCACGCCGGGCCTTCGCCTCATGGTCGCGCACGCCGTCCAGCGTGCGGGCCGGTTACATCCGGGCACTGGCCGATCAACTGCGCAATCGTGCCGACGAGATGGCCTCGGTCATCACCACGGAACTGGGCATGCCGGTGCAATGGTGCCGTTCGGTGCAGGTCGATGGGCCGATCATCGGCCTTGAGCAGTACGTCGAACTCGCTCATCTCATGGACGAGGTGCGCGAAGTCGGCAATTCGCTGGTGATCCGCGAGGCGGTGGGGGTCTGCGCGTTCATCAACCCGTGGAATTACCCGCTGCATCAATTGATCGGCAAACTGGCCCCGGCACTGGCCGCCGGTTGCACCGTGGTGGTCAAGCCGAGCCAGGAAACCCCTCTGCATGCCTTCCTGCTGGCGCAGATGATCGAGGACATCGGCCTGCCGGCCGGGGTGTTCAACCTGGTCAGCGGCCCGGGCTCGAAAGTCGGCGAAGCGCTGGCCAAGCACCCGGACGTGGACATGGTGTCGTTCACCGGTTCCACCGGCGCCGGCGTTCGCGTCGCGCAGGCGGCGGCGCCATCGGTCAAGCGCGTGTGCCTGGAACTGGGCGGCAAGTCGCCGCTGCTGATCGCCGAGGATGCCGATCTGGCAGCGGCTGTGCGCTACGGCGTGCAGGACGTGATGATCAACTCCGGCCAGACCTGCACCGCGCTGACGCGCATGCTGCTGCCGGCCAGCCGCTACGCCGAGGCCGTCGAACTGGCGCTCGCCGAAACCCTGAGCCTGCGTATGGGCGATCCCCTCGACCCGCAAAGTTTCCTCGGTCCGATGTGTTCAGCCGGGCAAAAACGCACCGTGCTCGATTACATCAAGGTCGGCCAGCAGGAAGGCGCACGGCTGCTGTGCGGAGGTGACACGCCATCGATGTTCGAGCGCGGCTTCTATGTCAGCCCGACGCTGTTCGCCGATGTCGACAACCGCATGCGCATTGCCCAGGAAGAAATCTTCGGCCCGGTGCTGTGCCTGATTCCCTACACCGATGAGGCGCAAGCGATCCAGATCGCCAACGACTCGCCGTTCGGCTTGTCCAGCGGCGTCTGGGCCGGCAGTGTCGAGCACGCCTTGCATTTGGGTCGCCAACTGCGTGCAGGCCAGTGCTTCCTCAACGGCGCGGCATTCAATTATCAGGCGCCGTTTGGTGGCTACAAACAGTCGGGCAACGGTCGCGAATGGGGTGAGGAGGGGCTGAATGAGTTCGTCGAAGTGAAGGCGATCCAGGTGTGACGGTTGGCGACTCGAACTGTTCATCACCCACTGCTCCACACCTTCAATCGATACGCTGTAAAAAGTCTAAGGAATCACCATGAATGTACTGATCGTCCACGCCCACCCGGAACCGCAATCCTTCACCGCCGCCCTGCGGGACCAGGCTGTCGCCACCCTCGAAGCCCAGGGCCATGAAGTGCAGGTCAGCGACCTGTACAAAATGAACTGGAACCCCGTGGCCAGCGACGCGGATTTCTCGAATCGGGAAAACCCGGAGTACCTGGTCTATGCCCTGGAGCAACGTCTGGGCGTGAAGAGCCAGTCGCTGGCGGCGGACATTCAGGCTGAGCTGGACAAGCTGCTGTGGGCCGACCTGCTGATCCTCAACTTCCCGATCTTCTGGTTCTCCGCCCCGGCGATGCTCAAGGGCTGGATCGACCGGGTGCTGGTGTCCGGCATCTGCTATGGCGGCAAACGCTTTTACGATCAGGGCGGATTGGCTGGGAAGAAGGCACTGGTGACCGTGACCCTGGGCGGGCGCGAACACATGTTCGGCGAAGGCGCGATTCATGGCCCGCTGGAGGACATGCTGCGGCCGATCCTGCGTGGGACTTTGGCTTATGTCGGGTTCGATGTGCTGGAACCGTTCGTGGCCTGGCATGTGCCGTACATCAGTGACGAGGCGCGCCAGCAATTTTTGGTTGATTACAGCCAGCGTTTGCAGCACTTGAGCGACGACCAACCACTGGTATTTCCGAAGTTGGCGCAGTTCGATGACAAGCTCTATCCACTGACCACCAATGCCTGACTGACACCTCATACCCTGTAGGAGCGAGCCTGCTCGCGATAGCGGTGGGTCAGTAAGCAAGATGTTGACTGACACGCCCTCATCGCGAGCAGGCTCGCTCCTACAGTTCTTTGTGTTGGCTGTCCTATTTGGGGGTGTTTAAGAGGTTGTTTAGCGGGTGTCAGCGTTACGTCTGGCAAGCTACAACGGCTTGCGTCATTGCCTACAGCTACGCCAGAATCCGCCGGCTTGTGCGTCTTGGAGCCGGGTTCTATCGTTTGCCGGTCGCTGCAAACAGCAGCGATCGGGTTTGGTAGCCCGTCTTCGTTCTAGGCGCATTGCGTCACCTTAATGCAGTCATTTTTTGGGCTGTGTCTTATATGGTGGCCATGCGCGGGGTCCCTTGCGGGCGCCGGGTTCTAGTGCGACCGGTCTACCAACCCGCGTGTGGCCGCCACCCTTCGTTTGGTAGCGAGGGTGATGGTTCCTTATTATTCGCGCTAGAGGTCCATTCCATGTTCAAAGTCACACCCAACCCGCCGGACACCGATCCCGCATCCCCGTACGAAAACCTCGACTCCCAAAAACTCCACGAAGCCGCCGAGCGCGCCCTCGATCATTACCTCAACCCCGGCCCCGGCATCATGGCCACGCCGCGAAAACCCAGCTCCATGTTCATCGTCAATCCCGAACTCAATGTCGAAACCTTACTGGTGCATGCCTGTGAATCTCTGGCGTCGGCCAATGTCATGGCCAACGATCTGGTGGATCATCTGCAAGGAACCAGCCGCAATGCGCTGCTGGGCATTGCGCAGGTGATCATGCTCGGCGAGCTGGCGGTGAACCGGGCGCTGGATCAACTCGATCCGACGGAATAACTACAAATCTCCAGATCACCGATAGACCTGTAGGAGCGAGCCTGCTCGCGATTGCGTAGTGTCAGTCGACGTCTATTTTGTCTGACACGCCGCCATCGCGAGCAGGCTCGCTCCTACACAACTCCAACCGCTTGTTCGGAAGTCTTTCTCTGAGGGGCCGTTGAACTACACTTTTCAGTTGCTCCACCCGATCGGCAGGCGACGCATGGCGTCGCTTGCCGCCGCCAGTCGACCCAAAGGCTTGCCCGTTGTGGCAAGCCTGTCGGAGGTCATCATGAAAAGGTTTTCACCGGTCAGCCTGTGTCTCGCATTGTCGATTTTGAGTAGCCCGGGATGGGCGCAATCGGTGGTGCCGATGAAAGGGCAGAGTTCGCAACAAACCCAGGCAGATATGTCGGAATGCCAGAGCATCGCCAACAGTCAGGCTGCATCGACGTCTTCGACGCCATCGGGCGGGCGGGTCAAAGGGGCGGCAGCGGGGGCTGCTGCCGGCGCCGTGGCGTCTGGTGTGCGCAGTAATCAGCACGAAGCGTTTGATGATCGTGTCGACAGTGACGTGAAACAGAACGTCCGCCAGGACCGCGCCAAGGAAACCGCCGCGGCCGGTATGGTCGTCGGTGGTTCACGCCAGCGTCAGGAACGCCGGGAGCAATCGAAAACCACGCAGGCGAACACCACGTCGGCCTACAGCAGTTGTTTGCAGGGCAAGGGTTACCAGGTCAACCCTTGAGTCAGGTACGAAACACACTGTGGGAGCGAGCCTGCTCGCGAAGGCGGCGGCACATTCGGCATCCCGGTGCCTGATCCACCGCTATCGCGAGCAGGCTCGCTCCCACAGGGGGCTCAGTGTTTTCTGAATCCGGTTAATTACGCGCTTTCTGCTGCTTGAGCCACTTTCATGGGCTGGTGTCGGCGCACTGTATCGAGGGAAAAGACCCCTGCGCAAACGGCCTGCAGCTCCAATCTGACAACCGTTCATCGGTGAACTACGCTGCGATACGTACCCTCGATCTGAATTTCGTGACGTAAGGATCCGACACATGCGGAGCAGGCTGCTCGCTGTAATGTTTACTGTCTTCGGGATGTTTGGGTCGGCGCAATTGTGGGCCGAAGACGCACCGAAAGTGGTTGAAGCTCCCGTTGAATTGAAAGTGGCCAACCGCAGCATCATGGTGTTTCGCGCGACCCTCCTCGGTGAAGCCCCGGCCGCGCGGGTCAAACGGGCGAAAGCGGTGATCGGTGAGGCGCTGGATGATACGGACGACCTCAATGTCACCCTCGACCCGATCATGAAAAGCTACATGGTGCTGCTGGGTAGCCGGCGCGCCTTTATCGTTTCGCCCAAGGATTTCGACGAGACCGAATATGACTCGGTGCAGCAGGCCGCCGAAGCCGCAGCTGAAAAGCTGCGCCAGGCGGTGGCCGAAACCCGGGAAGCCCGCAGCCTGCGCTTGATCCTGCGCTCCGTGATCGCCGCGCTGCTCGCTACCGGCATTTACATTGCGCTGCTGTTCGGCATGTCATACCTGCGGCGCAGAGTGCTGAAGAAACTGCCCGAACTGATGCACCGGCACACCCAGGCCCTGAAGGTCGGGCGGGTTCCGTTGATCGACGCCAACTTCCTTTATCCAGTGGTCAGCCGCGTGCTGGAATGGCTGCTCTGGGCCATCGTGTTATTGCTCACGTACGAGTGGCTGGGGTTCGTCCTGTCGCGCTTTCCCTATACCCGGCCCTGGGGTGAAAGCCTTAACGACTATCTGCTGGAAGTCGCCGACTATTTGCTGCAAGGCGTTCTCGGGGCCGTCCCCGGGCTGGGCGTGGCACTGGCGATCTTTTTCATTGCACGGGGTGCGACAGCGTTCGCTCGCCGGATACTTCGGCGCATGGCCACGCCCGGCACCTTCAGCTGGCTGAACCGCGAAACCCTGCAGCCTACCCAACGCCTGACGTCGCTGGCGATCTGGCTGTTTGCCCTGGCCATGGCTTATCCCTACTTGCCGGGCGCTGGTACCGATGCGTTCAAAGGCTTGTCGGTGTTGGTCGGCCTGATGATCTCGCTGGGCGCGTCCAGCGTAGTCGGCCAGGCGGCGGCCGGATTGATCCTGACGTACACCCGAACCCTGCGTCCCGGTGAATTCGTACGCATTGGCGAGCACGAAGGGACGGTCACTGAACTGGGCATGTTCACCACAAGCATTCGTACCGGTCTGGGCGAAGTGCTGACCTTGCCCAACTCGATGATCACCGGCACGGTCACCAAGAACTATTCACGGGTTGTACAAGGCCCCGGTTATGTGGTCGATACCGTAGTCACCATTGGCTATGACACACCGTGGCGGCAGGTCGAAGGCATGTTGCTGGAGGCCGCCAGGCGGACACCCGGCATCCTCGAAATACCGCCGGCGCAGGTGTTTCAAACGGCATTGTCGGATTTCTACCCCGAGTACCGGTTGGTGGCTCAAGCCATCCCCAGCCAGCCACGGCCACGTGCCGTGCTGCTGAGCATGCTGCACGCCAACATCCAGGATGTGTTCAACGAATACGGCGTGCAGATCATGTCGCCGCACTACCTGGGCGATCCGCAACAAGAGAAATGGGTGCCCAAGGACAAGTGGTACCCGGCCCCCGCAGAAGAACCGAAGGAACCCTGATTTCGCCTGAAACGGAGTTCACACCGTGATCGAGTTTGGGCTGCATGCTGAACAAGATCATCGAGCAGTCCGGCAGCAACACCCCGGTGCCTGGTTTTACTGTGTGTTATGCGATTTCCAATGTGTTGCTGGCGGTTTGTGGGCGGATCGTTGTGTTTATGGTGGCGGGTTAGTGGAACGCATGCGATGCACGATGACCATCTATCGTGCTTGACGATTCGGAGTTATCAGATGTGATTTAATCTGCTTCTTATTGAAGCAATTTAAATCACGTTAACAGGTGTCCGCTGCATCTCGTGGCACTGGAGCAAATATCATGGCTACTACCGTCAAAACCCGCTCAGTGACGGCACACGTCCCGGTTGACCTGGCCGAACGGGTTGATCAGCTCGCTGAGCGTCTGGATCGCTCTAGAAACTGGATCGTCAAGCAGGCCCTGTCGGCGTGGCTGGATCAGGAAGAAGAACGCAGTCGCCTGACCCGTGAAGCCTTGGCCGATGTGGATGCCGGTCGTGTTATCGACCATCAGGCTGTCCAGGCATGGGCCGAAAGTCTCAGCACAGAATCTCCGTTACCGGTGCCGCGCTGATGGAGTTGAAGTGGACTGGCAAGGCGCTTTCTGATGTAGCCCGTTTGTACGAGTTTCTAGCCACCGTCAATCAACCTGCCGCTGTCCATACGGTTCAACAGCTGATTGCTGCTCCAGGCACTTTGCTAACCAACCCGCGCATTGGAGAGCGTCTGGATGAGTTCGACCCGCGGGATGTGCGGCGAATTCTGATCGGCCACTATGAACTTCGATATGAAATTCAGCGTTCAACGATCTATCTGCTGCGCTTGTGGCATACACGCGAGCATCGATAGCGCCTGCAAGCAAGGGACGAATCTCAGGTCCTGCCTTCAAAAACCACTTTCCCTCATCAGTTGACTGGCGCGGGGGCTGCCGATCTCCAGCACTGGGCCATTGAGCGGGGTGGTCTGTCAGGATGTCGGGTGGCAAAAAGTAATCGCGGGGGCAGGCAGGGCGGGGGAAGGGCGTTGCGAAAAGGGCGTTGAGCGACCTGCAAGGCCGCTCAGTTGTAGCGGTGTTAAAAAAGCATATAGGCGGATGCGGTTGTCTGGTTCAGGTCGATCTCGCCGACCTCCAGGACTTCGTACTCAGCGCGCAGGCCGATGTTGCGAAAGACATCGACCTCAAGGCCCACACCGTAGGTCAGGTCAACCCCGGTATCGTCGTCGGTGGCATTGCCGTCGGCGTCCCAGGCGTGAGCACCGACACTGCCGAATACCCGCATCCGATCGCCCAGGGGAAAGCCGACATGGGCGGCAGCCTGGGCCGATTTGCCTTCGAAATCGACATTCTTGTCCTTGAATTGACCGAGATCGACGTAGGCCCCCTCGAAGGCCAGGTAACTATTGACGCGATACCCGGCATAAACCTTGTAGCTGGTGTCGTCGTCGTCCAGTCTGGATTCGTCGGTCTGTATGCTGCTTACGCCAGCTCCAAGATATAAACCTTTGTCATCGGCGAGCGCCTGAAAAGACAGCAACGATAGCAGTGAAGCGAAGCCAAGGTTTCGAAGTAGCATGTGTGGTGGAGTCCTTGTACAGGTTTGTCAGGTGTTAGGGTTCGGCGAGCATTTGAGGGGCCGTGAGGGGTTAATAGAAGTCATTGATTGATATTTTTGCGTCGTGAGGCGGGATGTTTGCCGGGCATTGAAAGTAGCGTCTTGCCAGTGCTTGAACAGGCAGTGCTTTGCAGAACAACCAGCCTTGCGCCAATACAACGCCCTCCGAAACCAGATGCGGCAGTTGCTCCTGAGTCTCGACGCCTTCGGCCACGACCTTGAGTCTTAGCGATTTGGCCAACCGGGCAATGTGTCGCCACAAGGCATCCTCGGCAGCGATCTTGTCGTCTGCAATGAATGAGCGATCTATTTTCAGAATGTCGAAAGGCACCGAATCCAGAAGCGAGAGGTTGGAATAGCCGATACCGAAGTCGTCCACGGCAATGCGATGTCCGCACGCACGAAGCCGTCGCAATTGCATGGCGGCAGGCTTCTGATCGAGCATCGTCCTTTCGGTGATTTCAAAGGCCATGGCGGACACAGGCATGTTGTAGGTTGCCAGCACGCTGGCCACATAGTCCGGGAAGCTCGGGTCCTGAATATCCTGGGCGCAAAGATTGACCGTAATGTAGAAGTCCTTGCACGCCCAAAGGTAGGTGCTGTAATCCACCGCCACTTGTCGAATCACCGAGCGCGTCAGTTTGCGGATCAAGTCAGACTTCTCCGCCACTGGAATGAAAACATCCGCAGGCACTAGGGTGCCGTTGTCGCTCCAGTGAGAAAGTGCTTCGGCGCCCACCAGATAGCCCGTCGTCAAGTTAACGATAGGCTGGTAGTGAACACCCAGCGTGTTGGCTTTCATGGCATTGCGAAGTCGTACGGCGGTAGAGGTGTAATGTCGTTGAACACACATTGCGAGCAAGAGCAGCGTTGCGAACACGCCCGCAAGGCCAATGAATAATTTGAATTTGAGACTTGTCAGGTAGCTCAACGGAAGAGAAATGACCGAGATCAGTTCATTTCGGTTGCCCGCGAAGGCGATCAGGACCTTGTCTGCCGAGGTAACCAGCTCTTCAAGGTGGAAGGGCTTGCGCATCGTCAGCGGCCGAGGGCCCGTGGAGGCAATGGGCACTGCGCCGCCGGGGCCGATCAGGTCCAGTTGCAGGTCCTCGGGAAACTTCAAGTTGTCGAGCAGGATCTTCTTGTTTGCCCATACGTAGGTTGACTGTTCCGACACAATGATGAAGTCGGTGTCCGCAGAAGCTGCGTGGCCGGATCCTACCCAATAAGTTCGTCTTCCAATTGAGAACTTGCGCTTCTCATTGCCTGCCAGTACTGAAGGGAGTTCTTGTCCGTAGGAGGAGCAGATCTTGCCATTGGGCAACTGGATTGCCGCTTGATCGACAAATCGCAGGTTCTTGACCAGGTCGGCCAGTTGTGAATATTGCTCGGCGGAGCATTCCTGGCCCGAACGATCGAGATCGCCGAGGGTTTCCAATACTTTGTCGATCTGCGCATTAGGTTCTACTTGAGCCGCACGCAGATCGGCATAAACGTTATTCAACTTCCGAGCGATGAATTGCTCAGCCAGTCCTCCAGCACAGAACCATGCAGCCCAGCACGTCGCAGCAATCAGGCATACAGTGACTGCGTGCCTTCCAGGTAACGCTTTATATGCGGCAATCATCGAAAAACCCCGAGGTATCAATATTTCACTGTGCGCCCTGTAGTCGCGGATTAAACGTCTTCAGTACCAGTCAATTACCCAGGCCAATAAGATGCCACTTGCATAGACGGCAATGCACAGTGCGATTTTCTGCTTGAGCGGAAGTGTGTTTATTCGATGATGCATGCCTATTTCCTTGAGTGGGCAAATAAGCAATGGTGGGTCCCTATGGTTAATCAAAGGAAATTATTAATCATCATTTGCAGGGCTTGGCGGAGTTGCGCCTGGCCGTTTCTGACGGAGTCTCTCCGTAAGCAATCTGATACGCCTTGGAAAATCGACCCAGATGGTGGAAATTCCAGAACATCGCGGTTTCTGTTACGGTGGGCCACGTTTTATTAATCAGGTCGCGGCGGGCACTGGCGAGTCTCAGGTTTCTGATATAGGCGATTGGCGACATCCCGAACGTTTCAATAAAGCCAAAATGCAGGGTGCGAGTGGTGGTATCGAGTTGCCTTACCAGCGATTTTATAGAGAGCGTTTTTTTTGTGTTTTCATGAATGTACTGTATGGCTTCTATCGCCACCTTTCTTCTTGTCGGGACTTTGCGGCTGAAGCCGCCAGCGGGTGTCAACGACTGCAATAGAGCAGCAAGCACTGCACGTTCAATCGCTGAACCCTCTGCTGCGCTGCGCTGTGATGAATCAGAGTCGTTGATGTCGACACAGCAAGCGCTGATGGCTTGAACGGCCGATTGTATGAATTGAAAGTTTTCAGCCTGGAAGCTGTGTTGTGTTCTGTTGGCAAGTATATCTATGACAGCGTGATGTTGGCGGCACCGGTCATAGTTTTCCAGTGTTGTGGTTATGCTGAAAAGTGTTTCATTCGGTTCGCAGGTGTAATGCACCGATTCATCGCTGTGCAGTACGATGATTTCGTCAGGCCGTAGTTTGTGATTGTTTACGACGGGACGACCAATCGGAGGTTGCGAGATGGCGAATGTCACGAATCCGGCAGGGACAGAACTGACCAGGGTGACGGATGAGTCGAACTCAAGACGGCTGCATTGGAGTTCGGGACTGTGAAAGAGCTTATGTTGCCGAATGCACGCCTCTTGCTCGGTCGGAATAAGGCTCATTTCCCATTTGCCTATTGTTCTATTCAGTTGGCTCGGCAAGGCAGAAGACAAATGAAAGATCTCGTCGGGCGGTGCGATACTCATGAAATTGAAGGCTCATCTGTTAAATGATTAGGGTCAAGCCTGACGGGCAGTCATGGAGAAGGTACGCGATTCGGCGTCCTTGCTGCCGGTGAGATCGCCCCCATTGGCTTTGAACGGGTTGTCAGAGTCCCCGGATCAGTTCCAGCTCCGCCGAAAATGCATACTTGCTGCCCAACGGTGAATCGTCCATGTGTTGAACGTTGCGCGGGTCAATTTTCGAACTGAAGATCTGCGATTGGGGTTTCATCGGGTCAATGGCTGCAGCTGTAAAGGCGTAAAAGTCGTCAATACGATAACCGGTTTTTACCTGATAGCTGGTTTTCACTGCACTTGGGACCTTCTTGTTGGTTTCAACACTCGTCAATTTGGTACTGTAGACACCTTTGTCGTCGGCCATGGCCTTGAGAGAAAGCAATAAACCAAACGACACGGTGACGAAGTTTTTCAGTAGCATCGAGGCGATTTCCTTATGAACAGTTTATTCAGGCAGAGCAGTATGTCAGCTGCATCTCTGCCACGACCTGGCCTGAAAATAATCTCACCCCGATGGAGTCTGCCAAAGTCAATAACTCATATTTATGAGGTCGTCAGAATGGTCAAAACACTGCTTGCACCGGGTTACACCCTACACGTCAGAGTAATATGAGCGAACTGGCGTAACTCGTGCCGGTATCACCTTGTGGTGGGGTGGAGAGAGGAAAATCACTGTCCTGATCGTCCGTGTGATACTCATTCTCACTATGGATTTTCAGATGCGATAGTTTCTGGCGATCATCCGGGCTTGTTTCAATTTCATAATATTCAATGGTCGTGCTTTCGACGGAGTGCTCGTCGTGAGCTAACGAATAAAGTGGCATGGCAGACAAAAATACTACCGCCAGAAATCCGAAAGTCGTCGAATGATGGGGTCGCAGGAAATGCATGGCTTTCACTTGATTCTCCTGTATAGGGCATTGTCCCGGACGAGAATCAAGCAGGCTCGACTCCAAGGATTATCAGCGAGGGATTTTTGGCAGGAGAGGCGTTTGATTCAAATCAATAAGTATTATTTTTGTTTGAAAATTCTTTGATGTGAAGCTGTGCCAGGCGGGCGTCGAGTCGCTGCGGGAGCCCGATTAATGGTTCATGCAGCGCAAGCGGCCAAGCTCATGGATGTAAAAACACACGGCGTTTTTATCCTGGGTCGGGATCAATTCGTAGTTTAGAATAGCGCCTTCTTGCAAGACATATTGACGTCTGAAAAACAGGTCAGGGGTCTTTTCAATGGCAAAAAGTTCATTGTCCTGGCTGAGTTTGATATTGCTGACTTTTATCTCGACGTGTGTATTGTTTTCTCCGATTATATTCGCCGAGATGGTCGCGTTGCGGATTTTCCCATTCAGGCTTTCAAGCGTAGTCCCCGTGAGTCGACCATGCCCGATAGTGAGGTACTCTTCGGTGTTGAGTTGATTGAGATCCTCCAGCCATTGTCGGGACTTTGTCTGGTAACTGGTATTTTCCATGTAGTGCGAAGGTGAATAGACAAAAGAGAAAATACACAGTGCATTGATCAAGCCTATAAGGGGCCAGTGAACGGCTTGCGGAATTCCGAACTTCATAAGGTGACTTCCAGACATTGGCGAATCATCAAGGCGAGGTCTCTTTCGCTGCTGTTCAATTGCAGATTTGCAGTGCTTAGATCCGGGCGAATGCACGAAACGGAATAATTGGCTTTATACAGGTTGATCCAGACCTGGCCTTTCAGGTTAGGCGGTAGCTGTTCAGTTTGTTTGACCGACAGATCCATAAGCGCTTGCGCCTCGGCAAGATCGCTGCCCACGGCGTGTATGACCAGTCCATTCTTGTCGACGCTGGAAATTTCAATTCTTCGCGCGTCGAAGTCGAATTGAAAAATAGTAAAGGCAACGATTGCCAGCGTAACCATATAAGCGATCAGCTGGGCCTTTGTAATGCGAGTGGATTTATTGGTTTTACCTGAGGGTGCAAGCAGCCCATCACTACCAGGTGGCGGTAGTTGTCCAGGGATGGGGGCGGGTGGCTGCTCTGTTTGCTCTGAGGGTGCTGGTACATCTGCTGCTGCATCGACTACACAGTGCCGGTTGAAGCAGTATCCGCGTCGAGGAACAGTCATCAGGATCTCGTGATCCCGACTGTCATTGAGAATATTGCGTAGCGAGAAAACCGTTTGGTTCAAACTGCCGGAGGCAACCACGCGGTCATTCCAGGTGTAGTCGATGATTTCATCGCGGCTTTTAGTGACACCTGGCTCCGTGAGCAGCAGGTCCAACAGACGCGACTCAGCTCTACCTAACGTGGAATTTTGTACATCTCCATGGGGTGTTGTAATGGAAAGCATGGCGCTGTCCGGGTCGAATACCGCCACGGCGCCATTTTTCAACTTGAAGGTGAAGCTCATAGAAATCTTCCGTTCAGGCGGTACTGGCCTGAGTATAGGGGCCGGATTTGGCTCGGTGCATTCTGGTCTGCGAGGTGAACGAAGATGAGGGCCAGGCGGAAGGTGCACTGTGTGTCATATCTACAATGCTGGACTGGCTCGTTTCAGAGGCGTGCCGTGTGGCAAACAGCCCGGCCTGTCAGAGGTATCAGTTCAATCAAACAAAGGAAAAGCATTGCTGGATGACCCACGGTTTTTGATTTGGACACCGTGAATAATGCTTGGAATGGATTATCTGCGCTATCCGAAAACTGCAAGCTCGGGCAGGTGGGTTTGCGCGGAGCTACGCCTGAATGAACTAACCTCGCTGTTGCGACAGGCTTCTATTTCAGCCTGAACTATCAGGATACAAATCAATGATTGTGTTTTTGTGCGCCAGGTTTGTGAAAGATTATTTTTGATTCTTATTAGCTTTGAACCAGGGCTTTTACCGATTTAAATGGATCTCGAGGAGCGTTGACGCACATCGCGTACAGGGTTTGTTTGTCGCGGCGTAAACGATCCTCACCTCTCGTTCTACGGCTTTGCCCCGAGTCCTTTCATGAAGGGCCCGGGGCTTTTTTTTGGTTCTTCACGCAATCCCGGGAAACACATACACAAACACTTCAGGCCATTGTCGTCGCCGATCAAGGCAAGACGTCGTAGCCACGTTGTTGCAGGCAGCTGCTGTAGACGGAGTTGTTGGCGGTGATGCTTTGTTCGCTCGCACTCAGATTCTGCCGCCGCTCCTGGCGTTGCCTGGAAGCCCCCACGACGGCGCCGGCAGCTGCGGCACTGTGTGCGCGGTTCTGGCGATAATCTTGCTTGGTATCGTTGTCGATCTGGTCATAGAGGTTTTCATGTTGGCGACCGCGAATTTCTGCCGCGGTGGCCCCGGCTACCGCGGCGGTTGCGGCGCCCTTTACCCGACCACCGGATGGCACGGTGCTTTGTACCGGATGTTGCGCGTTGGCCTGGGACTGGCAGGCACTGGTGTCCTGCTGGATGGTCTGGGAGGTCTGACCTTTGAGGGGAACCACGGTCGCAGCCAGGGCGCTGGTGCTCAGCAACATCGTAACGAGCGCTACGTTATGGGCCAGTATTTTCATCATTGAGTCTCACGTCAGGCGTCGGTACGGTTAACGGTTTGTCAGAGGGAAAACACGGCAAAGTATCACATTGAAACCCCATGCAGGTTTGCTTGCGATGGGGTTTGCCTGAGCGTCAACGCTTGAGGAGGAGGGCCTGCATATCGTCGGTCATGCCTTTGAGCGCAATCTTGAAGTCCTTGGCAACAATCGGCTGTTCGGCATTCTTGATGGTCTCGCCGAATACCTTGCGAACGATCTTCGCGACCGGCATACCGGTTTTGGCGTCGATCAGGTTGGCTTCGATGTACATCTCGGCAGTCTGATCGCGATGCCCGGTGGCGGCTTGCGTCGCCCCGACAATGGCCCCGATTGGAACGGCCTCATACCAGTGCATGCCTTCGTTGTTGGCGCTGACGTGAGTGATCGCCGCTTGCAGGATCAGCGATCGCGAATCGCTCGGTACCAACTGTGCATAGGGGACGATCGTGTAGCGCTGGGCAAAGGCGGTCTTGACGCTGTTGCTGGCCATCAATTGCAGGTCTTGCAGCGTCTTCAGGCTGACGCGCGCGGTCGACTGCGGCGCTGGATACAGCTCCATCTGCCGGAACACCACCGTGGAGTACGCGCGAGGATCGAACCCCGGCGATACCCAGCGCAATACCTTCTGCTCACTCGGCGTAGTTTGCTCCTCCAGGCCCTGGTAGTTGCCCAGGAAGCCCGAGTATTGCTCTTGCTGCGCCACTTTCGAGACACAGCCGACCTGAAATACACAACTCAAAGCTAAACCCGCAATCCATTTATTCGACATGCCCATGTATTTGGTTCTCAAGTGATGAAAGTTGTCATTCGGGTTCCGAGCTGGCTCCAGGCATTGGTCTGGGCGCCACGTATTCGGGCACTGGTACTCGCCAGCCGGTTACGCAAAGCAGGTGCTTGCACGCCGGTCAATGCGGGCTGAATGCTGCCAGTAGCGGCTGGATAATCCGAATCAATAACTCTCAAAAACTGTTAAACGCACGATGGGAAATTGCACTGGCTTGACCACCGAATTGCATTGCCACTGACCAGGCATTCGCATTCGTATTGACCACCTGTTTGCATGTGGCTTGACCAATGACATGCCGCAGCGACGACCGGCTGCACACGACCCAATATAGACGTTGGGGAAAGGTCCAGAGTACATACAAAAAAGCCTGGACGCTTTCCCAACACTCTTTCCTGGGGGCATCCGGGCTTTGGCGTAATGCTCGAATCAGATGACACCTCTTGGGAGATGGTCGATACGAGCGCAGAGAGCTCAGATCGAGCCGGCCGGCGTAACGGCAGGGAAGTCCTTCTCGGGATCGAACACGTTATTGAAAAAGTTCGTCAGGGAGTACATGGCCACCAACGCGACAATCTCCATGATATTCGCATCGGTGTATCCCGCATCGCGGACGGCTTTCAGATCAGCGTCACTGACCTTTCCGCGAGTCTCGATGACTTTGTGCGAGAACTGGAGGGCAGCGTCGCGCTTCGGGTCGGGGGCATGGCCCTTGCGAGCGAGAATGATTTCATCGGCCGGCAGCTTGGCCATATGTTCGGCCGTAAAGCTGTGAACCGTCAGGCAGTAGTTGCAGCCATTCGCTTCGGAGACGGCGAGGCCGATACTGTCACGCGTCTTCACATCGAGCGCTTTGCTCAAGGAACCGAGCAGAGTGGCCCATGAGTTGAACGCGATTGGACTCTGCGCGAAGGTCATCATCATATTTGGAGTGAACCCGATGTTCTTGGTGAATGCATCGAGCGTCGGTTTTGAATCGGCCGGCACTTGTTCCGGCGTTAGAACTGCACTTCTAGGCATCATAGTCTCCGTAAGTTACTGCGTTTATTAACGATTAAACGAGATCCAATACATCTGACAGCGGACGGCGCGGCTTCTGAGCCCAGTTTCCCGGACGCTCCGCGCCTATGGACAACAACATGACCGGCACTTCGTTTTCAGCCAGTGCGAACTCGCGGGCCACCGCTTCGGCATCGAAACCGATCATCGGCGTCGAACCCAGGCCTAGCGAGCGGGCGGCATAGATGATCGCCGATGCACCGAAGGTGCCCGTGCGTACTGCCTCGTCGCGCTGGCGCTGTGGGTGCTCTAAATACAAATCGCGTGCAGGGAGTTCCCAATCCGGCACCATCGTGGCCGGCATTACGCCCGCTTCCACCAGCGGTGCAAGGCGTTCGGGTATTACGCTGGAATCGGCCAGTTGGCCGCAGATGATGAAGGTAACGGCTGCTTCAGTGATCGGGGGCTGACTCCAGGCGATAGGACTCAACCGGGCTTTGGCTTCAGGCGTACGTACCGCGATGAAACGCCAGTTCTGTATATGGAAGGATGTTGGTGCGGTGGTGCCGATTCGCACCAACTCACGGATTTGGTCGTCGCTCAAAGTGGCGGCAGGGTCGTAGTACTTGGCGGCGCTGCGACTCACGATACATTCGATGACGGCGTTGGTCATGATGGTTCCTATGTTTGAGGGGTAAGTTGCTCCGTCTTGGTCTTTAAATCTTGTACCGTCGATGGTACGAATAAAAGAACCAAGATCCCCTACATTTGTGTGTACCAAGAACATGAATTCAGACCTGCACATTCAGCTCGACCGCACAGCAAAGCTGTCCCTGTCAGAACAAATTCGTATGAGTATCAGCAGGGCAATAGAGTCAGGCCTGCTCACACCAGGTACTCGATTGCCTTCGTGGCAGGATCTCGCCGCGCACCTTGGTGTGGCGCGCGGGACCGTCCAAACGGCGTATGAACGACTAGCCGACGCCCAAATGATCGAAACATTCGGAGCAAAGGGCACACGTGTAGCGCCGCGTCCCCGTGCACTGGCGGCTCAACCGGAACCACCGGAGCCTGGTGCTTTTATGAGCGCCTATGAGCGGGTGAACACTGGACCCGCGATCTTTCAACTCGGCATTCCAGCGTTTGATGGCCTGGAAAAGCTTTTCACACGTGCGCGCTCGTCCAATCTGTTAAAAGCGGGATCTTTCTCGTCACTGATCTATCCCGATCCTCGAGGGGAATTGGAGCTGCGCCGAGAGATCGCCGGCTATCTCTCCATCGCCAGAAACCTCCACTGCTTCCCTGAGCAGGTGTTCATCACTTCGGGATACAGCGCCGGCTTGGGGCTCGCACTGCGCGTCTTAGGTTTGGAGGGTAAGAAGGTCTGGATGGAAGAGCCTGGTTTCTTTCTTACCCGCAAGGGCTTGGAACTCGCCCGTTTGAATGTCATTCCGATTCCGGTGGATGCCGAAGGCCTCAATGTGGACTACGGAATCGAGAAGGCCGCGGACGCCGCGTTAGCCGTCCTGACGCCCGGTCAACAAGCACCCTTGGGCTCGACTCTGTCATTGAGGCGACGGCTTCAACTGCTGGAATGGGCGGTCTCCAGCAACGCCTGGATCATCGAAGATGACTACCTCAGCGAGCTGCAACTGGAAGGCAGGGCGGCCCCTGCCTTGGCGTCTTTGGACGAGGGAAAACGGGTTATCCACATAGGTTCTTTCAGCAAGACTGTGAGCCCGGGGCTGCGACTTGGATTTGTTGTGGCGCCAACCGAACTGGTTACTGTGTTCTCCGAGGTGGCGACGACGCTTGCCCCCGCGCCTTCCCCCGTCATTCAACTCGCCACGGCTCAATTTATGCGCGAAGGCCACTACATTCGGCGTGTCCGTCGGCTCAAGCGACTGTATGTTGCCCAGCGTGACGCGTTATGCGAGCAGTTACGAATGCACGATGTAGAGTGGGTCAAGGCAGGCCTGGCTGTGCTTCTCAGACTCCCCGACGGCACACCCGACGTGCAAATCGTTCGGGAAGCGATGACCTTTGGCATGGCCCCATCGCCTTTGTCAGCATGGTTCGCGACTCCGTCCGGGAGCTCCTCTGGCCTGTTGCTCGGGGTTGCCACAGCGCCTGAACCTTACCTCGCTACATCGTGCCATCGGTTATTCGAGATCATCGGGCGATATTGCGAACCAAGTGTTCCAGGCTTGACGTAAGTGCAGGAAGGAAACTCCAGTTAGAGTTTTCCCGCCTGCTCATGCCGCGAGGAGGCGGACAGCTATGCTGAAGTCACTACTCGTTATCGCTATTGGCGCATCCCTCGGGGCCTGGTGATGCTGGCTACTGGGCATCAAACTCAATGCCCTGTTCCCGACTGTTCCGCCAGGAACCCTGATCGCCAACATGATCGGGGGATACATCATCGGTTTTGCGATTGCCTTCCTGGCTGCAACGCCATCACTGAGTCCTGAATGGCGACTTATGATCATCACCGGCTTCTGTGGGGGCCTGACGACCTTTTCTACATTCTCGGCCGAAACTGTCACCTTGATTCAGGAAGGCAGGCTTCTTTGGGCAATTGGCGCCATTTTGCTACACGTGGCAGGCTCACTGGCGATGACCGTTGCAGGGCTTGTTTCGTTTCAATTGATTGGCACACGCTAGAGAGGTGATGAGTCATGAAAGGCTTTTTGGTGATTTTCTTTACCCAACAGAACCGTCGACATCGCGGAAAAATGCTGGGTGAATGGCTCGTCGATCTGGCCAAAGAGATGGGCTTGCGCGGTGCCACCTTGGCAACGGGTATCGAAGGCTTCGGGCATTCAGGGAAACTGCATTCCTCGCATTTTTTTGAGCTGGCCGATCAGCCTACCGAAATCCACCTGGCAATTACCGAAGAGGAGTTCGTTCGCCTGTTTGAGCGACTTGATGTCGAAGATATCTCCTTGTTTTACATAAAGACCCCGATTGAATTCGGAGCCGTCGGTAGACAGGCCAACCAGCCCAATCACCAGCCTTGAATCATGAAGCATCGATTACTGCCAAGTCAGTAATGATCTGATTGACTACCTGTATTCCTGTGAGGGGGCAGGTCGCAGCTTTTCAAAACTTTAAAGGTCGCATCGCGCGCTACTCGTTTCTGGCGGTGTGAGCAGCTCCTCTCGCGCTGTTCCGGTCTGGGTTCTAGTCTCGATTGATTCGAGACGGGACTCGGAGAAGGGAGGTCCGGCCGCGGCCTCATCAACGCTCGGCAGATGGCTGTTCTCCGAGGACGTGATGACGACAACGCCAGGCGTCGAGATGACCCGTTGCCTGAAGTGGACTTGAGTTCCAGCGAGCTGTGGAATCGAACCGTACATGCACTTTTATAAAGCGCTATGCGTAACAACGTGCACCAGTCAGATGCGCCGCAAAGCGCTTTCGCCTGCGGTTGCTCCAGCGTCTCGAATGGTTGCCCTGACCATTCACCTTCCCTGGAAATCGGCTGACACTTGCCGAAACGCGCCTGGACAGCAGTCGCCGTGACAATCCCCTCCGGCTCAAGAGTCAGTGTTTCCAGATAGTTGAAGTCTCTTTGCTGCTCACTGGCACAAAGGCTGCAAGGCTGACATCAGGTCCACCTGGAGCGCATTCGTGTGGACAGCCCCCTCGGTCAACGACGATCGATTGGCCGGACAGGTCGTGGGCAGCATCGGTGGATCAGGCATAGACGTCTGGTTTCAACACCGCAAAAGAACAGGCAAAGACGCCTGGAACCGCAAGGTTTCAGGCGTTTTTTTTTGCTTTTAAAACCGTGATTGGCTCGGGCTGGGTGCTTTCTATGAATTCCAATGTTGCCACGTTGAACAAGATGCAAACGCTGATCGTGATCGGTAATGGCATGGTCGGACATCATTGTGTCGAACAGTTGATCGAGCGGGGAGCGCTTGACCATTACCGGCTGCACGTCTTCAGTGAGGAGCCGATGCGTGCCTATGACCGTGTGCATCTGTCCGAGTACTTCTCCGGTCGCGATGCCGAGTCGCTGGCGCTGTCCGATGCGTCGCTTTACCAGACGCCCGGCGTTACGCTGCATCTGGGTGTGCCGGTACTGGAGATCGACCGCGTCCGTCGCCAGGTGGTCACCTCGCAAGGTTGCGTCACGTATGACAAATTGGTTCTGGCCACCGGGTCTTATCCGTTTGTTCCACCAATCGAAGGCGCCGAAGGTGAATCGCGTCTGGTCTATCGCACCCTGGAAGACCTCGATGCCATTCGGGCGGCAGCGGCCAATGCCCGGCGCGGCGTGGTGGTCGGCGGTGGCTTGCTGGGTCTGGAAGCCGCGAACGCGTTGAAGAGCCTGGGTCTTGAAGCCCACGTGGTGGAATTCGCGCCGCGCTTGATGCCGGTACAACTCGATGACCTCGGTGGCCAGGCACTCAAGGCACAGATCGAACGATTGGGCGTCGGTGTACACCTGTCCCGCGCCACTCAATCGATCAGCGCGGGCGAGCAGTACCGCTATCGCATGAATTTCGCCAATGACGAATTCCTCGAAACCGACCTGATCGTATTTTCCGCCGGTATCCGCGCTCAAGACGCGCTGGCTCGTCAATGCGCGCTGGAGATCGGTCCGCGCGGTGGCGTAGTGATCGACGACACGTGCCTCAGTTGCGACCCGAATATCTACGCCATCGGTGAGTGCGCTTCATGGAACGGCAGCCTGTTCGGCCTGGTCGCGCCGGGTTACCAGATGGCGCGCAGCGTCGCGGCCCGTCTGTGCCACGAAGTCGCCGAGCCGTTCACCGGTGCGGACATGTCGACCAAGCTCAAGCTGCTGGGGGTGGATGTCGGTTCCATCGGCGACGCCCACGGCAATACCCCGGGCGCGCGCAGCTATCAATTCATCGACGAAACCAGCGCCAGCTATCGCCGCCTGGTGGTGGATGCAAGTGGCAAACACGTCCTCGGTGCAGTTCTGGTCGGTGACAACAGCTACTACGACACCTTGCTGCAATACATGCAGAACGCCATTGTCTTGCCGACAGAGCCCGCCAGCCTGATTCTGCCGTCCTCCGAAGGCGCGCCGACCCTGGGCCCGGGTGCGCTGCCCGAGTCGGCCACGGTGTGCTCCTGTCACAACGTCACCAAGGGCTCCATCTGTTCGGCCATCGACGGCGGCTGCACCGAGCTGGGCCAGCTCAAGTCGCAGACCAAGGCCTGTACCGGCTGCGGCGGTTGCGCCGGTCTGCTCAAGCAGGTGTTCGAGCATGAGCTGATTGCCCGTGGCGTCAGTGTCGACAAGAGCCTGTGCGAACACTTTGCCTACACCCGCCAGGAGCTCTATGCGCTGGTACGGGTAGAGGGCGTGATCACCTTCGATGAACTGTTGGCCAAGCATGGCCGTGGCCACACCGGTTGCGACGTGTGCAAACCGGCGGTGGGCTCGATCCTCGCCTCGTGCTGGAACCAGCCGATCATGGACACGTCGCTGGTGCCGTTGCAGGACACCAACGACACCTTCATGGCCAACATGCAGAAAAACGGCACCTATTCGGTGGTGCCGCGCATCGCCGGGGGCGAGATCACAGCCGACAAACTGATTGCGATTGGCGTGGTGGCGAAGAAATACGACCTCTACACCAAAATCACCGGCGGGCAGCGCATCGACCTGTTCGGCGCTCAGTTGCATCAGTTGCCGGATATCTGGGCCGAGTTGATCGAGGCCGGTTTCGAAACCGGGCATGCCTATGGCAAATCGACCCGCACGGTGAAGTCTTGCGTGGGCAGCACCTGGTGCCGTTACGGCGTGCAGGACAGCGTGAAAATGGCCCTGACCCTCGAGGATCGCTACAAGGGGCTGCGTTCGCCGCACAAGCTCAAGTTCGCGGTCTCCGGTTGCACCCGTGAGTGCGCCGAGGCGCAGAGCAAGGACGTGGGCGTGATTGCCACCGAGAAAGGCTGGAACCTCTACGTGGCCGGTAACGGCGGCATGCGCCCGCGCCACGCCGAGCTGTTCGCTACCGACCTGGATGATGAAACCCTGATTCGCTACATCGACCGCTTCCTGATGTTCTACATCCGCACCGCCGACAAGTTGCAGCGCACCTCGGTCTGGCGCGAGAGCCTGGAGGGCGGCCTGGATTACCTCAAGGACGTGGTCATCAACGACAGCCTGGGGCTTGGCGCGGAACTCGAATCGCAGATGCAACTGGTGGTCAACCGCTACGAATGCGAATGGGCCAACGCCCTGAAAGACCCGGAAAAACTTAAGCGCTTCCGCACCTTCGTCAACGATCAACGCCCGGACCCGGACATCCACTTTGTCCAGGAACGCGGTCAGCGCCGGCCGATCATGGCCTCTGAACTCCACCTTATCCCTGTCATTGAGGAGATTGTCTGATGAGCCAGTCCGATACCCTGCGAGCCTATTCCAGTTCCTCCCTGGTCAATCCCCAAGCCTGGCAAGCGGTGTGCAGCCAGGAGGACCTGGTGAGCAACTCCGGCGTCGTGGTCTGGCTCGACAGTGCACAGGTGGCGCTGTTCTACCTGCCGGATGCCGAAGGCAAGAGCCTCTATGCCATCGATAATCATGACCCGCAATCCGGGGCGAATGTCATTGGTCGAGGACTGATCGGCAGCATCAAGGGCGACCTGGTGATTGCCTCGCCACTCTACAAACAGCATTTCCGTCTTGAGGACGGCAGTTGTCTGGAGTATCCACAGCAGCGCCTGCGAGTCTGGCCGGTGCGGCTGAACGCAGGCCTGGTGGAGGTCGCAGTGGCCTGACCCCATGGATTTCGCGGGGGTCTGAGCGCTCATTCAATTAATGATGTATGCCAGGCGCCGGCGGAGTCGATGATCAATGACAAACAGTATCGGAGGCTCGTATGAAAACAGCCGCACAACTGCTGAAGCTCAAGGCCGTGCAGAACCGGCGGGTGCATAGCATCGCGCCAGACCAGATGGTGCTTGAAGCGTTGAAGATGATGGCGGAAAAAAATGTCGGTGCTCTACCCGTCATAGAGGAAGGGCAGGTGGTCGGCGTGATCAGCGAACGCGACTATGCGCGCAAGGTCGTTCTACAGGGGCGCTCTTCGGTCGGTACGCCGGTCCGGGCCATCATGAGCGCGCCCGTCGTGACAGCAGACAGTCAGCAGAGCATCGAGCGTTGCATGGCGGTCATGACCGACAGTCATCTGCGCCATCTACCGGTGGTGGAGGGCGACCAATTGATTGGCCTGTTGTCGATTGGTGATCTGGTCAAGGAAGCCATCGTCGAGCAGACCGAGCTGATCCGGCAGCTGGAGCACTACATTCGTGGCCATTAAAGCGACCGTGGCAGGGTGGATCGAAGGCTTGTGAGTGCATGAGGTTTTCAAATGTGCTGCCCGGCGGGCGGGTATTAATCGGGGAGCATGTGACATGGCCAAGTTAAACACGGCACAACGTATCGTTATCGGCTTTGCCATTGCGCCGTTGGTACTGACAGGCCTGGCGTTATATGCGTTGCGACGAGGTCGCACGCAATGCCGTCAGCGCCAACGAGGCGTCCCGGGTGTCCGAGCAAACCGCACAACGCGGCCGTGAGCAAGTTCAGGAAACGGTGGCCTCGATAGCTTGAGAAGGAACGACCGTTTTTGACGTAGTCAGTTGAAGAGGAAGTTACTGGTGGTCAGTCAGGTTGAGCGTGTCCTTCCAGAATCTCAAATCCATCATCAAGGGGGGTGTACCCCACAACTTTTCTGGTCTTCTCGATAGAAAGTCGCTTATATCTGTTATCTGAGACCCCGTGGATAACATGAAATCCGCTCAGCTCGGCCTCGACGCAATTTCTAAGGAGTGCGACAACATCCCTGATACTAATAAAAGCAGCTACATCCCTGTGACTGTGATTTTCCCCTTGGTGAAATATAGCTACGTTTGCAATACGGACTGCGATTGTTGTCATTTGACCATCGTTTGCATACATCGAAGCCAGAGCTTCCCCGAACGCTTTGCTGACCCCGTATAGATTGCCTGGCTTAGGTGCCATACATTCATGTATCTGGACATCCTCTGGATAACCTTCGATAGCCTGAGCGCTGCTCGCAAATATAAAGCGCTCGCAGCCTTGAGCCTTTGCGGCGAATAGCATGTTGTAGGTGCCCACAATATTCACAGGGAGCAGGGAGGTCATGAAATCGGCGTCTGGGCGAGGGTCAGCCGCTAGATGAATCACTGTATGTATGCCTTCGCAAGCTTCAAGGCAACTGGCTTGAACGCTGATGTCGAGAGCGAAACGTTGTGCCGATTGCGGAAGTGTTGATACATCTATGTCGGCTAAACGCAAATCTGATTTATCGTTATGCGCTTTCCAAAAAGCGCTGCCGATTCGGCCCGCAGCACCTGTGATTAAAATTTTTCGCGCGTTCATTTCAGCATGTCCTTATGGTAAACGTCACTGTAGCTTCCCAGCGTCGTGGTCGGTTGACAACCTCCAATGAGAGTAACAAGCGTCAACATGTCCGCTTCTGGCCCAGAGTGTGTAATAACGCTCATGGCCTCATCGCATTCGATCATCGACGCCGAGGCGTTGACTGAGCGATTGCGCAGTCAACGCCTCGGCGTCGCATCAGTCGCGACCTGGAACACGTCAACGCTGTTTTTACAGCTTTGGGGGATGGTCCAAAGTCAGCCTTTTTAGGCCGATGAATCGGTGGCCAACCGCTGACGGTGCAGGCCGGCCCGCGCTACTGGCTCGACAGCCCGGAGGACGGCCCGCAAGGCTGGGGCTTTCGCGCTGCCGTGACATTCCTGTTTCCACGCTGATACGCCGTTTCGGACAGCCTGGAGGAGACACTGCATGGACCAATTCACCGGCGGTTGTTTGTGCGGCAACGTACGCCTTGTCGCAGCGGGGTGTCCATTCCGGGTTGGCGTTTGTCACTGTCTCGACTGCCGCAAGCATCACGGGGCGCTGTTTCATGCGTCCGCGATATTTCATCAGGATGCGGTGACGATCGAAGGCGAAACACGCGCCTTCGCCGGGCGGCATTTCTGTCCGCACTGCGGTTCGTCCGTATTCTCGCGCAGCGCAGACGAAATCGAAGTGAACCTCGGGTCCCTCGATGCCCCAGACCAACTGACCCCAACCTACGAGAGCTGGATCGTGCGTCGCGAGGCCTGGTTGCCGCCGTTTGCGCTCACACGCCACTACGAACGCGATCGGGATGCCACGGGGCGTTTTGAGGACTAGCGGCGATAGCCTTTGGCGTCTCCATAATTGCCAGGACCTGCATCGATCCACGCAATAACGCTTGGTATCAGAAGTGTTATTGCTGCAATCTGTGCACTAATGATCTGCATTCAACCCGTCTTGTTCATTACAGGGTCAGTTCTCACACTAGAGGCACTTATATGAAGGCAGCTTCTGACTGAAGGGGAAATGACCATGGTATCTGCGATCCGGTTTAACCAGCCCGGCAATCCTGAAGTACTGAACCTGGAAACATTGAGCGAACAATCGCCAGGGCCCGGCGAGGTCTGGCTCGAGCAAGAAGCTATTGGTGTGAACTTTCTCGACGTCAGCCAACGTAAAGGCGCGGTGCCCGTTGCGTTGCCATCCGGACTTGGGCTGGAGGGCGCCGGGCGTGTCGCCGTTGTGGGTGCCGGTGTCAGCAATGTGCAAGTTGGGGATCGCGTCGCCTATGCGACCGGCCCTATTGGCTCGTATGCTTCGGCCCGGCTTTATCCGGCAGAGCGGCTGGTGAGGATTGCGGATGCACTGTCGTTCGATGATGCTGCGGCTGTCATGTTCAAGGGCATCACTGCGCAGTACCTTTTGAAAACCACCTATCCCGTAGGGCATGGCACAACCATTCTGCTCTACGGTGTGGCTGGAGGGCTGGGGGAAATTATGGTGCCGTGGGCAAAACACTTGGGGGCCACCGTGATCGGCGTGGTATCAAAGCAGGCCAGTGTCGAAAAAGCTCAAGCGTCGGGATGTGATGAAGTCCTGGTGTTCGACGCTGATAGCCTGGCATCGAATGTCGCTCGTATCACCAACGGGAAAAAGGCCGACGTCGTCTATGACCCGATAGGGCGTGTTTCTTTCCAGGCCTCCCTGGATAGCTTGCGACCACGTGGTGTGATGGTATCGTTCGGCGCTTCATCAGGTGCGCCGTCAGCCGTGGAACTGTCGACACTCAACGCCAAAGGCTCGTTGTTCCTGACACGTCCTTCGTTGGCAGCCCATACGGCGAGTGTCACGCAATACCAGGAACGAGCGCAGGATGTGTTGGCCGCCATAGGTGCGGGTATTATCAAACCTTCGGTCCGGGCAAGCTATTCACTGGCTGACGCAACATTGGCGCATGCCAACCTGGAGTCGGGGCGTACATCGGGGGCGATCATTCTAAAACCATGAATCCTGATGTTCTGAACAATCAGCACAGTGACGAAATCGCTGCGTTCCTGGCCGTGGCCTCGCAAGGCTCATTTGTCGGCGCCGGCCGGCTATTGCAGCGACACCCAACCATCGTCTCAAAGCGGCTCGCGGCAATGGAAAAACGCCTTGGCGTTCGGCTTGTGGAGCGTTCGACCCGGCAGGTGCGAATTACTGAAGTCGGTGCCAAGCTGGAGCTGCGTCTTCGCTCAGCCATCGAGTTGATGAATGAAGCGCAGCAGCAAGCGGCCGAAGGTGCCAGCGAAATTCGGGGTACGTTGCGACTTGCATTGCCCGCAGCCATGGGACGGCTTTGGCTTGGCCCGATGCTGCCGGAGTTTCTCAAGGCTTATCCGCATGTCTCGATCCTTGCAGACTATAGCGAGCGTCTGGTCGACATCATTGATGAAGGTTTTGACGCTGCAATCCGGATCGGAGAATTGGAAGACAATCGGTTGATAGCCAGAAAACTGAGTGACCATCGCCGGATTCTGTGCGCCTCGCCTGCCTACATCAGAAAGTTCGGCATGCCCGAAACGCCACAGGCGTTGATCAAGCACAATTGCCTTCGCTTCAGCGGTCTTGCGTCTTTTCCCCAGTGGAGACTCCATCGCGGCAGCGAACTTCAGACGGTTTCTCCGAAAGGAAACCTGACGGCCAATGACAGTGAGTCATTACTGGCAGCGGCCCGCGCGGGTGCGGGAATACTGGGCGCCGGTGACTGGTTGATGAGTCGTGATATTGCTGCCGGGCGGCTGTTGCATGTCCTGCCTGACTGGCAACTGGATGCCGCAGGCGGGGTTTATCTGGTCAGGCCATCGGCCAGATTTCCCAGTGCCGTGGTTGTCGCGTTCAAACAATGGATCGAGTCAAAGTTTATCCCTGCGCCCCCATGGGCCATTTGATCGATGCTGTAACTGAGCATGGGGGCATATCCTGATTGGCAAGCTAACGCTCAAAAAAGCACGAACTCGATCGTCTGGCGATACAGTTCAGTTTTTCTTCTTGATGAGTTTATTCATGTAGTACTTCAGGCTAAAACGATCTTTTGGCCTTGGTTTGTAGTGGGTTTTGTTTCTTTGTGCGGGATCGATCACCATGGTTCCTGCGGTATAGTAATAAAGTGCTATAGACCTGCGGGTGATGTGCTCTGGAGTCGTTAAAGGCTCTGGGTGCCCATGATTACTGTCTTTGTCCGTATTAAAAATGACACAACGATTGTAAATCGGCAGGATTTTTTTAAGGCAGGTCTTCATGTCGACATCCCAAAGTTCCAGGTTGCCGCCGTATTCCTCTCGCCAGTCTTCAGTCAGATAAATTATGATATTCAGTCGGCGCTCGACATTAAGCTTTTTGTTGAGCCTGAAGTCCGAGTGCACCCCCAGGAAACCACCGCTTTTGGTTTCATGCAGGCCGCCACCGACAAAGTAGGGGTCGGGTATCAAACCTTCGATGCCTGTGAGCTTTTCAAGAAATTGCAACATGGGGGCCGAGTTAAAGATGTTGAAAACAGTCTTCAAATAGGGCGCGCATTCGTTGGGACTGATTTGACGTTTTCGTTGACCTTTATAGCCTCGCTCGTAGAGCATTTCGTTGTTGGTTGGCTCGGTCGGGAAGTGCGAACAGATGCTCGCAATCAGGTCCTCGTGCAAGAAGTTGTCGATGACGATGTGCGGAAATGGCGTAGCCTGAGTGTAGCGACTGGTCAATGACTCACCAAAGGCGCTGGCGGCGTTTTGATCGAAATCAAGCTCCGGGGACAGGGTGATAGGTAGTGCTTGAGTGATGGGGGCCATTACCGCTCCATTAACTGAATATAAAGACTTGTAGGTGACGTCAAACAGACGTTGAGCACACTGCTCGTTGCGTCTATTCGTAGCTTAACTTTTTTTGTCGTCCTGGTTCAGACGTTTAAGGATGTTATTGTACATTTTGGTTCGTCTATGAGTCTTGTCATAGCCACCAGCCGCTGCGACAGTGCCGGCCTGAATGTGATCCAGATAACTGAAAATTTTACGCGGCGATAACATTTCAACGACATAACCAAGCTCGGTCATGCGGTCTTGGAGAGTATAGCCTGGTACACGATCATCCATCGAAAAACGCAAGTCGTGCTGTTTGATAAGTTTGCAGTTCCACAATGTGCAGAAACTTTTCAAGTAGACTTCTTTGTACGGTTTTGGCTCTCTGGAGCGTAATCCCATCGAAATTTTCAGACGCCGGAAATGATGCTTGAATAGTCGCGAGCTAAAACGCCAAAAAGCTCTGGTGGCACCGCGGTTTAATTGCTCAACACAACCGACGGCCACGACGTTCGGGTTTTTTAAGCATTTATTCATCATCATCGGGAAAACATTTTTATCGAAAACAAACGTATCAGTGTGCATCAAGAATAAATAATCAGTTTCAATCCGCTCCAGCACCAGGTCAAGTGCCTTGCCATGCGCGATGTGGCCCGGTTCTGGTTCGGTTACAGACCGCTCGATTAAATTGATCCAGTCAAGCGTTCGTAAATACTCAGTGCTTTCATCGGCGGAGTAGTTGTCAACTACCCATATTTGGACGCCTTTGGTGCCCACATGCTGGTGCAATAAGTCCAGGCATATCTTGGTGATTTCCGGTGTTTTGTAATTCACTATGACGATGCTGAAAGCGTTAGAGCTTTCGGGCGGAGAATCAGGGTTGTTCATTGTTCAGGTGCTCAATGGTATTGTATTTAGTTGTAGAAGTAGTTGAATCTGCATGCAGATTCTGCTTGGTTTTCTACGCAAAATTTTCGTGGCTATAGAGCACATTTTGTTAGATCGCTTTGTTATGCATAACAACCATAGCTTACTCAGATCTGATGGCGCGCAGTAGAACGGACTTCATCGTATAAGGATCTGCTCTACAGGTAAATATCCGTGACTTGATTCGTTGAATCCGGAGGCTGCTCAGGCGAGCGTCTTGGGAAGGTGTGAACTGAGCTCATTGATCACTCCAGTTCGTCATCCGGCACACGCCACCGCTACTTTTTCGCAGCGAGAAATGACTTGGAGCTACCCCACGCCAGCGCTTGAATGCCTGGGAAAAGCTCGACAGGTCACTGAAACCCGGTCGCTCGGTAATCTCGGTGAGGCTCAAGCGTTCGGCATTGAGCATCTCGATGGCGCTGCGGCTGCGGGCTTTGGCCAGCAAGGCTCGGAAGGTGGTGCCTTCATCCGTGCAGGCACTAGCGACGATAGTAGCGGCGATCGTCCTCGTAGCGGTGCCGCATGGCCCGATCCTGGTGGTATTCCCAATCACGATGGCGCAGGGCTTCTCGACGGGCTTGTTCTCTACGCCACTGTTCTCTGCGCCATTCGTCTCGGCGCCAATCGTCTCTACGATCATGCCAACGGCCGTCGTGCCAGTATCGGTCATCATGGGCAAGCAGCGGCCCAGGCTGCTTGCCGGCCATACTGGCCAGGGTTGGCCAAGGGTTGCCGGCAGCCTGGACCGGAACCTGGACAGCTGCGACTTCAGTTGCGAAAACAGAGGTTGAGGCCTTCATCTGTGTTGCTGATGCCGAGCCCATTGCCGCGAGCGCGAACAGGCCGAAGAGCACCATCCGTGGGTCATGGAATTTCATGAGCGAAGAAAACCTCTGGTTGACATTTGGGGGTATGGCCATCTGGCTGCGGGAAGCCTGCGAGCTCGCGCTTACCGAGCGGATGTGCCTACCCACATAGACCGATAAATAAGGAAAAGTTCTAGGGACCCGCTGCAAACGACACGTCGCAGATGTTCAGCCAGACGAAATCAAACCAGTCCCTTTCTCACGAAATGCCCGCTCTGCGATTCACAGCTTGTAGCCAATCTGCCGCAACAGGTTCTTGCGCCACTGGATGTCTTCATCGCCTTCAATGTCATGGGCACAGAAGCCATCCACTACGCCCAGGATTGCTCGCCCTTGTTGCGTCTCAGCGAGAATCACTTCGACTGGATTGGCGGTTGCACAAAAAATACGGCATACCTCTGGAACCATTTTGATGGTGTTCAACACGTTTAGCGGATAGAAGCCGTCGCCCAGGAAAATGATGAAGCTATGGCCTGCGGCGATGGCTTTGGCATTCTTCTGTGCAAGTTCAATCATTAAGGTATCGGTGCCAGACCATCGCACCAGGCACTTGCCGGAGGCTTCACAAAAGGCCACGCCAAACTGGATACCCGGCACGGCATTGACCAGCGCTTCGTGGATGTCCTCGACGGATTTGATGAAGTGCGTCTGACCCAAAATGAAATTCGTCACATCCGGTTTATCGATTTTCAAGGTGATGAGTTGCATCTCAAACGCCTCCTTTCACGATGTTGCTAACAGAGTCTGCCAACAAACCAAGCATAGCTACTCATTGGTTATTGCTCCGTCCACTGGCTGTTCATGGCTGTGGATTCAACTGTCGGTCCTGCACCGATTTCCCAATCCCTGGTTTGCGCCACATTCGGCAGCCGCAAGCTTCAACGCCGTCCCCATACCCTGCAACGGCACCTGTTTCGACATCACCGGCAAACCTGGTGCATGGTTTTTACCCATTGATCTCAAGGAACTCGAGGAGACCCTGGCTGGGCCACGCTGGCCCTCAGCGCTCTGGCTACCTGGCTCTGGATCTCGTAGGCAGGCGTTTCGACGGCTGAGTAATCACGGGCATAGCGAGTGGCGAACTCGCTGACGCCCCATTGCTGGTACTGCTGCACGTGCTTCAGTTCGTGCGCCCACAGCGCGACATTGTTCAGTGCATCGTCGGGACTGCGAAAGACGATGATGTCGACAAGGGTGACTGCATTGACATCGGGATTCTGCAGCATGGCGTTTGCGGCGTTCAGCTGCGCATCGTCGCCAACCTTGTAGCGAGCCGAATCGAGCACTTGAATGTCATAGTAGGGTTCGAGTTGGGCCCGGATATTCAACGGGACAGGCCGGATATCACCCGTTGCCAGGGTGTTGCGCGATTGCACGATCCAGCTCTGTAAACCGGCGGCCGCCATCTGGTTCATGTTATCGAAGATCTCCCCAACGTCCCCTTTGGAGCCTGGAGCACAAAAACAAGCGACCGCGCAGACCTGGTACTGTCCTTGCGGGCAGGCGAAAGCAGAAAACGAAGTACCAACGCAGAAAAGCGGTATCGCCAAGCGGACAAGTTGACGCATAAAGGCAGGTGACAATTGGTTCTCCCTGAGGCAATGGCGGTCGGCAGGCGATCATTCGGGCAGCTTGCGCACGTGTTGGACCGCTTTGGGTGCCGTTCGATTCCCTGGGGTCCACATATTATTCAGGCCATTGCCCCTATCGTTCTGGAGCGTGCATGAAAGTTGGCGTGATTTCCGATACCCACGGCTTGCTCCGTCCCGAAGCGCTTGCCGCCCTGGCGGGGTGCGAGCAGATCATTCATGCCGGCGACATCGGTAGCCCGGAAATTATTGAGCGACTGGCGTCTATTGCTGCGCTGCACGTCGTGCGCGGGAACAATGATCAAAACCAGGCATGGGCAGCATATCTCCCTGATTTTCTGCGGTTGGATCTCAACGGTTGGCAGACGCTGGTGGTGCATGACATTGCCGATGTTCCGGTCGATCTGGACCCAGGCATAAAGCTGGTGGTCACCGGCCACTCCCACAAGCCACGCATGGAATGGCGTGGGGAGCGATTGTTTATCAATCCAGGCAGCGCGGGGCGACGACGCTTCAAGCTGCCTGTCACGCTGGCCTTGCTCGAGGTAACGGCGACTTCGATTGAGCCTCGGTTGCTTGACCTGTTGGAGCAGCCCCCGGATTGATTGAACCCTTGACGATTTGAAACAGCAGTATTCAGAAAATACAAATGAGAATATGTATTAAATGCTGGTGATACGTCATCAGAGTTGTTTCAGGAAGCCCAGTAGCCGTTCATTGACCTCTGTCGCGCGCTCTCGCTGTATCCAGTGGCCGGCACCTTCGAGGATATGGCACCCGCGCAGGCCCGGCAGTGTCTGCGCGAAGGCTTCGATCTGCTGCGGGGAGCCCGGAAACTTCAGCACGGCGTCGCGGCTCCCGGCAATGAACATCGACGGCTGCCGGATAATGCAACCGCGCCAGGGTGCCAGCAGTGCCCATGAGCGCGTCATGTTGCGGTACCAGTTCAAGCCGCCACGAAATCCGCTGCGGGTGAATTCGCCGGTGTAGTAGACAATATCCTCGAGGCTTAGCCAGGCTGGCAGGGTTTCGGGCTCGATCATCCCTCCCAGGAAGCCCTGGCCCGGCTGCAGCCGGCCGAACACCGGCCCATCGGGCCCGTCACCCGAGCCACTGAAGTAGATGCGCCGGATCGACGACTCGACATCGCTTTCCAGCTCGGCCTCGGCCACACCCGGCGTCTGGAAGTACTGGATATAAAAGTCGCTGATACCCCGCGAGGCAAGCGCGCTCAGGAGCTCCACGCGACCCGGTGGCGAGAACGGAACGCTCATGCCGACCACTGCGCGGAACAGATCGGGTCGCATCATTGCTGCGCTCCATGCCACCAGCGCACCCCAGTCATGACCGACGATCACGGCTTGTTGTTCGCCGAGTGCGTTGACCAGCTCCACCATGTCGCCTACCAGGTGGAGCGTGGTGTAGGCGTCGGGTTCGGCCGGCGCATCGGTGCCGCCATAGCCACGCATGTCAGGCGCGACCGCTCTATAGCCAGCGGCCGCCAACGCCGCAAGCTGGTTGCGCCACGAGTACCACAGCTCCGGGAAACCGTGGCATAGCAAGACCAACGGGCCGCAACCTTGCGTTGCTACCTGCATGCGGATGCCATTGATATCAAGCATTTCGAGGTGTGGCTCGTTCATGTGCGCTTCCTGCCATTCAAGCGATGGACTCCAGCAACCGCGGCAGATTTGCCTGAGCTTTCTGCCTGCTGACAGAGAGCCGATACAGTTGTGCCATTTTCTCGGTGTCGGTTTCTTGCAGGCCCCTGAGCACCGCAGTCAGAAAGAATAAGCGCGACTGCCTGATCCAGCGCGACAGGCCTTCATGCTCTGCCCAGCGTAGTTGGTTACCCAAGTAGACCGCCCACATTCTGATCCAGTCCGTGGGGACGTGAGGCGGGGGGACCATCGTGCAAAGCGCGTTCATTTGCGCTTGATCGGTCAGGTGGCTTTCCACATAAGCGATCAAGGCCGCGCTGAACACGGGTTGGCAACTGCTTACCATCAACAGGTTAATCTTGCCGCCGTCGAACACCTTCATTTCAGGCAGTGACGGGATGGCACTGGCGCTGCAATCAATGTGCAGAGTACCTGGGTTCGTGGCGATGCTGCCCTGGTCGAGCACGATGCGTGTTGGCTCGATAGCTCGCACCCTGCCCAGGCGCACAATGTTGCCGATGCGTCGAAGCTCGCGTAATTCCGCCTGTGTGACGGTGGCGCAGCGGTAAGCCGTGGGTTCGACGGACTTGTCCAGGCGCAAGAGTTGGCCCGCGGCCTCAAGCCTTGCGAACAGGTTCGGGATCGAGTCTGCGGCTGCGATGGCCTCGAATTGTGCCATGAGGCCGCCGATTGTTCGTTCGAAGCTGTCGGGGCCGGGTTGCAGGTTGGCCCGGTCGATCAACCAAGGATCGTTCGGCATGATCCAGCAGATTTTTGCGGGCGAAACACCGTTTTGCAGACACCACAGGCAAGCGTCGATCCCGGTCTTGCCCGATCCCACCACTACGTAGCCAGAGGGGGGGTGCCGGATCTTCGGCAGGTCGTTCAGTGGCACGCATTGCACACAGGGCTCCACCCTGTACCTGGGCGGGTGAGTCGAGGGAACTGCCGTCTGGGCATGGGTGGCGTCTACCACCTTTTTGTGCACCCGGACCTGATGGTTTACGCCGCTGAGCAGCGAGGTAAACCGGTGCTCGTCAATGCGGTCGCCGGTGTAGTTGCACATGGGGAAGTAACGGACTTGACCTGACGGCAGAAACTGCTGATTCATCACCTGGTCGTAGTAGCTCATCACCTCGGCGCCGGAGGCCAGCTCATATAGGCCCTCGTTGAGTTCCGCCTGGTCTTTCGTTCCGCTGCCCAGCTCCCGTGAGTTGACGCCATAGAAGGCCGAGGGCTGGTGCAATCGGACGAACGGGTAGGCATCATTCCAGTGCCCGCCAGGTCGGTCGTGTCGATCGACCATTACGATGCGTGCATTCGTTTCCTTGAGTAGCGTATCGACGAAAGCCATGGCCGTCGCGCCAGCACCGATGATCAGGTAGTCGGTTTCGATCAGATTTGCGTCCATATGCTTTCGCCTTCCTGAAGGTTCCCCCGCTCAACCTCAGAAGATTAGCCACCTGTACCGAGCCCAATAGAACGAATGCTCCTCACACAAATAACCGATGGAATTAATGGTTGCAGTCTGAGTCGCGACTCTGCAGTCGATGCAATACCTGACGCTCTGGCGCATGCACGTGGTGGCTCCACACTCGCGCATTCAAACGCCAGTTCGGCACCTCCCAAGGCACCTGGCCGTTACTCAATAAGCTGATCGATCAGCACCGCGTTGGTATAGATCAAGCTGCCGTCGCTCGCACGGTGCCCGACCAGGTGAAACTGACCGCGTTCGTCGTGCAGATAGACACGCATTTGACAGTCGGACAAGGGGGCGTATCCCTCGGGCATGATCAACTCCATCGAGTCCATGTCGACGTCGACCATGGCTTCAGGCTCGTGGGTCTTCTGCAGGCGCTCTTCGGCCTCTTCCAGACGCATATGCAAAGGCCCGTCGACGTAGAAATGGACTTCCCCCATCGGGGTGGACTTTTGGGCGCCGCTGGTTTTGCACCAGCCTTCGATCGTCAAGGCACTCATGACGAAACCTCCCATTTGGATTGCTGGACGCTGTAGCTATCGTCCCTGCTCAATGCCATCACTTAAATTTGATGACTGCACAAGGGCAGGGTTCATCCTTTGGGGCCGCCTCCGGTCGCACTCTGCCGTCCGTCATCAGAAATTAAGTATAGCCGGCAACCGGAACTCCCTTGCCGGCCTCACGGTACAAGCTGATGGCTCTATACTTCTCACTGACTTTACCGCCCGGATGGGTGGTACGTGTCTGCCCTGCCTGGACGTAAGTGGCGATGCTGTTGCATAACCAATGAACAACAGGAATAGGATGAAGAGGACATGGCAATAGCAATTGTCTTGATACTAATCGTTATTGCATCAGTGCTATTCAACATACTAGCGCCCTGGCAGGCGACACCGGCAGCTTCCAACTGGGGCTCCATAGATACCACCCTGTTCATCACCCTGGTCATTAGCGGAATATTTTTCGTTGCCATCACGGTATTCATGGCAATAGCGGTGATGCGCTTTCGGCACAAGAAGGGGTCTCGGGCGGCCTATCAGCCAGAAAATAAAAAGCTGGAATTATGGTTGATTATCGTTACCTCGCTAGGGATTGCCGGGATGTTGGCGCCTGGTCTGGTTGTTTATAACGATTTCATCCGGGTGCCGAAAAATGCTTACGAACTTGAAGTGGTCGCCCAGCAGTGGCAGTGGGCCTTTCGTTTTCCCGGTCAGGACGGGAAGTTGGGCAAGTCGGATATCAGGTTTGTTGATTCCGCCAATCCCCTCGGCCTTGATCCCAAGGATCCTGCAGGGCAGGACGATGTGCTTGTAATGAATAATGAAGTTCGCCTTCCGCTCGATCGGCCGGTGAAAGTCTTGCTGCGCGCTAAAGATGTCCTGCACGATTTCTATGTACCGCAAATTCGCAGCAAGATGGATATGGTGCCAGGGATGGTGTCGTACTTTTGGTTTACGCCGACTAAAATCGGAAAATACGAAGTCCTTTGCGCTGAATTTTGTGGTGTAGGGCATTACAACATGCGCGGCCATATGATCGTGGAAGAGCAGGGCGTCTTCGATCAATGGCTAAAGGGCCAACCGACTTTTGCGCAGACATTGACGACAGCGGCCAAACCCGGTCGAGACAGCGTGCTGGAAAAAGGCCGCCAGTTGGTCGAACAGCACGGCTGCAAGGCCTGCCATAGCCAGGATGGCAGTGCCAGCCTCGGCCCGGGATGGAAGGGGCTGTACGGCCGCACTGAAAAGCTTGCCGATGGCACCGGTGTGTTGGTCGATGAGGCCTACCTGAAAGAGTCGATTCTCGATCCGAAGGCCCGCCTGGTACAGGGCTACCCGCCGGTGATGGTGGCCTATACTCTGAAAGACGATGAACTGGGTGCTGTCATCGCCCTGATCAAATCACTGGGTGCTGCGGGGCAAGACGATAGAGCTTCGACTGGCGAAGCGTCGAGCCCGGGTGAAGACCTGGTGGCGCAGGGGCCGCGACTGGCCGGGTCGCTCGGTTGTCTGGCCTGCCACAGTGTCGATGGCAACAAGGGCGTCGGTCCCAGCTGGCAGGGCCTGTATGGCAAGACGGAAACCCTTGCCGACGATACGCGCGTGAAGGTCGATGAGGGCTATCTCAAAGATTCGGTTCTTCATCCCAATGCCAAAATCGTCAAGGGCTATGCAGCCGTCATGCCGGCCCTGGCTCCGAGTGATGAGGAGCTGAATGCACTGATCGCTTTTATCAAATCCAAAGCGAATGCTGACGCTGACACGAACAAGGCGGAGCCAGGGAAGTAGCCGTAAAGCAGCCAGAAATACACTGAAACTTCGACAGGAGGATGACGTGATGGCCTATGCGGAACAAGCCGAAACAGAAGCATTGCACGAGCCAAAAAGTTTCCTGACCAAATACATCTGGAGTCAGGACCACAAGGTCATAGCCATTCAATATTCCTTGACGGCTCTGTTCGTGGGACTTATCGCGTTGGTGTTGTCCAGCTTGATGCGCATGCAGATAGGTTTCCCCGGTAGTTTGGCGTTCATGGACGCCAGTACTTACTATCAGGCGATGACCATGCACGGCATGATCATGGTCATTTACTTGCTGACGGCCTTGTTTCTGGGGGGCTTCGGCAACTATCTGATCCCGTTGATGGTGGGTTCCCGCGACATGGTCTTCCCTTATGTCAACATGCTGAGTTACTGGACCTACCTGCTGGCGGTACTGGTATTGCTCGCCGGTTTCTTTGTTCCTGGCGGTCCCACGGGGTCGGGCTGGACGCTCTATCCGCCACAGTCCATTACTCAGGGGACACCGGGAGTCGAGTGGGGCATCGTACTGATGCTCGTCTCACTGGCGATCTTTATTGTCGCAACCACCATGGGCGGGTTGAACTACGTCACCACAGTGTTGCAGGCGCGCACGCACGGCATGACATTGTTTCGCATGCCGCTCTCGGTCTGGGGCATCTTCATGGCCTCGATCATGGCCTTGCTGGCCTTCCCGGCGTTGTTTGTCAGCGCGATCATGATGCTGTTCGACAAGCTGTTGGGTACCAGCTTCTTTATGCCGGCGATGGTCTCGCTGGGGCAGCAGCTCGGTCACCAGGGTGGCAGCCCGATATTATTCCAGCACCTGTTCTGGTTCTTCGGCCACCCGGAAGTCTACATCGTAGCTCTCCCTGCATTTGGCCTGGTCTCCGACTTGATCAGCACGCATGCGCGTAAAAATATCTTCGGTTACCGAATGATGGTGTGGGCCATTATCGCAATTGGCGTACTCAGTTTTGTGGTCTGGGCGCACCATATGTATGTCAGCGGAATGAACCCGTACTTTGGCTTTTTTTTCGCCGTCACCACTTTGATCATCGCGGTGCCTACCGCGCTGAAAGTCTATAACTGGATACTGACCCTGTGGCGCGGCGACATCCATCTCACCGTGCCGATGCTGTTTGCCCTGGCCTTTATCGTCACCTTCCTGGTCGGCGGTCTGACCGGGTTGTTTCTGGGCAATGTGATCGTGGATATACCGCTCTCGGACACTTATTTCGTCGTGGCCCACTTTCATATGGTCATGGGGGTCGCACCGGTACTGGTGGTGTTCGGCGGCATTTATCACTGGTTTCCGAAAGTGACCGGGCGCATGTTGAACGACACCCTGGGCAAGCTGCATTTCTGGATTACCTTTGTGGGCACCTACGCCATCTTCTTCCCCATGCACTACCTGGGTTTCCAGGGCATGCCACGCCGCTACTACGCCTATGAAAACTACGCGTTCATTCCGCAGTCGGCGCAGGAGTTGAATGCCTTCATTACGGTAGTCGCATTGACTGTCGGCGTTTCCCAGTTGCTGTTCCTGTTCAACCTGGCCTGGAGTGCATTCAAGGGCAAACCGGCAGGCAGCAATCCCTGGGGCGCGGCCAGCCTGGAATGGCAAACGCCGGACACTCCGCCGAAACACGGTAACTGGGGAGAGAAGTTGCCGGTCGTGCATCGCTGGGCCTATGACTACAGCGTGCCAGGGATAGAACAGGATTTTGTGCCGCAAACGGTTTCCGCCGAGGAGCTGGAGCACATGCGGCAACTCAGTGCCGGAACTAAAATCGCGGACGTCAAGACATGAACAGGCTGCTATTGAGAAACGCCGGCGGCGCTGATCCCGGCGGCAGTTGGAGTCACGACCCTGGGGGTATTCAGGCCGCCGAGGGGGCCGATCGAAGCCAAACCGCAAGAGTAGGCCTGCGCCTGTTTCTGGTGGTGGTGAGCTCGTTATTCTTCCTCTTCCTGATCGCGTTCATTGCCCGCTCACAAATGGCCGACTGGCTACCCTTGACAGAGCCTTTGGCGCCGTTGGCCAATCTGCGGCCGCTCTGGCTGAACTCGGCTTTTCTGGTACTCGGTTGCATCGCACTGCAGTGGTCGCGTATGGCCGCCCGACAGGCTCGGCTGGGCGCAACCGTGATCGGTTTTGCATTGGGGGGCGTCTTTGCAATTGCCTTTCTGGCGGGGCAATTCTGGGTCTGGCAGCAGTTTGTCGCGTGGGGCTACTTTGTCGCCAGCAATCCGGCCAACAGTTTCTTCTATCTGTTGACCGGGCTGCATGGGCTCCACCTGCTGGGCGGGCTGATCGCCTGGTGCTGGATCGTCGCTAAATTCCTGCGTCATGTGCCATTGGCGCAACTTGGCGCCAGCGTAGAACTCTGTGCCATCTATTGGCATTACTTGTTGGGTCTCTGGTTCGTACTATTCGCGCTGCTGGCCAGCACGCCACAAACCTATGAAGCCATCGCCAGATTCTGCGGCCTGAGGTGAAAAGCCATGGCATCGCACCCACAAACCCAAGCCCAAGCCCAAGCCCAAACCGAGAGCCGTTCATCCAATCCACCGGGCTCACCGCCTGCACCGGGATGGCAGGGCATCGCCAGCGACTGGTCCTCGGATAGAGAGGCCTTCAAGCAGGTCCCCTGGGGCAAGGCGATGATGTGGATCTTCCTGCTCAGCGACACTTTTATATTCACCTGTTTTCTGACCGGCTACATGTCGGTACGCATGGCCATCACTACCGCCTGGCCGAACCCCAGTGAAGTGTTCGCATTGACGATCGGCGGAAGAGAGATCCCGCTTATTCTCATCGCCATCATGACCTTTGTGCTGATCAGCAGCAGCGGCACCATGGCCATGGCCGTCAATTTCGCCTATCGCCGTGATCGCGCGAAAACCGCTGCCCTGATGCTGGCGACCGCTGCCTTGGGTGTGACTTTCGTCAGCATGCAGGCATTTGAATGGAGCAAGCTCATCGCGGAAGGGGTGCGTCCCTGGGGGAACCCCATGGGGGCGGCGCAATTTGGTGCCAGTTTTTTCATGATTACCGGTTTTCACGGACTGCATGTGTCAATCGGAGCCATCTACCTCAGTATTGTGGCGCTGAAAGTATTGCGGGGAGATTATGAACGCTCCGGAAACTATCAGAACGTTGAGATAGCCGGGCTTTACTGGCACTTCGTGGATTTGGTGTGGGTGTTTATTTTTGCTTTCTTCTATTTGTGGTAGAGGAGCACGGGTGATGGCACATGCTCAGGGTCAGCAACATCCAATCAGTTTGTACCTTAAAATCTGGGGGCTGTTATTCGTCCTCAGCACGATGTCGTACCTGGTCGACTATTTCCACTTCCATGGCTACCTTCGGTGGTTCCTGATTATCACTTTCATGTTGTTGAAGGCAGGTTTAATTGTCTCCATCTTCATGCATATGGCCTGGGAGCGGCTGGCCCTGGTCTATGCCATATTGGTGCCGCCTTTGTGTTTACTGGTGCTCGTCGGACTGATGGCCACCGAAGCAGACTATGTTTTCCTCAGCCGGGTCATTTTCTTCGGCCAATAAGCCGCTTTCGGACGGCCATCAGTTTCCAGGCGCTAACCCGATATCACTCGCTTGAACTGATGCCATTTGTGCTGCCAGGCCACTGTCCAGTGGGGGGCTGCCGCTCCCGTGCCGGCGATCTTCAGATTTGGATGATGATCGATTACCTGGTCCAGGATCGATTCCTGATCCGGTTCAACATCCACGAAGAAAATATGTTTGCCCTCTTTTACCACCTGTTGGAAATTGCGGAAGTGAGTGTTCGGCACCTGGAACCCAAAAAAACCGCCTTCCCAGATGCAGAAGCCCAAAATAACAATGGCCAGAAAGACAAAAGGCGTCCAGCCTGCGGCGGATTCGGTCCAGCCCATCCAATAAGCGCCACCCAGGACCAGTGCTGCGAGGGGCAGACCGACCACAGCACCAATCTCACCGGAATGAACAGCATCTTGTTCCATTAACGAGTTGACCTCGTGGAGGTGATGTTCTTCGACATCAGCAACTTTTTCACTGAGTACATGAATCTGTTCAGAATTGATGCCGCTGGCTTCCAACTCATTTTCAACTGTTTCGAGATCGTTGAGATTGTCACTGATGTAATAGTGCCGATTCATGCCACACCTCCAAACCCAAGTTCGCCGTAGACCTCCTTTTTCCGGCAGCCGTTAATAACCGAGATTTGCAGTCAGTAGCTGTGCCGTGCGGAACGTTGCACACTTCTTGCAAACTGAAAAAAAGTATAGCACTCGCCAGCACGCCCCTAGTTGATCTGCACTATGACCGGACCTTCGGTTACGATCGGCGGGTTGGCGCGGATACTCGAGGTATTTTTCTGAATCCAGTCACGCGCGACTTTCAGGCTCGCATCACAGCCGGCCTTGTCTATGCAAACAGTGATCGCCGTACCACCGTCACCCGTATTGAGCAATGTGTAGCTGACGAGGCCAGGCACTGTCCGCAAGGTCGCTTCGATGTCGTCTTTGCGCTCTTCCAGAAGCCCGAAAAGCTGCTTCGCTCCCGTACCCAGATAGGTTCTTATCACTGCGTACATAGTCGTCTCCTTTGGGAGTACCGTCTTGATGCCCATCCAGATCCGTTGGAGGCCGCCATCACGCAAGTTTCAGCTCACCCTGATTCATTAAGCTTAGACAAACGCCGGCGACAACCGAAATGCAACGACCACCGGCCCATCGCAAACATCAAAAACCGCGGAGCTAACTGAAAACCCGGCGCTAACCGAACCTTGAACATTGACGCAACTGCGCCGGGCTCACACCAAGGCGTTGCTTGAAGGTGGTCGCCATGTGTGCCTGGGAGTTGAAACCGCAGGCGTAGGCGATCTCCGTCAGTGTGGCGGTCGAATCGCGCATCAGGGCTCGGGCCCTGGCGAGGCGTCGGTCGATCAGGTAACCGTGCGGGCTGTTGCCCGTGGCGTTTTTGAAGGCCCGCATGAAATAGCCTTCGGACAATCCAAGCAGGTCCGCCATCGCCGGTACGCTCAACGGGCCATCGAGGCCAGCATCAATGAACTCATCGAGCAAGCGCATCCGGTAACCGGTTATCGAGCCATGGGCCGGTGACAGCACTGCCTCGCTACCCGTCGCCCGCGCAGACAATGCCAGTGCCCAGGCCTCCCAATCGTCCTCCACGGACGCGCGCAACAGCGCGGTGCGCATTCGCCATGCGAGGGTAGTGGCCTGCCGGTCGATGCGATTGTTGAAGGCACGATCCCCCACCAGCGCAATACCGTCGGTGCGCATCACCCGCAGGTATTCACCGCCCGTGGGTGATTCGGACAACACGTCACACCCGGCGGGAACGAACGCCAGGCCGTTGGGCACGGCATCGAAAGGGCGTATTCGGTCACTGCCGATAGCGTGCAGGCCTCGCTGGCTGTCGAAGGCAAAGCCGATTCCCGCCTGGGTCGCCACATAGCGGGTCGCGTAGGCGCGGCCGGGTAGCAATTCGATCGCCCAGGGGCCGACCACGATGCGACGGACCGGTTCGGACAGGAGCGTTGGCGGCAGGCGATTTCGATGGCTCATGAATGCCATAGTAGTGAAGAGGGGGGACAAAAGTCAGGTCAGTTTTTTGAAAGCCGGCGTAATGCGCCCGTGTCCAGACTGGGCAAAATCTCAGGGGGATAACTCATGCACAGACTCACTCGCGACGATATCGAACAGGCTGCACGCAACGTTTACCAGGTCATGCCGGCCACCGCCCAATACCCTTGGCCCTTGCTGGCTCGGCGGTTGGGTTGCACGGTGTGGGTCAAGCACGAAAATCACACGCCTACCGGTGCTTTCAAAGTGCGTGGTGGTATCACGTTCATGCACTGGCTCAAACGCGAGCACCCAGGCGCGAAGGGCATTGTCAGCGCTACCCGCGGCAACCATGGCCAGAGCCTGGCGCTGGCGGCTGGCGCACTGGGTTTGCGGGCGTTGATCGTAGTGCCGCAAGGTAACTCGGTAGAAAAGAACAACGCCATGCGCGGCTTTGGCGCTGAAGTGGTCGAGTATGGCCGCGATTTCGATGATGCCCGTGAAGAAGCGGCACGCCTTGCGCACGTGCATGACCTGTTCCTGGTCCCGCCGTTTCACACCGAGCTGGTCAAAGGCGTCGCCACTTATGCGCTGGAGCTGTTCAACGCAGCGCCGGACCTGGATACCGTATATGTACCGATTGGCTGTGGCTCGGGGATTTGCGGGGTGATCGCTGCCCGCGATGCGCTGGGCCTGAACACCCGGGTGGTGGGCGTGGTTTCCACGCAGGCGGCTGCCGCACAGTTGTCGTTTGACACCGGAGTCCTGTGCGAAACCGCCTCGGCAACCACCTTTGCCGACGGCCTGGCCGTACGCAAGCCGGTGCCTGAGGCCTTTGCCGTCTACGCGCAAGGTGCGCAGCGGATTGTAGCGGTCAGTGATGCGCAGATTGCCGAAGCCATGCGCGTGTATTACACCGATACCCATAACCTGGCTGAAGGGGCCGGTGCGGCGGCGCTGGCAGCGCTCATTTCGGAGCGTGAAGCCATGTCGGGAAGAAGGGTGGGTGTAATTCTGTCCGGTGGCAACGTCGACAGATCGGTGTATGCGCAAGTGATTGCATGAAGGGGCAATGACCTTGGTCACATAAACTTGGCCACATAAATTTGAAATGCACGGCGTTGCTCGACACAATCACGCCCCGATCCGGCCAGAAGGCGCCGGACGGTTGTGGTGAAAAGGGGCCGCTGGTGAACGAACAGACATTGTCCATGCGCCTGGAGCGCGTGGCGGCGCATGTGCCAGCCGGTGCGCGCCTGGCCGATATCGGCTCGGATCACGGCTACCTGCCGGTGGCACTGATGCGCCGTGGCGCCATCGCGGCGGCAGTGGCCGGCGAGGTGGCGTTGACGCCGTTCCACGCGGCCAACCGCACCGTGCGCGAGAATGCCCTGGACCTGCAGATCATCGTGCGCCTGGCCAACGGCCTGGCGGCAATCGAGCCGGAAGACGGGATCACGGCGATCAGCATCTGCGGTATGGGCGGCGAAACGATCCGCGATATCCTCGACAGCGGCAATGCGTACCTGAGCGGTCAGGAGCGCCTGATCCTGCAACCCAACGGCGGCGAACAGCCACTGCGCCAATGGCTGATGGACAATGGCTACCGCATCGTCTGCGAGGAAGTGCTGCGGGAAAATCGTTTCGACTACGAAATCATCGTCGCCGAGCGCGCCGGGCCTGTGATGTACACCGCCCAAGAGCTGTACTTCGGCCCATTGCAAATGCAGGCCCGCAGTCCGGCATTCCTGCTCAAGTGGCAGCGCAAGTTGCGCCAGAAACAGAAGACCCTGACCCACTTTGCCCGGATGCAACAGGCCGTGCCCGAGTCGACGGTGCAGGACATCGCGCAGCAGGCCCGGTGGATCACCGAATTGCTGGCTTGAGCCAGGCCCAGGATTTGTACGAGTCTTTGCTTACGCGGGCGATGAGTCGACCTTTTTTTCGGACCCTTTGCCTTTGGCCTGACGAGCGCTGCGACGCAGTTCCTGTGGCGTGCGCCCCACGACTCGCACGAAGCTGCGCAGCATGTGATCGGCATCGCCGAATCCGAAGCCCCTGGCGATCTCCTCGAACGTCTGGTGCCCGTCCTCGACCAATGGCCGCGCTGACTCGATACGCAGGCGCTCGATAGCTTTCGCCGGCGTCACACCGACCGATGCCGCGAACACGCGGCCAAACTGGCGCACGCTCATATGCGCAACGTCGGCCAGGCGTTCAAGCGACAGATCATCACGCAGATGATCGCGCACGTAGCTCAGCACCGTGCGGATCCTGTCCGAGCCAGGGTCGAAATCCAGCAGCGAAGAGAACTGATACTGACCACCAGGTCGCCGATAGTAGACCACCAGCATGCGCGCGACGGAGCGTGACACGTCCTTGCCCAGGTCCTGCTCGATCATCGCCAGGGCCATGTCGATGCCAGCCGACATGCCAGCGGACGTCCAGACATTGCCGTCCTCGGTCCAGATTCGATCTCCATCCACGCGCAGTGCCGGATAGCGTGCCTGCAATTGTGGCGCGTAGTTCCAGTGCGTGGTCGCCACGCGACCGTCGAGCAGACCACTCTCGGCGAGCAGGAAGGCGCCGGTACAGACACTGGCAGTACGGCGAGCGCGCGGGGACATCTGCCGTATCGCCGCGGCCATCGGCATCATCCGGTCATCGATCGGAGCGGTGGGGGCGCCGACGATGATCAGCGTGTCGAGATGGTCGACAACCTCCAGGGCTTGCGTCGCGACTTGCAGTCCGCTCGAAGCGCTGATCAATCCGCCTTCAAGCGAAGCGACTGTGAATCGATAGCCCGAAGCGGGGGCACGATTGGCATTGGAGAAGGCTTCGAGCGGGCCGCTCAGATCCAGCAATACGAAGCCCGGGTAGACCAGGAAACATATGTGACGCTGCATGCACGGAACATCCAAAGACTGATTGGGGGGCCATAGTACGCACTTGTTGAATGGAAGGTCACGGGGGGTATCGAGCCACCCGCCTCATGCAAGGTGACCGGGCTTGTCGGCCGAAATCCACGGATAAATGTCCATTTCGTGCCGTCTTCTCGCCGTACCGTAAATGCACCACCCCCACATTGCGGACGTGCAAAATGACCTTCAATCGAATTCATCCCGGCAGACTCATCTCCTGCGCCACCTTGCTGGGGGCGATCCTGATGGCGCCCGGCATCGGCTTTGCCGCCGAGAACCCCTACGCCGATCCGGTCAAACCCGCGCTCCCGGCCTCCACCTTTGAATGGGATTCCAGTCGAACCGCGCTGGTCGTGATCGACCCGCAGATCGACTTCATGAGTCCGGAAGGTGCGGGCTGGTCAATCTTCGGCCAGAGCGTTACCGAGCAGAACCTGGTGCCGAATCTGACCCGGCTGTTCACGGCGTTCAAGCAAACTGGAGCAACGGTTGCCATCTCGCCGCACTACTATTACCCCCATGATCATCAGTGGGAGTTTGAAGCGCCAGCGGAGGCCGTCCAGCACAAGCTGGGCATGTTCGACCGCAAGGGCGCCTTGACGCTGGATGGATTTCGCAATTCGGGTGCCGACTTCATGAAGGAATTCAAACCCTTCATCGAAGACGGCAAGACCCTCGTCGCATCACCGCACAAGCTGTATGGCCCGCAAAGCAACGACCTGATGCTGCAGTTGCGCAAGCAGCGGGTCGACAAAATCATCCTGGCCGGCATGGCGTCCAACCTGTGCGTCGAATCGCATCTACGCGAGTTTCTGGAGCGTGGTTTCGAGGTAGTCGTCGTACGTGACGCGGTCGCCGGCCCGAAGCTGCCTGATGGCGACGGATACGGGAGTGCGCTGGTCAATTTCCGCTACATCGCCAACGGCCTGATGACCACCGACGAGGTCGTGAAAAAACTGGAAGGGCGCTGATCAGCGGTATGCCCTATCCGCTGAACAGACACGGGAGTCCTTGTGGCTCCCGTGCCCGCTGAATTGCTCGGAATGATCCATGAGCGAAGATCCCGCCCGCTTTGACGACAATCAGTGACCGGTATGCAATGTTCGCTTTTCGTAGGGGCTGGCGATGTGAGTTCAGCGCGATGGCGGTTTTTTTCGGAATAGAACAGGAAACGATTCAGCTCCTTGGCTACGCCGGTTTCAGCCTGGGAGGCAGGTACCCCCAAGTGTTGGATTTAGTACCGTTTGTCGAGCGCTCTGCTCAAAAAGTGAACGATTTTGATAGGCTTCGCTCTGATGTTCCAGCAGACGGGATCCCTTGAGAGGTCGCGCTGCACTCACTAATAAAAAGGACGTATACCTCATCTGCATTGAATGGAATGCACTTGGGGATTTTTTTACCTGAGACCTGGAGTGATAGTATGCCGTCATCACTGACTCGCTGGGCGAGTCGCTCCCTCTTGTAATACCTAATTATTAAGTTGCTTCAATCATTGCGAACTTGATCTTGCAGTTGCGAATAAATAATTCGCATGCCTGGGGCATGGTCAATTTGCACTGCTGTTTTAAGTGGAGATGTCATCTTGGATATTAATACAATTATCGGCCTGATCGGCCAGAAAGAATCCATGGAGTTTTTGCGTTTAGGTGTTGTTTACGTTCACCTGTTGGCTTGCTGCGTAGCGATTGGCCTGGTGTTTGCCAGCGATGCCGCAATGGTCAAGGATTTATGGAATGGTCGTGTGTCGTCGGGGCACGATAATGAACATATGGCCAGTCTTCAGAAGTCTGTTTCCAATGCGTTGATATTCTTGTGGATCACCGGAGCCGCGGTAATAGGCATTGATTATCTGGATAAAGGCATGAACTATTTTGCCAATCCAAAACTTCAAGCCAAAGTCATCATTGTATTGTTGCTGACGTTCAACGGCATGTTGTTGCACCGCTTTGTATTGCCGGCAATGCTGAAGGCCGGGTCGCTGCTTGATCTCAAGGTCAGTGTACGAATGTTTGCCCTGTTCTCTGGCGCACTGTCGGGTGTGTCCTGGCTGTATGCCGCCATGCTCGGTGTCGGTCGACCACTGGCCTGGAAATATTCGCTCACCGAGTTGCTGATGGCCTATCCGGTGTTGATCGTGCTCGGCTTTGCGATGATGGTGGCGCTGACTCAGTGGGCGCGCAATCGCCACGAGGCAACGCCGACCCAAGAGACTTGGCTGTTCGCGGGAATTCCTGCGCTGCGCTGAGTTGAGCTGACGAAAATCCAGGTAAAGACGGGTAAAACCGTTTGACCCTTTGAAACATCAGACCCCCTCCTGAGCGCCGACGGCAACGTCGGCGCTTTTTTTATGCTTGGTCCACATTCCTGATCACTGCCCTGACCCCTAATGGGGTTGTGCCGAGATATGGCAAAAATTAGAACATTCGCTCTGTAACACAATGAACTACAAGGTAATTTGCAGGTTGTTACTTTCTGCTCACCCACCGTTTGGCTAGATGTCTGTTTCAGCGCCAAAGCCCGGCCGGGGTCCATGGCCGACTATAATTTAGTGTGGGGGGGGACCGTTGGAGGTGGCGCTATGCGTATCTTCAGGCAACTCCTGCTCTTGGTCGCGGGGCTTCTGGCAAGCAGCCTCTCCCTGGAGGCAATCAGCGGTGGCGGCCTCGGTCAAAATCCTCACCCGGCCGTTCTGGTCAGTGGGCAGTCACAGCAATGCGGGCAATTCCACCATTTCCACAGTGGCCCATTTCATATGGGAAACCGGCATTTCGCGCCGATGCACAGCCGGCATTTCGTACCGATGCACAGCCGGCATTTCGTACCGATGCACAGCCGGCATTTCGTACCAATGCACAACCGGCACTTCATACCGATCCACCGGATAAACAGCTTTGAGGTGATCAGAGGGTCCAGGTTCAGCGATCAGCGCTTCGGTTCCAGGCACGTTCACTTTGTGCGTCAGTTCGATCCGCGGACGGGGCAGTTTCTGATTCGGGAAATTGTCTGGTGACGCATGCCGCTCCAGAGAACCGAGCAGCAACAACTCACATCATCCGTTCCTGACGCAATATCTCACCCCGAGGTCCCCGCAGGGCCGGACGGTGGGAAGCCGATCATCCTTTCGGCAGGAGGAGAGGAGCGGGGTTGACCTCGCGTCTACCGCTCATCGCCAAGGCATAAAATAAACTTTGACATCATTGGGGCTTTGGTTGAGTATTCATCTATCGCATGCGATCTAGTCGAGTGCGATTGAAGTCAGCAGCAACCCTTGCCGTTTGGAGATTCAGCCATGAACACCGCAAGCAGCCGCAGAATGTTTATCTCTACCGCTCAAGCCTCCCATGGCCAAAACGGCAACAACTGGATCATTGCACACGCCAATTGCTGAGCGCTGTCTTTTTAAATGCCAAATACACCGTATGCGATAAAATCGCATACATATAAAACCCTGAGGAAATCCCCATGAGCAAAATCGAAAAAGTACTGGCCAGCGGCAAAACCCACACCACTCATAACAGCGCAGGCAACACCTTGCGCGGGCATGACGGCAACCTTGACATCGTGCTGTCGTCCCCCGGCAGCGACACACCGGCACACGTACTCACCGCCGTTCAGCCGCACCCGAAAGCCGAGCAACTGTTCGCCGGAGCCTGGTCAGCCTGCTACATCGCAGCGGTGGGGCTGGTCGCCCAGCAGATGAAGGTGACACTGCCGACCGACACGGCCGTCGACATTGAAGTCGATCTGGGCCAGACCGGCGCGGCTTACTTCCTTCAGGCTCGACTGACTTTGCGTGTGCCGGGGCTGGATCATGGGGTGGCGACCGAGTTGGCCCACAACGCCGATGCAATCTGCCCGTACTCCAAGGCCACACGGGGCAACATTGATGTCGACATCAACGTCCTGACGGCATAACCCACTGAAGACGGGCTCACCGGGGATTTCCCGGTGAGCCCGTCTTCAGTGTTTATACGCACTTCCGATACCATCGCATACGACGTATAGTTTCAGTCTCGCAAGACTGACCCAAGAGAACGTCCATGAAAAACACCGACAAGACATCCGCCCTGGATCTCAAACTCTCCGATTTCCTGTGTTTTGCGGTCTATTCAGCCAACCTGGCCTTCGGCAAGGCCTACAAGCCGATGCTTGAACGGCTCGGCCTGACCTATACGCAATACATCACCCTGGTTGCGCTTTGGGAGGAAGACAATCAGACCGTTGGCAGCCTCGGCGAAAAGCTGTTTCTCGAATCCAATACCCTCACGCCGATCCTCAAGAAGCTGGAAGCGATGGGGTATTTGCTGCGCCAGCGCGACCCGGAAGACGAACGCCAGGTGCGGATCAGTCTCACCAAAGAGGGGCGAAAACTGCGCGAAGGCCTCACCGAAGACGGCTTCCCGCAAACCGGTCTTGACCCCGACGACTTCGTGCAAATGCAGAAGGCCATTGTGAAGTTACGGGGCAATCTCATCCGGTCGACGAAAGACAGGGAGTAAGTCGTAGCGAGTCAAGTGAGTGGCCCCCGATTTCGGAGTGAGCTGCCCCACAAATGGGGCGTCTTTCCCCAGCAGTATTCGCGTCTCCTCCAGCACGCTATTTCAACTTGTGGCCAATGTTTGCTGGGCTCGCACATGGTTTACACAACGCTGGCAAAGTAATTGCTGAGTGAGAGCTTGTCCCGTTCTTGAAAGTTGCAGAGTCGGGAACCTGTGGAGCTGTCAGTACCCCCATTGAGTGATTGCATGTAACCATCGGTTTACATCGCGAAATACCCCGCCTGCTCAATTGAAGTGCTGCTGTCCTCCTCTGCAACCGTCCAGGGGAAATGCTTATGAGCCACTCCAGACATACACGTGCGCAGGTAGCGCTGCGCGGGTTGTGTTTTCTAGCTTGCCTGCTGACGGTTACGCTGATGGCGGCAGACGAACCTCTGGGTAATGACAATCAAAGTAATGAGAAGTGGCTGGAGCCGGCACGCTCCAGGATCATGCATGTGACTGGCGCGATGCCGTTCTTTCCGCATCGGGCCAATACCCCTGGCAACCTGGTTTTGAATATAAAAGACTTCGACAATGCCCAGGTCTGTGGCGCTTGCCACACAGAGATTTACAAACAGTGGCGCTCATCGATGATGTCCCAGGCCTGGGATGAACCTATCTATAGGGCCTTGCTCCAGCGTGCGAGTTCGGCCACCGAAGGGAAGGTCGATAACTTCTGCACTGGCTGCCATACCCCGATCGGTCTCACGACCGGGCAAATCAATTCGCAAGTCAACCGCTCTTCAATTGAAGACAGCGCGAAGAATCATCCGATGCCCGGGGTCGATTGCGAGACCTGCCACAACATCAGTGCCCGCACGGGCCTCGATAACGGCGCCTATGTCCTGAGCCCTCGGGCGCACGGTAAACCGACCAAGTTCGGCCCGCGTAAAGACGCCGTTTCGCCTTATCACGACACGGTGTATTCCGCTCTGCACACGCGCTCGGACTTTTGCGCCACCTGCCATAACGTCACGCACCCGTTCAGCAGTGTGGCGGTCGAGCGTACCTATGACGAATGGCAGGAGAGCGCCTACAGCCTCAACGGCGTAACCTGCCAGAGCTGCCATATGCCGGGTTATGCGGGCAAGGCCGCGATCATGGGGCCAGACCGCGAGGAGGTCGCCTCGCATTGGTTCAGCGGAGCCAACGCGATGATGCTCAAGCATCTCGGTCAGGAAGTGGGCGCGCAACGCGCGCGCGACATGCTCGCGCGAGCGGGGGAAATAACCTTCCAGCAACTGCCGGCCGCCATCATTCCCGGGCAATACAACTCGGTGGCCATCAAAGTTGCCAACGTCGGCGCCGGGCACAAGCTGCCGACCGGCTTTCCCGAGGGTCGGGAGATGTGGATCGACTTCCAGGTGCTGGATGCCAGTGGTCGCGAGCTCTATCGACTGGGTGCGATCAAGGACGGCAAGACCGAGGACAACACGCGAAACTTCAAAGTGCACATCGGCGACGAGGACGGCAATCCGTTGGACGTCGAGGTCTGGAATGCCACGCAGATTCTCTCGGACAACCGCATTCTGCCCAAGGGCTACGATATCGGGGAGTTCTCCTTCCTGGTGCCGGCCGACGCCGTCGGGCCGCTGACCCTGACGGCCACACTGAACTACTGGCCGTTCTCCCAGAAGCTGGCCGACTACCTGCTGGGCAAGGACAAGGTGCAGGTGGAAATCACCCAGATGGCCAAAGTCACGCAGAGCGTACCCCTGTCGACCAGCCTGCAAGCCGCCGGACCCGGTACGGCGCACTTTTAGCGGGTCGGGGCGCTGGACACCGTCAAGATGCACAAAGCACTCAATGGTGAGATCGAGGACCAAAAGCCTGAGACGGTGCCGGCGCAGGTGGGTCATCCCCATTCATCGGTAACGGACAGTCCCTTGCTGCCCAGCCTCGACAAGGCCTCACGAGTGTAAGGAACCGGGGCTGACGAGTGGATCTGTTTTGAGTAGAAAGGGCCCCGAAGGGCTAATGCCGATCAGTTAAGCCGAGACACTGAACCTGTGGCGAGGGAGCTTGCTCCCGCTGGGCAGCGAAGCGGCCCCAACAAATGGGCCTGCTGCGCAGTCCAGCGGGAGCAAGCTCCCTCGCCACAGGTTAATCAGCGCCGGTCGATCCCTTAACTGACTGGCATTAGCCCTTCGGGGCCCTTTTTTGGCTACGCCACTGGAGCTTGAACCATCAGCGATTTGAAATGGCGCAGGTCGCCTTCAGAAAATACAAATGAGAATACGTATCAAAACGTGAGGACGTGGTATACCATGCGTCGCGATTTGTTGGCATGTATGCCACCCCATTTGGCTATTTTCACAAGGTTTCCTAGATGCGTCGTACTCTGGTGTCTATCTGCGTGCTTCAGGCATTCTCCGCTGCCTCTTGGGCGGAGCAAGCAACTACCGATAAATCCAGTCTGGAGTTGCAAGCGACTGACATCGTTGGCACAGCTGACTTCGAAACCGCCCTGGGGCCGGTTGACGGGTATCGCGCGACGCGTTCGGCCAGCGCCACGCGCACCGACACTTCGATCCACGAAACGCCCCAGTCCATCAGTGTGGTCACCCGGGATGTCGTCGAAGACATCAGTGCCACCCGTTTGCAGGATGCACTCGATTACGCCGGCGGGGTGGGGCGGGCCAACAATTTCGGCGGCCAGGGCCTGACCACCTTTACCGTGCGCGGCTTTACCACCGGGGAGTTTTATCGCAACGGGTTCCCGATCAACCGTGGTTATCCGAACATGCCCGATGCCAACACCATCGAGCGCCTGGAAGTACTGCGAGGGCCGGCGACCATGCTCTATGGCCGAGGCGATCCGGGTGGCACCTTCAACGTCATCTCCAAACAACCCCTGGCCGTGCCCACGGTGACCCTGGGTAGCCAACTCGATGACCAAGGCATGCAGCGTGGCACGCTGGACGCCACCGGCCCGCTGGACGAAGAGGGGCGCCTGGCCTATCGCCTGAACGTGGTGGGCGAGGGCGGTGATACCTTCCGCGATCATGTCGAAACCGAACGCTACGGCGTGACGCCGGTGCTGTCCTGGCAGGCCACCGATGACACCAAGGTGATTTTCGAAGGCGACTTCATGCGCAACAATCACCCGCTCGACCGCGGCCTGACGCGCTTTCCAAACCAGATCGGCACGGCCTCGCGCGACACCTTCTTCGGCGAAAAAGACGTTGGCAAATTGCACAACGACAACAACATGGCGCAACTGCGGTTCGAGCATCTGCTGAGCGATAACTGGACGTTGGGCGGCGGATTCCAATGGCTCGACGGCACCCTCAAGGGGAATGCGGTCGAAGCCAACGGTGTGGCCGCGGACGGGCGCACCCTGGGCCGTAACTTCAACTACCGCAAGCTGGAGTGGACGGACAAGGACACCCAACTCAACCTCACCGGACATTTCACCGCAGGCGGTTTCGATCACACCCTGCTGACCGGCATCGAGTACGAGGATTACGACTACCAGGCGATTATCCAGCGCTCCAGCGGGGCGGTGAGTGCCTACCCGATCGATATCTTCAACCCGGTGTATGGCCAGCCGCGTCCAGCCTTGACCCGTACCCCGACCAACGACAAGGAAAACCTCAAGACCTACGCGGCATTTGTCCAGGATCAGGTGGCCTTGACCGAGCGTTTGAGAGTATTGGCCGGGGCCCGTTTCGAGCGCTTCGAGCATGACTTTGAAACCTTCGTGCCGGGCGGCAGAAGCTGGGAGGCCAGCGACAATGCGGTGACCCCGCGCGTTGGCGTGACCTATGACCTCACCGACACCGTGGCGATCTATGCCAATACGGCTCGCTCGTTCAAGCCCAATACCGGTGCCAGTCGCCAGGGCGGTGGTTTCGAACCGGAAAAGGGCAAGTCCTATGAGCTGGGTATCAAGTGGGAAGCGCTGGACAGTCAATTGAGTGTCGACGCGGCGATCTACCAGATCGAAAAACGCAACGTACTCACCACCGATCCTGTGGACTCGACGTTCAGTGTGGCGGCAGGCGAGGTGCGCAGCCGTGGTTTCGACCTGAACATCGCCGGCAACCTGACCCCGCAATGGCGGGTGATTGGTGGCTACGCCTATGTCGATGCCGAAGTGACCAAGGACAACGTCATCAAGTCCGGCACCCGACTGATGAACATTCCGCAGAACAGCTTCAGCCTGCTCAACGTCTACGAGTTCCAGGATGGCGCGCTCAAGGGACTGGGGCTTGGCACCGGGCTCAAGTACGTCGATGAGCGTGCAGGGCAGACCGCCAACACGGCGTTTTCGATGGGCAGTTACACGGTTGTCGACCTGCTGAGCTACTACAAGGTCAATGACCGGATCAGGCTCAACCTGGATGTGAAGAACCTGACGGACGAAGATTTTGAGGAGGGTGCATTCGGCAACGTCTACGCCTTCCCAGGGGCACCAAGAACGGTGCAGGTCGGTGTTTCCTACACGTTGTAGCCCGGCGCAATGTCGCACTTCAGCGTCGTCCGGCAGGGTGTGCATGAGTACCTGCGGCCAGCCAGTCGGTGCGGCCGGCCTGCACCGCTGTTGCACATCGGCATGACGGACTGCCAGGGCGACAATGGTTTTGTCACCTTCAGACTTCGTTAAGAAAAGTCTTTGATACTTCTCCCCAATAGATCCGGGGAGAGGTTTTTAATGTCCGACTTCAACTGGAACGTTCAGTTGCCGCTGCAATTTGGCCTGGCCGAAGCACAGCAGATGTATTTCATCAGGGCCTTGCCGGACGCTGCGCAACGGAGCGCCTTCGAAGATTTTATCCAGCAACGTTTTCGTAGAGCCCACGGTGCCGATATTCGCCATTTCATGCCGCAGCTGTTCGGCATGAGCGATGCGTCCGGCGCGCTTTGTGCGGTGGTCGGGATACGTCTGGCGAACACCGGGCCGCTGTTTCTGGAAGGTTACCTGGACGAGGCGATCGATCCGCTGATCAGTGCCGTTGCCGACCAGACCGTAAGCCGGTCAGCCATTGTCGAGGTAGGCAACCTGGCTGCCAGCGACACCGGAAGCGCACGGATGAGCATCATCGCGATGACCTACCTGCTCGCCATGGGGGGGCTGGAGTGGGTCGCATTCACCGGGAACCTGGGGCTGGTCAACAGCTTTCACCGCCTTGGCTTGAAGCCTGTGACCCTGTGTGCTGCCGACCCGGCGCGCCTGGGCGACGACCGCCACGCCTGGGGCAGTTACTACGAAAGCAAGCCGTGGGTTCATGTTGGCAATATCCGCTCCGGATTCATCCATTTACGCAACATTGGCCTGTTCAGTCGCCTGGGCTTGCCAACCTCCATTGAGGGGGCCTGCCATGTCGCCTGAAATGGAGCGTTTCAAACAGACCCTGCGTAATCACGCCGAGCAAAAAACCAACGACATTGCGTTGTGGGGCGATCATCTGAAGCTGGATTACGCCACGCTGTATGCCGAGGTCATTTATCGCCAGCAGCGCCTGCGCGATGAACGGGTCAGGGTGTTCGCACTGGCGCTGGACAATGGTGTCGAAGCCATGTTGTGGGATCTGGCCGTGTTGTTCGAGGGTTTGACCTGCGTGGCATTGCCGTCTTTTTTCAGTCCGGCGCAACGCAAGCATTGCCTGGAGCAGAGCCAGGCCGAACACGTCATTACCGAGCCGCAACTGCACGACGAGCTGCAAGCGGCCGGGTATCAGCAGTGCGGCGAGTTCTGGCACCGCACCTTCAGTGGCCCGAACCGGATGCCTGACGGCACCGCCAAGTTGACCTTCACCTCGGGTACCACCGGGACACCCAAGGGCGTGTGCTTGAGTGCCGACAGCATTCTGCGGGTCGCTCGCGAGCTGGACCTGGCCAGCAAACCCACCGCCGCGCAACACCATTTGGCGCTGCTGCCGCTGGCCATTTTGCTGGAGAACATCGGCTGTTACGCCGCGCTGTATGCCGGCGCTACCTTGAGCCTGCCGAGCCAGAAAACCCTGGGGATTCAAGGCGCCAGCGGTGTGAATGTGCCGAAACTGATGGGATGCCTGGCCAGCCGATCGCCCCAGAGCCTGATTCTGGTACCGCAGTTGTTGCTGATGCTGGTCAGCGCTGCCGAGCAGAAGGCCTTTGACCCACAGCACCTGCGTTTTGCCGCCGTGGGCGGTGCCCGGGTCAGCGAAGATCTCCTGCACCGCGCTCAACGGGTGCGCATACCCGTCTATGAAGGTTACGGGCTGTCCGAGTGCGCGTCGGTAGTGTGCCTCAATCGCCCGCAAGCACGCCGTCCCGGCAGTGTCGGACGGCCATTGCCCCATGTGGAGATTCGCCTGGCGGACGACGGCGAAGTGCTGATCAAGGGCTCGACCTTGCTGGGCTATCTGGGAGAGGCGCCGCACACCGCCCAGTGGTGGCCCAGCGGCGATCTCGGCGAGTTCGATGCCGAGGGCTTTCTCTATCTCAAGGGACGCAAGAAACATCAGTTCGTCACCAGTTTCGGACGTAACGTGAATCCCGAGTGGGTGGAAGCCGAATTGACCCAGCGCGGGCCTGTCGCCCAGGCCTTCGTCTATGGCGAGGCGATGCCTCACAACCATGCGTTGCTCTGGCCGCATCGCCCGGACTGTACCGACGAACAACTGGCCGCCGCCGTGGCCCAGGCCAACGAGGCTTTGCCCGAATACGCCCAGGTCCGCCACTGGAGCCGGCTCGCCCAACCCTTCACTCCCACCAACGGCTTGCTCACCGCCAATGGCCGGCCCCGTCGTGATGCCATCGTCGAGCGCTACCGGGGGCAATTGACCGAATCTGCATTTCCCGAGGAATCCGTACCATGAGTTTTTTTGACACGCTGCAACAAGCCACCGAGCAAGAACGCATTGAGTTGTTCAACTTGCCGATCATCCGTGATGCGCTGCACGGCGACGTCAGCCTGGAAAGTTATCGGGCCTTTCTGGCACAGGCCTACTACCACGTGCGCCATACCGTGCCGTTGATGATGGCCTGCGGTGCGCGCCTGCCATTACGTCTGGAGTGGCTGCGCGAAGCGGTATGTGAATACATCGAGGACGAATACGGCCACGAACAATGGGTACTCAATGACATTGAAGCCTGCGGCGGTGACAGAGTCGCTGTACGCGACGGGCGTCCGTCATTGCCGATCGAGTTGATGGTCAGCTTCCTCTACGACCTGATTGCCAGGGACAATCCGGTGGGACTGTTCGGCATGGTCAACGTACTCGAAGGCACGAGCATCGCCCTGGCCACCCTCGCCGCCGACAGCATTCGCCAGCGTCTGGACTTGCCGGAAAGCGCCTTCAGCTACCTCAGTTCCCACGGCTCACTGGATATTGAACATATGCAGACCTACTGTCGACTGATGAACAGTCTTGAAGACCCGGGCGACCAGGCCGCCGTCATCCACGCCGCCAAAGTGGTGTACCGGCTCTACGCCGATATGTTTCGTGGCTTGCCGCGTAACGGGGAGAACCTGCATGCGCCTGTCTGAAGCTCGCGTCGTGTTGACCGGTGCCAGCGGCGGCATCGGCCTGGCCATCGCCACCGCACTGTGCGCCAGTGGTGCCCAGGTGCTGGCCGTGGCTCGGCATCGGGAACCGTTGGCGCCGCTGCTGGAACTATATCCCCGTAACCTGAGTTGGATCCGTGCAGACCTGACGTTACTCTCCGACCGCCGCCAGGTGCTGGCGCAGGCCCAGGGCATCGGCGGCATCAACCTGCTGATCAATGCCGCCGGGGTCAACCATTTCGCCATGCTCGAACAGTTGGACGACAGTGAGATCAATTCGATGCTCGCGGTGAACATCGGCGCGCCGATGTGCCTGACAAAACTGATGTTGCCACTGCTCAAGCAAGCCGACAGTGCCATGGTGGTGAACGTCGGTTCGACCTATGGCTCCATCGGCTACCCCGGCTACGCCAGTTACTGCGCCACCAAGTTCGCCCTGCGCGGTTTCTCCGAAGCCTTGCGCCGGGAGCTGGCGGACACCCGGGTCAGTGTGCTTTACGTTGCCCCGCGAGCGACCCGTACCGGCATGAACAGCCCGGCAGCCCAGGCGCTGAACGATGCGCTCAAGGCCAATGTGGACGATCCGCAAACCGTGGCGGCCGCGGTGATTCACGCCATTGCCGGTGACCGTCGTGACTTGTACCTGGGCTGGCCTGAGCGTTTTTTTGTACGCCTGAACAGCCTCCTGCCCCATCTGGTGGACCGTGGTTTGCGCAAACAATTGCCACTGATCCGCCGCCTGAGCCAGAAACCCGACCAGGAAAATCTCGAACCATGAAAAAGATCATCGCTTGCCTGCTGCTTGGCGCATTGAGCCAGACTGTGTGGGCGCTGGATGCTGCCGACCAGCTGCGCCTCAACGGTATCCAGCAAAGCTGGGCACACATTCAGTACGAGTTGCCCGAGGGACAACGAACCGCGGCTTTTGAAAAACTGGCCGCCCAGGCATCGAGCTTCAAACAGGAACGCCAAACGGTGGCTGAGGCCTGGATCTGGTCTGGTATTGTGACCAGTAGCTGGGCGGGCGCCCAGGGAGGGTTGGGTGCGCTGAGCAAGGTCAAGGACGCCAAAGCCGACCTGGAAAAAGCCCTGGCCCTGGACCCCAAGGCCCTGCAAGGCTCAGCCTATACCAGTCTGGGCGCACTCTATGACCGCGTACCGGGTTGGCCCATCGGTTTCGGCGATTCGGACAAGGCCGAGCAGTTGCTCAAGCTGGCATTGAAAATGAACCCCAATGGCATCGACAGCCTGTACTTCTGGGGCGATCACCTCTACCGTCAGAAGCGTTATGTCGAAGCCAGGGCGGCGCTGCAAAAAGCCTTGCTGGCTGCGCCTCGACCTGGCCGCGAGAGCGCTGACGCCGGGCGCCGCAAGGAGATCGACACGCTGTTGGTGGACGTGAACAAGAAACTCGGCTGACAGGATAATGCTGGAAATTGTAGGAGCGAGCTTGTTCCGGGCGGCGTTCCGACGATGGACTCAAGAGCGCCGCGGTTAGCCAGTAAATACGCGTTATCGTTAACGACCATCGCGAGCAATCGAGCGTCGACCGGCTGCTCCTACAGAGGACCACATTCGCTTAACTGAACAGCATTACGGCTGACAGGAGACCCTGTGCGCTTATTACTCATAGAGGATGACGTGGCGCTCGGCGAGGGCATTCATCAGGCCCTCAGCCGTGAAGGTTATACCGTCGACTGGTTGCAGGACGGCAACAGCGCCTTGCACTCGCTGCTCAGTGAAATTTTCGATCTGGCGGTGCTCGACCTTGGGCTGCCGCGCATGGACGGTCTCGAAGTGCTCAGGCGCTTGCGTGACAGCGGTTCCAATCTGCCGGTGTTGATCCTGACCGCGCGCGATGCCACCGAAGACCGCATCGCCGGTCTGGATGCCGGAGCCGATGACTACCTGATCAAGCCATTCGACCTGGCAGAACTGAAGGCGCGCATACGTGCGTTGCTGCGGCGCAGCGCCGGGCGTGGACAATCGCTGATCGAGCACGCCGGTATCAGCCTCAACCCCGGCACCCAGCAAGTCAGCTACAAAGGCGAGCCGGTGGCCCTGACACCCAAGGAATACCAGTTGCTCCACGAGCTGCTCTCGCCGCCTGGCCGGGTAATGACTCGCGATCATCTGATGCAGTTGCTGTACGGCTGGAACGAGGAGGCCGAAAGCAACACCCTGGAGGTGCACATCCATCACCTGCGCAAGAAATTTTCCACCGATCTGATCCGCACCGTCCGTGGTATCGGTTACCTGGTGGAGGAGCGCCGATGACCTCGATCCGGCGTCGCACCCTGACCCTGATCATCGGCCTGATGCTCGCCGGCGTGGCCGTGATCAGTGTGTTCAATCTGCACGACAGCAACCACGAAATCGCCGAAGTCTATGATGCCCAACTGGCCCAGAACGCTCGCCTGCTGCAAGGCGTCATGCGTATGCCCATGGTGAGCAAGGACCATGGGGATCTGTACAAGGCTTTCAACCAGGCCCTGAACGAGGCGACGCCCAGGGCCGACGGGCATTCGTATGAAACCAAGATTGCGTTTCAGGTCTGGAACGCCAGGAACGAAGTGCTGGTACATACGGCCAGTTCTCCGTCCTTCAGCACACCTGCGGTCACACCAGGCTTCAGCGATGTAGTTGATATGAACAACCGGCATTGGCGCGCCTTCCTGCTTGAAGACAAGCAGAACAACCTGCGCATCTGGGTGGGCGAACGGGACGACGTGCGAACGGACTTGGTGGACCGGATCGTGCGCCACACGCTGTGGCCCAATATTCTGGGGAGTTTATTGCTGGCCGCCATGATCTGGCTCGCCATCGGCTGGGGATTGAAACCTCTGGTCAACATGGCTGCAACGCTGCGGGCCCGGCATCCCGGCTCACTTGCGCCCTTGCAATTGACGCCGCTACCCACCGAGCTTGAGCCCATGCAGGCAGCCCTCAATCGCATGCTCGCGCAAATTCAGGAAGTCATGGGGCGCGAGCGACGCTTTATCGCGGACGCCGCCCACGAAATGCGTACACCACTGGCCGTGCTCAGGATTCACGCGCAAAACCTGATGGACGCGGGGAGTGAAGAGGATCGTCGCGCATCGCTCGAATTCTTGATTGCCGGCGTGGACCGTACCGGCCGACTGGTTAACCAATTGCTGACGATGGCTCGTATTGAGCCTACGGCAGGGACTGAACCGCCTGCGCCTATTGATCTGGCCAGCACCGTTCGCGACAGCCTGGTTCAGTTGACGCCCTGGTTGCTGAGCAAGGGGCTTGAACTGGTTTTTGATGTCAGCGACGACATCAGTCTTGCCAGAGTCGACCCAGCCGCGATTGATATTGCCTTGAACAACCTGGTGACCAATGCGGCGAATTTTTCCCCCCGGCATGGAGTGATCACTGTAAGGCTGGTGGAAAAGGAGAATAGCTACGAACTGTCTGTCGAGGATGAAGGGCCAGGCATCGATGAGCTGGATCGCGATCGGCTTTTCGAGCGTTTCTACAGCAGCGGAAATGATCAGGGTGCGGGGTTGGGGCTGACCATCGTCAAGGCCATTGCCGATCGCTTTGGTGGGCAGATCAAACTGGAGAACCGCATCCCCGGAGGATTACGCGCTACGTTAGAAGTCTGTCGCTTTTGACGTTGTTCCTGGTTTTGTCTGGTGCAGAGTATAGGAGAGCGACTGTTGGTCGGATGAAAGATGGCGCCGGGTTTTATGAGCCTGGCTGTTTATTGACGTTTTTAATGGCGTTTTAAAACAATGGGTTGGCGTCTGAAAATCAGAGTCCTGTCATAGTGAATGCTTGTTGACGATCGAATTGGGTCCGACTTAAGTCTGATTTCCGAATGCCAGGCGCCCGGGGCGTGCGACTGGTGACCGGCGGTGTCCCCGGTTCCCTGCTATTAATCAATAAGTGTACGAGTACTGATCGTTTCGGGAGCGCGTCATGAATCCAACCATTCGCATCGGCATTGCCGACGATCATCCGATGTTGCGTGAGGGTGTTGCCAATACGTTGAGAAAACGGGCGGATCTTCAGGTCGTGGAGCAGGGCGCCACTGCGCAGGATGCCATGGATATTGCCCGCAAGATCCGTCCGGATGTGATGTTGATGGACGTCAATATGCCGGGCGATGTGTTCGCCGCGGTGCGGTTCATTTCCACTCAACTGCCGAATGTGAAGGTGCTGATGCTGACGGTTTCGGAAGCCGAAGATGACGCATTTCTGGCACTGGAGGCCGGTGCGCGCGGGTATGTGTTGAAAGGTGTCAGCGGACCGGAACTGGTCCTGGCAATCAGATCGGTTGCCAGGGGGGAAACGTATATCACCCCCGAGTTCGCCAACAAACTGCTGAGTAACGACAAGAAGCACGAAGCACAAATTCACACGATTGATCTGACCCATCGCGAGGAGGAGGTCATTCGTGAAGTTTCAAAGGGGCTGACCAATAGGGAGGTTGCGTCAAAGCTGAAGATCAGCGAAAAAACCGTCAAGCACCACATGGGCTGCGTGATGCAGAAACTGCACGCCCGAAATCGTGTTGAAGCGGTCACGGCTCTACGGCATTACAGGGAGCGCGAAGCTGTCGGGCGACTTCACATCGGCGCAGCAAAAACACAAATGGATGCCTAGAGTTTGAACTGTGCATTGACCGACGTACCAGAGACGCCAGAGTCGATGCTGAACAACCCACCCAGAGATTCAATGCGATAACGCAAACCGGCGAGCCCCAATCGGGTTCTGCCGGATGCCCCTTGCAGCATGGCGTCTGCCGCCATGCCTGGACCACTGTCCCTGACGCTGATGTTCAATAGTTCATCACTGTAGTGCGCCTCGATGACCTGACCCTCGCCGTTGGCATGCAGGTAAGCGTTGTTGAGGGCCTCTTGCACAAAACGGTACAAACAGAGTCTGAGCGGCAGTGACGCGGCCTCCGGTAGCAGTCCCAGGGTTAACGTGACCTTGGTGCCAGTGCGTTGCTCGTGCCGTTGCGCCACCAGTTGCAACTCTTCCACCAGGCTCAATTCATTGATTTCCGGAAGTGCCAGGCCTCGCGATAAATCGCGGACCTCACGCAATGCGTCGGTGGCGGCGCCTCGAATGGTTTCCAGCGACTCCTGATCGACAGCGGAACAGTTTTCGGCCAGGTCGTCGAGCCGGATCAGAATCAAGGTCAATAGCTGCGCCGGCCCATCGTGCAGGTCTGCACCAATGCGCCTCAAGGTGAGTTCGTTGACATGGGAAAATTCCTGGGTAGCCGTCGCCATCTTGCGCTGCAGTTCCGCATTGCTGCTGTGCAGACGGGTTTGCTCCTGCAGCCGTAAGCGCAGTGCCACTTGTTGGCGCTGGATGATCTTGTCACCGCGTCGCACGATGAAGAAAAGCAGCGTCAGCATTGCCAGGGTCGCGGCGCCAACGACCACCCATACCTGCTCTCGGACGCGATTGATCTCGCGCTTCAGACTACCGGCCTTTTCATAAAATTCGCCCACCGCGATAACTTTCCTGGTGCTTGAATCCCGCAGGGGCGCGTAGATCTCATAGAGCGGCACGTTGAGGTTGCGCTCGAACTCGTTCTCATCCTCGTTCAACCCTTCAAGGTCGGTGACTACTTTGCCCTTGAGTGCCTCGGTGATCTCATCCATGGGGAATGTGTGGTTGGTGATGGCTTTATTCGTGCTGTAGACCACCGTGCCATCCGCTCGCCAGATCTTGATCGAGACAATGTGATGTTTGAGCGAACGACTTTCGGTGAGGTGGTCCAGGGACTGGACACTTGCCGCCGAGAGCTTGTTGTCCCGGCTCATCTCCTGCACATAGGGCTCCAGAAACGTATCCATGTACTGAGCGCCTGCTTCTGCTGCGCTATGTACCGCGGCACTTTCTATTCGAGCGCTCACCAGTTTGCCGACGAAGAACATGGTCAGTCCCAGGATCACCGCAGCGGCAACGACAAACTGGGTCGAGCGACTCAGATTGCGCGCCTTGACCCTGATCCGTGTGCGCCAGATTCCATTGCGAGCCGCATCGCCAACAGGGGCTGGTTCGACCAGAGCCTCAGTCTCCAGCGCGGTAAAAGTCGCGTTTTCCGATTCGGCTTTTGCATCTTTTGCCATCGACCTGGTTCCCTGATCATCGTGATAAGTCGGTTGGAAACCCTGCAACTCAACGGATATCTGGAGATTGGCTGTGAGCGCCATGCCCATGACTGACAGTAGTTCACTGTATAGCGATCCGACAGCTTCACCGATGGACTACACACCACGATGCTCAGCAAGAGCACCGTCAGTGCTGCTTGAAGGCGGCGCTCGTGCGGCGCTAACCGAGAGGTTTCGGTTAGCGCCGCACGGCGATGTGTTGAGACGCGTACACCCGACCTATGTTCAGGCTTGCGCGGCGCTGACCTTGCCGGTGACCGTGGAATTCTTGCGGACCGCTTGATACAGCAGGCTGGAGACCAGGAACCCGACGATGGCCAACAGACTCATCAACGAGAACACGTAGTTGTAGCCTTGTTGACCCGGGAAGTGGTCAAGGATTGCGCCATAGATGACGTAGGCAAACATGCCCGGCGCATAGCCGATCAGGCAACCAATGCCAAAGGCTGAACCGGTGATGTGTTGGGGAATGCCGACTTCACCCATGGGTGCCCAGAACACGCCGCGCATGGAAAAGACAATCAGCGCGAAGGAGAGGGTGGCCGCCATGCCGGCGTAGATGTAATCCGGGCTTTTCGGGATGAGCATGATGACGCCCATCAGCGGCAACAACGCCAGGAATGCCCACTTCAGATAGCGGCTGGAACTCTTGAACTGTTTGTCGGCAATGAAGCCACCGGCAGGGCCGCCCAGGATCTTGAGGAAGTACTGGTTGATGATGCCGTAGGCGCCCACCAGAGCCACGGGCAGTTCGTACATTTCCTTGAGGTAGGGAATGAAATAGGTCAGGCCGCAGTACACGATGTAGACCATGAACACGTTAAGGCTGACCAGCCAGATGCCCGGCACCTTGATGGCCTCGAGCAGGTTCGACAACCCGTTCTTCGGCTTGGCGGTCGACTGGGTATTGCCGCTCTTGAGCAGCAGCCAGGTCAGGGTCCCGGCAAGAATGTCGATGACCGAGTAGAAGAGGATCGCCGACTTCAGACCGTTTTCACCGGAGCCCATGGCGACGAACACGCCCAGCGCAGAGAAGGCGACCAGGGTATCGATGACGCCACGTCCGCCTTCGAGCAGGCCGAACAGGCGCCCCTGTTCCTTATCGTCGCCCAGGTTGCGGATGGCTTTGAGCAGCGAAGGCCAAAAGAGGCAGTCGGCACACACGGCCAGCAGGCAGAACACAACCAGCAGATTGCTGAAGGGCGGAAAGGTCGCCAGGTAGAACCCGAGGCCGCCGGTACCGATCAGGCCAAGGGGGATCAGCTTACGCGTGTCGTACCGGTCGGCGAGCATGCCGCCCACCACGAACAGCGCGGTGGCGATGATGGCGTTGGCGCTCAGCAGCAGGCCGATTTCAGTGTGGGACAACCCCATGAATTCTTGCATGGGGATATAGAAGGCGTCTTTGAGGCTCGCCAGCTTGTAGATGGTGCCACCACCGAGGATGAGAATCAGGAATCTGAGCCATTTGGCCTTGTCTTGGGATGTCATTATTGTTCTCCAGGCTTGATTGGGTAGGCAGTGCCGGTGGGCACGCCAGGTTCAGTCGTTAGCGCAATGGGCCAGGGTCAACTCGGCCAGAGTTCGGAACTCGGCCAGCAGACCTCGTACATAGGCCACCTGGTTGTTGGCCCAACGGTGTTCATCGGCCAGCATTCGTTCCAGCGAGAAGCCCTCCGGCAGCGCTGTTTCACTCATTTCCCGGTACGCAATGAACGGGTCGGCGGCTTCGTCGAGTTGGCGGAACGCCGGGGCAACGTAGTGGTTTTCCTGCTCGAGAATGAAGGCGATCACTTGCGGAGCTGATTCGCCGAGCATCAGCAGTTCGAACAACATGCGTGCGTTGGGCAGGTCGTCTTCGTCACAGCCCTGCAGCACGCCGTAATGGCCGAATGCGTTTTGCTCGGGGACGATGCGCACACCCTTGAGGTGGGTCTGGCGTATGTGCGGCGCCAGGTTACGCAGCGCAGCAAGGGGCTGTTCGCAGGCATTGATCATGTTGCCGAAATCGAATAGGGCATGCAGCCGAGGGTGGTTCAGCCGGCTCAACAGTTGCGCGATCTCGCCGCTCTTGAGTTCCTCATGCTGCTCGAAGTCGAAGAACAGGTCGTGCTCGTCTGCCTGCTGCGCGAGGTAGTGCAGGTCCGACTCGATCAGGTCCATGACCCGCGACAGCGCCCCTTCGTAGCGTGAGTAGACACGGATGTTGCGGGTGCCCAGCGCCTTGGCAATGGCGATCACTTGATCGACATCTTTTTTCAAGGTACTGCTGATTTCCAGATGCACATCCAGCCCGAGTGCATTGGCCTTGTCTGCAAACGCCTGAAGCTGCGCGGGCGTCATTTGACTCAGGCTGTTTTCCTCACCGTCGAGCAAGTGCAGGCTCAGCCCCTGCAGCTCGTGGCGATAGGCGAAGTCCAGCAGGTCAGCAGGTGTCACGCGGCCGTGGGTCAGGTTGGTCAGCAAGGGGTAGGCATGGGCAAACAGGCGCAGTTGCCCCAGTCGGTCGAGCAACTGGCGGGCCAGTGCCTCAGTCAGTACGGGGGGAGCCCCGGCCCGGGCAGCCTTATGGCTGAGCAAGGCGTTGAATCGTTCCTGGATCTTATTGTTCATTCGAGTCGTTCCTGGTTCAGACGCCGGGTCTACCGGCGCAGCCTTTATCGCGCCAGTCAGGAACTCTCGATAGATCCATTATCAGTTAAATCATAAGACCACTTGCCTTGGGTCAAGTGGTCTGCTGCAGGTAGCCCATTGTGCCCAGGGCCTGGGCCAGCGCTTCGACGCGCTCTGCGGCCTGGTCCTCAGGGGTGCTGGCAAAACCGATCAACAGCGCTGGCGGCAAGACATGCACAACGCAGTAGTCGCTCAGGGCATAGGTATGAATGTCATGCTGGCTGAGTTCACTGGCCAGGGTGTCGTCATCAAGATGGGCTGGTAACCAGGCGATCAGGTGCATGCCGGCTTCCACAGGCGTGATCCTGAAAAAACTGCCGAGCCGTAGCTGCAGTTGTTCGACCAGTGCCTGCTGGCGAGCCTGGTACAGCGCGCGCATTCGACGAATATGGCCGAGAAAGTGGCCTTCGCGCATGAAGTCTGCCGTGACGGCCTGCAGCAGTGTCGGCGGGCTGCGATCCATGACCGCTCGCAGGGTGCAGAAGGGTTCGATCAAGGCGTTAGGCAGTATCACGTAACCCAGTCGTAGCGAGGGGAACAGCACTTTGCTGAACGTTCCGGCGTAGATCACACGGGCCCATTGGTCCATGGCATAGAGTGCCGGCAGGGGGCGGCCGTTGTAGCGAAACTCACTGTCGCAGTCGTCTTCGATGATCCAGCTTTGATTCTGGGCGGCCCAGTCGATGAGTTCCTGGCGCCGCGCATAACTCATGGTGACGCCCAAGGGATGCTGACGAGACGGTGTGGTAAACACCAGGCGGGCGTCAGGACACTGAGCCAGGCCTTGCTGGACATCGATCCCCTGTTCGTCGATACGCAACGGCACGACCAGACCCCCTTGGGCCTGGAGCGCAATTCGCGCCGCGATATGCCCCGGATCCTCCATCCAGAAACTGTCCTGCGGATTGAGCAACAGCATGCCCAGCAGGTTGAAGGCTTGCTGGGCGCCGGAAACGATGACCACCTGCTCGGCAGTGCAGTCGATGCCACGGGCATCGAAAACGTATTCAGCGATCGCCTCGCGCAGGGCCAGCAACCCTTGCAGTTCGCCATAGCCGAGCATGGCCTTGGTGGGTTTGTGCAGGTGGCGATTCATCAGCCGCTTCCAGACCGATTGCGGAAACGCATCGTAAGCACTGTGACTGGGCAGGAACGAGGTCGGGCTCCCGGTGGACCAGCCGGCATAGGAAACACCGCGGAAATGATCGCTGCGCAACGACAGCATGGACTGGCTCAGGTCGGACAGGCGAGGCGGCTGGGGCTTGTGCTCATCGTCATCGATACTGCGGCCTTCCCATTCATGGCCAACATAGGTCCCGGCCCCGGTGCGCGACGTCAGAAAACCTTCGGCAATCAGTTGATCGAACGCATTGAGAATGCTGATTCGCGAAAGCTGCAATTCTTTGCTCAGGGTTCGGGTGGACGGCAGACGTACGCCTCCCTGAATCCTGCCACCGAGAATCTGTTTGCGAATCTGCAAGTAGAGTTGGCGGTACAAGGGGATGGAGCTGGCACGGTCCAGCTCGATACCCGACAACAGCAAACCTGCGGAGGATTTCATTTTTGGTTCGTCTGGATGGAGTGAGTCTGGCCTGAATTGCTGTCAGGCACCCGAGGGCGAAAGGGTATCGAGCGGTACTGGATATGTCATCCACCACAGGTATTGATAGCCCTGCGATCGCAGTGCCGCCCGTTATGAACCGCGTCACAATAATATGGCTGCTGAGTGCGGCATTATCCATGGCAATGAAAGGCCAGTACCATGACCGCCATCCCTTTTCCTTTACCTGCACTCGAGCCGGTAAATAAACCGATGAATCGTTCTTCAATGGAGAGGCACATGACATCAGGACAATGTCTTTGCGGGGCTGTACGTTTTTCCCTGGAGGTTGAACCACGATTTTTTTATCGCTGCCATTGCACCCTATGCCGCAAGCAAACCGGGGTTGGTCATAATCTCGCCACGCTGGTCAAAGCTTGCGATTTTCGATGGGAAGAAGGGCCGGGTGCGATCACGAGTTGGCGCAAACCCAGTGGATACAGAAATGACTTTTGCTCACGATGTGGCTCGACTGTGCCTAATCCTCTTCGCGAGACGCCTTACTTCTGGATTCCGCTTGGGCTTCTCGATGTCGAGTTGAGCATGGAGTGTGTTGGAGATTTCTGCACCGATGACGCTATGCCATGGGATGAACAACGCTCGCAAAGAAGTCACCACGCTGCCCCGGATTCACTTGGGTTCATTTTACATGAGCTCCAGGTCAACAACGATTGACGCAGGAGCTTGGTCGGCATGCAGACGAATTGGCAGCCTGGCCCAAGCCGAACAGCGTGACCAAACGCTGCCGACCGCTTCTTCGACGAGTACTGGTCAATAGAATCCAACCGCCGTCCGGCACTAACGTATCTTGTCATGGTCCATAACCCCCGCACGACCCTCAGCGGTCGAACTGCCCGGAACCGACCGGCCCCGCATCGGTAACTTGATCAAGGACAGTGAAAGCATGCTCGCCGCCACATAATCAGCAACGCCCTCCACCCGGTTCCGTGAATCGGGACTCGCCATACGTTTACCCCTCAATTCCATTCGAAGATTTAACCCATGCACCTACGCAAAATTGCAGTTGGGCTGTCGGCCCTTGTTTTGCTCTCGACCGGGGCGCAAGCCCGCAGTCTGCTGGACATCCTCAAGCCGCCCACCGCGCATCATGAACAAACGTCCCGCTCGGGCTCGATTAGTCAGAGCGCGGCCCTGGACCTCTACTCAAGCAAACAGAAACAGGCATCGTTCGACGGCTGCGCAGACCTGTTCCCGTCAGCGAAACCGATCAACACGGCCACTGTGCCTGCAACCATGAAACCCCTGGCGCTGTGTTCCGACAACTTCGCGGTACTGTACTCGCAAACCAGCAAGACCCCGCTGGTTGTGGTCGAACGCCTGAACGCGGCCCAATTGCAGGATGCCAAAGGGGAGGAGCGCACCAACCAGTTCTACCCGGACCCACGCATTCCCAAGAGTGGGCGCGCGGAGTTGAGCGACTACCGCAGCCAGCATCCGGCCGTGGACCGTGGTCACCAATCCCCGGCCGCCGATGCACCGAACCCCAATGCAATGGCCCAATCCTTTGCGCTGTCGAACATGGTGCCGCAAGACCCGACCAACAACCGAAAGATCTGGAGCAAGGTCGAGTCTGATGTCCGAAAGTTTGCCAAGCGCGCCGAAGGAAACGTGTTTGTCTTTACCGGCCCGCTGTTTGACCCTGGCCACTCCACCATTGGCGACAACCAGGTGTGGGTGCCGACGCGCCTGTTCAAACTGGTGTACGACGCATCGTCCAAACGTGCCTGGGCCTACGTGCTGCCTAATGCTGAAACCCGAATCGAGAAGCCGATGGACTATGAGACGTTCGTGAAGAGTACCGGGCTCAAATTGCTCGGGAACCTGCCCGTCACAGGTTCCGCAGGGCGCACCTGATGGCTGGATGAGCCGCACCCCAAAGGTTGAATGCAACTGATGGGGTGCTTCATTCACAGTCGAGCGCTGTGCGTGATTGCTGAGGATCAATGCCTTTGGATTAATTCAACTTAAAAAATCGGCAGGAAGTAACAAATCGTAAAAATGAACTATACCCAATAGGGCAATCGCTCCTGACCCCGGGACATGATGCCTCTGAAGTTGGTCGTCCCAGGAACTTCAACGTCAAACAGACCGAGAGATTCTGGTTATGAACGCCTTGAAAATCGCTGCCAGCGATGCGGTACGAGATTGCTTTCGTAATGCCCGTGAAGTCGTCCGGCTCGACCAGACTGACTTTACTGATGTCGCCGTCGCCGTACTCTCGAAAGATGATTTGGCAGCAGGGGCGCTGGATGCCATCAAGCGTACCGGCTTCGACATCCCCATCTTCCTGGTGGCCTCTCAGGGCCGCAGCAATCGCTCCCTGGAAGTCTACAAACAACTGCAGGATGTGATTTTGCAGGTCAATGGTGTGTTCGACCTGTCCAGCAATAATGCCGAGTACTATGGCAATCAACTGGAGACCGCCGCCAGGGCCTATGAAGAAAGCCTGCTGCCGCCGTTCTTCGATGCGCTCAAGCATTACACCGAATCCGCCAATGCAACCTTCGCCTGCCCCGGTCACCAGGGCGGCCAGTTCTTTCGCAAGCATCCGGCCGGCCGGCAATTTTTCGACTTCTTCGGCGAGACGCTGTTTCGCGCCGACATGTGCAACGCCGACGTCAAGCTCGGCGACCTGCTGATCCACGAAGGCCCGGCACTGCTGGCGCAGAAACACGCCGCGCAAGTGTTCAACGCCGACAAGACCTACTTCGTGCTCAACGGCACCTCGGCGTCGAACAAGGTGGTGACCAACGCCCTGTTGACCCCCGGCGACCTGGTGCTGTTCGACCGCAACAACCACAAGTCCAACCACCAGGGCGCCTTGCTGCAGGCCGGTGCCACGCCGGTCTACCTGGAAACCGCGCGCAACCCTTATGGCTTCATCGGCGGCATCGACGCCCACTGTTTCGAAGAAGACTACCTGCGTCAACTGATCGCCGAAGTCGCCCCGGACAAGGCGCAACTGCCACGGCCGTTTCGCCTGGCGATCATTCAACTGGGCACCTATGACGGTACCATTTACAACGCCCGGCAAGTGGTCGACCGCATCGGCAAGCTGTGTGACTACATCCTGTTCGACTCGGCGTGGGTCGGTTACGAACAGTTCATTCCGATGATGAAGGATTGCTCGCCCATGTTGCTCGATCTGGACGAGAACGACCCGGGCATCTTCGTCACGCAATCGGTGCACAAACAGCAGGCCGGTTTCTCCCAGGCCTCGCAAATCCACAAGAAAGACCGGCACATCAAAGGTCAGGCGCGCTACTGCAACCATCACCGGCTCAACAACGCCTTCATGGCCCAGGCCTCAACGAGTCCGTTCTACCCGCTGTTCGCCTCACTGGATGTGAATGCGCGCATTCACTCCGGCCGCAGCGGCCTGCGTCTGTGGGACGACTGCGTGAAGTTCGGCATCGAAGCGCGCAAGTTGATCCTCGAAGCCTGCACCCTGGTCCGCCCGTTCGTGCCGGATACCATTGAAGGGCGTGCGTGGGAGGACTATCCAACGGAAGAAATCGCCAGCGACATCCGCTTCTTCGAGTTCCATCCCAAGGACCGCTGGCACGCCTTTGCCGGCTACGCCGACAAGCAGTACTTCATCGACCCGTGCAAGTTGCTGTTCACCACGCCGGGCATCGACCCGGTGGACGGCAGCTACACCGAGTTCGGCATTCACGCCGGCATCCTGGCCAACTTCCTGCGCGAGAACGGCATCGTCCCGGAAAAGTGCGACCTCAACTCCATTCTGTTCCTGCTCACCCCGGCCGAAGACTGGGCGAAGATGACCCACCTGGCGGCACAGATCGCCCGTTTCGAACGCTTCGTTCAGGACGACGCGCCGATGAGCCGGGTGCTGCCGGCCATCTACGCACAGCACCAGGAACGCTACCGCGACTACACCATCCGCAGGCTCTGCCAGGAAATGCACGACCTGTATCGCAGCCACAACGTGCAGCAGTTGCAGAAGGACATGTTCCGCAAGGAGCACTTCCCGAAAAAGGCCATGAACCCGCAGCAAGCGCAAATCGAGTACATCCGTGGCAACGTCGAGCTGGTGGCGCTGGCGGATGCGGACGGGCGTATCGCCGCCGAGGGCGCACTGCCTTACCCGCCGGGCGTCTTGTGCGTGGTGCCCGGGGAGATCTGGGGTGGCGCAGTTCTCAAGTACTTCCTGGCGCTGGAGGAGGGCATCAACCGCTTGCCCGGCTTCACGCCGGAACTGCAGGGCGTGTACCTGAAGCACGAAGGCGGTCGCACCCGCGCGTATGGCTATGTGATCAAGCAGTAAGGATCACCCTCGTACTCGGTGGCAGGTGTCAGGTCAGCGGGCCCAGGGGTTAACTCTCTGAACAGGGCAAGGAGTTTGCGATGGCGGATTCAAGCAAGAAAATGGGCCTGATGGGGCTCACGACGCTGGTAACGGTCAACATGATGGGCTCGGGCATCATCATGTTGCCCACCAACATGGCTCAGTTGGGTGCCGTCTCTTTGTTGTCGTGGATTTTCACGGCGATTGGTTCGATGGCCATCGCCTACTGCTTTGCCCAGTGTGGCGTCTTCTGTTCACGCTCCGGCGGCCTGTCCGCCTACACCGAAGAGGCCCATGCGAAGTCGGGTTTTTTCCTCTGCTCGTACCTGTACTTCCTGTCCCTGGCCATCGCCAACGTGGCCGTGGCCATTTCGGCGGTGGGCTACATGACGGCCTTCGTGCCCTGGCTGGGCACGGGGGCGATTCCACTGTGCGTCGGCACGATCGCACTGATCTGGCTGACCACCTTCGCCAACTTCGGTGGGCCGGGCATCACCGGCAAGATCGGCGCTTTCACGGTGTGGGGTGTGATCATTCCGGTAGCGGGCCTGAGCATCATCGGCTGGTTCTGGTTCAAGCCCGATGTGCTGGCCGCCGCCTGGAACCCCAACAGCCTGCCGATCTCCGAAGCGATCAGCAAGGCGATTCCGCTGACCCTGTGGGCCTTCCTCGGCATGGAATCGGCGGCCCAGGCTACCGATGCCGTGGAAGACCCCAAGCGCAATGTGCCGTTGGCGTGCCTGTTCGGCACCCTGGGTGCCGCCGTGGTCTATGTGCTGTCGACCACCGTCATCCAGGGCATCATTCCCAACGCTGAGCTGGCCAAGTCCTCCGCACCCTTCGCGCTGGTCTATGCCACGATGTTCAGCCCGATGGTGGGCAATATCGTTATGGCCCTGGCGGTCATGGCCTGTGTCGGCTCGCTGCTGGGCTGGCAATTTACCCTGGCGCAAACCGCCAAGATGACGGCTGACCAGAATCTGTTCCTCAAGCTGTTCAGCAAGGTCAACTCGATGAATGCGCCCGTCGTCGGCATGATCGTTTGCGGTGTGCTGCAGACTGTCTTGGCCCTGTCGACCATCTCGCCCGATGCCGCCGCACAGTTCAGCAAGCTGGTCAGCCTGGCAGCGGTCACCAACCTGATCCCTTATATAACGGCGATGACCGGCCTGCTGGTGATCATGCACAAGGCCGGGGTCTCGTCGGCCATACACTCGCGTAACGTGGTGGTCCTGCTGATTGCAATAACGTACGCCTTGTACGCCTTGTATGCCTGCGGCAAGGACGCAGTGATGGGCGGCACCCTGGTACTCGCTGTCGGCTACCTGCTCTATGGATTCCTCGCCAAACGCTTCACCGAAGCGCCACCCGCCAACCAGGCCAGGGCCGGCAATCTTTAGGCGTGGCCACCAGGACTGCACAGACATCTGCATACGGGGAAACCGGACATGAACGTACCATTTGCCACAACCACCAGACTGCTGCTTGCCTTCGCACTCTCGACGCTGCCGCTAGTGGCCGGCGCCAACACCCTTGAACGCGTGCGCAGCAGCCACACCTTTACCCTGGGCTACTTGCCTGACCTGGCCCCTTTCAGCAAGCAGGAAGGCGACAAAGCCAGTGGTTATGCCATCGACCTGTGCCTGAAAGTCGCCGACAAGCTCAAGAGCGAATTGGGACTGCCCGACCTGCAAGTGCACTATCAGCCCGTAACGGTTTCGGACCAGGTCAGCGCCGTGAGCCAGGGCAAGGTCGATATCCTCTGCACACCGACGCCACCCACCCTGGAACGGCGCAAGATGATCAGCTACTCCATACCGATCTACACCGCCGGCCTCTCGGTCGTGGTGCGCAACGATGCTGGCGAACCGTTGCTCAATGTGCTCAATGGCAAGGTCGCCAATAGCGGCCCGACCTGGCGTGCCAGCATCAACAATGGTCTGGCCAACCACACCTACGCGACCCTCGAGGGCGGGGTGACCGAAGACTGGATTCGCGAGCAGATGCGCCTGCTCAACGTGATCGCCTCACTGGTGACCGTGGCCAACAACGACGAGGGCGTCAAGCTGGTCGCCGAGGGCAAGGCCGATGCCTTCTTCTCCGAACGCATGCTGCTGCGAAACGAAATCGCCAAGGAAGGCGTGGCGAAAAACCTGATGCTCCTGGACCGCATTTTCGAGTACTCGCCAGTGGCGATGATCGTGGATCGCAACGACGAAGACTTCCGCCTTCTGGTCGATACGGCGCTGAGTGAAGCCTATTACTCGGGCTTCATAGCAAAGGCCTACGACCAGTATCTGGGCGGGAGCAACCTGACTGTGAAAAAACTGTTCAGGGTGTATGCGTTGCCTTAGTGGCATCGTTGGCAACGGGCCGTCCGCGGACGTGTTGCTACTGTAGGAGCGAGCTCGCTCGCGATGGACTCAAGAGCACCGTGTTTATCCAGTGAGCACGCGTTATCGTTGACGACCTTCGCGAGCAAGCTCGCTCCTACAGATGAGCAGCATCAATCCGCGAAGACCATGGCGAAATAGCTCAGGACAGGCTCGTTTGGTGTTTCAGGCGGATGCGCTCACTCCTGCACCTTTTTCCTGCGACGCAACGTCATGCAGGGAAATCCTCGAAGTCTCCGGCAATGCCAGCCCTCCCGCCAGCGCGAGCAATGCAACCGCGATCAGATAGAACGCTGGCGACAAGTTGCTGCCGGTGGTGCTGATCAGCCACGTCGCCACCAGCGGAGCGGTGCCGCCGAAAAGGGTGTACGCCATGTTGTAGGTGATCGCCGAGGCAGTGTAGCGAGTACGGGTAGGGAAGGTTTCCGAGAGCAGGGCCGCCGTCACCACGCCACACAACACCGCGCCAATCGCCAGGAGCATGACGCCGACGATGGACGCTACGAACGAGCCGGAGCTGGCCATCAGGAACGATGGGTACACGACCACAATCAACAGCACGCAAGTCGTCATCACCGTAACCCGACGCCCGACCCGGTCCGAATACAGCCCGGCCAGCGGGCAGATCGCCGCCGCAAACAGCAATGCAATCAGCGACACCAGCAACGCTGTGGCGCGACTCAGGCCACCAGCGACTTGCAAGTAAGTCGCGAAATAGGTGGTGAACATATAAAACGACAGTGCCGTGAGTGACACAAAAGCGCCCAGACAGCAGATAGCCGCACCATGATTGCGCAAGGTTTCCTTGAGTGGGGAGTGTGCGACTGCATGTTCCTCGGTCACTGCCTGGAATGCTGGTGTCTCATCGAGCTTCAAGCGCAGGTAAAGACCCACCAGGCCCAGGGGCGCGGCAATCAGGAACGGCAGGCGCCAGCCCCAACTGCCCATTGCTTCGGCCGACAATGACGCCTCGAGTGCGTAGGCCACTACGGCTGCCGCGGCGAAGGCGGAAAATGTCGACACCGGAATGAAGCTGCCGTACCAGGCACGTTTATCACTCGGTGCATGCTCCATCAGGTAGGCACAGGCACCGGCGTATTCACCCCCGGCGGAAAAACCCTGGGCGCAACGGATCAGGGATAGAAGAATCGGCGCCATGACTCCGATCGCCGCATAAGTGGGCAGCAGACCGATCAAGGTCGTCGCCCCGGCCATCAGCAGAATGGTCATCGCCAGGGTTCGTTTGCGGCCGATCCTGTCGCCCAGCATGCCGAAGAAAATCCCGCCAAGGGGGCGAAACGCAAAGGCCACGGCGAATACCGCAAAGGTCTTGAGCAGCGCGGCACTGGCATCGCCGCTGGGGAAAAATTGCTGGGCGATGGTCGTGGCCAGAAAACCATAGACGGCGAAGTCGAACCACTCGACGAAATTGCCGATGCCGGCAGCCACAATCACTCTTCTCAGCGTTCTTGGGCTGACTTGTTCCATAGTTGCACTCGTCATGCTTGACCTCGACCGTTCGTCAGTAAGTATCGATTATCGGGGCAGGCACTGAGGCGGCTCACTTCAAAAGTGTCATCCACATAGTCACTACCGACTTTGTGCCGTTGAATGAGGCATGATTCGCGCCAGATTGGTCGAGGGTGAGTAAAGGGCGGTGTATTTCGCGTATTTGTAAAGCGTTGGCGGTATTGTCGATCGTCAGGACTTGATCGATTGAGAAGGGATGAAGATGACATTGACTGTCGAAAGCCTGGTCAGGATCGCAATGACCAATCCAGTAAACGCAGAGCTTGCTGATCGCTTGCCTGAGCTTGGTTTGAACCAGTGCATGCTCACGGCCGGTTGCCTGTTCCAGGCCGTGTGGAATCATCAGTCACAGCGACCGGCAGCGTGGGGCGTGAAGGATTACGACGTCTTTTACTTCGACAATGATCTGTCGTGGGAAGCCGAGAATGAGGTCATCCAATCCGCTCAGCGTCTGTTCGACCACCTCGACGTGAACGTTGAATTCAAGAATCAGGCTCGCGTTCACCTGTGGTACAGCCAGCGTTTTGGGGGGGATTATCCAAAACTTCAGTCGGCCAGAGACGGAATTGATCGCTACCTGATTGCCGGCACCTGCATGGGGCTGGATATTGAAACGGGCGAGGTCTATGCACCCAACGGCTTGGCCGACACTGAGTACGGGTTACTTAGAATCAATCCAAAGAATCCGAGGACAGACTTGTTCGACCAGAAGGCGAAAAGTTACCAGGTTCGCTGGACTTGGCTCAGGATCGTAGAGATGCAACGTTGAATGGGAGCGAGGGGCGTTTACCGATGAAGCAATTTATTGGAGATGAAAGCCGATTGCTGCGTGCCACGACGGCCTGTAAACGAAGCAGCCCTTGGCGAAGGGCTGCCTGGACTGTGGATTCAACACAGCAGATTTTGTGTAATCCGGATCTCGGTCAAACCAGCAGCACCTTGGGTGCTGCATTCGAGGCTTGAAACCGCACAACAGATCAGCTGTTGGTGCGATCGGTTGCCTTGGCTTTGCTTTGAGCGACAGCGGCTTCAGCCTTTTGTTTCTGGGCAACCTGGTAGGTTTCCATCGAGACTTTCCGGGCCGACTCCATGCGTGCGAAGGTCCGGTCACCACCACCTGTGGCCATCGCCAGGGAAGAGGCGGTCAGCGTGGCGACTACGAAGAGAACTTTCATGGATTTCATTTGGGTATCCTCAAGTGAAACTTGTTAACAGTTAAAGCGCGATTCATTGGCGAGCGCTGAACGTCCTTGTTCAACCTGACTTCACCAGCCAGCCAGGGCGGCGTTACCTGGTGTCCAGGTGCTTTGCTCCATGCGCGCTTCGGCGTCTTTGTTTTTTGCCCAGATGGTGAGCAGTACCATCATCCCGAAACCGCCGACGATGAGCACCGGATAGGCTGCCAGCAACTCCACCAGCGAGTACTTCCAGGCCAGCGGACGACCAACACCCAGCATGGCGGCATAGAACCACGACACGCCAGAGAACGCCCCCGAGAACAACGCCAGCATGCGCAGGCTGAAGGAGAGTTTCAGTAATGAGCCGGCTTTTTTCAGCGCCGGCAATACACCGCGATGCAACACGAAGCCGTTAATGGTCAACAGCACAACGATGCCGATTTTGGCTTGCAATTTTGGATTGAGGAAATACTCCATCCCCTTGCCGGCATAATCGATCCCGATAACAGCAATGCCCGTAATCCAAAGCGCTACAAGTGCAAGCGATACGGTTTTTTGAAGACTGTCCATGTGCGCGTCGTCATGGTGACTCGACACATCGCCCTTCAGGAGTTGCTTGACCATTGCAATGTCACTGGTCAACACCAGCCCGATTGCCACACAGCAGGCGATAAGATGGAAATATACAACGCCCAAGCGCAAATATTCCCCGACGGGTGAAGTAAGAATACTAAGTTCCATGACTACCTCTTTGTACAAACAGTGAATCAACCTGACTTTCAGGACGGCTTGGTTAGAGTTTGCCGTAGCTGACGGAAGTTATGATTCAGCCGTTTCAATTGAATTATCTTGCGGCATTACGCTGTCAAGATAAAAGCGAGTTTGGCGAATGAACTTTTAGTCATTCGATTATTCCATTTTCAGGTAATAAAAAACCTCATCCGCACTTGGCGCATATGAGGTTTAACTTCCGCTTCTGGGGTCAGGTGAGCATCAGAGCCCGTAACACCTGCTGCGCATTCTGAACGAAAAAACCGTATACGTTCATTTTTTGATCAATTTTGCTGACCAACGGCAGTTGTCATGACTGGTTGCACATTGCCATCCTTTATCGCGCAGCCTGCACCATTACTGGGTTTGCGGCGAGTCGGAAGGCAGACGAGAGCCCCGGCGTTTTTTTCGTCTTTTATTCCAGATTCCATGGATGAACTCGGGGAGCTTGAGTGAATCCGCCATAAAAAAGCCTTTGGCCGGGTTAACAAACCAGGTCAAGGCACTGCCATTTTCCCCTCGAAAACAGAAAATTCGCGGCATAGCCACAGGGGAGTTTTCAGCAAACAAGTTGCCTCTGCATTTGCTGACGACATAACCAGCCGTTTAATAGACGACGCTAGCCATTACCTCCGCTGCCACTGTTTACTGGTTTCTGTTGACCTCGACCTGTGGCCCGACGCCATCTCCTGTACGGAATGTCGGTAACGCAACCGAGTTCACGAATTTCACGCCGTCCCAGCTGGGCAAGGGTGTAGGCATCAATTGGAACTGGCCCGGGTGCTCAGAGTCCCAGCGCAACAGCATCGCCGTGTCCTCATGCTGTGTGTTGTGGCAGTGCTCCATGTAGGTACCGGCAAACTCACGGATGTGTATGGCCATTTCGACATTGTCGAGGCTCTCGGAATCGCGGCCTACACGGTAGATATCCTTGCGCGCCCCTTTTTCCCATTCTGGTGGTGGTTTGCCACCTCGAGTGAGAATGATCCCTTCCTCGAAGTGCACATGCACCGGGTGACTCCAGCCATTGCCGCCGTTCTCGATCTTCCAGACTTCCAGCGTGCCTTCGCCCTTGAACCCGGCCGGTGTCGGGCCAGTGGCCAGTTGTGGCGCGGCTGAAATCCGCCGCGGGTCCATGTTGAAGCCTTGGCCTCCATCGGTCTTGATCGTCCAGGGCGTAAAATCCGTGCCGTTGGAGCGGCCAAAGCTAAAGGTGCGGTGCCGCGCCTGGGCAAGCCGGGCGATATCGGCAGGGTCATCACGGTGCAAGGGCAGGGGGATCATGAACTTGCCCTCGGGCTTGCCAGGCTTGGCGGGCTCGAAGTCGACCGGATTCATGCTGACATCCTGGCCGGTGTAGGGCTGGACGTTCAGTTGCAGGAACAGGCCCACGCCCGGGTCACCGTTGACCCACTGTGGCCCGTGGCTGGTTTGCCTGACCACGGGCAGGTACTGTTCGGAGAGTACATCCGCCAATGGAATGTCGCGATTAGGACGCTTGCCGTCTTCATGCTCCTCGATGTTGACGAAGAAAATCTTGTCGCCCGGGCTGATACCGTTCTTCGCGAAGTCGACGACGATGTCATAGCGCTCGGAAATGCCCTGTATCGGCAGAATGGCATTGTGGTTCTGCGTGTCGCCGTCACCATCGAGGTCCAGGCTGCCGTCGAACGGCACCGCGTGCTCCATGATATTGCCGTCATTGGCAATCATGTGGAACGGCACCCGGTTGTATGAGACCCCGGAGCCGTTCGGGCCAGGAAACTCGCCACTATTACCATTGACCTGGCGCACCATCGCCAGCTTGAAGTAGCGAGAAACCGATCCGTTGAGAATGCGGAAACGGTAGCGGCGGGCACGTACGTCCAGGAATGGCTTGTACTCCCAGTTGGTCAGCACCTGGTCACCGAGAAAACCGTCGGTGTTGAAGGGGTTGAACCACAACTGGCCGGTCTGGTCCCAGGCCTTGTCGGCGATCGTCAGGTTGACGTCATAGTCGCGGTTACCCCAGCCCAGCGCCGAACCGCTGGGCAAGCGCAGGTTGACCCCGTCGTCGACCGACTCGTTGCCACGGTCCACGGCGCTGTAGTAGTTCATCATCGTGGCATTGCCCTTGTAGACATTCTGCGCGGTGAAATCGAGCATGTGGTCGTGGAACCAGTGGCTGCTCATGGTTTCACGCCAGTCGCCACGGATCTTGATGGTGCCGTTGTTACAGGTCTTGAGGCCCGGAGCGGCATCGTTGACGAACAGGGTTTCACCGGGGTCGCACGGGAATGCCGCCCGTGGGTCCTCGGCACTGGTATTGATGGTGTCGTAACCGGCCAACTGGATCGGCCAGCGATAGTCGTAGTACTGGCCTGGGAAGAAGAACGCGTTGGTAAAGCCGTCGCTTTCCGCCGGCGAGTGGCCGTTGTGTTCATGGGTGGTGAGGGTGTGCAGGCCAAAGCCCCGGTTGGCCGACGGGTCAATGGGCAAGGCATCGTAATGACGCATCAGCATCGCCTGGCCATAGCGTACTAAAAGCAGTTTGGGCGGAAAGGTGCCGTCGAATGTCCACAACGCATTGTGGTCCTGGACAGGGAAGTTGGCGTGAAACTGCACTTGAATGCCCCTGGTGGTGCCCTCGTTGGCCGGGTTGCCGCTGGTGTTGTGATAGAGCCCGCCTGGGGCAAATTCCCCTACGGCGTAGTTATGCCGTTGCATGCGATCACGAAAACCGCTGTTGACGTGCGCACCGGCTTGCACGGTCTTGAAGGCATCGCGCGGGAAAAACTCATTGAAACGCTGGTGCGACCAGCCTTTTCCCGGTGGCCGGCCTTCTGCGGGCGAATCGACCCGGCGATTGAGGAAAAGCTCGATCTGCGCCTTCCAGGGATTGCGGTCCAGGACATTGGAGAACTCGGTCGGGAAGGGCGTCAATGCCGGCTGCCTGAGAAAGGCATCCAGCGCATCCGGCGACGGGCCGCTTCGCGCCACGTTCAATGGATCTTGCGCCGGTGCGGGCCCCAGCGTCGGAACCGGAAACGGGACGGGTGATGGCGGGTCGGTCGCATCCAGTTTGTTCGAGCCGAACTCCTCGAAAAGTTCAAGCTTCTGGGTGAACGGTTGAGCCCCGAACACCGGGCTGGCATTACCGTTGGTGGGGATGTTGAAGCTGGGTTGCAGATCGGGTGGCAGCACATTGTCGACCAAGGGGGTCCGGCGGTTACCGACCACTCCATTGGGTAAGTCGAAGGCGCCGACGTTTGCGGGAGGCAGCTTGAGCAAGTCCCGCAGTGCGGCATTGGGGTCGGCGGGCGGATTGGTGAACGCCGATGGGTCGGTAGGAGGCGGTGGATCGGTGTTGTCGAGGGGGACTGCCTGGGTCCGGGACAAGCCCAGCCCGAGGATGATCGCGGCAGCAGAGATACTTAACGCCAGCCTGGTTTTGGACAATGGACTAGGTTTCAGCCTTCCGGCATCTAGTTTCATCGCAAATACCTCTGACTGGTTCCTCGGAGCGCGCGGCAATACATGGGCAACGAGCCACTGCTCCTGGCCCGGCTGGCGAAATGTTTGATTTCACGCCGGGAAGATGACGACGCAACTTTCCTGCCAAAAGTGAAAGAAGGTGACTAATGGCTCTACGCCGCGTTCCCCTTGTCTGCTGGCTTCTGGCAAGTATTAGCAGCCAGGATGAATACCCCGATAACGGGGAATATCCCCCAATAACGGGTGCGATTGTGCGCAGTGTCTGGGCTAAGAGAAATGGCCACGTCAGTCGAGTGGCAGCGATATCGTCAATCTCGTTCCTTTGTCCGGTGCGCTGTCGATCGTGAATTCGCCGCCGAGCATGCTGATGCGTTCCTTCATCCCCACCAACCCGAACGAGTTGATTTTTTTTTGATCCGTCATGCCGACGCCATTGTCTTTGATCTGCAAGTGAAGCCGGTGACCGTCCGTGTAGAGTTCGATATGCACCTGTGTCGCTTGCGCGTGCCGGGCAATATTCGACAGCGATTCCTGCACGATGCGAAACAGCGTCGTGGCGGATTTTTCGTTCAGATCGCAACGCAAACTCTCGTCTTTCACCGACATCGTGCAATCGATCGCGCTGCGCTGCCGGAACTCTTCAAGTTGCCACTCGATCGCTGCCTGTAATCCCAGATCGAGTACGGGCGGCCGAAGATCATTGATGATGCTGCGGACACTGCGGATGGCTGTATCGAGGTGATTCAGGGCATCGCTGACCTTTTCGTTGAGCTTGGGGTGCAGGGTACTGGTGCGCGCCTGCAACATGGAGACATCGATTCGCAACGCCAGCAGACTCTGCCCCAGCTCGTCATGGATGTCGCGTGCGATGCGCTTTCGCTCTTCTTCCTTGATGCGCTCCTGATAGGCGGCCAGTTCGCGCAGTTGCAGCTTCGATTGCAGCAATTCTTCGGCCTGCATCGTCAGTTTGCGCTGCAGGTAGAACAGGTCGACAAACACCCGGATCTTGGCGCGAAGAACCTCGACCACAATCGGCGAGAAGATGTAATCCACTGCGCCGGACGTATAACCGCGGAAACGCTCGGAATCCGTATCGGCCTCAGCCGTGACGAAGATAATGGGCGTGTGGGCCGACTTCGGGCGGCCGTGAATGAGTGCCGCGGTTTCAAAACCGTCCATCACGGGCATTTTCACGTCGAGCAGAATGACGGCGAAGTCGCGCTGCAATAGCAGGCGCAGCGCCTCGCGCCCGGAGGTCGCCGTGGCAACATCGAGGCCCATGTCGGCAATCACCGCGGCGAGCGCCGTAAGCTTGCCGGGATTGTCATCCACCAGCAACACGGATGCTGGTACGCCATCAGGCGGGAGCGGTTGCCGCACCTGGGCGCTCTCTTTGAATGCCGGGGGTTCCTGCATATTCATGCCACTTCTTTATGCCACTTCGGTTTGCGCTGGCCGCAATGAGCGCGGTACAGCATCATCGATAGAGCCATTTGCGCATCAGTGACAGCAGCTGGTCGGTATCCACCGGCTTGCTGACATAGTCCGATGCTCCTGCCTCGAGGCACTTTTCACGGTCACCCATCATCGCCTTTGCCGTCAGCGCAATAATGGGCAGGGTTTCAAATCTTTTGAATGTACGGATCTGGCGCATGGTTTCAAAGCCATCCATCTCGGGCATCATGATGTCCATCAGCACGATGTCGGTATCGGGCTGCTGCTGCAGCAGTTCTATGGCAGTTCGGCCGTTTTCGGCCGTGGCCACCAGCATTTTGTTGCACTCGAGCACGCTGGTCAGGGCAAAAATATTGCGCACGTCATCGTCGACCACCAGGGCCTTTTTACCCTCGAGACTGTCTGAACCCTCATAGAGTTTTTCCAGCATCTTGCGCTGGGCCGGCGACAGCGTGGCTACGACTCGGTGTAGAAACAGCGCGGTTTCGTCGAGTATGCGCTCGGGCGATTGAGCTGCCTTGATGACGCCCTTGCCGAGCAGTGTCCTGAAACGCTCGCGTTCCGGCTTGGTCAGTGTATCTGCGCCATAGACGACGATCGGCAATTCACGCATTGCGTGGTCTTCCTGCAACGCCTCGAGAAACCCGATGCCGGATGCGTCGGGCAATTTGAGATTGATTGCCATGCAGTCGTAGCGTTTCGTTGCCAGTTTCTTCATTGCTTGCGCGCCGCTGCCGGCCGTTGCGATCCTCACATCGGTATTGCCGAGTAGATCGAGGATACGGGCGCGGCTCCCTTCGTCGCCGTCGACGAGCAGCAGGTTCCTGGTCTTGCGCCGAGCGAATGCCACGATGCCGACCAGCGCATTTTGAATCTCGTCGGCTGTGACCGGCTTGAGCAGATAGTCGAAAGCGCCATAGCGCAGCCCGCGTGTGTGGTCGTCAGCGATCGAGATGATCTGGACCGGGATGTGACGCGTGGCGAAATTGCGCTTGAACTGCTCGAGCAGCGACCAACCATCGATGTCCGTCAGGCCCGGGTCTAGCGTGATCGCGGTGGGTTTGAAGCGCTCGACAAGCTCCAGCGCATCCGCGCCACGGGTCGTGACGATAGCCCTGAACCCCTCCTGGCGCGCGGCTTCGAGCAGAATGCTGGCGAATCGGGCGTCGCCCTCGAGCATCAGCAGCACTTGGTCCCCGGGTTGGACAGACTCGCGGTCGTCCAGTATCTGTACAGACGGGGCTGACACGGGGTCGCGCTTGCCTTGGCCAGGTACTGTCACTGATTCGTCCAGCGTCTGACGCTGGGCATCCTGTGTACGCAAGGGCACGTACAGCGCGAAAGTACTGCCCTTGCCGATCTCACCGGGGATCAGCCGCAGCTCACCGCCCAGCCGGTGTGCGAGCTCGCGGCTGATCGACAGGCCGAGGCCGGTGCCGCCGTATTTTCGTGAGGTTCCGGTATCTGCTTGCTGGAACGCCTCGAAGATGAGCTTCTGCTTGCCGGCAGATATGCCAATGCCGGTGTCGGTGACCAAGAAGGCGACCACCGCATCGGCGCTATTGAGTTCGCTGTGATCCACGCTCCACCCGGACACAGCGGGTTCGATGCTGATCTTGACGCTGCCTTGCTCAGTGAACTTGAAGGCGTTGGACAGCAGGTTCTTGACCACCTGCAGCAGGCGCTTTTCATCGGTCCAAATGCGGGGGGGCAGGGTAGGGGCCAGTTCAATCGTGAAGTCCAGGCCTCGGCTTTCGGCGACCGGCCGGAAGGTGCGTTCGATCTGGTCGTGCAGATCGGCGAACAGCGCTTCTTTCATATCCAGTGTGACTGTACCCGACTCGATCTTGGACAGATAGAGGATCTCGTCGATCAGCTCCAGCAGGTCTTTGCCCGCGCTACGGATGGTCTTGGCATATTCGACCTGCCTGGGCGTGAGATTGTGCTCCGCGTTGTCGCTGAGCTGCCGGGCCAGGATCAGCAAGCTGTTCAATGGCGTTCTGAGCTCATGGGACATACTGGAAAGGAATTCGGACTTGTACTTGGAGGTCAGCATCAGTTGCTCCGCCTTCTCCTCCAGCGACAGCTTGGTGATTTCGACTTCGCGGTTCTTGCGCTCCACTTCGGCTTTCTGCTCCTCCAGCAGTCCGGCCTTGTCCTCCAGTTCCTCGTTGGTCTGTCTCAATTCTTCTTGTTGCCTTTGCAGCTCCTGCGCCAGCGATTGCGACTGCTTGAGCAGTTCTTCGGTACGCATATTGGCTTCGATCGTGTTGAGCACGATACCAATCGATTCAGCAAGCTGATCGAGGAAGGTCTGATGAATGATGCTGTAGCGCGTGAACGAAGCCATTTCGACGACGGCCTTGACCTTGTTCTCGAACAGGATCGGCAACACGATGATATTCAGCGGGGCGGCCGCACCCAGTCCCGATGAAATCGCGACGTAATCTCCGGGGACATCGGTCAGCAGGATGCGCCGCTTCTCGTAAGCGCATTGCCCGACGAGGCCCTCGCCGAGCCGCCATTCATCGTTCACGTTGATGTTGCCCTTGTACGCATAAGCGGACATCAGTTTGAGTTTCGCAGGATCGGGCGGGCTCTCGTTCATCATGTAGAACACACCGTGCTGGGCGTTGATCAGCGGAGCCAGTTCAGACAGCACCATCTTGGAGACTGCCGCCAGATCGCGCTGGCCCTGCAATAAACGGTTAAACTTCGCGAGATTGCTCTTGAGCCAATCCTGTTCCGCGTTTTGCCGCGTGGTTTCCCGCAGGTTGCGGATCATTTCGTTGACGTTGTCCTTCAATTCCGCCACTTCACCCTTTGCTTCCACCTCCACGTAACGCGTCAGATCACCCTTGGTCACGGCAGTCGCCACATCGGCAATTGCGCGCACCTGATTGGTCAGGTTGGCCGCCAGACCGTTCACGTTGTCGGTCAGATCGCGCCAGGTGCCGGCAGCACCCGGCACGTTGGCCTGGCCGCCCAGCTTGCCTTCGACGCCCACTTCACGCGCCACTGAGGTCACCTGATCGGAGAACAGCGCCAGCGTATCGGTCATACCGTTGATGGTGTCGGCCAGTTCGGCGATCTCGCCCTTGGCCTCCAGTGTCAGTTTCTTCTTCATGTCGCCGTTGGCTACAGCGGTCACCACTTTCGCGATGCCTCGCACCTGGCTAGTCAAGTTGGCCGCCATGAAGTTCACGTTTTCGGTCAAATCCTTCCAGGTGCCGGACACGCCTTGCACCTGCGCCTGTCCCCCGAGCTTTCCCTCGGTGCCGACTTCGCGCGCCACCCGCGTCACTTCGGCGGCAAAGCTGTTGAGCTGGTCCACCATGGTGTTGATGGTGTTCTTCAGCTCCATGATTTCACCCTTGGCTTCCACGGTAATCTTGCGCCCCAGGTCACCTTTGGCCACCGCCGTCGTCACGTCGGCGATGTTGCGCACCTGATTGGTCAGGTTGGCCGCCATGCTGTTGACCGAGTCGGTCAAATCTTTCCAGGTCCCACCGACACCCGTCACTTTGGCCTGACCACCCAGTTTTCCGTCAGTTCCCACTTCGCGTGCCATGCGCGTCACTTCGTCGGCAAAGGTCGAGAGCTGGTCCACCATGGTGTTGATGGTTTCCTTGAGTTGGAGAATTTCACCTTTCGCTTCGGCTGTGATCTTGCGCGACAGGTCGCCGTTGGCCACCGCCGTCGTCACGTCGGCGATGTTGCGCACCTGGGTGGTCAGGTTGGCCGCCATGCCGTTGACCGAATTGGTCAAGTCCTTCCAGGTACCGGACACACCGGTCACTTCGGCCTGTCCACCCAGTTTGCCTTCGGTACCGACTTCCAGCGCCACGCGTGTCACCTCCGAGGCGAAGCTGGAGAGCTGGTCGACCATCGTGTTGATGGTGTTTTTCAGTTCGAGAATCTCGCCCCTGGCTTCAACGGTAATTTTCTTGCCGAGGTCGCCGCGCGCCACCGCGGTCGTCACTTGTGCGATGTTGCGCACCTGGGTGGTCAGGTTGGCCGCCATGCCGTTGACCGAATTGGTCAAGTCCTTCCAGGTACCGGACACACCGGTCACTTCGGCCTGTCCACCCAGTTTGCCTTCGGTACCGACTTCCAGCGCCACGCGTGTCACCTCCGAGGCGAAGCTGGAGAGCTGGTCGACCATCGTGTTGATGGTGTTTTTCAGTTCGAGAATCTCGCCCCTGGCTTCAACGGTAATTTTCTTGCCGAGGTCGCCGCGCGCCACCGCGGTCGTCACTTGTGCGATGTTGCGCACCTGGGTGGTCAGGTTGGCCGCCATGCCGTTGACCGACTCGGTCAGGTCGCGCCAGGTGCCTGATACGCCACCCACTTCCGCCTGACCGCCCAACTTGCCTTCGGTACCGACTTCCAGCGCCACGCGGGTCACCTCGGAGGCGAAGGAGCCCAAACGAGTCACCATGGTGTTCACGATCCCGGCGGATTTGAGGAACTGGCCCCGCAGTTTCAGGCCATCGAGTACCGGTGGTACCTGCTGGCTCAGATTACCCTCGGCAACCGAACCGATAACGCGAATCATCTCGTTCATCGGGCTGATGAGGTCGCTGGTGAGCGCATTGCTCGAGTTGACGATCTTTTGCCATGAGCCTTTCATCATCGGCAAATGAATACGCTCATCGACCTTGCCCTGCTTGCCGATCAGTCGCGCCACGCGTTCGAATTCGGTGGCAGTATCGGCTGCCATGTCGATGATCTCGTTGAGCGTGTCGGCGATCTTGCCCGGCATGCCGGTCCAGTGATCCGGCATACGCGTGGTGAAGTTACCATTGCGCAACGCCTTCAGCGCTGTCAGCAACGTCTTCATGTCGAATACTTCGATGGGTGTCGTTACTGTGGCCATGTCTATGTCCAGTCAAAATGGATGACACGCGCAAGGCGTTACGCAGGAGCCGGTATTGCAGTATTGACCATGCTGAAGACTGAGCGTTGGCTTACGAAATATTAGCAAGGTTGGCGCAATGCCCCGGATCCTGGGGAAGTTGGCCGGGAACAGGCCATTCCAACCGCCTGCACCCGCATTCCCGAGAAGTGAGTGCTAACGCCTGAGGCAAAAGTGCAAGTGTGCTCTGCGCCTGCTAACGTCAAACTCTGCAGCAGACTCCATGGCTTGCTGGCCGCTGGCCGCAGGGTTAGTGTGGGAATGCATGAGTGCGCGCCACTGTGCCGGCGGGTTCAACATCATCTGTACATCGAGACACGATACGGCCAGGGCCTTGCGGGTGCGAATGGAAAATACAGATGATTGACCAAAAAATCAGAGTCTTGCTGGTGGATGATCACAGCATCGTGCGTAACGGCGTGCGACGCATGCTGGAGACTGCCGGCGAGATCGACGTAACGGGCGAAGCAGAGACGGCACAAGACGCCATGCGCCTGGTCCGGGAGCAGGATTTCGACGTGGCGCTGGTAGATATTCAACTGCCCGATAAAACCGGCCTCCAACTCCTCAAGCTCATGCGTGCAGAGAAGCCCAAGCTCGCGATTCTGATGTTGAGCATGCATTCGGTCGAGGCCTATGCATTACGCGCAATCAAGCACGGCGCAGCGGGATACCTCACCAAGGATATTTCCGCAGCCACCTTGGTGGCGGCGGTTCGCAAGGTGGCCTCAGGTGGCAAGCACGTCAGTCCTGAGCTGGCAGAAAAACTGGTCAACGCTATCGGTAGAAGCGACGGGGCACTCCACGAAGCGCTATCCGACCGGGAACTTGAAGTCCTGAAACTCCTCGCTTCAGGCGAGCGAATTGTCCGCATCGCGCAGATATTGCACTTGAGCCCGAGTACCGTCACGACGTACCGGGCACGCATCCTGGAAAAAACCGGGATGGACAGCAACGCGAAACTGGCCCGCTATGCGCTCGAAAACGGCCTGTTGAGTTAGAACGCCCCGTCACCCGATCCAGCCTGCTTGTAGTGGAATCACTACAAGCGCTTGGCCGATATCTCCACAAAGAAGTCCTGCTAACGTCGATAGTCGGTTCCGATCTACTTGAGCATATTACCCCTGCGCAAGATTTAGTCCGCTGAATGGAGTTGTCTTCGTCAGCGTCTTGTACAGCTATGTCAAAAAAGAGAGGTGAAATCATGCAGGTCACCAGCACAGAACCATTGACTGCACTGATGCCAGCCAGAGATTCAGGCCCTTTGCGCCTGTTTGTCGTTGAGGATTCGAACGTCGTGCCAGCACTGCGGCGCACGATGTCGCCACGGATCGCTGGCCTGTCGCTTGCCGGGGTGTTCCACCGCGCAACGGCCGCCATCGTCGCCATCCGGCGTGAACCGCCCGATGTCGTCTTGCTGGACGTCAACCTCGGCGACGGTCAGGGCATGGAAGTATTGCGTGTGGTCGCGGCCGAGTATCCGCTGACAAAAGTCATCGTGGTCAGCAATTGCGCTGCTCCGGCACATTGGAAGTACTTCACAAAAGCGGGTGCCTACGCGTTCTACGACAAGAACCATGAACTGGCCATCATGCGCCGCATGTTGGAGCGTTTAGCCAAGTACCTGTTACCAGAAGATTTTTCCTGCTGGCAATCATCACCAAATGGGAGCAGTACCCCATGGAACCAATCAGTAAAGAACACGACTTTCTAGCCGTGCTGCGCCAGGTCATGTCACATGGCGTCATCACCTTGCTCGCGATGGCCATCGCGTTTGCCACGCCGGATGCCGCGCGGTACATCCTCTATGTATGGTGGCCACGCGTGGAGTTGAACGCGAATCTGCTGCTTGCGACAGAAATCGTGCTGGCTTCAACCTTGATGGTTCTGTTCTATCTGTGCAAACGCGCATGGGACAACCGCCATCGCCTGACAAGCGCGAAGATGGCTTCGCTGCTCTTCACCAGGCATCCGCGCAAGGGATGGCTTTCGACCCTTCAGGAACGGAATCTGGTCCGCTCTTTACCGGCGGCGCGCGACGCCTCCATCCTTTCGCTCACGGGGTACGAAACCCTGATCGCCCCCAATAGCCTGTTGAAGGAGGTCTTCACGACGGCGTATGAAATCCGCGTCATGTTGCTCAATCCACTTGGCGTAGCGGCGCGCAAGCGAGTCGACTCACTTGCGGAAAACATTACGACCTCGACCTTTCAACAGGAACTTGCCGCCAGCATTGCGTTCCTGAACGAGTGCCGCAGAAGCGGCAAGAAAGTTTCGCTGAAGTTCTACGACCACGACCCGTTCTGGAAGGTTGTCGTTCTCGATGATCTTGCCTGGGTCCAGCATTGCCATAGCGGTCGTGAAATGAAGGAGCAGCCTGAGTATGTGTTCGGGCTGCAATACGCTGAGCCGGACCAGGGATTGTTTGTGCCGTTTTATACCTACTTTCTCCACAAGTGGAATGAGGCAGGCCACTGGGAGTATGACTTCGACACCGCTGAAGTGGTCCAGCGGGATGCGACCACTGGCAACGAGACCGGGCGTGCTCCACTCGGGCTCCCCGACCATGGTCCTGCATCGCCGTCCCAGGCAGCTGCTCGAACTTTCTCGCCTGCTTCAGAAAATGAAATTGCACAAGTCAGAAAAGAATCTGGAAACGATCTTCGTAAGTTGAGTGCGGAGTGCGCACTGAATTCATGTTGAATTAATGTTCTACCTGTTGAATTAATGTTCTAACTGGAGGAAATCATGATGATAGGCTATTGGTTGTGCGCGTTGCTGTGGGGTGTGGTGCTGCTGGAGGAGATCCATTGCATACCCCCTCAAGAATGGAAAGACGAGGGGCTGAAAAAGGTTCTGTTGCTGCGACGGACCAGAGCCCGGACCGGATACTTTCTAGCCTTGATCGCGGGCGCCTTGTGCCTATATAGCGAAATCCTGGTAGCGCCGGCCGATCAGAACATTTTCAATCCGGAGCTCATACTTGCCTTGTGTGGTGTTCTTTGGGGTGCTTATCTTTCCGTCGTCTGCATGAAGGGGAAGCGCTAGATGCCTGTCTCCATGACGACTGCGGGTAACTGATATTTCACTATCGTCGGCCGGCAGGAAAATCCCGCCGGTCAGGCGCTGAAGCGGGCTCAGGCCCACAGCCTCGACGCACCCGAAATCTCAAGCCCTGGTTTTTTTCGAACCGGGGCTTTGTGATTTATCGATCGTGCATGACCGGGCGTTGGTCCAACCTAGCGAATACCGGTGCCCGCCATGGACTCTGGCACCCACTGCGCCGTCGATAGCGGCTCGATGTAGCGGATGCCGCCATGAGGGCCCACCACGCCATTGATGTTATAGGTGCCTTTCGACAAGTCGTACGTCATGAAAGGGGTGGCGTCCGGGACCTGTTGGTCATAGCTCTGGCTGAAGAAAGCGAAGGAGCCACGGTATAGCTGGCCACTGGTGTCGTACTGATCGGAGGCCACAGCGGCCCAGGTGTCTTCGTCCAGGTAAAAGCGGCGCTTCTGGTAGATGTGGTTTGCACCGGGCTTGAGGTTGCCTTCCACGACGTAGACCCGGTGTTTTTCCCAGCGTACGAAATCCGGCGAGATGAAGTTTGGCGTGGTCAGCGATTTGGCACTGCGAGCGTAGGTCAGCTTGTAGGTGTTGTAGGGCACGATCATTTCTTTCTTGCCCACCAGCGTCCAGTCGTACAGTTCGAGTGCACGGGCGGTACCGGGGTTGGGTGTGTCGTAGGCCAGGATCGAGATCTGTTTGACGCGGCGCTGGGCAGGCATGTACTGCCAGGCCCGGCCAGGAAACTGCGTCGGGTTGGTGGCGTTCTTGAGCATGATCGACTCGCCGGCCCGGCGCGCGGGGCCGGTATAGGACAGTTTCAACTGATAGTAAATGTCGGAGCTGTTGAAGGGCTTGGACATGTTCTCGTAAATCGGGAAGGAGACGAATGCCTCGCCGGTGACCGCCAGACTCGGTACGCCCGCCGTGTCGACGCTCCAGGAGTCGTACTTGGAATGGATGTTGACACCCTGGTAGCGCAGCAGGAAGTTCCACATCGCTTCAGCGCCTGATTGCGGGATCGGGAACGGCACGCCGGGCATCACATTGTCGATGGCGATCCCGCCGTTCAGGGACCTGGCGGCAGTGGCATTCCTGCGGCTATTGTCCAGTACCGCCTGCGGGAGCGATGCAGTGCGGTGGGTCGGATACACATCGATGCGAAAGCCGGGGTAACGCCTGGCCAACGCTACGGTGGTGGCGGTCAGCATGCCTTTGTACGACTCGACATTCTTGCCATTGATCACCAGCAGGGGTTTTTCGTGGGCAAAGGGGTCCGGGCGCATGCTGTCGCCGGCCTTGAAGCTTGCGGGGGCAGTGGTCAGGCCACCGTTGTAGGGCGGAATGGAACCATCGGCATTACCGGCCTTTTCGGCACCCACCCACGTCAGGCTGGTGCCCAGCCGGGCGGCTTCCTGGCTCGATACATAGGCCTGGGCATCGATGGCCAGCGCCATGAGGGGTACGGCAGCCAGAAGACTTTTCACGAATTTCATATTGTTATTCTCCTGCCTGGCGTACCAGGCAACTCGTGACTCAGGCAGAGCAGTCGCTTACGTCCGCTCGATCACCAGAGACTTTTTCAGTGCTGTCATTAAATAGCCCCCGCATCAGGGGCGCTTTTCATTTGACGACAGTCCCTTGGCTATTGATGACAGGCTCTGGCTGTCTCTGCGGGCAGGGTGGCTGTGATTGCCTCAGCAGGCTGATGCGTTCGATGGCGCGGTAGCCGGGAGCGACCATCACTTGTTTGTATTTCCCAGAGGAATCATTGAGTTACTGAATGGTCATAGTTGTAACCATTCCATACTTCCGACGTTTAGGACGTTCATATGAATCGCGCAGTACTCTTGATCGTGGCCATTTCCAGCGCCGTCTTGTTGGGAGGCTGCGGCCCGCACTGGGATGACGGAGAAAGGTACGGTCGATATCACGATCATGATCATCGACGTGGCTACGACCAAAGAGGGGACGATGATCGAGGTTATTACCGTGACTATGATCGTCGTGACTACGAGCGCGATCACCGTCGCTACCGCGATCGCGATGACAACGACGACTGATACGTTCAACGTCGTTGAAAAGTGGGGGGTTGGTTGAGCCGCATCCAGACCCACTACCTGTGGCAATCAGGCTGTCGATTTCCTGCTTCACGTCTGTTGGCAGGCTGTCATAAGCCAGCACCATGTTGGCCCATATGGTGTCGCCACCCTGTGCATTGCAGGACAGTTTGTTGGCATGTCGGGACGCTGCAAGTGAGTTGCGGCGCAATGGGTAACGTCAGATACGTCGAAGAGGTGACAGGTTCAGGCAAGGTGCCCGGCCAGCAGGCTAGTGAGTCGGCCACCCGAACCTCTCGTTCTATTTATTCAGGCGATAGGGGCTCGGGTGTCGCCTTGCTCTCTCTGTAGGAGGCGGCCCAAGCCGAAGGTGTCTTGCCAAACTGGCTGCGGAACCAGCGGGAAAAGTCGCCGGCAGAGGAAAAGCCTAGCAGTTCGGCGACCTCATACAATCGGCGTTTGCTGTTGGCCAGATACTCCTCGGCGAGTTCAGCGCGTACGGCATTGATGATCGTTGTGACACTCTCACCCTCAGTTGCCAGGTGGCGGTTAAGGGTGCGTCGATGCATGCCAAGATGCTGGGCAACCGCATCGACAGAACACAGTCCGCTTGGCAGCAGCATCTTGACGATCTGACGTACCCGCTGCGTCGGCTCGTCGCGCAGGTTAGCCAACTGCATGTCCAGCGATCGCTTCACTTCGCGATGCAGCGCCGGGTCCGCCTCAGGTATGGCCATATCCAGATCGCGCCAGCGGCAAACGATGGCATTGAATTCCTGAGAGAACTCGATCGCGGTTCCCAACACACGGTGGTGTACTTGAAGGCTGGAGGGGGGCTCGTGAGTAAAACTGACCCTTACAGGCCGGAAGGTATAGCCGCTCAGAATGCACAACGTGCGCAGGATAATTCCGGTTGCCTGTTCAATCGCCTGGCGCCAGACGCCATGATGGCCCTGCATGTTCACACCTACATGCAGCAGGGTCAGATCGCCCACATCCTCAAGCCACAATTGCACACCGGCGTTATGCAGTCGCGTATAGCGAAAGCAAGATTGCAAGGCGGTGCGCAGTGTTGGCTCTTCGCGGATAAGCAGCGCCAGCATGCCAAAGTTGGAAAGGTGTCTCTTTTCGGCGAGCAGCAGACCGAAAGCCTCCTGACCGGACAATCGGGCTGACTCCTCCAGCAGCCACCCGACCGAATCGCTACTGATCATGATATTCGGATCGTCGAGGGCACTGGCCGGCAGCCTGGCTATGCGCAGCATACGAAAAGGATCGAGCCCCACTGAACGGGCAACCTGTTCATAGTTGGTAAGGCTGGCACTGCGCGTCAGGGTATACATGCTTTCCCTCCTGTCCCAATTTCGCAAGATTGTGTCCTGCGAAGCTTAGTGCAGGATGCGCCGTCAGAGCTACCTTCAGGCTTCTGAAAATAGAGAGCGCAAGGTAATGGATACGCGCTGGAACCTACTGCGGTTCAGCAGCTCGGCCCTTGGTCATGAGGATACTCACGCGTGTGGGCATTGCAGTCACTTTCGTAAGCCGTAGCGGCTACACGCTTGATAACAACAATAAAACAAAGACATTGAGGAGGCTGCATGGCCTTTCACCCAATCGCCGCAGACGATGACGACGCAGTTTGCGTCGGCGTTGCGCGTAAATATGCCTGGATTGTCTTCGCGCTGACGTTCGGCCTGTTGATTTCCGATTACATGTCGCGTCAGGTACTGAACGCGGTGTTCCCGCTGCTCAAGAGTGAATGGTCGCTGAGCGACGGCCAGCTCGGTCTGCTCAGTGGCATCGTCGCCCTGATGGTCGGCCTGCTGACGTTTCCCCTGTCGTTGATGGCTGACCGCTTCGGCCGGGTCAAGAGCCTGGCATCGATGGCGCTGCTGTGGAGCGTGGCCACCCTGGGCTGCGCCCTGGCGCAGGACTACCAGCAGATGTTTATCGCCCGGTTCATGGTCGGCGTCGGCGAAGCCGCCTACGGCAGCGTGGGCATTGCGGTGGTGATTTCGGTGTTTCCTAAACACATGCGCGCCACCCTCGCCAGTGCCTTCATGGCCGGCGGCTTGTTCGGCGCTGTGCTGGGCATGGCCCTGGGCGGCGCGATTGCCGCCAAGCTGGGCTGGCGCTGGTCGTTCGCCGGCATGGCATTGTTTGGTCTGGTGCTTGCCGTGTTCTATCCGCTCATCGTCAAGGAAGCACGGATTGCTCCACAGCGTGCCGCGCAGATCGCGAACAAGACGGCTGCCGTGGTCAAGCGTCCGCTGCGCACGCTCTGGTCCAGCCGTTCGGTGGTGGCGACTTACATCGCCAGCGGTTTGCAGTTGTTCGTCGGCGGAACGGTCATGGTGTGGATTCCCAGCTACCTCAACCGCTACTACGACATGCCGACGGACAAGGCCGGCGGTATGGCGGCGCTCATCGTGTTGTGTAGCGGTGTGGGGATGATTCTGTGCGGCATGTTGAGTGATCGGCTGTGTCGGCATTCGCCGGAGCGCAAGGTCAGCCTGGCCATCGCGTTTTGCCTGGGCAGTTGCCTGTTGCTGTCGGCAGCGTTCTCGTTACAGGCAGGTCCCGTGCAACTGCTGCTGATCTGCCTGGGCATGCTGATTGCCACGGGCACCACCGGCCCTAGCGGAGCGATGGTGGCCAACCTGACCCATTACTCGGTGCACGGCACGGCGTTCGCCACGCTGACCCTGGCCAACAACCTGCTGGGCCTGGCACCGGGACCGTTCCTTACCGGTCGGGTGTCCGACCTGATCGGCCTGCATGCGGCGTTTCAATTGGTACCCCTGGTCAGCCTCGCGGCGGCGGCGGTGTTCTTTTATGCCAAGTGTCATTACCAAAAAGATATTGCCCGGCTACAGGGTGAGAGAGTCACCAGCCCCATTGGTGGCGCCGCGTTAGAGGTGAAGTTGTGAGTCGTCGGTTACCTCGCTCTTGCAGCATCGAGTCAGCAGCTGTGGCCGATTGCCTCACCGGCGAGCGAAAGTGATCGCGAGCGGCAACCGGCATGACCCGACGCACTCCAGTGCCTGCCGGCAAAAAAACCGCAGGCCGGGGGCCCTGTACAGAGCGGCTATCTGCTCACTTTCACCCAACTCAACGTCAATAACTACCCGGTCGAGATCATCGACGGCCAGGCGTTCATTGCCACCCTTTCTGAGGAATCCGCGCCATGAGTGCCATTGCTCTCACCCGCATCCACAGTCGCACGCGCGAACTGGCACCGGGATTTATCGTCAGCCTGATCGTGGCCGCCGCCGCGTCGTTTTTGTCCGAGCACTACGGCGCACCGGTCATGCTGTTCGCCTTGTTGTTGGGCATGGCCCTGAATTTTCTCGCCGACGACGGCCCCTGCAAAGTCGGCGTCGAGTTCACCGCCCGCACGGTGTTGCGCATTGGCGTGGCGCTGCTGGGCATGCGCATCACCCTGGAGCAAATGGCGGCGCTGGGCTGGAAGCCGATAGCGCTGGTGGTGATCCTGGTGGTGGTGACCATCAGCGTGTCTGTGATCGCCGCGAAGTTTCTGGGCTTCTCGCGGCTGTTCGGCATGCTCACCGGTGGCGCCACGGCGATCTGCGGCGCTTCGGCAGCCTTGGCGCTGGCGGCGGCGTTGCCGAACCATCCCCGGAAAGAGCGCGCGACCTTGTTCACGGTGATCGGCGTGTCAGCATTGTCGACCCTGGCGATGATCGTCTATCCAATGATTGCCAACTGGTTATCGCTTTCACCGCAAGTGGCTGGGGTGTTCCTCGGGGCCACTATCCACGACGTCGCCCAAGTGGTCGGTGCCGGCTACGGCATGTCGACCGAGACCGGTGACACCGCCACCGTGGTCAAGCTGATGCGAGTTGCCATGCTCCTGCCGGTGATCGTCACCGCGGCCATGATCACCCGCATGCAAGGCGCCGACCCGACCGGCAAACGTCCGCCACTGCTGCCATGGTTCGCCGTGGGATTTCTGATCCTGGCCTGCATCAACAGCACCGGCTGGATCGCGCCGGCGGTGCAAGGCGGGGTCAATGAGTTGTCGCGCTGGTGCCTGGTGATTTCCATCAGTGCCCTGGGCATGAAGACCCGACTCAAGGAGTTGGCGGCGGTCGGGATCAAGCCGATTCTGCTGATGGTCGGTGAGACGGTGTTCCTGGTGGTGCTGGTGCTGCTGTTGCTGCGCTGGGGGCTCTAGTCTCAGCCAGACACAAAACCTGTGGGAGCGAGCTTGCTCCGGGCGGCGTTCCGACGATAGCGGTCTGACATTCAGCATTGATGTCGACTGACACTCCCTCATCGCGAGCAAGCTCGCTCCTACAGGGATTGTGTTCCAACCTCGCGCTTTTGCGGCGTCTGTACCAGCAGTCGCCGTTTTTTTTGGTTCATCACCAATGATCGGGAAACCCGCGCTGGCTTTCATGAAAATCAATTCGCAGTATTCATACCACGCAAAAAAAAACGCCGATTTGTCAGATGTGTTTGTTTGCACGAACATCATCAGGCAAATCGGCGTTAGTGTTTCTGTGTTTCCAGGGATCGCGTGAAAACCCTTTGTACCCGTGGGCTCAGAAAGGTTTGGGGGCGGCGGCACTCACTGCGCAAAGACCAGACTGTTTCTGCGCGCTACGCCACGCCGCCGGTGGCATGCCGAACTGGTTGATGAACCAGCGGGTAAAGGAGCTGGCCATGGAGAAACCGAACATGTCGGCGATGCGGCTCAACGAGTGGTTCGGGTTTTCCAGATAACGCAGCGCCAGGTCACGGCGCACGTCGTTGACCAGGTCGTTGAAGGCACAGCCGTTGTCCTGCAGACGACGCTGAAAGGTGCGCACGTTCATGCCCTGTGACAGGGCGATTTGCTCGATGGTGGCGCGCCCCATGGGCAACAACAGGTAGATGGCCTTGCGCGCCTCGAACAGCATCGAAGTACTTTCATCACCTTGTAGAGAGTCGATGTAGTCTTGGGCATAACGGGCCATGGCCGGGTCGGCATTGGGGTTGATCATATCGAGACTGGCGTCGGAGCAAACGATGCCGTTGAACTCGCTGCCGAACTCCAGATTGCAGCCGAACAGGCGCCGATGCAGGTTCAGACTGTCGGGTGGCTGGTGTATGAAGTTGACGCTGTAGGGGCGCCACTGGGAGCCGAGCAGTGTCGAGCACAGGCGAAACAGCACGCCAATGACCAACTCCGTGGCCTGGCGAATGGGCAGCAGGGATTCGGTAACCATCTCTGCACGAATGATCACCGTCCTGCCGGCCTCTTCAACGAAAATTCCCAGGGAATCGTTCATCAGATGACGGTAGCGCTCCATCACCTGCAAGGCTTCGCGCAGGGTGCGCTGTTGGCTGAGCAACAGGCTGACCACGCCGAGGTCCGAAAGCTGGCGCGACTCGGCCATGCTCAAGCCGAAGGTCTGGCAACCGCTGGCGGAGGCCGAATCTTCCAGCAGGCGCACGGCGGCGTCGATCGGAATGCGGTATTCGGGGGCTTGCAGCTGAGCCTTTATCAGGCCGGCAACTGCCAGGACGTCGCGTGGGTTGAATCCCAAGTCCTGGGTGACTTCCAGGTATTTGGTCAAGACGGCGGCGCGAACAAGCTTGGGCATGAGTAGGATCTCCCTCGGCCGATGGCGGCATTTCTTTTTTCATCGAAGATGTATTGAGCGAGAAGACGGCGTGTGTGGAAGTACTGATAACGCAAGCGATCTTCAACCTGGTCTGGCGCATTGCAGAGCAGGAAGCGCGGTCCCATCTTAGGGAGCACCAGCGCGGCGGCATGGGCATGGCGGGATAATTTCTTAGCATATTGGGACACTGCCGGCGGGCCATGGGTGGCGGCGGCAGAAACAATGCTACTGGCTTTTGACCTGTCCCAATTTCACAAGATTGTGTCCTGTGAAGCTTAGTGCGGGGCACCCTGTCAGAGCTACCTTCAGGCCCACAACTGATAAAATGGAGGTAGATAATGGATACGCGCACTTCAATGCGTATCGGTCAGCCGCTCGCTGCAATGGCGCAGGTGGATGCCGACGATCCTGATGTATTCAGCCATTGCTTTGCCGAACTCAACGGCATCCGCATGCATTACATCGACGAGGGAGAGGGCCCGCTCGTCATCCTTCTGCATGGTTTTCCTTACCTTTGGTACATGTGGCGCCGCCAGATCGTGGCATTGGCCGAGGCCGGCTATCGAGTCGTCGTCCCGGATCAACGGGGGTTTGGCCAAACCGATCGACCCGATGCCATCGAAGCCTATGACATGAGCCAGGCTGTCGGCGACATGGTGGGTTTGATGGCGGCCCTGGGCGAAACGTCCGCGGTAATCATTGGACATGACCTGGGCGCCTGGGTGGCCCAGGCGGCGGCCATGCTGCGACCGGATTTGTTCCACGGCCTGGTGATGCTCAATACACCGGTACCGCCGCGCGGCAAGGTCAAACCAACCGTGGGTCTGCAGGTCATGGCGAAAGGAAGGGTCTACCACCACCTGTATTTCCAGCAGCTCGACAAGCCGGATCGCGAGTTGGCCAGTGATCCGCGCAAGACCTTGAGCAGCGTTTATTACTCGATCTCCGGTAGCGCCGTCGGTGCCGAACGCTGGCGTCTGTTCGTTGAAGCCGGTGAACCCATTCTCAATGCCTTTACCGAGCCCAAGGGGGAGTTTCCGTCCTGGTTGAGCCCGCAGTCGCTTGATTACTACATCGCCGAGTACACGCGCACGGGGTTTACCGGTGCCCTGAATTACTACCGCTGTCGTGACCGGAACTGGGAGATTACCGCGTTTCTCGACGGTGCGAAGGTAAGCCAGCCGAGCCTATTCATCGGTGGCGCTGCCGACCCCTCCCTGGAACCGGTCGAAATCCGTGGCCTCTACGACCAGATGGACGCCTATCTACCCGCACTGCGTAAAAAGGTCCTGCTACCCGGTGTGGGCCATAGCGCCGCAGAAGAAAGCCCCGCTCAGGTCAACGAATTGCTTCTGGAGTTTCTCGAGCAGTTGGTGTCCAGCGACAGGGCGTGTGAGCAAGAGGCACGCTTAGCCCCTTGATACCATCGGTGCACGGTACCGGCGTCTGCCGCAACGTCAGCCCTGCCATTGCACATGGACAGGGCTGAATTGTTTCCCCACTACGCTCAGTCGACAACCTTGACCAGCAGATGATCGCCGAACTGCTCGCGCAGACGGTTCTTCAGGACCTTGCCCGTAGCGCCCAGTGGAATCGTGTCGACGAAGACCACATCATCCGGCGTCCACCACTTCGCGATCTTGCCTTCATAAAAGGCCAGCAGTTCTTCCCGTGTCAGGGCTGTCTGCGCTTTCCTGACGATGATCAGCAAAGGGCGTTCATCCCATTTCGCGTGTTTGGCGGCGACGCATGCCGCCTGAGAGACTGACGGATGGCTCATCGCAATGTTCTCCAGGTCGATGGAGCCAATCCACTCTCCACCCGACTTGATCACATCCTTGCTGCGGTCGGTGATCTGCATGAAGCCATCGACATCGATGGTCGCCACATCGCCGGTCGGGAACCAGGTCTGGCCTGCGTGCTCGAGCAGCGGTGAACAGTCACCTTCGTTTCTGAAATAGTCGCGTACCACCCAGGGGCCACGCACCATCAGGTCACCCGATGTCGCGCCGTCCCAAGGCAATTCCAGTCCATCCGCGCCAACGATCTTCATGTCGACGCCAAACACTGTCCGGCCTTGTTTGGATTGCACGGCATGGCGCTCTGCCGGGGACATATCAAGGTGCCTGGCCTTCAGGGTGCCAATGGTTCCGATCGGGCTCAGTTCCGTCATCCCCCAGACGTGCAATACCGCTACGCCGTAGATTTCCTGAAACTTGTGCAGCATCGCCGTGGGACAGGCTGCGCCACCAATGATGGTGCGCTTCATGCTGGAGAAAGGCTGGCCTGTTTCTTCCAGATGCCCCAGAAGGCCTTGCCAGACCGTAGGTACGCCGGCGGACAGAGTCACCTGCTCGGCTTCGAGCAAATCGAACAGCGATTTGCCGTCCAGCGCAGGTCCGGGAAGCACCAGCTTGGCCCCGACCATGCACGCGATGTACGGAAGTCCCCAGGCATTGACATGAAACATTGGCACAACCGGCAGGATCACGTCGCGCGCCGAACAGTTCAGTGCATCAGGCAGCGCGGCGGCATAGGTGTGCAGCAGCGATGAGCGATGACTGTACAAGACTCCTTTCGGGTTGCCCGTGGTGCCGGATGTGTAGCAGAGCGTACTGGCGGCATCCTCGTCGAGAATCGGCCAGACGTAGTCGGCAGATCCCTGTTGAAGCAGATCTTCATAACAAAGCAAATTATCGATGCCGACGTCTTTCGGCATGTGGGTGTGATCGGTCATGGCGATAAACGCCTTGACCGTATTGCAGCGGCCAGCGATGACCTTGATCAACGGCAGGAAGGTCATGTCGAAGAAGATGTACTGATCCTCGGCATGATTGGCGATGTAGGCGACCTGGTCTTCATGCAGGCGAGGGTTGATGGTATGCACGATGGCACCCATGCCGGACACGCCGTAGTACAACTCCAGGTGACGATAGCCGTTCCATGCCAGCGTACCGATCCGGTCGGCGGGCTGGACACCCAGGCTGGTCAGCGCGCTGGCCATCTGGCGCGCGCGACGGTGGCAGTCCCGGAAGGTGTAGCGATGGATATCGCCCTCCACCCGGCGGGACACGATCTGCGTATCGCCATGATGGCGGTCGGCGTGCTCTATGAGCGAGGAGATCAATAGCTGCTTGTGCATCATCAAACCATGCATGACATCACTCCGTTCGTACGTCTTTGATCGGGGAGCGGACAGGCGGCCAGGGCCCTCTGTCAGACTCCGCGTCAAAACCGCGAACCGGGACAGCCTGTTTTCCTCCCCTGGATTTTGGCGATCAGGTTACTGTCCCGGCACCCCCATGAATCGAGGGATGCCGGGCGTTTTCCTGGAACTCGGATCAGTTGAATGCCGTGAGGTCTTTTGGCGCGATGTCATGCTGCTCGCAATAAGCTAGATAACGTTGCAACCCCGTCTTCCAGTTTTCCAGCGCGACGATGTTGTCGTTGCCGTCCAGGAACGCCAGATCGCCAGTGACTTGAACCAGCATGAGCGAATACCCGTCTGCGCTGCCTGTGCTGACGACTTCAGGGGTGTGAGTCGACGCGGCCGTCTCGTAGACGATGCTGCCGGGGCCGGCGATCCAGTCATGTTCCTTGTATTTCCACTGGCCTTCGATGGTGTAGACCATCACCGTCCCGGTGTGGTGGTGCTTGGGCAATTGCATGTCCAGCGGCGCCTTCATCATGACGATCCATTCACCACGGATCGGGTCAAGCTTGTAGTACTTCAGCAGGACGTTTTCGGCATAAGGCGTAAAGGGAATCCACGGCAGGGATTCGCCATCGATGACGGCGGTGTCGACGTGTTCGTAGAGCATAGGTGTCTCCATTGTTTTGTTTGAGATCGAACAATTGTGAGCGACCAGGGTTACCCGACTGACTCAGATGGTCGGTCGGGTGTCCTGAATTTCCCCGGAGGGAACCGTTTGGATCAGACGAGCGGGGTACCCACGAGGGTGGCGCGCAGCATTTTTCTCGGCGCATTGCCGTAGTCAGCTACCGCGTAGTGCTGAACTTGCAGGTTGTCCCACATGGCAACCGTGTTGGTGCGCCACTTCAGGCGTACCTGATATTCCGGAATGGCGGCTTGGGAGATCAGGTAGTTCATCAAATGATGAGCCTCGGGCATGAAGTCCTGGCCGTAACGTACGTCCTCGAAGTTGAAGAAATTCGAGAAATGGGTAGTGAACGCCGAGTTGACGAACAACACCTTTTCGCCCGTCTCAGGATGGATAAGCACAACCGGGTGTTCAGCGCCGGGGGTCTTCAGGGCCATCGCGTGACGTTCTTCGCGTGGCAACTGGGCGCCAAAGGTCTGCTCGGCACTGTGCTTTGCATACAAGCCATCGATCCGTTGCTTGATGCTTTCGGGCAACTTTTCGTAGGCCATCACCATGTTGGAAAACAGGGTGTCGCCGCCGGTCTCCGGACCCAGTTCGCAGCGCAATACCGCGCCGCGGGGCGGCGCCTTCTTGTAGGTGACATCGGCATGCCAGAGGTTTTCGCGGCTGGCCTTTTCGACATAGCTCTTGGGCTTGCTCGGATCGAGATTGCGGTACAGCATCAGCAACTTGTCCGCCTCCGGATGGCTCGGCGCCAGGGGATGGGCTTCCAGTTCGCTGAATTGCGCGGCGAAGTGCTGTTGCTCCATTGGAGTGATGTTCTGGTCGCGAAAGAACAACACTTTGTGCTTGAGCCACAGGGCTCTGATTTGCGCGATCAATTCTGGATCCTGGGCTGCGTCGACCAGGCTAACGTTGCTGAGCTCGGCACCGACGGCGGGTGTGCAAAGCTCTACCTTGATCGAATGCTGGCGCACCGACGACCGGATGATGGCCGGTGCCGAGGGAGAGGCTGGTGAAGGGGTGTCTTGGATTTCGGCGATTTTTGTCATTGTTGTGTCCAGTCCGTGCTTGTGCGGCGGTGCGCAATATGTGCATCCGGTATAGGTAACTGTCCCCTGCCTGTCAGGTAGAGGTGCCGTTCCTATAGTAGGTATCCCGGGTTCGATGTTATTGGCTTGGCAGGACAGTTTCTTCGCATATTGGGACGAGTGAGCCGAAGGCCTGTCTCGAAGGCGAATAATGGCCACGCTCCTCCCACTTACACAGAATCCAGTGAGTTGCATCGTCCGGTTGAATCCGCCACACACGCCGCCCCGTCAGACAACAAGCAGCGGATAATTTGTCGCCCCTGGCACCAAACTGCATAAAATCATTGAAAAAAACCGCTACAAGCTTTAAACGGGAAGCTTTACGGCACATTGCTGGCAATCAGTAAGTGAGTGTCGGCAGTTTTGGGCTCAGGGAGCGCTGATGAGTTTTCGTACATTGACCGGCTCCCCATGGCAATCGCGCACGTGCGAAGTTGCCGCACTTGAACCCATAGAGAACCCGGGTAATGCCGGCGGCGACGACACGATCGGACAATTGCTGGATTCTGCGCGCAACTGGGCCCCTACAAGCGCCTGGGTGTTTTACCGCGCCGGTGAACAGATGCATCGGGTTGGCCAGGGCGACCCACGGGTACAGTGGCCTTCAAGCGTTGCGAATGACGAGTTTGAAGGCTTTTGCCGGGCCCGCAACGTGCATCGCTGGCCGACCGGTAGAGGCGAAAGTGTGCTGGGTTGGCTACTCGCGCCAGTCGACGATGCTGCGCAACCGGCGCTCGCTGAACTTGCCCAGCGCCTGGGCATTCAGCTCCAGACCGATACCCTTGCCCGCGCGCAGATCACGCAGCGTGTGCTGTATGAAATTACCTATCTGGCCAGTTCGACCCGTGACCGGTCAGTGTTTCTGGTCGGGGTTCACCGGCTTCTGGCCAGCCTGATCGACGCCGAGAATTTCTATCTCGCGCTGTATAACCCGCGCACTGGCAAGATCGACTACCCGTATTACGTCGACATCATCGACGCTGATGCCCTGGAGGCCGAGAACTACGAATACCTTGACCCAGCGCATCTGTCGTTGACTGGCCAGGTATTGACCACTGGCCAGCCGTTGCTGATCGACTCTGCCGGCATTCTCGCGGCTCAGGCCGAAAACCGTTTCTACTGCGTGGGTGATCGTCCCGAGTTCTGGATGGGGGCACCGTTGAAAAATGCCTCGGATGACGTGTTTGGCATGCTGGCAATGCAGGTCTACGACGTTTCTCGCATCTACAGCGCCGAAGACCGCGCGCTGTTTCTGGTGGTAGCCCGTCACGTGGCCATGGCGCTGGACCGGATTCTGCACCGGGAGGACCTGGAAGAAACGGTGATGCGTCGTACCCTGGAGCTTTCGGCACTCAACGACGCCTTGAGGCAGGAAGTGGCAGACCGAGAGCGCGCCGAACATCTGCAGAGCGCGCTGTTCCAGATAGCCGAGCTGTCGAGCCGGCCTGGCGACATGGCCGAGTTATTCCAGACCTTGCATGGCATCGTCGGTGAACTGCTGTTCGCGCAGAACTTCTACATTGCCCTGTTCGACGACGCGACCGGTGAAGTGACGTTTCCTTATTATGTGGATGAACGGCAGACGACCCGCCCGGCGGCACGGCGAGGGCGCCGGGGCTTGACCGAGTACGTGATCCGTCAGCGTCGACCCTGCCTGATTGACGCCGGCGAGGCTGAACGATTGTCCGCGCACGGTGAAATCGAAATTGCCCATGAGTCTGTGCGCTCCTACTCCTGGCTGGGCATTCCATTGTTCGAAGACGACGTGGTGCGAGGCGTGCTGGCGGTACAAAGCTATACCTCGCAGGTGAGCTATACCCAGCGTGACCAGGAGCTGTTGACTTTCGTGTCGCGGCACATCGACACAGCGTTGTCGCGACGCACGGCCGCTGAAGCGATCCATGCCGCCAACCTCCAGCTGGAAGCCCGGGTGCAGAGCCGCACCCGCGAACTCGATCACGCCAATGCCAAGTTGCAGCACGAGAACTCCCACGATGCGCTGACCGGATTAGCGAATCGCACCTACCTGCAACAGCGCCTCAATCGGGCCTGGTCGCGGTTCCGCAGCGAAGGCGGGCACCTGTCGGTGATGTTCATCGATCTCGACCGCTTCAAGATGGTGAACGACAGCCTCGGCCACCATTTCGGCGACTTGCTGTTGATGCAGGCGGCCCACCGTTTACGTGGTTGCCTGCGCGATACCGACATGCTGGCGCGCCTGGGGGGCGACGAGTTTTCGGTGCTGGCTCCCGAGGCGCCGCTGGAGGTGATGATCGAAATTGCCGAACGGATCCTGATGGCGTTCGACCTGCCGTTTTTCATCAATGGCCATGAAGTTTTCTCGTCCTGCAGTATCGGTATCGTCAGCGCCGACAGTCAGTTCCATCACGAGCCCGCCGACTTGCTGCGCGATGCCGATGCGGCGATGTATCGGGTCAAGAGTGCCGGGCGCGACAGCTACGCGGTGTTCAACCAGCAAGTGCGCCGTGAAGTCTCGGACCAGGTCGAGCGAGAAGGGGCCTTGCGCAACGCGCTCAAGCGTACTGACGAACTGCTGCCGTATTTCCAGCCGATCGTCAGCGTCGAAACCGGCGAGCTGTTGGCCCTTGAAGCGTTGATCCGCTGGCATCAGCCGGGCGGCCGGGTGATTGCGCCGGGCGAGTTCCTGCCGGATGTCGAGGGTTTGCGCCTGATCGGTCGACTGGACCTGTACATGCTCGCCAGCATTGCAGCGATCCTCGCACAGCCCGAGCACGCCGATTGGCCGCCGGTGCACGTCAATTGCTCCAGCTACAGCATGACGCGTCCCGACTTCGCCAGTGAGGTGCTGGCACTGTTGGCGCAGCACCACGTCTCGCCGTCACGGATCTGCCTGGAACTGACCGAAGGGGCGCTGGTCGCCGAGCCGGCGATTGCCCGACAGACCATGCAGCAACTGGCGGACAACGGCATGTCGGTGGTGCTCGATGATTTCGGTGCAGGGTTTTCATCCCTGAGCTATGTGCATCAATACCGTTTCAGCGGATTGAAAATCGACAAGTCGTTCATCCTCGAACTGACCACCAGCTCCCGCAGTCGCGCGATTGTCCGGGCGATAGTGCGGATGGCCGAATCGCTGGACCTGAGTGTGGTGGCCGAAGGCGTCGAGGATGAAGCGACGCTGGACCTGCTGCGCGAAATAGGGGCAGGGCAGGCCCAGGGTTATCTTTTTGCCAGGCCGATGGGTTTGAAGGCGCTGTTGGCCAGTTCACTGCTCGGTTGCCAGGGGTTCACCACTGTGTGCTGCCCTGCAGCGGAATTTTGAACTCCCGGTCCGGGGGCTGACTCCTAACTCACAAGGTAGTGCACATGACCATCTTGTAGCGATGACTCACCAACAGCTGCATAGCCGCGAGCCCGGCGCGATATTCGAAACCCACCTTCCAGCACGCCTGGACCGCTTGCCGTGGGGCCGCTTTCACTCTCTGCTGGTGGTCGCGCTGGGCGTCACCTGGTTGCTCGACGGCCTGGAAGTGACACTGGCCGGCTCGGTGTCCGGCGCGCTGAAAAACAGCCCCGACCTGCGCATGAGCAACTTCGATATTGGCTTGGCCGGCGGTATATACATCGCTGGCGCAGTGCTCGGCGCCTTGGTGTTCGGATGGCTGACCGATCGCCTGGGGCGGCGCAAGCTGTTCTTCGTTACGTTATGGCTGTATGTAGGTGCCACGGCGGCCACGGCGTTCTCCTTCAACCTGGAAAGCTTCCTGCTGTTGCGCTTCCTCACGGGCATGGGCATCGGCGGCGAATACACGGCGATCAATTCGACCATCCAGGAATTCACCCCGGCACGCTATCGTGGCTGGGTCGACCTGACCATCAACGGCACATTCTGGTTAGGCGCAGCGCTTGGCGCCGGCGGGGCGATCGTGTTGCTGGATCCGCATGTGGTCGGCGGCGATCTGGGCTGGCGCCTGTGCTTCGGCATTGGTGCAGTGCTGGGCCTGGTGATCCTGGTGATGCGCCTGTGGCTGCCGGAAAGCCCGCGCTGGCTGCTGATCCACGGTCGGCGCGATGAGGCACGAAGCATCGTCGAAGGCATCGAAGCGCGTCTGCGCGAACAAGGCCATGAACTGCCGGCCGTGACCGGCAAACCACTGCGCCTGCACGCGCGGGACCATACGCCGCTGGCGGAGATCTACCATACCCTGTTCATCAGATTCCGCCGCCGCGCGCTGGTGGGGCTGACCCTGCTGACCGCGCAGGCCTTCTTTTACAACGCGATCTTCTTCACCTATGCGCTGGTGCTCACCGATTTTTACCGGGTGCCCGTCGAGCATGTCGGTTGGTATGTATTGCCCTTGGCCCTGGGCAATTTCTGCGGGCCGCTGCTGTTGGGGCGCCTGTTCGACGTGATCGGCCGACGCGTGATGATCAGCTTCACCTACGCGATGTCGGGGGTGTTGCTGGCGCTCAATGGCTATGCCTTCCAGCAGGGTTGGCTGGATGTCACCCAGCAAGCCGCGGTGTGGATGGTGATCTTCTTTTTCGCGTCCGCTGCGGCCAGCTCGGCCTACCTGACCGTGTCGGAAACCTTCCCACTGGAAATCCGCGCCTTGGCCATCGCCGTGTTTTACGCATTTGGCACTGGCCTGGGCGGCATCATCGGGCCGACGTTGTTTGGCCAACTGATCCAGACCCAGCAGCGCAGCAGCCTGTTGATCGGTTATCTGACAGGCGCTGCACTCATGTGTGTGGCGGCGGTGGTGCAAGCGGTTTGGGGGGTGGCTGCAGAACGTCGAGCGTTGGAGCAGGTGGCCAGGCCTTTGTCGCAGGCTGAGGATTGAGGGGGGCTACCAGCCAGCGAGCAAAGGTGTCGGGCCTTTCGTGAAGGTAAACACCTCAGGATTACGCCGGCCATCATCTGCTTTTTTTGGGTACTTCAGGGAATCCCGGGGGAACACCTATAACGAAATATCTGTAGGAGCTGCCGAAGGCTGCGATCTTTTGATCTTGATCTTGATCTTGATCTTGATCTTGATCTTGATCTTGATCTTCAGCAATCTCCAGATCGCAAAAGCAAGATCAAAAGATCGCAGCCTTCGGCAGCTCCTACAGGGGAACGTGTGCACCACCGAGCAACGAGGTCGAGCGTTAGCCAGCTTCTACAGGTATCGGTGCTCCCCGGAATTGCGTGAAGAACCTTTTTTTGAGCCATCCTGCATCATCAACCTATCACTCGGACATTCTGCTTTCTCGATGCCAGAGTGTCGGAAAAAGCTTGTGTTCCATAGGTACACCTGATGCCAGAGCATCTTTAAGCCCGGGAAAGTCGGGGGAGGTGGCCCAAGGTCTCGGCGCATGCCGCACGTCATCGCCTATGACCCTCACTGAAAACGCGCGGCGACGGTTATGCCCGCCCACACCAGCAGAGGCATGCAAGGTCAACATGTTGAAACACACCATGTCCCCCGGCGACAACGTCCATCCGAGAATCGGAAAGTCCTCGCGATGGCTTTCAATATCCGGTAGCTCGCCCAGTGTTCCCTCGGAAAACCATTTGGCCTGGCTGTCCATGAAGGACCGAGGCATCAACCAGGGGCCTTTGTGTGAGCCGGCGATGAATTCGAGGGTTGATTCCCTGGGCACGGGGTCAACTGGAATCCAGAAACTCACGGTGTCCGAACCCGTGATGTTGTAGTAAGGCTGGTCCTGGTGCCAAGGTGTGCGTTGACGCGTATTGGGCTCTTTCACCAGCAAGTGATCATGGTGCAGGCGCACCTGTTGGCTGTTCAGCAGGGCGGCCGCGATGGGGGCGATGGCAGAGTTGAAGATGAAGTCGCGATAGTGTGCATTCTCTTGCCAGTTACAAAAGTCCTCGAAGAACCATCCCGGGTCCGTAGGGCTGCTCGCTACTTTTGCGCGAGGGCTGGGATGGGCAAGGTTGCGCTCGATGCCTAGCGTCAGCTCACTGATTTGCTGCGCAGTAAACGCATTACGGATGCACACTGCACCATCAGTTTGAAAGGCATGTACAGTCTCGTCGCTGACGGGGATGGCAAAACGAGATTCACCGCGTTGTGTCATTTCGTTCATGGGGATTGCCTCATTCGCCGTAAATATCGAAGTTGAAGTACTGCTTCGCGATCTGGTCGTATTGGCCTGATTGGCGAATGCTGGCAATGGCCGTGTTCAGTTGCTCTCTGAGCTCAGGCTCGTTTTTCCGGACACCGATAGCGACGCCATCGCCAATGATGCTTTTGTCGGTGATGGGCTCACCGGCGAAGGCAAAGCCCTGGCCCTGAGGCTTTTGCAGTAATCCGATGTCGGCTTGTACCGAGGCCTGGAACGATGCATCCAGGCGTCCGTTGATGAGGTCTGAAAACACCTGGTCCTGGGTTTGGTAGGAAAGGATATTGACGCCCTGGCGGCCCCATTGCGACTTGGCATAACTCTCATGCAGCGAACCTTGAACCACCCCAACCGACTTGCCCTTCAATGATTCTGCCGTCGGCAGCAATCCGGAGTTTTTTCTGGCAACGAGAGAAGACGGCGCGGTGTAGATCTTGTGGCTGAAATCGACCTGCTGGCGACGTGGCTCGGTGGCGCTGAATGCAGACAGGATGGCGTCAAATTTTTTCGCCTTCAACGCCGGGATCATGCTGTCGAAGGGCTGCTCGACCCAAACACACTTGACCCGCAACTCGGCACAAAGGGCATTGCCCAGATCGATATCGAAACCACTCAATGAGCCATCTGGCTGCTTTTGCTCGAAAGGCGGGTAGCTAGGATCGACGCCGAATTTGATCACCGGTTCTGCCTGCGATAACGGGGTGATGATCAGCCCGAACAACAGGGTGATGGATTGAAGTTTGCGTAGTTGCATGATGACCTCGTTTTTTATTGGTTTTCTCGTTTTGGCAGGTCTTTGCTCAAGCGTTGAGTGGCAAGAAAGCCTCAGTCAACTTGACCCAATATCCAGCGCCCCGAATCAGGATGTCGTCATTGAAGTCGTAGCGGGGGTCGTGAGCCATGCAGCTCTTTTCACCGTCGCCATTGCCGATGATCAGATAGCTGCCAGGGCATTGCTGCAGGAAGTAGGCGAAATCCTCGCTGCCATTGAAGGGCACGATGTCGTTCATCACCTCGTCCTCACCGAGCCAGTCGATGGCCACCTGACTGGCAAACCGGGTCATTTCTTCGTCATTCACCAGCAAGGGGTAGTCGGCACTGTAGTCGATGTCGGCTGTCGCGCCGAATGCCTGCGCCTGGGCGTGAATGAGGTGTTTTATCTGGCTCTCCAGGCGGTCCCGGACGGCGTTGTTCAGTGAGCGGACGGAAATCAGCATGTGCGCGCTGTCCGGGATCACGTTGGACGCCTTGCCTGCGTTAATGGCCCCGACGGTGATAACGCTCATTTCCTGAGGTGAAATATTGCGCGAGACGATGGTCTGCAAGGCCATGATGATGCTTGCGCAGACCACCACGGGGTCGACGCTCAGATGCGGCATCGCGCCATGACCGCCTTTTCCGTGAATCGTGACATTGACCTGGTCGGCGGAGGCCATGAAGGGGCCGGCCCGGAACCCGAGTTTACCGACAGGGTAGCCAGGCATGTTGTGTGCAGCGAACACTGCATCGCAGGGGAACTGTTGCAGCACGCCTTCCTGAATCATTCGTCGGGCGCCGGCCAGACCTTCTTCGGCCGGCTGGAAAATCAGGCGGACGGTACCATCGAACGGATGACCATGGGCGAGGGCGTAGGCGGCGGCGAGGAGCATGACCGTATGCCCGTCATGGCCACACGCGTGCATCTTGCCCGGTATCCGGCTGGCATAGGGGAGCCCGGTCTTTTCCAGAATCGGCAGTGCGTCCATGTCAGCCCGTATGCCGATCACACGCGAACCGGTGCCTTTTTTCAGCGTGGCGATGACCGCGGTTTCGGCGAAACCGCGCGTCACGTCATAACCCCATTTGATCAAACGTTCGGCTACCAGATCACTCGTCTCGACCTCCTGATAACCGAGTTCAGGGTTGGCATGGATCTGGTGGCGCAGTTCGCGCATTTCCTGCTCAATCTCTTTTAACAGCGTGATGGACTGTGTCATTGGCAGTGTTTTTCCTTGGTGACCAAGAGGAGAAACCAATTTGTCGCAAGGGCCACAATCGACGATGGCTTACGGCATCATGCGTTTCATCAAAGTGCCTGGGCTTTTTCTGGTACGGTCTTTTGCTGAGGTTCGAAGCCCGGGTGGTGTTGGTCCCCAGAGTAGTGGGCCAAGGCAGCAGCTGACAGGCAATCGAAAGTGAACAAGGCAACCCAGGGTTAACATCGGCGGACACTATGAAGTTCTATCAACTCAATGCACTCGTGGCGGTGGCCGACGCGGGCAGTATCCGCGGCGCGGCAAAAAGGCTCGACACTTCGCCGGCAGCGGTTACCAAGGCCATCCAGAAACTGGAGGCAGACACCGCCACACAATTGCTGATCCGCAATACCTCAGGGATTGTGTTTACCGAGCTCGGCAAGAAGTTGTTGATTCAGGCACGTCTGCTGGTGGCACAGATGGTCAGTGCCCGTCAGGTATTGCCTGATTGCAAGGGGGAACTGGAGGGGTGCCTGTCGGTCGCCGTGACACCCTGGTTGGCGATGACGCTCATGCCAAAAGCCGTCGTGCGTTTTCGCCAGCTGTTTCCAAAGGTACAGCTTGAATTGCATGAGGGGCTTTCATCGGTCGCGTGTCCGCTGCTGCGGGATGCGAGCGTCGATCTGTTTATCGGACGGCTTGATACCCGGTTTTCCAGCACCGACCTGACCTATCTGCCGCTGTTCACGGCCGATTGTGCGGTGGTGGCCCGTCAGCAACACCCGCGGTCGAACAGCAGGACCATGGAGGACCTGGCGTCGGCTGACTGGATACTGGCCTCGCAACAAGATGGAACGATTTCGACGCAGGGGCATGTGCATTTCGCCCATTCGCTCTCGATCATCTTGAGCTTGCTGCGTGAAACCGACATGTTAAGCATCTTTCCCTGGCCGCTGGTGGAGATATGTGCTCAGCGCGAAGGCTTGTGCACCTTGCCTCTGCGCGAGCCGGTCGGCAGTGCCTCGGTGGGCGCCATCAGCCGAAGCGGGCAGCCCCTGCGGCCGGCGGCCGAGCGGTTTCTGGAGTGTCTGATCGAAACCATTCACCTGGAGATGGGGCATGCGCAATCTCCTTATCGGCGCATGTTGCAGACTGTCGATTTGTTGGTCTGAGAGCTGTTATCGAAACTGAGTGGAACGTCACTGGTTTCGTGGTTATACGTCATTGCCTGCTTCTGGCCGATCTCAGTCTACCGCGACCGGCAGAAGGCGACCCATAGCTGCCGGTCAGCAGCGGCAGAGTTCGGCCAGAAGCAGACATTAACGCAGCTGGGTTGGTAGTCTCTCGCTCCGACTTTTAACATCCAGGCCAGCGCCCATGATTCAGCTCTCGCAGGTGCAGACCATCATCGTTGCCGATCCTGTACGTTGGCGGATACTCCGTCTGGTGCAAGGATAGCAATACGGGGTCAGGTCTTGCCTTTTGCATAATAGCGATGGCAAAAGACAAGACCTGACCCTGAGGTTTCACAGACTTTCTGCACTGATCCGCCGTGCCTGGGAATGCGGCGACCCCGGCCGCTCTACTCGGCCTGACCCGCCTGCAACTTGCGACCCCGCAGCGGCATCGCCCGTCATTCTGCGGCAAAGCAGTACAGCAGCCCCGCCCCGCCCGAGCCGGCCAGGGCTTCGCTGCTGCAGCCACGCGAGGGGTGCGAGGAGTTCCACGAGCGTGCCGCCGCATCGTCACGCAGTCCTATTCGGTCATGATGACCGACCTGGGCCGTCCCTTCGCCGCTGCTGGTCCAGTTGCTGCAGGTATGGTCATCGCTGCCGGCGAACGCAGTTCCGTCCGCCTGCGAGCCGGTGAGGATGTCGTGCATGTTCGGCGTGTCGCCGCGCCCCTTAACCAGCGCCCCGTGTTCGTCCAGCGCCGTTTCCTTGGTCAGTTGGTTGTCGCCGTGCAGTTGCGCGACGTCGCGGGCGATGACGACCCCCTTGGCGTTTTGCCAAGGGCCTTGGCCGATGCGATCACGGGCATTGACCGCCCCCGCACCGCCGACGGCACTGGTGCTGAGGTAAGCACGCCAGGTGTGCTGGCCCGCCCCGACGGCGGAGGCCAGCGTCTGGCAGTGCCTATCGGCGCCGCTCAGACCACCTAGATCGGCGCCCTTGCCCATGCCGAGGCTGGTGACAAAAAAGGTCATGTCCGTTTGCTGGGCCTGACTGGCGAAACTGCAGGCTAATGCCAGCAGGGCAGTCGGTAAGGTGAGAGTGAAAGTCATGGTGTGCATGTACAGTCCTCCTGCGGGAAAACGGTCTCCAAGATGGAATGTGACCTAGAAATTGAGCCTAGACGACGCCGGTTACCGACACACAGCCGCGGTTCAACCTTCCGTCCTCATGTATTGCTTGAGTGCGCGGCTCGCAGCTTGGCGAGCGGGCGTTGGATGCAGGATGCGGTAAGGCTCAATCCGCTTGGGGCGCTCTAGGGGCTTCGACACTTTTTCGACACGGCCCCGGGCGGCCAGAAAGCAAAAACCCCCGATCTCTTTCGAAATCAGGGGGTTTCGTATTTCTCAAAGCAATGCGGGGTCAGGGTAGCAGTACGGCTTGGAGTAGAGGGTGTGGTCGAGGTCGCGGCACCACTCGGCCTAGACGATCTCTTTAACCATGTCGTCCGACCTACGGTGAAGTTCCGGGCAGATAAACGGCAGGTCTATCTGAACCGCCTTCGCTCAAAAAACTGGCTCGCAACCTGGCCGGATCTGAAGGTTCTCTCGATAGGCTGAAGCGTATAAGCTTCGAAGTTTCATGCCCGTTTGGGATCGTTAGCTGCCATTCCCGAACGTCCGCTTGTGGCCGGTTTCTGCCTGTCGTGACCGGCAGAAGTCGGCCGATTGTGTTGAAAAAGTCCGACTTGGATTCCACGGCAGAAAAGTACGCGTCTGAGATTGAAATCGTTGCTTTTCAGCAGAGGCTTCCGGACTCGGATTTCACGTAGCAGCGTGCAAAAGAGGTGTTTTCTCCCATCAATATTCGAGCATTTTGGACAAAACGACTTTTTCAACAGAATTGGCCAATAGCAGACGTTCGATTTAGTGCCTCTTCGAACCAACCTACCGATTTCCACCTAGCGATTGCAGCTTTTCTAGCTACGCTTGCCAGAAACAGATTGGCGTAAGTACGCCTACTCCTGAATTGGCAGGCAAGGGAGCCAACCTCCATGGATAGCATGCAGGGCGTTTATCCATCAGCGACCGTTCTGGTGGTCGATGATACCCCCGACAACCTGATGTTGATCGCCGAGTTGCTGAAGGACAAATATCGGGTCAAGGCCGCCAACAGCGGTGAGAAAGCCTTGCGTCTTCTCCAGGCCGACCCGCTTCCCGATCTGATCCTTCTGGACATCATGATGCCGGGCCTGTCCGGTTATGACGTTGCCGGGCAGCTCAAGCTTGACGCTCGCATTCGCCATATACCGATCATTTTCCTGACCTCCATGACCGCCACGGAGGACGAGATTCGCGGCTTGAGCCTGGGCGCTGCGGATTACGTCACCAAGCCGATCATTCCCCCGGTGCTCATGGCCAGGGTCGAGACTCAGATCAAGCTCAAGGCCGTTGCGGATTTCCTGCGCAATCAGAACAATTTTCTGGAGCAGGAAGTACAACGCCGTACCCGCGAGGTGATCGCCATCCAGGATGTCACGATCCACGCCATGGCCTCGCTGGCTGAAACCCGAGACAACGAAACCGGCAACCACATCCGCCGCACCCAGCACTACATAAAACTGCTGGCCGAACTGCTGCGCGAGAACCCGCGCTTCCGTCACTTCCTCGACGAGGAAACCATCAAACTACTATTCAAATCGGCACCGCTGCACGATATTGGCAAGATTGGCATTCCTGATCGCATCCTGCTCAAACCGGGACGGCTCACTGCCGAAGAGTTCGAGATCATGAAGACCCACACTACATTGGGGCGCGACGCCATCCAGCACGCGGAGGATCAATTAGGCATAGACGTCGACTTCCTTCATTTGGCCAAGGAAATTGCCTACGGCCACCAGGAAAAGTGGGATGGCAGTGGCTATCCGCAAGGCGTGGCCACCGACGACATCCCGATCAGTGCCCGGTTAATGGCCGTGGCAGATGTCTACGATGCGCTGATCAGCCACCGCGTGTACAAGCCCGGCATGCCCCATGAGCAGGCGGTGGAAATCATCCGTGAAGGCCGGGGCTCGCATTTCGACCCGGACATCTGTGACGCGTTTCTCGCCAATGCTGAGCAGTTCCGCGAAATTGCAGCGCGGTTCGCCGACAGCGACCAGGACATGGCCAGACAGTTAGCCCTGCTTGAGCAGATTGCCGACCGTCCCTGAGCCCTGTGTATCACTCTGCACACCCTGCTGAACGAGGCCATTTATGAACAGACTGTTCGAGATGCTCGAGCGCCTGTCCCTGCGCAGAAAACTGATCATCGGCTTCGCGGCGCTTCTGATATTGGTTCTGATACTGGGTGTGCAAAGCCTGCGCACCCAGTATTCGCTCCGGAACGAAATGCAGCAGTTGTACCAGCAGGATTTGGTGGGTATCCAGCATGTGCAGGAGGTTCGGGTGCAGTTGCCGCATCTATTGCTGGCAATGCAACGTGCGATCGCGACCAACAATGCGGACATTCGCATCAGCGCCAGAGCCCAGATGGATGTCGCCCATGAGCGACTCCACGAAGCCTTGGAGCAGGTGCGCCCGACGCTGCGGCGACAGAGCAGTCTCAACAGCTTGCTTGAATTCGAAGTGGTATTGCAGCGTCTGCAAAAAGATGGCGATGAAGCGCTGGAATTCGCCGGCAAGGGCTCCCTGGGTCAAGCCTTGATGTTGCTCAACAGTAAGGATTTTCTCGCGCTGGAACAGGGAAGCGACGGGCTTCTCACTCAGATCGAGAAAAACAAGGAAGCCGACATCCACGATACGGCGAAGAATCTAGCCGAATATGCGCAGCGTAGTACCACGATCACTTATGTGTTGCTGCTGGGCGGTTCGTCGTTGGCCTTGCTGTTGACCTGGCTGGTCAGTTATTCCATTCGTGTGCCGCTGAATCGCGTCCGCGAGGCGGTGGACGAATTGGCGTCCGGCAAGCTGGACGGTCATATCCCCCATACCGACCTTCGCAACGAAACCGGTGACTTGGCACGTGCCATCGCCACGCTGCAGGTGGAGGCTTGTCAGCTTGAGCGCCAGCGCTGGATTAAAAACCACACTTCGCTCTTGCAAGTGGATCTGCAACAAGCGGAGACGCCGCAACAGTTGGCCCAGGCTTTTTTCAGCCACATGGCACCGCAGTTGGGCATGTACCAGGGAGCGCTTTACGTTCTCTATGATGGCGCGTCGCGCCTGCGATTGGTTGGCGGTTACGCGGTGGATAGTGAGCACCCTCTGCCCGTTGAACTTGAGCTCGGTGAAGGGCTGCTTGGCCAGTGCGCAATGGATCGCCAACCCCGTCAACTTCAGAGTCTGCCCGAATCATTTTGGCATGTACGCACGCAGTTGGGGGCATCTCCCGCCAGCGTCCTGATAGTTCAGCCAGTGCTGCGTGGTGAACGCCTGCTCGGGGTGGTGGAAATGGCCGGTTTTCGCCAACCGGAAGAGAACGAAGCGCTACTCTTGCAAGAAGTTTTGCCTAGGCTGGCCGGTGCCATGGCCATCATGGAACGCAGTGAGGCAGCCAAGGCGCTGCTGCTGGAGACTCGCCGCCAGGCAGACGAACTGGGGACGCAAACGTTACAGCTGGAGCACCAAGCCAGAGAGTTGGAAACCCAGCAGGCTGAGCTACGCGCCACCGAGGCTTGGTATCGCGGCATCATCGAGGCGGCGCCGGACGGCATGCTGGTGTTGGGTGCCGACGGTCACATTCTGATGACCAATCCGCAAATGGACACCTTGTTTGGCTATGAACGCGGTGAGCTGATTGGCGCCAGCATCGAGCGTCTAGTGCCGCAAGCCGCCCGCCAGCGGCATGTCAGGTTACGAGACGATTTTATTGCCAGCGGTGGAACTCGGCAGATGGGCGGCGACCTCGATGATCTGAGCGGAGTGCGCAAAGACGGCAGTCTATTCTCGGTCGAAATCGGTCTGTCCCATCTGCCGCGTCTGGAGGGGCGTGGTGTCTGCGTGTGTGCCTCGGTGCGCGACGTCAGTGAGCGCAGGGCGATGGAAGCCAAGCTGCGGACTGCCAGCGATCGCCTGAACCTGGCGCAAGAGGCCGGCGACATCGGTCTGTTCGACGTTGATCTGGTCAGCGGCACAAACTATTGGACGCCCCAGCTGGAAACCTTATTTGGTCTTGGGACTGGCGCCTTCGGTGGCACTCTGGAGCACTGGAAGGCGCTGGTGCATCCCGAGGATGTGGCTCGGGTCAGCAGCACGTTCGAGAGCGCCGTCCAGAGTGGAGATGATCGCGTCGAATTCGACTTTCGCATCGTGCGCAAAAATGATGGAAAGGTACGCACGTTTCGGTCGCTCAACCGTTTCTCACGCACACAGGACGGCAAGCCATTGCGCGCAACCGGCATCAACATCGACGTGACTGCTTTGGCAGAGGCAAGAGCAACGGCCGAAGAGGCCACCCAGGCCAAGAGCGAGTTCCTCGCCAATATGAGCCACGAGATTCGCACGCCGATGAACGCCATCATCGGGATGAGCCACTTGGCGCTGCGTACCGAACTGGACCAGCGTCAACGTAACTACATTGAAAAGGTGCACCGCTCGGCGGAGAACCTGCTGGGGATCATTAACGACATCCTCGATTTCTCCAAGATCGAGGCTGGCAGGATGTGCCTCGAACAAGCTCCATTCCGCCTGGAGGACGTACTCGACAGCTTTGCCGCCATGATTGGCCTGAAGACCGAGAACAAGGGGTTGGAGTTGTTATTCCAGATCCCGCCCGACCTGCCCACTTCCCTGCTCGGCGATCCCCTGCGACTGGGGCAAGTGCTGATCAACCTAGGCAACAACGCGGCCAAGTTTACCGAGTGCGGTGACATCGTGGTCGGGGTGGAAGAAGTTGGTTCACACAACGAACACGTGCAACTGCACTTTTGGGTGCGCGACACTGGCATCGGCATGACCGTCGAGCAGTGTTCACGCCTGTTCCAGTCGTTCAGTCAGGCTGACAGTTCTATCACTCGCAAGTACGGGGGCTCCGGGCTGGGGTTGTCCATCTCGAAGAAGCTGGTGGAGCTGATGGCCGGCCAAATCTGGGTTGAAAGCGAACCGGGGGTCGGCTCCACGTTCCACTTCCAGGTGCAATTCGGAGTGCAGCAAGGACTGCAGCCGCGCCGTATGTTCAAGGCCGGTGAACTGCTTGGCATGCGGGTACTGGTCGTGGATGACAACGCCAGTGCGCGTGAAATTCTCTCGGGCATGGCGCGCAGCTTTGGCCTGGAAGTGGATGTCGCGCAGAACGGTAGTCTGGCGCTGCGCATGTTGGCCGACGCCGAACACAAGGCGCTGCCTTACGATCTGGTTTTGATGGACTGGCGGATGCCCGTCATGGATGGTATGGAAGCCGTAAGCAGAATGCATTCCGCCGGTCTGAAGCGCACGCCATCGGTCATTATGGTTACCGCTTTTGGCCGCGAAGAAGCCCGCGAAGAAGCCGAACGCCAGGGCATCCAGTTGCCGGTAGTACTGACCAAGCCAGTCACGCCGTCCTCGTTACTCGAAGCCATCGGTGTGGTGCTGGGCAAAGACACGAACGGCGATACTCGGGCTCGCGAACGCTATCAACAGAATGTCAGTACCGTAGCCAGTCTCAATGGAGCGCGGCTGCTTCTGGTCGAAGACAACGATCTGAACCAGGAACTGGCCAGCGAGCTGCTGGAGAGTGTCGGAATACGCCTGCGACTCGCCACGCACGGTCGGGAGGCCCTAGACATCCTCGCCGAGGATGTCGACTTCGATGGCGTGCTGATGGATTGCCAGATGCCAGTGATGGATGGCTACACTGCCACCCGGCAGATTCGCCAGCAACCGCGCTTTAGAACTTTACCGGTGATCGCCATGACCGCCAACGCTATGGACGGTGACCGCGAGCGCGCGCTCGAATGCGGCATGAACGACCATATCTCCAAGCCACTCAATGTCGAAACCATGTTCGCCACAATTGCAAAATGGATCAAGCCACGAGCCGCTAAAGCATTGCTGAACGTGGGTTTCGCGGACAGGTTGCCAGATCATCTTGAGGGCATTGACTTGGCTGCGGGTCTCGCCACCTGTATGGGGCGGCGAGATCTCTACTTACGCCTGCTTTGCAAGTTTCGCGATACTCAGACAGGCTTTGCCGAGCAATTCCAGGCCGCACGGATCGATCCGGATGTTAGCGCCGCTGGACGACTGGCGCACAGTTTACGCGGCACCGCCGGCAACATCGGCGCCAAAGCCGTGGCGCAGGCCTGCGCTTTGCTGGAACAGGCCTGCCAGAACGGCGAGCCTGCTACGCAGGTGCAAGCGCTGGCGACGCAGGTCGAATATTGCCTGCACCCGATCCTGGCGGCTCTAGCCGATCTCAAGGCAGACACACCGGCCTCCACGGATGGTTACCTGCTGGACGACTCGGCAATCAGCGAGCAGCTGAACAGGCTTATGGTTCTTTTGGACGAAGGTGACACAGCGGCTTTGGACCTGCTTGCGGGACTGCGCAATATGCCACTCGATCGTGCGTTGGCAGAGCGTTTGGCACTCGCCGCGGCGCAGGTGGAACTGTTCGACTTTGATCGCGCCTTGAAGCTCCTGCAGGATGAATGAATTGGGTAAGCAGGTAGCCGCTAACCTTTACCTGAAGCTGACCACTTTTGGCCGTTTTGTGCCTGTCGCGAAGGGCCGTTACCGGCCCAGAGTGTGTAAAAACGCCTTCGCGAACCCTTGCTATGATTTCTGAGGATTTCATCGCAGGGATCGCCCATGAAGCGCTTTATCCAAGGTGAACATCGAGGCCAAGGCACCTTACTTCAAGACCATCGCTAACTTCCGAAAAGACAACAGCAAGGCCATCCGGGGCGTCTGTCGCCAGTTCGTCGTGCTGTGTCAGCAGTTGGGATTGTTTGGAGAACATCTGGTCGCCATCGAGGGCAGTAAGTTCAAGGCAGTCAACAATCGCGACCGCAATTTCACCAGCGCCAAACTGAAGCGGCGAATGGAAGAAATTGAATCGAGCATCAACCGTTACCTGACGGCACTCGATACTGCTGATCGGCAAGAACCCACAGCTACCGAGCCCAGCACCGTGCGGTTGGAAGAGAAAATCGCCAAGCTCAAAACCCAGATGAAAGAGCTTCAGGCGATCGAAATTCAGCTCAACGAATCGCCGGATAAACAGGTCTCACTGACCGATCCCGACAGCCGCTCCATGATGACGCGTGGCACGGGAATCGTCGGCTACAACGTGCAGACAGCGGTCGATACTCAGTACCATTTGATCGTTGCGCATGAGGTGACTAACGTCGGTTCCGACCGCGATCAACTCAGCTCGATGGCCAAGCAGGCCCGCGAGGCGATGGCGTCAGATACGTTGTCGGTAGTGGCTGACCGAGGTTACTTCAAAAGCGAACAGATCCTCGCTTGTCACGATGCCGGCATCACCGCCTACGTGCCCAAGCCGATGACCTCTGGAGCCAAGGCTGACGGGCGTTTCAATAACGATGCCTTCATCTATGACGCGGCAAAAAAACCAATACATTTGCCCGGCTGGAGAGGCGCTGATCTGGCGCTATTCCAACGTTGAAAAAGGCCTGAAGTTGCATCGTTACTGGAGTTCGAAATGCCAGGGCTGCACGTTGAAAGCACAGTGTACGCCGAGCACGGAACGACGAGTTCGACGCTGGGAGCATGAAGCCGTCTTAGCGGAAATGCAGCTTCGGCTGAGCAAAGCGCCAGAGATGATGCGAGTCCGAAAACGGACGGTTGAGCATCCCTTCGGGACGCTCAAACAATGGATGGGGGCGGCGCACTTCCTGACGCGAAAGCTGGCCGGGGTGAGTGCGGAGATGAGCTTGAATGTGCTCGCCTACAACTTGAAACGGGTGATGAAAATCATCGGTGCCAACGGTTTGATGAAAGCGCTGACGGCCTGAAAAAGGCTGATTTTGGCCCATCCCAGAGGCTGTAAAAACAGCGTTGACGTATTCCAGGTCACGACCGATGCGACCCGCAGCATTGACCGTGCGATCGCTCAGCCAACGAAGGTCGATGATCCAAGACGATGAGGTCAGAGCGTTTTTACACACTCTGGACCAGAAGTGGTCACTTCTGCGCTTCACAAGCACGACTCTCAGGCGCGCTTGGGGAGCTTCCAGTTCGGGCGGATGAAGTGGCATGTGTAGCCATTCGGTATACGCTCGAGGTAATCCTGATGCTCCGGCTCCGCTTCCCAAAAAGGTCCCGCCGGTTCGATTTCGGTGACAACCCGGCCTGGCCACAGGTGTGAAGCATCGACATCGGCAGCGGTGTCCTCGGCGATGTCGCGTTGCTGTTCGCTGAGGTAGTAGATCGCCGAACGGTAGCTGGGGCCCAGGTCATTACCCTGACGGTTGGGCGTGCTGGGGTCGTGTATCTGGAAGAAGAACTCAAGGATCTGCCGGTAGCTGATCACGGCAGGGTCGAAGACGATCTCGATGGCTTCGGCGTGGTTGCCATGGTTGCGGTAGGTGGCATTCGGCACATCGCCGCCGGTGTACCCGACCCGCGTGTGCAGCACACCGGGATAGCGTCGCAGCAGATCCTGCATGCCCCAGAAGCAACCTCCGGCGAGAATGGCAGTTTCGGTTTGTCTGGTCATGGTCTGTCGTTCCTCTCGGAGGAGTTGGGTATAGCCATTGTTATGAGGGCGTGTTGGCCAATTCCAAGGTTTCGCGCAAACAGAACTGGAATGACCGCATTTGGCCGATTACTACCTGTCGCGAAGGATCGCAATCACCTCAAACCTGGCGGTGGCGGCAGACAGAAAACCGCCGGAGTCAGACCATGATTGAACCCGCCAGTATGTTAGCGTGCAGCCGATAAAAGGGACTACCTCAACGAGCTATAACCGAATACTGGCATTTATAGGGGGCTGTCTCACTAGCGGTAGGTGATTGGTTTTTCCGGGAATTTGCAACCGGTGGTATGAGTCGCCTGCAATGCACCGTGGAGGGCACCCATGACTATCTCATGCAGCAGCTTGCGTCGTGCTCCCTTACTTGCCTGGGACTCTCCAATCCAGGCAGGCAGTTGGTTGAGCAGGGAAACGATGCTGCTCAAGGTAGCACGCTGGGTGAAGCTCACCGGTGTACCCGTGAGCTGCTCTATCGTTCCCACCAAGTGTTCCTCATAGCGCCGACGCAAGGTCAGGATCAAGGCTTGCTGTTCGCTGCTCAGACAATGGAGGTCATACTCCGCCAGGCGGAAATGCGCCCCCATACGCTCATGCAGCAGGAGGTGCGCCTCAAGCAGGCCGTGCAGTCGTACCGCAGGTGCGGATTTGCGACGATTCACCAGGCTGGCGCCGTGAAGCAACTGTTCGTAGAGTTCCTCGATCAGCTCGAACAGCAGTGTTTCCTTGCTATCGATGTGGTTGTAAATGGAGCCGACATTGATCCCTAGATAAGTGGCGAGATCGCGCATGCTTACCCGGCTGAAACCACACCTGGCGAACAGCTCGAGTGCTTTGTGGCGGGTTTCCATGTAGCGCGAGTGGTGCCCTTGTTCGACAGGTCCCGCTGAAAGGGAATTCGGGCTGGCGCAACGGGGCGTTACTGGCTGGGCGTTGGTCATGGAATTAACACCTCGATAGTTGTTCATTCACCTTCATCCGCGAAACTGCCCCAATAGCCGATTCAGCTGACCCGCCAGTTGGCCCAATTCCTGGCTGGCCTCGTTGGACCGGTCTGCTGCCTGGGCATTTTCGTGGGCCAGCGAAGCTGCACGGGTGACATTCTGGTTGATGTCCTCTAAGGGAGACGGAAGAGGGGGACAGCCGCACGCAGGGCGCGTCCAGCCAAGGGCTCAGAGCACGTAGTGGACCAGCTCGCGGGCGATCAGCAGGCGCTGCACCTCACTGGTGCCTTCGTAGATCTGGGTGATGCGCGCATCACGGTAGTAGCGCTCTACCGGGTAGTCCTCCAGATAGCCGTAGCCGCCATGGATCTGCATGGCACTGGAGCACACGCGTTCGGCCATTTCCGAGGCGAACAGCTTGGCCTGCGAAGCTTCTGACAGGCACGGTTGCCCGGCGCTTTTCAGGCGTGCGGCATGCAGCACCAGCAGGCGGGTAGCATTGAGCCGGGTGTGCATATCGGCGAGCAAGTTGGACACACTCTGGTGTTCGATGATTGGTTTGCCGAATTGGATGCGTTCGCGGGCATACCCCAGCGCGGCCTCGAACGCGGCGCGGGCGATGCCCAGGGCCTGGGCGGCGATACCGATGCGACCGCCTTCCAGGTTGGACAGGGCAATGGCCAGGCCCTTGCCGCGCTCGCCCAGCAGATTGGCCTCGGGGATCGAGCAGTTGTTCAGGGTCACCGCGCAGGTATCGGAGGCCTTGATGCCCATCTTGTGTTCGCTGCGGTCGACCACGAATCCGGGATTGTCGGTCGGCACCAGGAAGGCCGACAGCCCCTTCTTGCCCAGCTCCGGATCGGTGACGGCAAAGACGATGGCCAGCTTGGCGCGCTTGCCGTTACTGACGAACTGCTTGGCGCCGTTGAGCACCCACTGGCCATCGCGCAGTTCGGCGCGAGTGCGCAAGTTGTGTGCTTCGGTGCCGGCCTGTGGCTCGGTCAAGCAGAAGCAGCCGATGGCTTGGCCGCTGGCCAGAAGCGGCAACCAGCTATCTTGCTGGGACGGGCTGCCATATTTCAGCAAGGGGCCACAGCCCACTGAATTGTGGATGCTCATCAATGCGCCGAGCGCCCCGTCGCCGGCCGAGATTTCTTCCACGGCCAGGGCGTAGGCCACATAGTCGGTGTAACTGCCGCCCCATGTGTCCGGCACAACCATGCCCAGCAGGCCCAGTTCACCCATCTGCGCCACCACGGCGTTATCGATCCAGCCGGCCTTCTCCCAGGCTTGGGCATGCGGGCCGACTTCGCTGCGGGCGAAGTCGCGCGCCATGTCGCGGATCATGCGTTGTTCTTCGGTCAATTCGATATCGTGCATTGCGAGTCTCCTGCCGATCAGGCGGTGCGAAGGGGGTTGCCAGAGGCTGGGCGATAGTCTCTGAAGAAGGCCTGCACCCGCGCAGGTACCAGTTCCCCCAGGGAGGGCGGGTTCCAGCGTGGGATCTTGTCCTTGTCGATGATCAGGGCGCGGACGCCCTCCATCAGGTCGCCCTTGTCGAACCACTGGTAGCCCAGGTGCAACTCCAAGGCAAAACAGTCGGCCAGGCTCAGGTATCGACCGCGACGCAATAGCTCCAGTGTCGCGGCCATTGCCAGCGGCGAGCGGCTGTCGAGCAGCTCAACCGTCTGCTCGGCCCAGTCGCGCAGCTCGGGACGCTGCTCGCGCTGCAGCGCGTTGCGAATCGCCGGCACATCAGGCAGGGCGAAGTATTCATCGATCACCTGGCGATAGGCCTTGAGTTCCGATCCCGCAATACGCTCGGTGGCCAGGCCAGCGAGCAGATCTTGCAAGTCTTCGTCGGGCGCACGGGTCCAGTTCAGATGATCCAGGGCGGCATCCAGTTCGGCCAGCCGCTCGCTGGGCAGATAGTAGTCGGCCAGGTTGGCATAGAGCGCATCGGCGGCACGTACCTGGCAGCCTGTGACCCCCAGATAGATACCCAGCTCCCCCGGAAGGCGCGGCAGGAAATAGCTGCCGCCGACATCGGGGAAAAAGCCAATGCCGACTTCCGGCATACCCATCCGCGTGCGCTCGGTGATCACCCGCAGTGAGGCAGCCTGTGCCAGCCCCATGCCGCCGCCCAGGACGAACCCATCCAGCAGCGCCAGCACCGGTTTGGAATAGCCATGCAGGTACTCGTCAAGGGCGTACTCTTCCTCGAGAAACAGCTCGTGCAGGTTGTCGCCCGCCTTGTGACTGTCATACAGCATCCGGATGTCGCCACCGGCACAGAAGGCTTTTTCCCCGGCGCCACGAATGGTCACGGCGACGATTTCCGGGTCCTGTTCCCACACCCGCAGGTACCGGCACAACAGTGTCACCATGGGCAGGTCCAAGGTGTTCAACGCGCGTGGTCGATTCAGCGTCAGGTGGCCGATGCGGTTGCGCACACTGGCCAGCACCGGGGGTTGCTGCCCGCTCATGCTTTTGCTTCCCCACGGAACAGTTTGATGATGGCGGAGAAGTCCAGACCGCCATTACCTTGCAGGCTGAAGGTCTGGTACAGCTGCTGGGCGGCAGCACCGAGCACCACTGGCTGACGCGCATGTTTCGCTGCTTCGGTGGCGAGGCCGAGGTCCTTGAGCATCAGGTCGGTACCAAAGCCGCCACTGTAACCACGCGAGGCCGGAGCGTTTTCCAGCACACCCGGGAACGGATTGTTGATCTCCGAGCTCCAGCAGCGACCGGTGGAGGTACCGATGACACCGGCCAGCACCTTGGCGTCCATGCCCAGGGCCACACCCAGGGCCATGGCTTCGGCGACGCCGACCATGGAAATGCCGAGCAGCATGTTGTTGGCGATTTTGGCCACTTGGCCGTTGCCTGCGCCGCCGCAGTGCACGATGTTCCTGCCCATGGCCGAGAGGATCGGCAGGGCTTGGTCGAACACGCTGACTGGGCCGCCGACCATAAAAGTCAAGGTGCCTGCCGCCGCGCCACCGGTGCCGCCGGATACCGGCGCGTCGAGCATCGGGTTGCCCTGGGCCAGGGCGAACTTGGCCACCTCGCGAGCGCTTAGCGGGTCGATAGTCGAACTGTCGATCAACAGCACGCCTTGGCCAATATTGGCCAACAGGCCGTCCTTGCCGCGATAGACCTGCATCACATGGTCGGCGGTCGGCAACATGGTGATGATCACCTCAACCTTGGCTTTGGCCACGGCGGCGGGCGAGTCAGCGGCGCTGGCACCGGCCTCCACCAGGGCGGCGACCGCCTGCGGGAAAGGATCGAAGACGGTCAGACTGTGGCCAGCCTTGAGCAGGTTGCGGGCCATTGGGCCGCCCATGTTGCCGAGGCCGAGAAATCCGATATGCATGATGACTACCTTTTGCGAGTGGGGATCAGCGGTGCAGAAAATTCGGCGCACGCTTTTCGACGAAGGCTTGCATGCCTTCCTTTTGGTCGTGGCCGGCAAACAGCGAATTGCATCGTTCAGCTCCTGGCCGGCCGACGCTTGGCGCCGGCCGGCAGAGATCATTTAAGGGTGATGGTGGTGTTCACCGAGCCGCCGGTGTCATCCTCGTCGAACCAGCGCTGGGTGACCGTCTTGGTCTGGGTGTAGAAGGTCACCACCTGCTTGCCGTAGGGGCCCAGATCACCGAGCTTGGAGGCGCGCGAACCGGAGAAGGAGAACAGCGGAACCGGTACCGGGATCGGCACGTTGATGCCTACCTGGCCGACGTCGATTTCTTCCTGGAAATGACGGGCCGCAGCGCCAGAGCGGGTGAACAGGGCGGTACCGTTGCCATTCGGGTTGGCGTTGATGATCTCGATCGCCTCGCTCAGGCTGGCGGCGTGCATGACGCACAGCACCGGGCCGAAGATTTCTTCGCGGTACACCGACATTTGCGCAGTGACGCCGGAGAAGATGGTCGGGCCGACGAAGTTGCCGTCCTGGTAGCCAGGCACGCTCGGGTTGCGTCCATCCAGTTCGAGTTTGGCGCCTTCTTCGATGCCGCTGGCAATCAGGCTGTGGACGCGGTCCAGGGCCGCGCAGGAAATCACCGGACCGATGTCGGTGCCAGGCTCGGTGCCGCCATTGATCTTGAGGGTCTTGGTCCGCTCGATCAGGTCCGGCAACCAGGCCTGTGCTTCACCCACCAGGATCACCACCGGCAGGGCCATGCAGCGTTGACCGGCGGCGCCGAAGGAGGCTCCCAGCAGGTTGTTCAACGTCTGCTGCTTGTTGGCATCGGGCAGGACAATGGCGTGGTTCTTCGCGCCCATCATGCACTGTGCGCGCTTGCCGTTCTGGGTGGCGCGGTTGTAGACATGGGTACCGACTTTGGTCGAACCGACGAAGGATACGGCTTTGATGTCCGGGTGGTCGCAGATCAGGTTCACCGCGTCGACGCCGCCGTGGATAACGTTGAGCACGCCCTTGGGTACACCGGCCTCCAGGGCCAGTTCGACCAGGCGCATGGTCACCAGCGGGTCTTGCTCGGACGGCTTGAGGATGAAGGTGTTGCCGGTGGCGATGGCCATCGGGAACATCCACAGCGGGATCATCGCCGGGAAGTTGAACGGGGTGATGCCGGCGCACACGCCCAGCGGCTGCATCAAGGTGTAGGTGTCGACGCCGTTGGCGACGTTGTTGGCCAACTCGCCCATCTGCAGGTTGCCGATGGAGGTGGCGTGTTCGACCACCTCCAGGCCGCGGAACACATCACCTTCGGCATCCGGCAGGGTTTTGCCCTGTTCGGCGGTGAGCAGGGCAGCCAGTTCTTTGATGTTCTCACGGATCAGCTGCTGGTATTTGAAGAAGATCCGGGAGCGGGCGCCGATCGGCGTCTTGCGCCAGGTCTTGAAGGCTTCCTTGGCGCTGGCCACGGCGGCGTCCATTTCCTCGGCGGTGGCGAAGGGTACGCGGGCCAGAACTTCCTGAGTGGCCGGGTTGACCACGTCGCGCCACTGAGTGGTGCGCGATTCAACGAATTCGCCGTTGATGAGGAGCTTGACGGTTGGAATGCTGGATGAGGTCATTTTCGGGTCCTGCCTACTTTCTTTAGGTCGAGTGAAGCCCCTCGGCCTGGTTGGCCGAGCGGTCGCGTTTGAATTCAGAAGGGCCGGCGTACCGGCCCGGGTTCAGCCCTTGAGGTGCGGGAAGTCTTCTTCGAAGTATTCTTGCGCGCCGCGTGCATCGCTCTGGCGGCGCTGCACTTCCATTTGTCGCAGTTCTACCCGACGGATCTTCCCGGAAATGGTCTTGGGCAGTTCGCTGACGAATTCGATACGTCGCACCCGCTTGTAGGGCGCCAGGTGCTCGCGGGCGAAGGCGAGGATGTTGGCGGCCAGCTCGGCACTGCCGGGTTCGTCATGGGCCAGGATCAGGAACGCCTTGGGCACGGCCAGGCGTAGCGGGTCTGGGCTTGGTACAACGGCCACTTCCATCACCGCCGGGTGCTCGATCAGCGCGCTTTCCAGCTCGAATGGGCTGATGCGGTAGTCGGAGGCTTTGAACACGTCGTCGGCGCGACCGACAAAGGTGATGTAGCCATCCGCGTCGATCTGCGCCGTGTCGCCGGTACGGTAGTAGCCGTCGCGCATCACTTCGGCGGTTTTTTCCGGGCTGTCCTCGTAGCACAGCATCAGGCCGAGGGGACGCACGTCCAGCGGCAGGGCTACTTCACCCTCATCGCCGGGTACGCCGTCGGGGTCAAGCATAGTCACCTGGTAACCCGGCAATGGACGGCCCATTGAACCGGGCTTGAGCAGCTGGCCGGGCGTGTTGCCGACCAAAGCGGTGGTTTCCGACTGACCGAAGCCGTCGCGCAGCGGCAAGTCCCAGGCATGCAGGATCTGCTCGATGATCTCCGGGTTGAGCGGCTCACCGGCGCCCACCAGTTCGCGCAGGCTCAGGCGCTCCTTGTAACTGGCCAGATCCTCCTGGATCAGCATGCGCCACACGGTGGGCGGGGCGCACAGGCTAGTGACGCCATAGCGCTCCAGCGCGCCAAGCAGGGCCAGGGCGCTGAAGCGCGCGACGTTGTGGATGAAGATGCAGGCGCCGGCGTTCCACGGTGCGAAGAGGCAGCTCCACGCATGCTTGGCCCAACCCGGTGACGAGATGTTCAGGTGCAGGTCACCCGGCTGCAGGCCGATCCAGTACATGGTCGACAGGTGGCCGACCGGGTAGCTCTGGTGGCTGTGCAGCACCATCTTCGGCTTGGAGGTGGTACCGGAGGTGAAGTACAGCAGCATCGGGTCGGTGGCTAGCGTGCGGCCTTCGACGTCGAAGTGCTCGGAATATTCGCTGGCGGCGCTGTGCGGGGTCCAGCCAGCGGGAGCCGGGCCGACGCAGATGCGACTGCAGCCGTCTCCCAGGCCGACGAACTTGTCGACATGGGCACTGCCGACCACCAAGTGACGAACCTGGCCGCGCTCGATGCGGTCGCCCAGGTCATCGGAGGTCAGCAGGGCGGTGGCGGGGATAACCACGGCGCCAAGCTTGAAGGCGGCCAGCATGGTTTCCCACAGGGCGACGTCGTTACCGAGCATCAGCAGGATGCGTTCGCCGCGGCGCACGCCAAGGGCACGCAGGTGATTGGCCACCTGGTTGGAGCGCGCGGCCAATTGCTGGAAGCTGTAGCGCTGTTCGCTGCCGTCTTCTTCAACGATCCACAGGGCGTTGGCCTGGTTGCCCTCGGCCATGGCATCGAAATAATCCAGTGCCCAGTTGAACTCGTTCAGTTGCGGCCAGCGGAAGTCACGCACGGCAGCGGTGTAGTCAGTACGGTGGGCCAGCAGGAAGTCTCGAGCGGCGAGGAAGGGTTGGCAGTTGCTGTTCATTGGAGTCTCCATCGATCGTGGTGACGATCGGCGCGGGTACAGGTACGGGATGGTCAGGCGGCGAGGGTGGCTTCGCTGCGGGCAGCAATGCGTACGAGACGCGTGCAGGTACCTGAGAGCGGGGAGACGGCGGCAAGCATGGATGTCTTCACGGTGTATGCCCTTGTTTATTTTTGTTGGGTCTGGCCCGGTTCATGACCAAGCGCTTGAGCCCAGTATATGCATGCAAAAATCAATTAAAAATGCTCATAAAAACCGGTGCGTTGTGCAAAAAAATCATAGGTGTGGCGCGTTGGATGAGGCCACTCGCACCGTCAGGCGACGCGAGCGGCCCCGTCTGGCGGGGGGATTTACCAGAGCGCCAGGGTATAGCTGAGGATCAGGCGGTTTTCATCCAGGTCGCTGCCGAAGTTGGTCGAGCGCACCGTCGCGTTGCGCCACTTCACCCCGACATTCTTTAATGGCCCGCTCTGCACGACATAACCGATGTCGGTATCGCGTTCCCATTCCTTGCCTTGGGGACGGTTGCCGCCCAGATCAATGTTGTCGCCGGTGAGGTAACGGGTCATGAAGGTCAGCCCGGGAACGCCAATGGCTGCAAAGTTGTAGTCGTAGCGAGCCTGCCAGGACTTTTCGTCCTTGCTGGCGAAGTCGCCGATCTGCACGAAGTTCACCAGGAAGGCGTCGGTGCCGTTGACGTAGGCGTAGCCGGTGTCGCCGCTCATGCCTTGGTAACCCAGGCCCAACGCATGCCCGCCGAGGTTGTAGGTGAACATCGCGCCAATCGCATTGTTATCGACATTGCTGCCGCCATCGTCCGTAGAACGGGCGAAGCGCAGATCCGTCTTCAGCGACTGGCCGGTTGTGACTGGCAACACGTAGGTCAGGTTCACCAAGTGCTGACTGTAAAAATTGTCGAGGTGACCGTAGCTGTAGCCGGTGGCGAGGTTGCTGGTCCATTTGTAGTTCAGGCTGGCGAAATCGAAGCTGTCGCTATCGAGATGACGTGTGGTGATGCCCTTGGCGCCGGTGCGGGTGATGCCCATGTCCTCGTAATCGGAGGAGTCGCGCTGATTGACCTGCGTCAGTCGCCCGGCATCCACCGTCAGGCCTTCGAGTTCCAGCGACGTCAACTGGCCGCCCTTGAAGGTTTGTGGCAATAGCCGTGAATCGTTGGCCAGTACCGTCGGCAGTTTCGGCAGCAGCGTGCCGAGTTTCAGTGTGCTTTTTGAGGCACGCACTTTGGCGGTCAGGCCCAGTTCGCCGTACTCGTCCTGTGCACCTTTGCTCGTGTCGCGGTGGCGTTTGAGCAGACCAGAGCCTGCGCGATCAGGGCTGGAATCGAGCTTGACGCCGACCAGACCGATGGCATCGAAGCCGACACCGATCAAACCTTGGGTGAATCCCGATTCATAGCGCAGCAGGAAACCCTGGGCCCATTCCTCTTGTTTGGATTGGGCGGCGTTGTCCTGGCGATAGTCACGGTTGAAATAGAAGTTGCGTAACTCAAGGTTGGCTGTGCTGTCTGCGAAGAAGTCGGCGTGAGCTTGTGCTGCGAGGCCGCTGCCGGCCAGGAACAGGGTAAGGGTGGTAGATTTCATTGGATGCCTTTTGTTGTTTTTGTTGTCGACGAGCCGCTCCCGCGCCATTTGGAGTTGGCAAGGGAGGGGCGCTTTTTGGGTGTCCTGCGCCGAGCGGCGCAGGTCGGGCGTAAAAAAGCGCGAAGCAAAGGAGCGGACTCGCGCTAGGGGCATCAGCCCCGGAAAAAGCAGCGTCAGTGACTGCTGGCCATGGAAGCTCCAAGGCCGGTCTGGGCACGGACGAATTGGTCGGCATAGGCGGCGCGCTCACGGTCGGCGCGCTCGCTGCGATCAAGCCTGGAAGCGACCACTATGACCAGGAAGGCCAGGGGCATTGAGAACAGCGCCGGTTGGTCGTAAGGGAAGAGCGCTTGGGCATGTCCCAGTACACCGACCCAAACCGACGGTGAGCAGACCACCAGGGCCAGGGCGCTGATCAGGCCGGTCAGGCCGCCATAAAGGGCGCCGCGGGTGGTCAGGCCGCCCCAGTACATGGACATGATCAGTACCGGGAAATTCGCCGAGGCGGCGATGCCGAACGTCAGGCCGACCAGGAAGGCGATGTTCTGGCCCTCGAACAGAATGCCAAGGGAAATCGCTACGATGCCCAGGCAGACGGTGGCAATGCGCGACACGCGCATTTCCTTTTTCTCGTCGGCGCGGCCCTTCTTCAATACCGAGGCGTAAAGATCATGGGAGATGGCCGAGGCACCAGCCAGGGCCAGACCGGACACGACGGCGAGAATGGTAGCGAAAGCCACGGCGGAGAGGAAACCGAGAAACAGGTTGCCGCCCACCGCCTTCGCCAGGTGCATGGCCACCATATTACCGCCGCCAATCATGGCCCCGCCGAGCTTGCCATCGACGTAGTACTGAGGATCCGTGCCGACGATGACGATGGCGGCATAGCCCAGGACGCAGACCACCAGGAAGAAGAAGCCAATGAATACCGTGGCGAACAGTACGGATTTACGCGCCTCCTTGGCATTGGGCACCGTGAAGAAACGCATCAGAATGTGAGGCAGGCCGGCGATGCCGAAGACCAGTCCAAGGGATAACGACACCGCGTTGATTGGGTCGGACAGCAAGGTACCCGGGCCCATGATCTGCACGCCACTGGCATGCACGGCTACAGCCTGGGCGGCCAGCGTCTCGAAGCTGAAGTCGAAGCGACTCATGGCCATCAGCACCAGGGTAGTGCCGCCCGCCAGGAGCAGGACCGCCTTGGTGATCTGTACCCATGTGGTGGCGAGCATGCCGCCGAAGATCACGTAGACCAACATCAACACGCCGACTACCACCACCGCCGTGCGGTAGTCGAGACCGAACAACAGTTTGATCAGTTGACCGGCGCCGACCATTTGCACCACCAGATAGCAGCACACCACGGTCAGCGATCCGAGGGCGGCAAAGCTGCGTACGCGGGTTTGATCGAGGCGGTAGGAGACGATGTCGGCGAAGGTGTAGCGCCCCAGGTTGCGCAAGCGCTCGGCCATCAGGAAGGTGACGATAGGCCAGCCGACAAAGAAGCCAATGATGTAGACGAAGCCGTCGTAACCCTTGGCGAATACCATGCTCGACAGGCCCAGCAGAGTTGCTGCCGACATATAGTCCCCAGCGATTGCCAGGCCATTCTGGAAGCCGGTGATACCGCCACCGGCGCTGTAGAAATCGGCGGCGGAGCGCGTGCGGCGCGAAGCCCACCAAGTGATCAGCAACGTGACGAGGACGAAGACGAAGAACATGCCGATGGCATGCACATTGAGCGGTTGCTTCTCCGCGGTGATGGGTGCGGCGTTGGCCAGCAGGGGGCTGAGGGCGAGAAGGGCGAGTAGGCGTTTCATGCGCGGGTCTCCTGGAGGATCTGCGCGCTGAGCGCGTCGAAACGGGTGTTGGCGGTATTCACGTACCAGGCGGTAAGCAACCAGGACAGCAGGATAATTGTCACGCCGATCGGCATGCCGAGGCTGAGGTGACTGCCGTCGTACAGCGGCAGGTGCAGCCAGGCAGGTGCGAAGGCCACTACCATGATGAAGCTGTAATAGACAGCCAGGACCGCGCCGCTCAGTGACCAGGCTAACAACGCGCGCTGGCGGGTGAGGCGCTGGAACTTGGGATTGGCCCTGACCTGGGCGCAGGTCTGGGCGTGGTTCGGATGATCTGTCGTCATAGTGAGGCTCCGCTTTTAATTGTTGTTGTTTGCCGGCCTTTTGAGGGGCGTACGGGTACCCGGGCGACGTCCCGAAGCGGAGCGTCACCTGAATGCTGCTGGAGTCGTTGCTGCCCTGGCGATCTTCCGGAGGCGAGGGGCTGTTGAAATGGCAGGTGTGGCGCCGACAGGAAACCCGCCGTATGAGCCCTCGGCGGGCGCGAAGGTGGCAGTGATTGCGCTGCCGCGCAGCTGCCTGTTTTCTGCTTGAAAGCAGGCTTTTTACCCTGCATCCATGCCGTTAGCCCTGGTTGAAATCGGGGCCTTTCCGGTTGAGAAACGATGCTGGTCAAACCAGGCTGGATGCGAGTATATGTTGGCTAATTTCCAATATGTATTGGCAGAAAAGCCTGATGAATATGCAAAAACGCACAACGCAAAGTCACGTGAATTGGGACGATATGCGTTTCTTTCTCGAGGTCGCCCGTGCAAGCACCGCGAGTGGCGCAGCGCGCCGTTTGGGGGTGGACTACACCACGGTGTCGCGGCGCATCCGCGCCCTTGAGCAAAGCCTTGGCGCGCTGCTTTTCGAGAAGTCCCGTGCGTCGGGCTTCGTCATGACTGTCGAGGGGCAGCGCCTGGTCAGTCACGCCGAAACGCTGGAAAGTACGCTGCTGGCAGCCTGCGAGCAGGTTTGCGGAACCACCGGGGGGCTCGCCGGGCACCTGCGTATCGGCTGTACCGAAGCTTTCGGCTCCTGTTTCGTCACCACGCAGATGAGCCACTTCATCATTCACTATCCGCATATCTCCGTGGACATCCTGCCGGTCCCGCATTTCGTCAACCTGTCACGGCGCGAGGCAGACATTGCCATCACCCTGGAGCGGCCTGAGCGCGGTCCGTACGTGTGCTCGCGGCTGTGCGACTACCGTCTGCGTCTGTATGCGACACCGGAGTACCTGGCCAATCATTCGCCGATTGCCAGTCGCGAGGACCTGGCCGGTCACCCATTCGTGACTTATGTCGAGGATCTGGCCTTCAGCTTCAAGCTGCTCTACCTGAACGACCTGCTGCCCGGCGCGCACAGCCGCCTGCGCAGCACCAGCGTAGTCTCCCAGTACCATGCGGCGCTGGAAGGGCGCGCGCTGGCCATCCTGCCCTGCTTCCTCGCCGGTCCCGACCCGCGCCTGTGTGAAGTGCTACCGGATCAGGTGGAGGTCACTCGACAGTTCTGGATGTACTACAGCGAGGACCTGCGCAAGCTCAAGCGGATCACTTTGGTAGCCGACTACCTGCGCGCCTGCGCGGATCTCAATCGCCCGCTACTGATGGGCGAGTCACACGTGATGGCCTATCTGCCGTCGCTCTGATAATGGCGAAAGCTTGAGCACGGAAAACACCCCACGCTTGAGCCGTGCCCGGAAGGTCTCCAGATCGCGTAGTTGTCACGACGGGCATCGCTGAAAACGCTTGAGCACCGCATTGAGGGCGCGCATTCCATACAAACCGACGCCAAGACCCGAGACGATAAGAACAACTGCGAGGTGCCGGGTTTTCATACGGATCTTCCTTGGCGGATCGTTGAGAATCGCAACGTAAAAAACCACAGCACCAGGGCCGTCGCACTGATCGAAGCGCCCAGCAGGCTGACGGCTATCCAGCCCCATAGCGCATAAACCTGCGTCGCGGCGGCAGCGCCCAGTGCACTGCCCACCGAGTAAAAGCACATGTACGCACCGACCATGCGACTTTGCGCGTCGGGTCGTGCCGCGAAAATCAGGCTCTGGTTGGTGACGTGTACGGCTTGCACGGCGAAGTCGAGCAAAAGCACCCCGCAAACCAGCGCGATCAGTGACGACTGTGCAAACGCGATGGGCAACCAGGACAGCGTCAGGATCGCCAGCGAAATGCCCGTAACGCGTTGCCCCATACCTTGATCGGCCCAGCGACCGGATCTTCTGGCCGCAAGGGCGCCAGCGACACCCGCCAGGCCAAACAGGCCGATGGCTGTGTGTGAAAGCGACAGCGGCGGGGCGCTCAACGGCAGCACCATGGACGTCCAGAGCACGGAAAAAGCGGCAAAGATCAGTAAGGCCAGCAGGCCCCTGATGCGCAAGACCGGCTCGGTCATGAACAGCGTGAAGAGCGAGCGGATGAGTGCCGGGTAGGTGTATCGACTACGTGGCGTCACTGCGGGAGGCAAGGCTTTCCAGAACACTGCCGCGAGGGTCAGCATCAGTCCCGAGGAAACGAAATACACGGCGCGCCAGCCCGCCAGATCGGCGATCAGCCCGGAGGTGAATCGCGCCAGAAGTATGCCCAGGACAATGCCGCTGGTGACGGTTCCCACGGCCTGACCACGTTGTGACGGTGTTGCCAGCACGGCGGCATACGCCACCAGCACTTGAACCATCACGGCCAGCAAACCCACAACGATCATGGCCCCTAACAGGGTCAACCATTGCTGTGCTGCGCCGACCCCCGCCAGCGCAATCGCGGACAGCAGCACTTGAGTCAGAATCAGCCCTTTACGGCTCAACAAGTCGCCCAGCGGGACGATAAACAGCAACCCCAGCGCGTAACCGACCTGGGTAGCCGTCACCACAAACCCGATCATGGATGAGTCCACACCCAAGCTCTGAGCCATTGAGTCGAGTAAGGGCTGCGCGAAATAAACGTTGGCGACTGCCAGCGCGCAAGTGACCGAAAATAAAAACGTGAGTGATGGAGAAAGTCCCGAAGCCTGCGTGACGAAAGGCTGGGTGGCTGAGTCGGCATCTGCTGTCACATGAGCCTCCGTGGCGCTAAACTGGTTTCAATTAAAAACTCGATGCAATTGTTGTCGAATCAGGTTTCAAATTGCAACCACATTGCTCAAGATTGGACGACCGGCTTGGCAGTCCTTATCCAAAAGGTAAATACGATGGTCGAAGACGCTTCATCGCACAGCAGCGAATGTCCGGTAGCGCGAACACTGCAAGCCATTGGCGATCGATGGTCGCTCTTGATCATTCGCGACGCGTTTGATGGCATTCGCCGATTCAGCGAATTCCAGAAAAGCCTGGGGGTAGCCAAAAACATCCTGGCATCGCGCCTGAAAGCGCTGGTTGAGGTCGGGGTATTCGACGTTCAACCGGCTTCTGATGGCAGTGCCTACAAGGAGTACGTCCTGACGGAGAAAGGACGGGAGATCTTTCCGGTGGTGGTCAGCATGAGGCAGTGGGGCGAACGTTTCCTGTTCACGCGGGAAGAGACCCGTTCTGTGTTGTTGGACAATGCGTTCGGCCAGTCCCTGATGCCGATAGAGGTTCGCTCCTTGAGCGGTCAAAAACTTGGGCCGTCCGATTGCCACAGAGTGAGAGTGGTTGCCGACGAGTCGTGAATCGACAAGTGACCCTCAAGCAGATGCCTCCTGCGCCGAGCTTTGTTGAACGAATCGCTCGATCAGCCATCTCGCGGCCGGCCCCGGTGGCAGATCGGTGCGGTAAATGACGTCAAAGGCATAAATCCCGCTCTGGTATTCCGGCAAGTTCAAACGTACCAGCCGACCGGCCTGCAGGTCTTCCTCGACCATCGGACGGGGCATGTTCCCCCAGCCAATGCCTTCACGCAGCAGCATGTGCTTGGCGCCCAAGTCCGCCAGGCGCCAGGTGCGGTTGCTGAGGACGGCGAAATCCTTGTCCTTGGTCAGCAGCGAGCGGTCGGACAGCACCAGTTGCGTGAACTCTCGCCCGGCGCCCGGAACATTGCTGTCGCTTGAAGCCAGTGGATGATTCGGCGCCGCCACCGGAATCAACTCGACACTGCCGACGCCGATTCTTTCGATACCGTCGATGCCCTCGTTCATGGGGCCACTGACGCCGATGATCGCGCCACCGTTGATCACCAGGTCGGTGACGGCGCCGAGCGCTTCCATATGCAAGTGCAGGGCAACCGTAGGGAACTCTTCGCGAAAGGATTTGAGTGCATCCACCACGCGCTCGGGGGGCAGCATGACATCGAGCACCACGTGGACTTCGGCTTCGAGCCCCTGAAGCAAGCCTTTGACCTTGGCGCGTAGTCCATGGATGCCGTTGGCAATGGTCCTGGCTTCGGCCAACACGGTGCGACCGGCATCGGTGAGCTGGGGTTTGCGGGTTGTCTGGCGGTCGAATAGCGACACACCGAGCTGCATTTCAAGGTTGGCGATCGAGTAGCTGATGACCGAAGTGGCGCGGTGCAGTTTTCTGGCGGCGGCCGCAAAACTGCCGACTTCCACAACCGTCAGGAACACGCGCAGTTGGTCCAGTGTCGGTGTTCCCGGGTCAGAGATCATGTCTGTTTCCTTGAATCAGACGTCGCTTGGCAAATTGCACGATTGAACTCCTTTATCGGTTACGTGGGTTTGCTTTTCTAATTTATCGAATCTAATGATCTAAATTAGCCAGCTATTCAGATTAGCTGACGAAAGGCAACATTTCCTCACCCAGGCGGTTCCTGTCGAATCGCACCCAATCGAAGGAAATACCCCATGACGACTTCTGCAAACATCGCTCAAACAACCACCTCTGAACAGAGCCGTTCCGACGTGACACAAGCCTCGGCCTCGTTGATCGGCCGCGTACTGCTCAGCGCAATCTTCATCCTTTCCGGTTTTTCCAAACTGGCAGCTCCGGCCATGATGGTCGGTTACATCAGCTCGGTCGGGCTTCCGCTTCCACAATTGGCATTGGCGCTGGCGATCGTTGTCGAGATCGGCGGTGGTCTGGCATTGATCGCCGGTTATCGCACCCGTACCGTTGCCGCCGTCCTGGCAGTGTTCAGCGTGTTCACCGCACTGGCGTTCCATAACGCACTGGGCGATCAGAACCAGTTCATCCACTTCTTCAAGAACATCGCGATGGCCGGTGGCCTGCTGCAGGTCGTGGCCTTTGGTGCCGGTCGCTTCAGCCTCGACGCGCGCCGTCGTTGATCCCCCCGCGCTGCGAAGGCTGGTCCCTCGCAGCGCAATGCTTTTCTCCCTTCCTTTTCAAAAGTCGAGACCTCCATGAATGCCATATGTTTGTACAAATACGGCAGTCCTGAAGTTTGGTTCTTCACGGAATTCCGGGAACCTGTAGGAGCGAGCTTGCTCGCGATGGACTCAAGACCGCCGCGTTTAGACAGAAAATACGCGTTATCGTTAACGACCTTCGCTGGCAAGCCAGCTCCTACAGGGGAGCGTGCCCACGTTTTTTTGATTCTTCCCGGGATTGCGTGAAGAACCTGAAGTTTTACGTTTGGGAAATGAGTAGCTTTGCTACCCGTTACTCGTGTACACGATCAAGCGCTCGCCGCACCTGATTCAACAGGTGATCGACATCCTCGGCAGTGGTGGCGAACGAGGTGACAAAGCGAACGATGTTGGGTCCCCAGCGATCATGGTAGAAGCCGAACCCGGCCTTGAGCAGTGCTTCGATGATTGCCGAGTCCAGGCGACAGAACAGGATGTTCGCCTCAGTGCCACCGAACATTTCAACGCCGCTCAGGCCGGCAAGTCCCTGCGCCAGGCGCTGGGCCGCAGCGTTGGCCTGGTGTGCATTGCGCAGCCAGAGGTCGTCGGTCAGGTACGCGTCGATCTGCGCCGAAAGGAAACGCATCTTGGAAAAGAGATGGCCTGCGCGCTTGCGCCGGTAATTCATTTCGGCTGCGAGCGAGGTGTTGAACAGGACGATGGCTTCCGCCGCCAGTGCACCATTCTTCGTGGCTCCAAACGACAGGGCATCCACGCCTGCCTTCCACGTCATCTCGGCCGGGGAGCAACCAAGCGACACCAGGGCGTTGGCAAATCGCGAGCCATCCATATGCAATCCAAGGGAAGATGACTTGCAGACGTCACCGATGGCTGCGATTTCGTCCAGGGTGTAGATGCTGCCGACTTCGGTGGCCTGAGTGATGCTGACGCAGGCGGGCTGGGTCGTGTGTACGTCGCCGACTTTTTCGCGAGTCCGCTCGCGCAGTCGGACGATGTCCAGCTTGGCCGCCGGGCCGTCGACGGTCATCAGCTTCGCACCGTTGGAAAAGAACTCCGGCGCGCCACATTCATCGTTGTTGATATGACTGGCCGGGTGGCAATAGATGTTACCCCAGGACGGCGTCATGGTGCTCAGGCACAAGCCGTTGGCGGCGGTGCCGGTGGGCACCAGAAAGACCTCTACGTCACGCTCGAAGATCTCACAGAACTTGCGCTGGACCTGCGCCGTCAACGCGTCTGTTCCATAGGGGCTGGCCTGGCCCGTGCTGTGTTTCACGATGGCTTGTGCCACCTCCGGCGATGCGCCAGCGATGTTGTCACTTGAAAAACCCAGCGCGGGCGGTCTGTTTGTTTCACCGTTCATCATCCATTTCTCGGCTGCGCAGGCGAAGGTGTTTCGCCCGTATTGGCGCATCCTATGGAGAGGGAAGGTTGTCGCGCTTGTAAAAAATTGACGGTCGCCTGATGGCCGACGCCCTATGTTCTGTAGCGCGAGGGTGCGACGCCGAATGCCTGTCGAAAGGCGCGGTTGAAATGGCTTTGATCGTAAAAGCCGACAGCGTGGGCGACCTCGATGATCGGTTGCCCGCTGCGCGATAGCAGGCCACAAGCCCGTTCAAGACGCAGGCGAAGCAGCCATGCGTGCGGCGTCATGCCGATGGTCCGCTTGAACTGTTTAAGGAACGGGAACCGGCCCAACCCGCACAGGCCAGCGAGATCATCGAGGGTGATTCGCTGATCGATGTGGCTGAAACAATAGTCCCTGACGCGAGACCATTGCAGGGGAGATAGTGTGCCCGTAATCGTTTCGGGCCTGGTCGCCCGTGACTGGCTCAACAGGTGTTCAAGGAGGGTGATCCATTGCGTCTGTACCGCCAGGCTGCCTGGCCCAACGGCCTGCTGCATCGCGTCATGCAACCCGCGCAGGTTACCGGCAAGCCCTGCGTCTTCCAGCAACACACCGGTCAATTCAAGTTCTCTCGGTTGACCGCTGATCTCCTCGGTCAGACTCGCGACCAGCACCTGGGACAGACGGAATGTCTTGAGCGTATAAGCGTCGCCACCCTCGGGCACACCATCGTGGATTTCACCCGGCGGCATCAGGGCAATCCTTCCCGGACCTAAAAGATACGACTCGCCTTTGGATCGATGACGCTGGATGCCTTCGGTGACCAAACCAACGTGGAAATCGAGGTGGTAATGGCGATCGAAACCGGTGTCAACAAAGCGAGCGGACCCCAGCACCAGGCCTGGTACGTCGGATACGTGATGGTACTTGGCATGCTCAGTCATGAAACCCGTTCAACAATCGGCGAGGAGGGCAGGGGACTGCAAAGTCTAGGGCCACCAGCGCAATAGATCCATGGGCATCGACTGCTGCTCGCTACGAGTGCACCTCTGGCGCGTGCGACGCATTCAACTTCTCGATCACCAGCTCGATGAAGGCCGATACCGCAAGCGGCAACTGTCGTCGGCTTGGATACAGCACGTTCAGGCCATAGCCTTTAGGCTGGTATTGCGCCAGCACCGGGACAAGCACACCGGCCTGAACATCGAGCCTGGACATCACCGGCGGCAGTAGCGCGATGCCGAGGCCGGCCACGGCGGCCCTGCGCAGTGCCTGTGCGGTATTGCCACTGAAGCGCCCACTGACCTGCACTTCCTCCTCACCCTGCGGGCCGATCAAGCGCCATGTGGCGTAGCCGCCGGGTTGCGCTGAGATCACACAATCGTGGTTCACCAGGTCCTGCAGCGTGCGGGGTGCGCCGTGCGCGGCAATGTAGGCGGGGCTTGCGACCATCCCGACGCTGCGCGGGTCAAGGATCTGACGCCCGACAAAACCGGAATCGCGCAAGGCGCCGCCGCGAAACGCGACGTCGATCTTCTCTGCGATCAAGTCGGCCTTCGCATCGCTGAGCATGAAGTCGAGCCTCACGCGTGGATACGCGGCGAGAAACCCGGTCACCCAGTCCATCTGGAAGAAGTCGAAGAAGTCGGCTGGAGCCGCCACACGCACCAGGCCATTGGGCTCGTTATTACCCGTTATCAACGCCTGTCCGGCTTCGAGCAAGCCGTCGACTGCGCCTGCACAACGCTCATGGAAGTCCTGGCCAGCATTGGTGAGCGTGAGTTTGCGGGTAGAGCGTTGCAGCAGACGCGTGTCGAGATGCACCTCGAGTTGCTGGATGCGACGACTCACGGTATTGGGCGGCATGCCCAGCCGTCTCGCCGCCTCTGCAAAGCTGCCGCAGCGGACTACCTGCACAAACATCGCGATGTCATTGAGGTCGAGCATGACCGTTAATTCCTGTCGATAGTGGACGAGTGCAATCCAATTGTATCGACTAATAAAGCAATCGGTCCCGCTCTATTGTTTGAGGTATCAGGCCGCGAGGCTTCCCACTTCGAGTGATCATGATGAACCTTCAGCAACCACGTCACATCGCAACGGATCCTGGCGCTGCACGCGAAACCGGAACTGAGCGCGCAATCAGCTATCGCACCACAGGCAGCGGGCATGGCGCGATTGTCCGGCTGATGAGTCCTTCGGATCTGGGCCATTTGATCAAGCCGTTCGTTTTCCTGGATCTGTTTGAAGGTGAGAGCTCACTGATCAACGGCATGCCAATGCACCCGCACTCGGGAATCGCCACCGTCACCGTCATCACCGAAGGTAATTTGCGCTTCGAGGATGTGGATTCGGGCACGGGGATGATTGACTACGGCGGTGTCGAATGGATGCGTGCCGCAGGCGGGGTCTGGCACGGCAAGGAAATGTCGGTGTGCACATCGAAACGAATTCAGGGTTTTCAACTGTGGGTTGCACTACCGCCCGAGTTGGAAAACGCCAGTGTCGACAGTCAATACCTGGAGTCAGGCGTGATGCCTGAAGTCGGGCCGGCGCGGTTGATTCTCGGCACGTACCAGGGTGTCCAGAGCCCGGTCCGTGCCCCCGCCGGAATGAATTATCTGCTGGTCACGCTACGTGCCGGGGAATCCTGGACTTATGTTCCACCTGGCGAACATGAGTCGTTGTGGTTGAGTGTCAGCCGCGGCGCTTTGTCTGCACCAGGCCTGGTCAACGCAGGAGAGATGGCCATCTTCGAACCTGGCAACGGCGCCGTGACGCTCAAGGCGCTGCAAAAAGACACGGTCTTCGTGATCGGTTCAGCCGCACCTCATCCCTATGATCTGGCGCTGGGAAATTACTCGGTGCACACCAACCCGCAAGCCTTGCGTGCGGGAGAGGCGAAAATTGCCGAGATTGGCGTTCGGTTGCGTGAGTACCTGAAAAAGCCCAACGGGTCAGCCAGCGTACCGGTATTCAAGTAGCCCATGACCGCGCGCCATTCGAGTCAGGATTGCGCGCAGTCATGGATCATGGGGCGGCGGAGCAACGTCCAGTCGCTACCGCTAACCTTGTGGCACCACCCGCGCTTCGTTTCCGGAACCCTCGACATAAACGTTCATGCCGTTTTTCAGCCCCGGGTTGATCGGCTGGGTCACCTGAACCAGTACGCCGCTGTGGGTGCGAACGATGATCTGCTGCGCGTCCACGGGCTGATCATATTTTTTCTTTTCGGCGTAATTGCCGCCCGCCGCGCCAGCCAGGGCACCGGCGACCATCGCCACATCCCGGCCGGTACCGTGGCCGATCAGGCTTCCCAGGGCCAGACCGCCAATACCGCCCATTATGGCGCCGACACCGCTATCGTGATTGGTCTGCATCTGGGTCTGTGTAATCTGCTCGATTTTCCCCGAACGAATTTCCATCTCGCCAGCGCCTCCGCTCCCGGCGCCAACCGCGGCACAGCCGCCAAGCACAACACCAAAAAGCGTAATCGTCAGCCAGGAAGCGATAGTTTTCATCGTCAAACTCCATTTTTAGAGGAAGTGGATCATGCAAACGCATCCACTCACGTTAGACGAAAATGCCTGATTCGCTCGGTTGTTTGGCTGCGCAAAGCGTTTGCCACTAAAGGGCTGCGGTGCAAGCGCCTGGACCGCTCGATCCGATATAGCTTGAACGTAGTCGAATATTCCATAAAGGAAGTACAAGCTATTTTTATAGTGCGTTTTAATCTATTCAGTATTTTGAATCGATTGGAGCAATTGTCTGTGAACACTAAGGCGCTTTTACCTTTTGGCTTGGGATTACTGGCGACATGCTCGACGGCTTTCGCTGGCGCCACTCTGGATCGCGTAACCAGCAGCGGGGAGCTGACCGGCGTTCTGATGGAAAGCTATCCGCCATTCTCCTTTCTCAATGAACAGAACCAGCTGGACGGGTTTGACGTGGATGTCGCCAAGGCCGTTGCGCAACGGCTAGGGGTGAAGCTGAAGCTGCAAACACCGTCCTGGGATGTCATCGCTGCCGGACACTGGAACGGTCGATATGACATCTGCGTCTGCTCGATGACCCCGAGCAAGGCACGGGCCGAAGTGTTCGACTTCCCGGTGGAGTATTACCAGTCCCCGGCCGTGATCGTGGTGAATGCCAAGGACCCGCACATTGTCACGGGCAAGGATCTGTCAGGTAAAAAAGTCGGTGTGATCAGTGCCTCGACCTATGAAGCCTATCTGAACAAGGATCTGCTGATCGAGGGCGCCGAGGACAAGCCGTTGAGCTATCCATTCGAAAGCGTCCAGGTCGCGCCATACGACAACGAAACCGTGGCCTTCCAGGATCTGGCCTTGGGCACGGGCGTGCGCCTGGATGCCATGGTCACCAACCTGATCACTGCTCGCGAACGCATCGCCCAGGATCCTCATGAGCTTCGATCTGAAGTTCTCGATCATTGTGCAGAAGCTGCCCAACCTGGTCGGCCTGCATTTGGGGCCTGACGGTTTCTTGCAGGGCGCCGCGCTGACGCTGTTCTTGTGCTTCTGTTCGATCTGGCTTTCGTTGCTCCTTGGCTTCGTGACGGCGCTGGCGCGCCTGTCTCGCAGTGCAGTGGCTTTCGGCATTGCCAGTTTCTATGCGTCTTTTTTTCGCGGTACTCCACTGCTGATTCAAATTCTGCTGATCTACCTGGGTCTGCCGCAGCTGGGTGTCGTTCCGGGCGCCATCAGCGCCGGGATCATTGCGCTGTCGCTCAATTACGGTGCCTACCTCAGCGAGATTTTTCGTGCCGGCATCATCGCTGTGGCACCCGGGCAGCGCGAAGCGGCGATGGCGCTGGGTCTGGGGCCGGCGGCAACGTTCCTGCACATCGTCCTGCCGCAAGCCATGCGCACGATCATTCCACCGACAACCAGTCAGTTCATTTCAATGCTCAAGGACTCCTCGTTGATATCGGTGATGGGCGTCTGGGAAGTGATGTTCCTGGCGCAGTCATACGGTCGCTCGTCCTACCGCTACATCGAAATGCTCACCACCGCAGCCGTTATCTACTGGCTCCTGTCCATTGGACTGGAGCTGATACAGAACCGTCTTGAACGCCACTACGGCAAGGGTTTCAAGCATCAGCGCTAATCCGCCCGTTTAATGACTTTTTTACAGGTACTACGATGTCCGATCCAAAACCTCTGTTGTTTGCGTTATACGAGCAAGCCAGTGTTGGCTGTGGCGGCGCGCCAAGCCTCTGGACGCACCCGGCTGACGAACGACTGACCATCAACTCGCTGGGCTACTGGTCGAACCTGGCACGCATCGCCGACCAGGCTCATCTGGACATGCTGTTTTTTGGTGATGTGCTGGGTTTCTACGATGTGTTTGGCGGTAATGCCGACGCAGCGATGAAGTGGGCAGTGGAAGCACCGGCCAACGATCCGTTGATGATCATCCCGGCATTGGCCGCCGTGACGGAAAACCTCGCCTTCGGCGTCACTGTCACCACCAGTTACGAGCATCCTTTCACCCACGCCCGGCGCTTCAGCACGCTGGATCACCTGACCAATGGCCGGGTCGGGTGGAACATCGTCACCTCCTACCTGACCAGTGCCGCCCGCAATTTCGGCCTGGAGCAGATGATCAGGCACGATGATCGCTATGAACGCGCCGATGAATTTCTCGATGTGGTTTACAAGCTCTGGGAAGGCAGCTGGGCAAATGACGCCGTGGTGGCCGACAAGTCTCGCCAGGTCTATGCCAAGGGCGATCGCGTGCGACCGATCAATCATGTCGGCGAGCATTACCGGGTGGCCGGGCCGCATTTGACGTCCCCGTCACCGCAACGCACTCCGTTGCTGATCCAGGCCGGTTGGTCCGGCCGAGGTCGCGAGTTTGCGGCCAAGCACGCCGAACTGATTTTCATCGCCAAGTCCAACCCGCTGGAGATTCGCCAGGGATTGGAAGATATATGGACGCAGGCCAGGGCGCGGGGGCGTCACGCCGGTGATGTCAAATCACTGACCGTACTGCGCATCGTCACGGCCAGGACCGAGATCGAAGCCCAACGCAAATATGACGAACTGCAAAGCAACTACCACTTGCAGGCACAACTGGTCAGTTATGCCGGTGATACCGGTATCGACATCAGCCGCTACGCGGACGGCGACGCGTTGTCCACTCACACCGAAGGCATGACCTCCTATGTGATGCGGCCTGATGGCAGTGGCAAGCCCTTGACCGCCGGCGATGTCAAACAGCGCTTTGCCAAGGTGACCCGGGGCAGTGATCTGATTCTGGTGGGAACGCCGCAACAAGTGGCCGACCGGATCGAAGAGCACGCCCGTATTTCCGGCACCAGCGGCTATATGCTCAACCCGCTGATCAGCCCGGGCAGCCTTGAGGACTTCGTTGAACTGATCATTCCCGAACTGCAAAAACGTGGCTTGTATCGCACCCAGCCACAGAGCGGGACTTTCCGTTCGCGGTTACGGGACGATGGCGCTAACCATTTGCCTGATACTGCTTACGGCGCCTCATTTCGCTTTGATAAAGGTTCTCAGGACGGGACAGTCTAGAAAAAAGGGCTCTCCCGGAGTAATGCCAGTCAGTTAAGGGCTCGACCAGCGCTGATTAACCCGTGGCGAGGGAGCTTGCTCCCGCTGGACTGCGTAGCAGGCCCATTTGTTGGGGCCGCTTCGCTGCCCAGCGGGAGCAAGCTCCCTCGCCACGGGTTCAGTGTCTCGGCTTAACTGATCGGCATTACTCTCCATGGGCACTCTCCTAGGGCCCCTTTTGTGAGCAAATGATCCTGATCAAAAGTATTTGAGCCATCCGATATCACGACGGCGTGCCTTCAATGCCGCGAACCAGCGCACGGGTAAATACAGGGATAAAGCCAGGAGCACCGCCGTCAGCCACACCGCCAAAATGCTGTCGAAACCGAAAAAATCCCCCTGGTTCAATCCGAACAACGCCACGCCGACCAGATACAGCGCCTTGAGTACGTAAAGGTGGAGCAAGTAGAAGAACATCGGCGCCGCGCCAAAGACTGCCAATGCATTGACCCACTTGCGTTGTTGCGACCGTTCCAGGGCACGGAGCAGCAACAGGCCGATGCCCAAGGTCAGCGCAAGGAACAGCAGGGAAGGTGGGTATTTTGTGATGTTGAAGAAGCTCATGAGGGTTTGCGTGATGCCTTCATGGGCGACCCAATGCACCTCGCCATAACCATTGACGGCTCGCAATGCGACAAATCCGATCAATGTCCCGGCCCCTGCAACTAGCAGAGCACGTTGACGCTGCGCGGCCAAAACCTGGCCAGCGAACCAAGGGCCGATACTGTATCCAAGGGCGATCACACCGATCCATGGCAGTACAGGGTAAGAGGTGCGCAGACGCAAGCTGTCGGAGAATTCGATCCAGCCGCGATCATGCAGAATCGCCCAAGGTATATGCATTGGCGAGCCCGGCGCGAAGTGCACATTATCCAGCAGGTTGTGCCCGGCCACGACCACCAGACCCAGGCAGCACAGAATGGGCCTGGGTAACCAGACCAGTCCGGCCAGGGCAATCATGCAGATGCCAATGGCCCAGATCACTTGCATGTAAATTGCCGCAGGTGGGAACTGAAATGTCCAGGCGAAATTCACCAGGGTGAACTCCAGCAGTACCAGGAACAGACCGCGCTTGAATAAAAAGGCTGACACATCGCCCTTGCCCTGGTGCTTTTGGCCGTACAGCCAAGCGGAAAGTCCAGTGAGCAGTATGAAAACCGGGGCACACAAATGGGCAAGTGTGCGGCTGAAAAATAGCGCCGGCTCAGTGGATTCGATGTCCATCGGGTCTGTTACCTGACGGTGCAAAAAGAACGTTTCGCGCACGTGATCCAACAGCATAAGCAGGATTACCAATCCCCTCAGGGCATCAATGGACAGCAGGCGTTGGTTCAAGCGTGTGATAGTCGGGATGTGAGTAGAAATTGTCATCGAATGTCGCAGGCAGGGAGTGGATGGTTCTGCCAGGGGTGACTGGCAGCGTATATTTACAAAAGTTATAACATAACACTTTCATCAAAGGCGACCGCTTCATTGCGTGATAGCTGTTCAGCACAGGGCACCCCCGGCGGAACCTTCGCGCGTCGCCTCATCCTGAATCACATCCCAGTGTTCGACCATCACACCGTCCTCAAGACTCAGGCTATCGACCACGACCCAGTTCGCCGGCTGGCCGAGGCCAGTGAAGCATCTCTTCTTTTCTGCGTGGCGAACGTCGTGTTAAAAAATGTTATTGATAAAAAATACTTCACATAATCTGATCACTGGTAGATGATCTTCATCAGCCGGTATGACAACCTGATAACACGACAAAAACGGGATTGCCTTGATGTTCGATGAGATCCCGACTCACGTCCTGAATCACAGCGCCCCTTGGCGGGCTTATCCGCGTGGTGCTGATGCTGTCTACCGCTGCCTTATTCACAACGCGGCCAACGTCTGTGCCTTGCAGGCGTTCAAGCAGTCGCTGCTTTCCTCTGGAGTACCCCATGAATAACAAGAATGTCGGTGTGGTCGGTCTGGGCGCGATGGGGCTGGGCATTGCCCGCTCGTTGTTGCGCAGCGGTTTTAATGTGCATGCCTGTGATGTGCGCACTGCCGTAACAGAGCAGTTCGCCGGGGAGGGCGGTGTGGCTTGCCTGTCACCGTCGCACATGGCCGCTGAGTGTGACGTGATCATTACCGTGGTGGTCAACGCCGAGCAGACCGAGACCGTATTGTTTGGTGAGGGTGGGGCCGTGGCCTCTCTGCGGCCGGGCAGCCTGGTGATCGGCTGCGCCACTGTCGCTCCGACTTACGCCGTGGATCTTGGTCAGCGTCTGGCAGCAAAGGGCCTGCTGTATCTGGATGCACCGATTTCCGGTGGCGCGGCCAAGGCTGCCGCTGGCGAGATGACCATGATGACCTCGGGCCCGGCCGACGCCTATGTCAAGGCTGAGTCGATCCTCGCTGGCATGGCCGGCAAGGTGTATCGCCTGGGTGACGTCCATGGCCTGGGGTCGAAGGTCAAGATCATCAACCAGCTTCTGGCGGGTGTACATATTGCCGCTTCTGCCGAAGCCATGGCGCTGGGCCTGCGTGAAGGGGTCGATGCCGATGCGCTGTATGAGGTGATCACCCACAGTGCCGGTAACTCCTGGATGTTCGAAAACCGCGTGCCGCACATTCTCAAGGCGGACTACACGCCGTTGTCCGCGGTAGATATTTTCGTCAAGGACCTGGGCCTGGTGCTGGATACCGCCCGGGCCAGCAAATTCCCGCTGCCGCTGTCGGCCACCGCCCACCAGATGTTCATGCAGGCCTCCAGTGCCGGCTTCGGCCGTGAGGACGACTCGGCGGTGATCAAGATTTTCCCGGGCATCGAATTGCCGACTGCCAAGCCTGAGCCTGTTTGAGGAACACCCCATGACTACCTCCACCGCACGCCCGCTGCTGGGCTGCATCGCCGACGATTTCACCGGCGCCACGGACCTTGCCAACATGCTGGTGCGCGGCGGTATGCGCACCGTGCAAAGCATTGGCATCCCTAGCGCACAAGTGGCTGCAGGGCTTGATGCCGATGCGATCGTCATTGCCCTGAAGTCTCGCACCACACCAGTCGCCGAAGCAGTCGAGCAGTCCCTCGCGGCGCTGGCCTGGCTGCGCGAGCAAGGCTGCGAGCAGATCTTTTTCAAATATTGCTCGACGTTCGACTCCACCGCGGCCGGCAATATCGGCCAGGTCAGCGAAGCACTGCTGGCCGCTCTGGGTAGCGACTTTACCCTGGCGTGCCCGGCATTCCCGGAGAATGGCCGGACGATCTTTCGCGGTCACTTGTTTGTGCAGGATCAGCTGCTCAGCGAGTCGGGCATGCAGAACCACCCGTTGACGCCGATGACCGATGCCAACCTGGTTCGCGTGCTGCAATCGCAAACCCGCCTGAATGTCGGCCTGTTGCGCTACGACACCGTTGCCCGCGGCGCTGAGCAGGTGCGTGCGCGCATCGCTGAGCTGAGGGCTCAAGGTGTCGGCATGGCGATTGCCGATGCCTTGTCTGACAGCGATCTGTATACCCTCGGTGCCGCCTGCGCCGATCTGCCGTTGTTGACGGGTGGCTCGGGGCTGGCCCTGGGCTTGCCGGAAAATTTCCGTCGGGCCGGCAAACTGCGTGATCTCGACGCCTCGAAACTTCCGGCAGTGTCCGGCGGGGAAGTGGTGTTGGCCGGCAGTGCTTCAATCGCCACCAATGGACAAGTGGCCGCCTGGCTCGAAGCCGGCCGGCCAGCGTTGCGGATTGATCCGTTGGCCTTGGCGGCGGGGGAACCGGTGGTGGCGCAAGCCTTGACCTTCGCCCGTGATAACGAGCAAACCGTATTGATCTACGCCACCTGCTCACCGGATGAGGTCAAGTCGGTGCAACTGCAACTGGGCGTCGAGCAGGCTGGCAGTCTGGTGGAAAACGCCTTTGGCGAAATTGCCCAGGGTCTGCGCCAGAGCGGCGTGCGCCGCTTCGTGATTGCCGGCGGGGAAACCTCGGGCGCTGTGGTCCAGGCATTGGGCGTGCAGCTGCTGCAAATCGGTGCGCAGATCGATCCGGGTGTACCGGCGACCGTCAGCAATACCGACGAACCTTTGGCGCTGGCTCTCAAGTCGGGCAACTTCGGTGGTCGGGATTTCTTCAGTAAAGCCTTGAACCAACTCGCCCGGGCCGGGGGTGCACAATGAGCTGCGCAATGAGCAACGAGAACGCCTTGCGCGAAGAAATCTGTGAGGTTGGCCACAGCCTGTACCAGCGCGGATACACCGTCGGCAGCGCCGGCAATATCAGCGCGCGCCTGGATGACGGCTGGTTGATCACGCCGACGGATGTGTGCCTAGGGCGCCTCGATCCAGCGACCATCGCCAAGGTCAATCTGGCCGGCGAATGGGTGTCCGGTGACAAACCTTCAAAGACCCTGGCGTTGCATCGCCAGGTCTATGACCGCAACCCGAATGTCGGCGGCGTGGTGCATACCCACTCCACCCATCTGGTGGCGTTGACGCTCGCCGGTGTCTGGCAGGCGAACGACATTCTGCCGCCACTGACGCCGTATCAGGTCATGAAAGTCGGGCATATCCCGTTGATTGCCTACCAGCGACCCGGTTCGCCGAAGGTTGCCGAACAGGTCGCACTGCTGGCCAATAGCGTTCGCGGGGTGATGCTCGAGCGGCTGGGTCCGGTGGTCTGGGAGAGTTCGGTCTCGAGGGCCAGCTACGCCCTGGAAGAACTCGAGGAAACCGCGCGACTCTGGCTGATGAGCAATCCCAAGCCGGAACCGCTGAATCAGGCGGCGCTGGACGAGCTGCGAGAGACCTTCGGTGCGCACTGGTAACGCGCGGGCGTAACACGACAGATCGATAACACAGGCTCTGCCCGGGAGACGCACAGGGACTCTCGACGGCCCCGGCTTGCCTGAAAAAACAATAACAACAGGAAATCCAGGTATGACTCTCTTTCACTGCGGCATGTTCAGATCCATTGGTTGTACCCTTTCATTTACCCGGTGTGGAGGGTTTGTGAAATGAGCCCGTTAATCCTGATAATTACTGCCGGGGTGGGCATCGCACTGTTGTTGTTCCTGGTGCTCAAGTACAAGTTCCAGCCCTTCGTGGCGTTGATGCTGGTGAGCATTCTGGTGGCGCTGGTGGCCGGGGTGAAACCGGCGGATCTGGTCGCCACCATCGAAGGCGGCATGGGCAAGACCCTTGGCCATATCGCGATCATCATTGCCCTGGGCGCGATGATCGGGCGGATCATCGAGCTCTCCGGCGGTGCAGAGGCGCTGGCCAAGACGCTGATTACCCGTTTCGGCAACCGGCGTACGCCTCTGGCGTTGACGATTGCCGGCTTCATGGTCGGGGTGCCGGTGTTCTTCGAAGTCGGCGTGATCATCCTGATGCCGCTGGCCTATGGTGTTGCCCGAACTGCGCGTAAGCCGCTGTTGGTGTTTGCGCTGCCGATGTGCGCGGCCTTGTTGACCGTGCACGCCTTTCTGCCGCCACACCCGGGCGCAGTGGCCGCTGCCAGTCAATTAGACGCGGACCTGGGCCGCGTGCTGATGTTCGGTCTGCCGCTCACCGCGTTCCTTTGCTATGTCGGCTACCGCGTGGCCGGGCGCATGACCCGTCGGGTGTATCCGATGACCGACGATATTCGTGCGGAAGTCTATGGTCCGCATGTCACCAACGAGGATCTGGTTGCCTGGTCCAACGGCAACGACAAGAGCGCTGAGCGAGCGGCTGAAGCCGTGTCACACATGGGCCTGGAAGAGTCCGTCAGCAGCATCGTTTCCAAGTTGCCGCCGGCACCGCCGCCAGGTTTCGGTATGATCGTCAGCCTGATCGCGCTACCGATCATTCTGATTCTGCTGGGGACTTTGTCCACCTCGTTGCTGCCCGCCGAATCGGTCCTGCGCGGCATCATGACCGTGCTCGGCGCGCCGCTGGTGGCGCTGTTGATCGACACCTTGCTGTGTGCCTGGCTGCTGGGTTCGCGCCGGGGCTGGAGCCGCACTCAGGTGTCTGACGTGATCGGTTCGGCCTTGCCCGGTGTGGCCATGGTGATCCTGATTGCCGGTGCCGGCGGTGTGTTCGGCAAGGTGCTGGTGGACACCGGAATCGGTGCCGTGGTCTCCGATATGCTGCGCACCACCGGTCTGCCGGTTCTGGCCCTGGGCTTTCTGCTGACCATGCTGTTGCGCGCAGTGCAGGGATCGACCACGGTGGCGCTGGTGACCACTGCCGGCATCATCAGCCCGCTGATTGCGACCCTCAATCTCACCCCGAACCACATGGCCCTGCTGTGCCTGGCCATGGGCGGTGGCGGGCTGGCCATGTCTCATATCAATGATGCTGGCTACTGGATCTTCACCAAACTGGCGGGGCTGAATGTGGCCGACGGTTTGCGCACCTGGACGGTATTGACCACCTTGCTCGGCACCTTGGGTTTCTGTATTACCCTGTTGATCTGGCCTTTTGTCTAACGAACTATCGACGCCACCTGTAGGAGCGAGCTTGCTCGCGATAGACGTTAACGATAACGCGTGTTCTTTGAATAAACGCGTCGCTCTTGAGTCCATCGTCGGAACGCCGCCCGGAGCAAGCTCGGCTCCTACAAAAAAGCCATCTATAGGAGCTACCATGCCTCGTTTTGCTGCCAACCTCAGCATGCTTTACCCGGAACATGAGTTTCTGGATCGCTTCGCCGCCGCCGCTGCCGATGGATTCGAAGCGGTGGAGTATCTGTTTCCCTACGACTACAGCGCGCAAGAACTCAAGCGACGCTTGAGCGACAACGGCCTGGTACAGGCACTGTTCAACGCGCCGCCCGGTGATTGGGCGGCGGGGGAGCGGGGCACGGTGTCGTTGCCGGGCCGGGAGAGTGAATTTTGCAGCGGTTTTGATCGCGCCCTGGATTACGCCAGTGTGCTGGGCAATTCACGCATCCATGTGATGGCCGGGCTGTTGCCGTCGGAAAGCGATCGCCCACGGCATCACGCCGTGTACCTGGAAAACCTCGCCTACGCCACCGCCCAGGCGGCCAAGGCCGGCGTCACCGTATTGCTCGAACCGATCAATACCCGAGACATGCCAGGCTTTTTCCTCAACCGCCAGGACCAGGCCCAGGCCATCTGCAAGGAAGTGGGCGCCAGTAACCTCAAGGTTCAGTTCGACTGCTACCACTGCCAAATCGTCGAGGGCGACCTGGCCACCAAACTGCGTCGGGACTTCTATGGTATCGGCCATATCCAGATCGCCGGCGTGCCCGACCGGCATGAACCGGACCTGGGGGAAGTCCATTATCCCTATCTGTTCGAGCTGATCGACCAGTTGGGTTATGACGGCTGGGTAGGGTGCGAATACCGGCCGCGAGGCAATACGTCTGCCGGCTTGCAGTGGTTACGCGACTGGAAGGCGCGTTAAGAAACTTGTAGGAGCGAGCTTGCTCCGGGCGGCGTTCCGACGATGGACGTTAACGATACCGCGTGTTTACTGGATAAACACGTCGCCCTCAGCTCCATCGCGAGCAAGCTCGCTCCTACAAATCAGGCCAGGAGCCCGTCGTTTCAAGCCGGTGTATGGTCAGCCGGCAGCAACAGTTCGACACCCTGCTTGCGGATGCCATCGGCCGCGGCAGGGGTCAATGCGTCGTCGCTGAGGATGATGTCGAACTGCTCGAGCCCGGCAATCCTGTACATACTGAAGGTGCCGTATTTCGAACTGCTGGCCACCAGCACCACTTGCGCAGCCGATTGCATCGCGGCTTGCTTGACCTCGACCTTCAGCGCCGAAGGCGTGGTGAGGCCGCGCCGCAAATCCCATGAGCTGGTCGATATGAACGCGATATCGGTGACCACCTGACGCAAGGTGGCAACCGCCAGGCCGCCCACGCACGATTGATTGGAGTGATCCAGTTGCCCGCCGGTATGAATCACCGTGACATGGGGCGCTTCGATCAGTGCCTGGACAATGCCGAAGTCGTTCGTCACCACGGTCATGCCGGACAGCGCCTTGATGTAGGGGACAATTTCCAGCGTGCTGGTTCCCGCATCCAGGTAAACCGTCATGTCGGCATGCAATAGCCGGGCGGCGAGCCTGGCCATGGCCTGCTTCTGCGGCAACTCGACCACCGCCTTGGTCTGATGGCTGGGCTCACTGTGCAGCTGGCTGGCAATCCGCACCCCACCCGTTACCGAGTAAGCACGACCTTCCTGCTCCAGCAATGCAATGTCGCGGCGTATGGTCATGTGCGAGCAGTCGAACATTTCCATCAATTGATGAACGCTCAGCACCTGATGCTTGCGCAACTGACGCAGCATCAATTCACGGCGCTGTTCAGGGATCATCGGTGCGCCGCTTTCGGCGGCGATGTCCTTTTGACTAGGCATTCGGGCTCCAGAATGAAGAAATCCGCAGACGAGGAAGGCGGGGAATCATAGTAGCGAATCTGCGGCCGGATCAGTAGCGGGAGGAGATGTCGGGCCCATTCTTCTTTCGCTCGATCGGACTGGGGCTGGAGGATATCGCCATTGCCAATGAGCTTTATCAGTCGCATATGAAGAGCAACCGAGTAGAGGTTCAGAAGTCGTTCTGTCTATTTCAGCGTAATAATAAGCCGGGGGATGGAAACATCCCCCCGACTTATATTCGGGAGGGTGCCATGGCAGCTGTTACCGATACGCTTAAGCTGTTTCTCTGCGGCGACGTCATGACTGCCCGCGGCATCGACGCCGTACTGCCGCATCCTGGCGATCCGCGGCTTTACGAAGCTTACGTCAAGAATGCCGGCGATTACGTCCGGCTGGCAGAACGAGTCAATGGTTCGATTCCCCGCCCAGTCGATTTCACCTATGTCTGGGGCGCTGCGCTGGATGAGTTCGAAGTTCGCCAGCCTCACGCACGCATCATCAATCTGGAAACTGCGGTGTCCCGCCGCGGACGACCGGAGCCAAAGGGCATCAATTACCGCATGAGCCCGGAGAACTTCCCGGTCATCAGTGCAGCCGGCATCGACTGCTGCGTGCTGGCCAACAACCATGTCCTGGACTGGGGGGCCGCCGGCCTGGCCGATACGCTAGATACCCTGGCGAGCAATGGTATATGCAGCGCCGGCGCCGGGCACAACCGGCAATCTGCCGAAGCGCCCGCCGTGTTGCCGCTGCCTGGCGGGCGGCGCTTGCTGGTGTTTGGCCTCGGTGCGCCCGACAGCGGCATAGCGTCGGACTGGGCCGCCACGGATAAGGACGCGGGCGTCGCGCGGCTGGTGGATCTGTCGATGCAAAGCCTGCGCCCTGTGGCCAAACGGATTCTGGAGGGCAAAAAACCGCGGGATCTGGTGGTCGCCTCCATTCATTGGGGCGGCAACTGGGAGTTCGATATCCCGCGCGAGCAAGTCCAGTTCGCCCACGCCTTGATCGATGAGGCCGGAGTTGACGTGGTGCACGGGCATTCCTCGCACCACGTCAAAGGCATCGAGGTGTACCGCGAACACCTGATTCTCTATGGCTGCGGTGATCTTCTGAACGATTACGAAGGCATCGAGGGCTACACAGCCTTTCGCGGCGACCTGGGGCTTCTGTACTTTGCCTCGCTGGACCCGGGCGGGCACCTGCAGTCGCTGGACTTGATACCCACCCGCCTGCGGCGCTTTCGCCTCTGTCGCGCCGAAGGGGATGACCGTCAATGGCTGCACGACACGCTTTCTCGCGAGTGCGCACGCTTGGGCAGCAGCATCCAGCCGGGCGCGAAAAATGCCTTTGAGTTGCGTTGGTGAGCCCCTTTGGCGGCTCGACACTCGATTGCTTCGGGCGGCGTTCCGACGATGGACTGAAGGACGGCGCGTTTATTCAGAAAACACGCGTTATCGTTAACGTCCATCGCGAGCAGGCTCGCTCCCACAGGGGCGCAGCGTTTAGCCTGCGCACCTTCTTTGAAGTGTCGAGTGGTATTAAGCCCGAAGCCTTACATCGTCAGTTGCCGAAGGCTGCAGCAGCGAGAACAGGTTCTTGGGATCTTGCAGCTCTGGCACCAGCTGAATGTCGCTGCCAATGTCGAGCGTTCGTGCAACATCCAGCACATAGCGCAAGGCAGAGTAGTCCTCGATGGCGAAGCCGACCGAGTCGAACAAGGTGACTTCCTCGGCATGCTGGCGACCTTGGGTCTGACCATTGACGACTTTCCAGAATTCGATAACCGGTGAGTCGGCGGGCATCTGCTGAATTTCGCCTTCAATGCGGCTTTGCGGCTCGTACTCAACCATGACCCGCGCACGCTCGACGATGTCCCGGTGCAGTTCGGTCTTGCCGGGACAGTCGCCGCCCACTGCGTTGAGGTGCATCCCGGGCTCGATCATCTCGGGCGTTAAAATCGTTGCGTAGGCCTTGTCGGCTGTGACCGTGGTCACGATATCGGCGCCACGCACCGCTTCTGCGACGGTGTTGGCAACGGTCACCTGTATAGCGGGGTAGGCCCGCAGGTTGGCTACCAGCTTCGCCGTCGCGGCAGAATCGATGTCGTAGAGGCTGATTTCAGTGATGCCGAGCAGTGTATGGAATGCCAGGGCCTGAAATTCGCTCTGTGAGCCGTTGCCGATAAGTGCCATTCGGCGACTGTCCGGTCGGGCGAGGTAGCGGGCTGCGAGCGCAGAAGTGGCAGCGGTGCGAATGGCGGTCGTCAGGGTCATTTCACTCAGCAAGACAGGCTTGCCGGTATCGACGTCTCCCAGTGCACCAAAGGCCATGACCGTCAGCATGCCATTGTGGGTGTTCTTTGGATGCCCATTGACATACTTGAAGGCGTAGAGCGCTGCATCAGACACGGGCATCAGCTCGATGACGCCCTCGGGTGAGTGGTTCGCCAGGCGCGCGCACTTTTCGAAATCCGGCCAGCGTACGTAGTCTTGACGGATGTACTCGGCCATTTCGATCAGGCAACGGGGCAAGCCTTTTTCCTGCACCAGACGGCTCAGATCATTGACGTCGATGTAACGGGTCATATTGGGTTCCTTTGGGCGTTTTTTTTTGTGTGCCGGTCCGGACTATTGTCGAGGCAATGCAGAGAAGGTTTCGGCCAATACTGACCCGGGATACAGCAAGAAAAGTCGAAAAACAGCGAGCGCACAGCGCAATCGGCGAAGTGACAGTCACCGCAGTATCGTCATGCAGATGAAGACGGCCGCAAAGACAAGCACATGCCTGTGCCGCTCCCTTCAAGCGCAGACACAGTGACTTGCTGCGACGACAGAATCGGCTGTGAAAACTCTTTGTTCAGCGCAGGAAGGCTGTTTGAAGCAAGGGTTACGACACCAGCACTCTCCCGGCAATTGGCATTCTGACGGTCCGTTTCAAGCGCTTGTCGTTCGCTGCTTGAGATGGGGTGCAACTCCGGCGACTGGCTGCTTCCAGTCGAAAACAACAACAAAAACGGCTGCGGTGAAGACCGCATCGACTCTCCGCCCCTGTCAAAAAGTGTGGTCCGACGCAGGCGCCGGATCGCGATAAATCCAAATAATCCGGGACTCAAGAAGATGAACATCAAATGGCTGACTTTGCCGGCACTCGCGTTGCTGTGCTGCACCACTGGCGCCAGTGCCAAGGAATGGAAGGAGCTGCGATTTGGCGTCAACCCAAGCTACCCACCCTTTGAATCCACCACGGCCGATGGTGGGGTCCAGGGCTTCGGCGTGGATCTGGGCAATGCAATATGTGCCGAGTTGAAGTTGACCTGCGTGTGGGTCAGCAATGACTTCGACGGGCTGATTCCGGGGCTCAAGGCCGGTAAGTTCGATGCCATCGAATCTTCAATGACCGTTACCGACGCGCGCAAAAAACAGATCGACTTTACCGATCGCCTGTACGCCGGACCGACCGCCATCGTCACCCGCAAGGATTCCGGACTGCTGCCGACCGCCGAATCGCTGCGTGGAAAAACCATCGGTTACATGCAGGGCACGATTCAGGAAACCTACGCCAAGGCCAAGCTGGGGCCGGGCGGGGTGAAACTGCGGGCCTATCAGAACCAGGATCAGGTCTATGCCGACCTGGTATTTGGCCGTCTCGATGCATCGATCCAGGACAAGCTGCAAGCGCAGATGAGTTTCCTGACCTCGCCACAAGGGGCGGACTTCCAGAACAGTGAAGGCATCAGCGACCCGTTGGTGCCGGCGGAAATCGCCACTGGCGTGCGCAAGGACAACGAAGAGCTCAAAGGCATGCTCAATGCCGCCATCAAGGCCCTGCACGACAAGGGCATCTATGCGCAGATCCAGCAGAAACACTTCGGTGACCTGGACCTCTACAACAACTGATCCTCGCGCCCCGGTCACAGCGACCGGGGTGCATCAAGACAGGTGACTGGCGTGAACTCCTTCCTGAATCTAATCGGGGTCGACCTTTCGGCCCTGCAAGGCTATGGCCCTTTGTTGCTGCACGGCACCTGGGTCACCCTCAAACTGTCGGCGCTCGCGCTTTTGGTGAGCATGGCGCTGGGGCTGCTCGGCGCGGCGGCCAAGCTGTCGCCGTTGAAGCTGTTGAATCTCCCGGCGACCTTTTACACGACGCTGATCCGTGGCGTGCCCGACCTGGTGCTGATGCTGCTGATTTTCTACAGCCTGCAAGGCTGGCTCAGCGCCCTGACCGAGGCCATGGGCTGGCCGTACATGGAAATCGACCCGTTCGTGGCCGGCATCATCACCCTGGGTTTTATCTACGGTGCGTATTTCACCGAGACCTTTCGCGGGGCGATTCTGAGTGTGCCGCGCGGGCAACAGGAAGCCGCGGCGTGCTTTGGCCTGAACCGCTGGCAGCGCTTTCGATTCGTGGTGTTCCCGCAAATGATGCGTTTCGCCTTGCCGAGCCTGGGCAACAACTGGCTGGTGCTGCTCAAGGCCACGGCGCTGGTATCGATCATCGGTTTGTCAGACCTGGTCAAAGTCGCGCAGGAGGCCGGCAAAAGCACGTTCAATATGCTTGATTTCCTGCTGCTGGCCGCAGCGCTTTACCTGCTGATCACCAGCGCTTCAAACTACGTTTTGCGTGTGCTGGAACGGCGCTACAACCAGGGTGTACGGGGGATGGCGCGATGATCGAGTTGATTGCCGAATACTGGAAGCCCTTTCTGTTCAGCGATGGCGAGACCCTCACCGGGTTGGCCATGACCCTGTGGTTGCTGGTGGCGAGTATTGCCATGGGCTTTTTCCTGTCGTTGCCCCTGGCGATTTTGCGCGTCTCGCGCTTGGGCGTTTTGCGTTGGCCGGTCCAGTTGTTTACTTACGTCTTTCGCGGCACGCCGTTGTATATCCAGTTGCTGATTTGCTACAGCGGGATCTACGGCATCGCCGTGGTCCGTTCGCAGCCATTGCTCGAAGCGTTTTTCCGCGACGCGATGAATTGCACCCTGCTGGCGTTCACCCTCAACACCTGCGCCTACACCGTGGAGATTTTCGCCGGAGCGATCCGCAGCATTCCCTACGGTGAAATCGAAGCGGCACATGCCTATGGCCTCAGTGGCTGGCGCCTGTACCTGCAACTGATCCTGCCTTCGGCGCTGCGCCGCGCGCTGCCGTACTACAGCAACGAAGTGATCCTGATGTTGCACGCGACTTCGGTGGCATTTACCGCAACGATTCCGGACATCCTGAAAATCGCCCGGGATGCCAACGCCGCGACCTTCATGACCTTTCAGGCCTTCGGCATTGCCGGTCTGCTGTACCTCACGCTCTCGTTCGGGCTGGTCGGTGCGTTCCGCCTGGCGGAAAAACGCTGGCTGAGCTTTCTCGGCCCGGCCCACTGACTTCCACTCTTTATCCAGAGCGGCGCCGATAAGTCTGCCTCTCCAGGAGTATTCGCATGTACAAACTCACCGTTGAAAATCTGTATAAACGTTTTGGTGACAACGAAGTACTCAAGGGCGTCTCGTTAAACGCACGGGCAGGGGACGTGGTGAGCATGATCGGCGCCAGCGGTTCGGGCAAAAGCACCATGCTGCGCTGCATCAATTTTCTGGAGCGGGCCGACGAAGGCGCTATTGCTCTGGATGGCGAGCGAGTCCTCACCCGTCAGGGCGTCGGTGGCATGCGTGTCGCCAACCCGAAGCAGTTGCAGCGCTTGCGCACGCGATTGGCGATGGTGTTCCAGCATTTCAATCTGTGGAGTCACCTGACCGTACTGGAGAACATCGTGCTGGCGCCGTGTCGAGTTCTGGGCATGAGCCGCAAGACCGCTGAAGAAAGCGCGCGGGCGTATCTGGACAAGGTCGGCCTGGCGCAGCGGGTGGCCGATCAGTACCCGGCGTTTCTGTCGGGCGGGCAGCAGCAACGGGTGGCGATTGCCCGTGCTCTGGCGGTGGAACCGGAAATTCTGTTGTTCGACGAGCCGACCTCGGCGCTCGACCCGGAACTGGTGGGTGAAGTGCTGAAGGTGATTCAGGCGCTGGCCGAAGAAGGCCGGACCATGTTGATGGTGACCCACGAAATGGGATTTGCCCGGCAGGTCTCAAGCCAGGTGTTGTTCTTGCATCAGGGGCGGGTCGAGGAGCAGGGCGATGCTACGATACTCGACCGGCCGAACAGTGAACGTTTGCAGCAATTTCTATCGGGTCGTTTGAAGTGAGGCAAGGCGTACATGGCGGATATCCGCGATCTGTCGATCGTGCTTGATCGTATCGATCAGGCGATCATTGAAGTGTTGCGCCACGAAGGGCGCATCACCTATCAAAAGCTGTCCGAGCGCGTGCACCTGACCCCCAGGCCTTGTCTGGAGCGGGTGCGCAAGCTGGAACAGCTTGGGGTCATTCGCGGCTATGGCGCGATTCTCGATGAGAAGAAACTGACGCCGGGCTTGTCGCTGCTTGTGCTGGTGGCGTTGTCGAACCAGAGCGGACGCGCGGCGCAAAAGGCCTTCGAAGCCAAGGTTCGCGCCTGCCCGCAGGTGCTGGAATGTCGCCTGATCAGCGGCGCGTTCGACTACAGCCTGCGCATGCGCTGCCGTGACATGGAGCATTACCGGGTGTTGACCGAGGTCTGGTTCGACGACCCGGATTTGCACATCGACAAACTGGTCAGCCACCCGGAGCTGGCGATGGTCAAGACCACCATGGAGTAAGATCAAAAGATCGCAGCCTGCGGCAGCTCCTACTCGGACCGTGTTCACCGCAAATTTGCAGGTGAATGCCCATCCTGTAGGAGCTGCCGCAGGCTGCGATCTTTTGCTTTCCAGCGCCCGCCGAATCGGCTGGGCAATCGGGAATCTTCAGCCGTTTTCATCAGCGCAAAAGCCGTTATCAACCGGGTTTTTCCCGCTTCGAAACAGACAATGAGCCTCTCCCGACCCTCATTGAGTCTGTGCCCATGCAAACCACCAATACGGTTTTAATGATTCGCCCGACACGTTTCTCCTTCAATCAGGACACGGCGGCGAACAACCGATTCCAGCGTCCGGCAACCGTTGCCGAAGACGTACAACTCAAGGCCCTTGCCGAGTTCGATGGTTATGTTGACGCGTTGCGTCGGCACGGCGTCGAGGTCCTGGTGCATAACGATCGCGAAGCGCCGCATACCCCGGACTCGATCTTCCCCAACAACTGGTGGAGCAGCCACCCGGATGGCACCTTGGTCCTGTATCCGATGCAGGGGCACAACCGGCGTCTGGAGCGGGACAAAGGTGTACTCGACGGGTTGCTGGGTGAATACCGGGTCGAGAAGGTGCTGGACCTGTCCAGCCTCGAAGAGCAGGAGGTTTTCCTCGAGGGCACCGGCAGCATGGTCCTGGATCGGCAACAGCGGATCTGCTACGCCGGGTACTCGACTCGCACCCACGCCCGGGCACTGGATCAGTTGGTCAGTCATCTGGGCTATGAACTGTGCGCATTCAACGCGGTGGACCGCCAGGGCGTGGCGATTTATCACACCAATGTGATGATGAGTGTCGGCACCCGCGTGGCGGTGGTTTGCCTGGCGTCCGTGCCCCAACCGGGCGAACGTGCGGCGCTGCGTAATCGGCTTGAAACCAGCGGCAAACAGCTCATCGACTTGAACTGGGCGCAACTGGAGTCCTTTGCCGGCAACATGCTGCAAGTGCACAACGCAGCGGGCGAGCCGCTGTTGGTGATGTCGCGCACCGCCTGGCAATCCCTGGATGCCGATCAGCGTCGCTTGATCGAAACCCACACCACGCCGTTGCCGGTGAACATCGACACCATCGAGCGCATCGGTGGCGGCAGCGCGCGCTGCATGCTGGCCGAGGTGTTCCTGCCCAGGCATTCGTCCAACAAGGAACAAGTGCGATGATCGTCCGCCCGGCAACGCCTGACGATCTGCCGGCTCTGCTGGCTTTGGCCCATAGTGCCGGCACCGGATTGACCACCTTGCCGGCTGATGCATCGCCGGTGACAAGGTTATTACGGAAATGCGCGGTTATTCGATCGCAAAATTACCTTTGCCTGATCAGAAAATCTCCTGAAATGGATTTGGTCAGCGCTCGTTGACCACAGCTGTGCTGTTGCGCAACGTCAACTCAAACGGCAATACCACATGACGCTGTGCAATCGGTTTCTTCTCAATCAGAGAGATCAGCATATCGACGGCTTTCTGGCCGAAGACTTCGGCGGGTTGCGCGATGGTTGTCAGAGGCGGATCGCAGTACGCCGCGAAGGGGATGTCGTCGAAACCCACCAATGAAATATCCTCCGGTACCCGCAAGCCCTGTTGCTTGATTCGCTTCAACGCACCGATGGCCATTTCATCGTTTTCGCAAAACAGCGCGGTGGGACGATCAGATAGCTCCAGCATCGCTGCTGCTCCGTCATGACCCGCCTTCAAACTGAAATCACCGTGGCAGATCAGAGCGGGATCGGACGCGATGCCGGCTTGGCGCAATGCATCCTGATAGCCGGCCACACGGTCGCGGGTCAGCGGGCTGCTTTTCGGGCCTTTGATCAGACCGATCCGCCGGTGGCCCAGTTCGATCAGATGCTCGGTCATGGCCTTGGCGGCCGCGCGGTTATCGAGGCTGATCGTCGGATGGCGGCCGCCTTGAATCACCTCACAGGCGTTGACGATGGGTGGTAGCTCGGCGCTGGGGAAGGGGGCTTCAAAAGGGTCGTAGGCGCGCAGCTGAATCACGCCGTCGGCCTGATGGGCGTACACCAGCTCGGCGAATTCCCGTTCTACTTCCTCGCGGCCCTGGGTGTCGCACAGCAGAAGTCGGTACCCGGCGGCCTGGGCAGCCTGTTGGGCACCGCTGATCACCCGGGCGAAAAAGGTATTGGCGATGGTCGGCACCAGAATCACCAGGTTGCCGGTTCTGCGCGAGCGAAACTGCACCGCCATCAGGTTCGGTCGATAACCGGCCTTTTCCACGGCAGCGTTGACCTTGTCCCGAGTGTCGGGGAGCACGCGCTCAGGCGACTTCAGTGTTCTGGATACTGTGGCCACCGAGACGCCGGCAAGCCGGGCTACTTCACGGATATTGGACAAGACCACCTCATTATCGAACTGTGCGGTTGGCGAGCTTAGCGCAGGTCGGCCGTGCCCTGAAGTGTTCGTGGATTTTAATCCGGGTATTTGACACCTCGCAAAACTGCGCCTAAATTCTCGCCATGATGTAACCGGTTACATCATGACGAAAGATAAGCCTGACACCGCCTCAAACAGAGAAAAGTCACGATGAATGTTCCAGTGCCAAAAATAAGAATGGGGTTTGTCGGTGGCGGCGAGGGCGCCTTCATTGGCAAAGCCCATCGTCAGGCCGCCGCGCTCGACAATCGTTTTGAACTGGTGTGCGGTGCGTTTAGCCGAGACGCCCGCAACAACCAGGACACAGGCGCGGCGCATGGATTGCCCGCTTCGCGCTGCTACAGCGACTGGCAGCACATGCTCGATGCCGAGCACGCGCTACCCGCCGATCGGCGAATGGAACTGCTCGTCATCGTCACCCCTAATCACCTGCATGCCCCGATTGCCACTCAGGCGCTGAGTGCAGGGTTTCATGTGTTCAGCGAAAAACCCGCGGCGCTGAATCTGTCTGAGCTGTTACCCCTCAAAAAGCTGCTGGAGAGCAGCGACCGCCTCTATGGATTGGCCCACACCTACCTCGGTTATCCGATGGTCTGGCAGGCTCGGGAAATGGTCCGCGACGGTGTGATCGGCACGGTGCGCAAGGTCATCGTCGAGTATCCCCAAGGCTGGTTGAGTCAGGATGTGGCCGGGCAGGGCAACAAGCAGGCGGGCTGGCGCGATCAACCCGAACAGTCGGGGTTGGGAGGCTGCATTGGCGATATCGGTACCCATGCCTTTTCATTGGCCGAATTCGTGGCAGACCAACCCATCAAGCACCTGTGTGCGATGTTGAATACGCACCTTGCAAGCCGGCAACTGGACGACGACGCCGCGATGCTGTTCAAGATGGCCGACGGCGCGAGCGGTGTATTGATCGCCAGCCAGGTCTGCGCTGGCGAAGAGAACCCGTTGAAGATCCGCGTCTACGGTGACAAGGGCGGGCTGGAATGGCGTCAGGAAGAACCGTCGAGCCTGATTCATCGCTCTATTGATCAACCCTTGCGCATCCTGCGTTCCGGTGTCGGTCAACCCTGGTTGTGCGAAGCCGCGACCCGACGCATGCGTCTGCCCGCCGGACATCCCGAAGGCTATCTGGAGGCCATGGCCAACCTCTACGGCGACTTCGCCAGCGCGATCCGCAGCAACGTCGAAGGCAACGATGCCCCCGGCGTACCAGGCATCGAAGTTGGACTGCGCGGCATGGCCTTCATCGAAGCCGTGATCGCCAACCATCGTGGCGACACCAAGTGGACCGAACTGGTCTGCCATCCATGAATCCGGAGAATCCCCCCGTGAACCCTCCCCCCAAACCCCCGACAGGCTTGCGCGGGCCAGGTATTTTCCTGGCGCAGTTCATGTCCGCTGAAGCGCCATTCGATACACTGGCCAATATTGCTCGTTGGGCGGCGTCCCAAGGGTACAAGGCCATTCAGTTACCCACGTTGGGCACGCAATACATCGACCTGGCGCGCGCCGCCGACAGTCAGGATTATTGCGACGAATTGAAAGCCATCTGTGCTCAAGCGGGCGTCGAAATCAGTGAGCTGTCGACGCACTTGCAAGGCCAACTGGTAGCGGTGCATCCGGCGTTCGATGCCTTGTTCGATGACTTTGCGCCGGCGCACTTACGCGGTCAGCCGCAGGCGCGGACCGAATGGGCCATCGACCAACTGAAGCTGGCGGCCCGCGCCAGTCAGCGGTTGGGGTTGAAGGCCCATGCGACCTTTTCCGGCGCGCTGCTCTGGCCGTATCTCTACCCTTGGCCGCAGCGGCCGAGCGGTTTGGTCGAACAGGGTTTTGCAGAATTGGCCAAGCGCTGGTTGCCGATCCTCGAGTGTTTCGAAGAGGCCGGCGTCGACCTGTGCTACGAGATCCACCCCGGCGAAGACCTGCACGACGGCGCCTCGTTCGAGCGTTTTCTAGAGGCTGTCGACCATCATCCACGCGCCGCCATTCTGTATGACCCGAGTCATCTGCTGCTCCAGCAAATGGACTACCTGGGTTTCATCGATCGCTACCACGACCGCATCCGCATGTTCCACGTCAAGGACGCCGAGTTCCGGCCCGATGCCCGTTCGGGTGTCTACGGCGGGTATCAGGCATGGGTCGATCGACCGGGCCGCTTCCGTTCTCTGGGCGATGGCCAGATCGACTTCAAATCGATCTTCAGCAAACTGACCCAATACGACTTTGCCGGTTGGGCCGTGCTGGAGTGGGAGTGTTGTTTGAAGGATTCGGCACAGGGTGCCGCGCAAGGAGCGGCGTTCATTGAGCAGCACATGATCACCAGGACACAAAAGGCGTTCGACGACTTCGCCAGCGTGACGTCCGACGAAGGTTTCAATCGTCGACTGCTGGGTTTACCCGATGCCTGAATAAAACGTTGTTCGTTCCTTTCTCCAAAAAGAAAAACAATAAGACGGTGACTGTTATGACCATGATGACCGCGCGATTAAGCGCCATGATGTTCCTGCAATTCTTTATCTGGGGCGGATGGTTCGTCACCCTCGGTACATTCCTCGCCAGTAATCTGGGCGCCAGCGGCGGGCAGATCGGCATGGCATTCTCGACACAATCCTGGGGCGCGATCATCGCGCCGTTTGTGATCGGGTTGATCGCCGACCGTTTCTTCAATGCCGAGCGCATCCTCGCCGTGCTGCACCTGGTGGGCGCTGTGTTGCTATATCAGCTTTATCGAGCGCCAGATTTCAGCACGTTTTATCCGTTCGTACTGGCCTACATGATGATCTACATGCCGACCCTGGCATTGGTCAATTCGGTCGCGTTCCGGCAGATGAGCGACCCGGCCCTGGAGTTTTCCCGTATTCGCGTGTGGGGCACCCTCGGTTGGATTGTGGCCGGTGTGGTAATCAGCTTTGTGTTTGCATGGGACTCTCAAGTCGCAATTTCATCAGGTGGATTACGCAATACCTTTCTGATGTCGGCGGTTGCTTCTCTGGTTCTGGGCCTCTACAGCTTCACCTTGCCGCGCACCGCACCCCTGAAGCCAGCGTCGGGCAGCGGTGGCTTCAAGCAAATGCTCGGGCTGGACGCCTTGGGCTTGCTCAAAGACCGCAGCTACCTGGTGTTCTTCATCGCCTCCATTTTGATCTGCATTCCGCTGGCGTTTTATTACCAGAATGCCAATCCGTTTCTGGCGGACATCGGCATGACCAACCCCACGGCGAAAATGGCCATCGGTCAGGTCTCGGAAGTGTTGTTCATGCTGCTCCTGCCGCTGTTCATTCAGCGCTTCGGCATCAAAATCGCGCTCTTGGTGGGGATGCTGGCGTGGGCCTTGCGCTACCTGTTGTTCGCCTACGGTAACAATGACGACTTGGCCTTTATGCTGTTCACCGGCATCGCCCTGCACGGCATCTGCTACGACTTCTTCTTCGTCTCGGGCCAGATCTACACCGATGCCAAAGCCTCGGAACACTTCAGAAGCTCCGCCCAAGGCCTGATTACCCTGGCGACCTACGGCCTGGGCATGCTGATCGGCTTCTGGGTCGCCGGGCAGGTGACCGATCACTACGCGTTGGCGGACAGCCATGACTGGAAAAGCATCTGGTTGTTTCCGGCAGGTTTTGCCTTAGCGATTTTTTTCTGTTTTTCGCTGGCGTTCAAGGGACAGATCGTTGAGACGCCAGGTACTTCGCGCGAAGACGGACGAAACAGTAGGGTACCGCTGCACAAACCCTAGCGTCTCGGAATGTTCGTCCTGAGTATAAAAAACTGACTGGTGAGGGCAGGGGAGACAGCATTTAACTTATGGCCGATGACCGATGTTCATAAGCGGCTGTAATCCTGGATTTTGAGACCCGCTAGCCAGAAAGCAGGTTAGAGTGTTCATCAATGTCTATTCATAAGGGCCCTCCACTCGATTCGCGTAGTCGCGCCAAGCGGTTCCACCGAACGAACAGGGCAAAAAAAACCGTATATCAATCGTTGTTTGAAGAATGAATCGTCCGCTGTTTATTTCTCTGGATGGGCCCAAGGGAGCCGGCAAAACCACACTGTTGGAGGCCGTTACGAAAGTACTGAGGGCAGACAACAAAAAAGTGATCCGACTTTGCGAGAAAAAAAGCGATCCCTATAGGGGTGAAACAATGACCCTCGTTAACAAACTCGTCAGAAATCCCTCCCGGGATTTGGAGTTGGAGATTTGTGAGCGCTTTGCTGATAGCCGTACCTGGATTTCCCGGCACGTGCTGGCTAAACAGCCACCGGGTAGCATCATCTTGATCGATCGCTGGTACCCGTCTGATGCCGCGTTTCGCCGGATAGTCCCGTTTGCAGAGATTCTACAGTTGAACATCGATCGAAACGTGCGAGTGCCAGACCTGCATGTCGGGGTTGTCACCGCCCCTGATATTTCATGGGCGAGGGCAGCGGCACGACGGCGTGGGCTGAGCAGTACCGTGATCCATAAGCTGGAAGAACATGTCGCTTGTACCAAGGCGTTCGAGCGAGCGATTGCAGATCACGGCTGGGTTTTATGCCGTAATGAAGGAACGATCGAAGACGCGACGATGCAGGTTATTTCTGAGATCTATAGAGTCCTTCGATGCTAGCGAAGGCGCCAACAAACGCCCCGACATGTTCGGGGCGTTTGTTTTTGTGCTGGAAAAAAGCCTTTCAGCCAATTAATACCATCAATAGGTGAACATCAGCTGTAATGACTTGCCGAGCCAGCAGCGGGTTTGAGTTTCCTGGTATGGGTCAGCTGATAGGCAATCGCCAGCCATATGAACCACCCTGGCATGACAATCAAGGCAATACGGGTGTCAGGTCTCAATGCCAGCAGACAGAGAACGAAACCCAGAAACCCCAAGGAAAACCAGGCCATCGGCACGCCGCCCGGCATCTTGTAGGCCGATATCGCATGCAAATCGGGTCGCTTTTTGCGATAGGCAATGTACGACGCGAGGATGGTCGACCAGGTGAAAATCACCAGGATTGCCGACACGGTAGAGACGATGGTGAACGCGGTCATGACTTCTGGAACGATGAACAGCAACAACACGCCCACCAGCATCAACAGTGTGGTGAACGCCAGGCTCAGCAGAGGCACGCTATCGCTCGACAGACGTCGGAAAATCCCCGGAGCGTTGTCCTGATTAGCCAATCCAAACAGCATGCGGCTAGACGAAAATACACCACTGTTGGCCGATGAGGCGGCGGATGTCAGTACCACGAAGTTGACGATGCCGGCTGCTGCGGGAAACCCTGCAACCAGAAACAGTTCGACGAAGGGGCTCTTGTTGGGCGAAACCTGTTGCCAGGAAGTCACTGCAATAATGCAGGCCAGTGCCAGCACATAAAACAGGATGATTCTCAGTGGAATCGAGTTGATGGCTTTAGGCAGGGTCTTTTCGGGCGAGCGCGTTTCGGCGGCTGCGGTGCCGATCAGCTCGGTGCCCGCAAATGAGAAAATCGCCATCTGGAACCCGGCAAAGAAACCGAACAAGCCGTTGGGGAAGGCGGCCTGTTTATCCAGCAAGTGGTTCAGGGATGCGGTGACGCCACTGGGTGAGACAAAGGAGCTGGCAATCATCACCATGCTGACGCCAATCAGGGTGACGACGGCAATGATCTTGATGATCGCGAACCAGAACTCCACCTCACCGAAAAGCCTGACAGTCAGCACATTCAAGGCGAACAGTGTCATCAGCATGCCGATCGCGGGTATCCAGGCGGGTACATCGGGGAACCAATACTGAAAAAATCCACCCACCACGACTGCATCACCTATCACTGCAACGCTCCAGCTTAGCCAGTATGACCAGCCGAGAAAGAATGCTGCGCGTGGGCCAAGGTAGGCACCGGCAAAATCCGCGAAGGTTTTGAAGTTCAAGTTGGAAAGTAACAGTTCGCCCATGGCGCGCATGACGAAGTAGACGAACAGACCGATGATCATATAGATGAGGATGATCGACGTGCCGGAGAGGGCGATGATCTTCCCGGAACCCATAAACAGACCGGTACCGATGGCGCCTCCCATGGCCATTAACTGAATGTGACGATTGCTGAGTGTGCGCTGCAGCGCGGGCTGTTCAACCCGCTCGGACGGAGTCGATTTCATTACAAAACCTCTTGATTTTATGTTTTTGAGTTTTGGCAGAAAAGTGGGTGTTTAGCGTTCTTGTTGGAGATGTAACGGCTACTGACGGTGGTGATTTGCTGGCGGCAGGGTTGGTTGTCCACTCACACAGTGATTAGCCCCTTGGCACTTTGCTCAGGGGCATCACCAATGGCTATCAACTCACTGTGCGCAGGCGTGAGGGGACGATCGCTGGCGGTTGATCAAGCAGCTGGTAGAGGTTTTTTATATTGGCAGGCGTCGGCACCAGATGGATGCACTCACCGATTGCATGCTCCCGCGCCAGGTCATGCACGTAGCGCAGTGACGAAAAGTCTTCGAGGGCAAAACCCACCGAATCGAACACGGTGACCTGTGCGTCGTTCTCGCGGCCTGGGACTTCGCCCTGAACAATCCGGAAGAATTCGACGACGGGAGAGTCGGCATCCAGTTGTTGAATATCGCCTTCAATCCGGGTTTGCGGTTCGAATTCAACGATGACCCGGGCGTTTCGCAGGATGTCGGCGTGCAGTTCGGTTTTGCCTGGGCAGTCACCGCCTACGGCGTTGATGTGCATGCCGGGCTCAATCATCTCGGGCGTCAGAATCGTTGCATAGGCTTTGTCTGCGGTGACCGTGGTGACGATGTGCGCGCCCTTGACCGCTTCCTGTATCGAGTTGGCCAGAATCACTTCAATCCCAGGGAAAGCGGCAAGGTTCTGCTTCAACTTAAGTGAAGCGTCACGATCGATATCGAAAATGCGGATTTCCTTGATGGACAGCATTTCGTGGAAGGCGAGGGCCTGAAATTCGCTCTGGGCACCGTTGCCGATGATTGCCATGGAGCTTGCACCTGGGCGCGCCAAGGACTGCGCGACCAGGGCGGAGGTCGCTGCCGTGCGCACGGCTGTGGTCAGCGTCAGTTCACTGAGCAAGGTGGGATAGCCACTGTGGACATCGGCCAGGACACCGAAGGCCATGACCGTCAGCAATTTGCTTTGACCGTTGTCCGGGTGACCGTTCACGTATTTGAACGAGTACTGTTGGCCATCGTCGGTCGGCATCAACTCGATCACACCACTGTCCGAATGATTGGCGGTACGGGGCGACTTATCAAACTGCGCCCAGCGTGAGTAGTCAGCTTCGATGTAAGCCGCCATTTCGCGGATTGCCCGGCGGATTCCCACCGTGGCGAACAGGCGTGCAGCATGATCGACGTCTATAAAAAGAGTCATGTTTTTATTCTCCGATTCAATAGTTGAAGCGTTGCGACTCAGGGGATGACTCAGGCGCGTTTGCTCTCGTAGCCATGCAGTACGTTGACCGCATTGATCCCGATCTCATCGACCATGTAGCCGCCTTCCATGACGAACAGGGTGGGGCAGCCGACGCTCGCGATCAGCTCGCCGATGCCGATGAAGTCTTCGCTTTCCAGCAGGAAGTGACTGATGGGGTCGTCCTTGAACGTGTCGACGCCCAGTGAAATCACCAGCACTTCAGGCCCAAATTGCTGGAGTTTCTTGCAGGCGTGGAGCAAGGCGTTGCGATAACTTTCCCAGGTGGTGTTCTTCGGCAGCGGATAGTTCAGGTTGTAACCTTCGCCCTGGCCTGTGCCTACTTCGTGGCGGAACCCTGAGTAGTACGGATAGGACACCACCGGTTCGCCGTGCAGCGAGACAAACATGACGTCACCGCGCCCGTAGAAAATGTTCTGGGTGCCGTTGCCATGATGAAAGTCGACGTCCAGTACGGCGACACGTTTGGCACCTTGGGTAATGGCCTGCTGTGCAGCAATGGCGGCGTTGTTCAGATAGCAGTAACCGCCCATGTATTCACGCGCTGCGTGATGGCCGGGCGGTCGGCACAGGGCAAAAGCACTGTCGTGGCCTTCATCGATCAGCGCCAGGCCGGTGAGGGCGATGTCTGCACTGGTTTTCACCGCTTGCCAAGTGGTGGCGGTAATCGGGGAGCCGGCGTCCATTGCATAGAAACCGAGCTTGCCGTCGATGAACGTCGGGACTTGCTCGTTGGACAGGTCACGCACTGGCCATACCAGCGGTAGGGCATCGTGCGTACGTCCGGTGGCGCACCATTCTGACCAGGCGCTTTCTAGAAAGCTGACGTAGCGCTCGCTGTGCGCATTGACGTAACACGACCGGTCAAATGCTCGCGGTTCGATGATCTGGCCTAGGCCTACCTGCTTGACACGGTTATGGACGGTATCGGCTCGACTGGGCTGTTCGAACGATGGCTTGAGGACGCCGTCTTTCAATTCGGTGCCGTGGTGCAAGCGGTGGGAATCACTGAAAACTGTAAACATTCTGCGCATCCGTTAATGTGAGCCAGTGCAAATATTCTGTTCCGGCCGGGATGCGCTTTCTTTGCTTTGTTTTCGTGGTTTGCTAGATTGTTCGGGCGTTTTTACTCTGGAATGGCGTAATGCAGAAAAAATTATCCAAACGCATCAGTCTCGACGATACCGACTTGGCAATCCTCGCATTGCTGCAAGAAGATGCGAGTATTTCCAACGCTGAGCTCAGTGAGCGCTTGTCGTTAAGCCTGACACCTTGCTGGAGGCGGCGTAAGAGAATGGAGGAGGCGGGTGTGATCAAGGGCTATCAGGCGAACCTTGATCGACGAATGCTGGGGCTGGATATCATGGCGTTCGTGCACATCCGTTTTTCCACCCACGCCGATCATGCTCCCGACGCTTTCGAGGCGGTGATTGCTCAATTACCTGAAGTGTTGTCCTGTCACAAGATCACCGGGGATGCCGATTACGTGCTGCAAGTGTTGGCAGAGGATCTTGATAGCTACAGTGACTTTATCGAGCAGGTGCTCAGGCGTCAGGTGGGTATTGCGTCCATCCAGTCCAGTCTGGCTTTACGCGAGGTCAAGACCAGTAGCCGTATAGCGATACCCAAATCGAGCAAGGAGTGAATGGGCAGGGGTTAGATCACCTTTTGAAACCCTGTCTTTGACGTAGCCCGTTGTAGTCAACCGACACACTGTTGCTCGCTCAGTGACTGAGGCTTGTCCGTATTCTCACGGGCAAGCTCAATGGTCAGCCGTTGGTCTTTGCAGATGCCGTCAGTGGAGCCTGCTTTAATGCCACGGTCTCCATAAATCGACTCCATGATCAACGCATGGTAGTCCGCGCCAGATCATCTTCTGTAAGATGCAACGCCTATCCCACTACGAGCGTTGAAAATGGAATTTCACTCGATTCTTGCTTTTACCCTGGTCGCTGCGATTGCCATTGCGAGTCCAGGGCCTGCGACCCTGATGGCGATCAACAACAGCTTGGCCCACGGACAGCGCAGCGCCGTGTGGTCGTCCCTTGGTAATGCCAGTGGCCTGTTCTGCCTGTCGGCCGCTGCCATGCTGGGGCTGGGGGCGTTGCTTGCCAGTTCCGAATGGCTGTTCAATGCGGTGAAGATCATCGGTGCCGGCTACCTGTTCTACCTGGGGCTAAGGCAGTTGTTCAAAAAGAGCCCGATGCTCGCGGAAGGTATGCAGGATGGCTCGAAGAAGAGCAGACCCACTCGCTTAAAGTTGTACAAGTCGGCTTTCCTGACGGCGGTGACCAACCCTAAGGCGACGATGTTCTTCACTGCGCTGTTCCCGCAATTCATCGATCAGAGCGCGACGTTGCTGCCGCAGTTCCTGATCCTCACCTCGATCTTCATGGCGTTGTCGGTTACGTCGCTGAGCCTGTATGCCGCGCTTGCCTCCCGGGCCAAGGGCGTGCTGACGCGGCCTGATTTGTCCCGGTGGGTCAGCCGGGTGGTAGGGTCGACGTTCATCTGCTTCGGAGCCGCCATCCTGACCATGCGTCGACAGGCTGCATAAGAGGAGGGCGGCTAGTCGCCCGTTCGGGCATCACCGAATTAACTGAATCTCATAGCGATGCCCTAACCACCAATGGACAATCTACTGGCTGGGCTCCCGATACGTCGAGGGTCTCGATCAGGTGCCGGGCAGCCTTGCGACCGATCTCGTAGTACGGCAGTTGCACCGTGGTCAGCGGCGGGATGAACAGCTCGGCAATACCGATCATGTTGTCGTAGCCGAGCACGGCGACATCGTCGGGAATTTTCAGGCCACGGCCCAACAACAGCTGATAGGCACAAAAGGCAATGCGGTCGTTGCCACAGATCAGAACATCGAACTGGGGACGACCTTCGATGATGTGTCGGTCGAGGATGGCTGCCGTTTCACCATAGGCATCATGATCGGAAAGGTCGTATTGCAGCAGTGCGTCAGGCGCCAGGCCGAATGCCTGACAGGCGCGCTGCAGGCCTTTTTGTCGCAGTTCCCAGGCCAGACTCTGTTTGGGCAGATTGATACACAGAGGACGCCGATAGCCTTGGCTCAACGCGTGATGTACGGCGCGATACTGCCCCGATTCGTCGTCCGGCACATAACTGACCAGGTGACTGTCATCGGCCAGGCAATTGGCGAGGACCAGGGGTTTACTCTTCAAACGCTCGGGAATGCTCACCTGGCGAAATCCCATGGCGCTGAAGATCAACCCGTCGGGACGGTGCGACAACATCAGGTCGATGTTCTGGTCGGTGGGCGGATTGCTCAACAGGTTGAGGATAAAGACATTCCAGCCGGCTTGCTGTGCGGTCTGTTCGATGGACAGCAACAGTTCGACCGCGAACGGTGTGGTCGCGGTGTCCAGCGCGAACACTCCGATGGTTCGCGACTGGAGGTTGTCGCCGCGCATCTTGCGCGCCGACAGGCTCGGTACGAATTGCAGTTCATCAATGGCGCGACGCACCCGCTGAAGGGTTTCGGGGCTCAGTTTTTCCGGATTATTGAGCGCTCGAGAAACCGTCATCAGGGACACGCCGGCCAGCTGTGCAACATCTTTCACTGAAGTCATGCGAGATGAGACCGGTCAGGTTGACGCAGAATCATGACACAGGGCCCGGGCTTCTCGCGACTCGAATGACGCAGCTCACAGCCATCCAGAGCCCAGAGGCCATGCCTTGGGAATCGAGACACGCCCGCCACTTCCGCTGGCAAACAGCTTCACGCCCAGACTGTCGGGCCCCGGATAGAAGCGACTGCTAAGGCTGAAGCGCCCGTTCTCGTCGAACACTTCGATGGACGAGCGATCGAGAAACACACGCAGTTCCAGTCGCTCTTGTGTCGGGTCTATCGCCACGCTGCGCTGACCGGTGACTTGTGCACCCGAGCGGCTGCGGTCAAGCACCAGACGCTGCAGTGATGCATCGTAGTAGAGCAGGGTTTCTTCCTGACCATCGTCGCTGCAACGCAAGGCGATTCCCAGGTGGCCGTCGGTGCAGCCGAGCAAATCCAGATGCACATGGATTTCGAGCCGGTCGCCATTCACTTCCCGCACCCATCGGGCTCCCGAACCATCCCACCAGGACGTGCCCGGCAATGGCGCCTTACGCAGAGCGGTAAGCTCCCGTGCCGGATACACGTAAAGGCGATCTGCATGCAGTTCAAGTTCGCGCGGTAAACCGAGCATGCCGCACCAGTGATGGGCCTGGCTCGGCATCGGGCTTTCCCACATGTCGAGCCACGCCCATACAAGGCGCCGGCCGTCGGCGGCCAATAGCGTTTGCGCGGCATAGAAATCGTGGCCGTTATCCAGTTCGATAAAAGGCCCGCCGGTGAAGTGCCATTCGCTGTCGAGTCGGCCCACTCGATAACCGGTCTGGTACTTGTTGAGCCGTTCGTAACCCTCGGGTTGCATGCCCTGGGGGGAGTACAGCAGCACATCGCGCCCGTTCAGTCGGAACAGATCCGGGCACTCCCACATATAGCCATCGCCCTCGCTGCCGCTGGACACATAATCAAGGAATTCCCAGGTGTGCAGATCCGTGGAACGGTATAGCGGCAGTAGCGGTTTATCACCCAGACGCGCGCCGGCAATCAGGTACCAATAGTCTTCCTTCTGCCATACCTTGGGGTCACGAAAGTGCATGATCGTGTCTTGCGGCGCGTTCTCGATGACGGCGCCATGCTTGACGAACCGGATGCCGTCGATGCTGGTGGCCAGGCACTGGACCTGGCGGATCGAGCGTTCGTCACCCACTTCCCCCAGCCAGGTGTGCCCGGTGTAGATCAGTGCCAGGGTATCGCCACACACCACCGCGCTACCGGAAAAACAACCGTCACGGTCGAAGTCGTCGCCGGGCGCCAGCGCAATGGGCAAATGTTGCCAATGGACCAGATCGGCACTTTTGGCATGCCCCCAATACATCGGGCCCCATTTCGCTTCGAAAGGGTGGTGTTGATAGAACACATGGTATTCGCCACGAAAGTACACCACCCCGTTGGGGTCGTTCATCCAGCCCACGGGGGGAGCAAGATGATAATCGGGTCGATAATCGTGGATGACACGAGACAGGCCATCACTCAGCGCATGCTGCGCAATCTCAAGGGCAGCGGACATTGGAACGCTCATGGAATTCAAAGACACAGTCATAGGACGCCTGCTCGTGCCGAGCGTAGAGGGACGCCATCCGGCAGGGTTTCAATGGCGTGTGGGTGGCGCTTCAAGGCCGTGCCGTCGGCGTCGAACAGGTGCAGGTTGTCGACGTCCAGTTGCAGCTCGACCCGATCGCCCGCCTGCCATCCGGCGTTGACCTCACAACGACAGATCAGTGGCTCGTCCTGACCTGTATCCAGGTGCACATAGGTTTCGCTGCCCAGGTATTCGACCGCGGTCACGACGACGCCGGTAGTTCCCTGCGCCGCCTTGAGCGACACGTGTTCCGGGCGAACCCCCAGGCTCAGTGGAGCGTCCGCCGCCAGGTTCGAGCTGTCGAAGGGCAGGGAGGTCATACCCAGGACGGGAGTATCGACCAGGCTGGTTTCACCCGGTGCATGCAGGCGTGCCGCAAGAAAGTTCATTCTGGGCGAACCGAGGAAGCCGGCGACAAAGCGACTCGCTGGGCGCTCATAGAGTTCGCGCGGTGAGCCGACCTGTTCTACGCGACCGCCATTGAGCACGACAATTTTGTCGGCCAGGGTCATCGCTTCCACTTGATCGTGAGTGACGTAGATCATGGTCGAGCCCAGTCGGGCATGCAGCCGGGCGATTTCGTTGCGCATCTGCACCCGCAAGGATGCATCCAGATTGGAGAGCGGCTCATCGAACAACAAAATGTCCGGCTCACGCGCCATGGCTCTGCCCATTGCCACACGCTGGCGCTGACCTCCAGACAGTTCCTTTGGCTTGCGTTGCAGCAGTTTGTCCAACTGCAGGATTTGCGCAGTTTTCAGCACGCGCTCGCGCAAGCTGCTCTTTTCAGTCTTGGCCAGTTTGAGACCAAAGCTGATGTTGTCGTAGACGCTCATGTGCGGGTACAGCGCATAAGACTGAAACACCATGCCGACGCCACGCTCGCGCGGCTCCAGGTCGTTGACCCGTCGCCCGTCGATCAGCAGGTCGCCGCCGCAGATCGAATCCAGTCCGGCGATCAGTCGCAGCAGAGTCGACTTGCCGCAGCCCGAAGGGCCAACGAACACCACGAATTCACCCGCAGCGATCTCCAGGCTGACGTCGCGAAGAATCCGCGCGCCGCCCAATTGTTTGTTCACGTTGTCCAGTTTCAATTTGATCACGATGCTGTTCCTTGTAGTTGTCGGGCATCAACCCTTTAACGCGCCGGCAGTGAGACCGGAAACGATTCGGCGCTGGAAGATCAGCACCAGAATCACCAGTGGGACGGTGACCACCACCGATGCAGCCATCAATAATCCCCAAGGCAGCTCATGAGGACTCCCGCCGGAAATCAAGGCGATGGCGACCGGCACCGTGCGTTGCGTGTCTGTGAGGGTGAAGGTCAAGGCAAACAGGAACTCGTTCCACGCTGCGATAAAGGCCAACAAGCCAGTGGTGACCAATGCGGGCCATAGCAGCGGCAACAGCACCCGGGTAAGCGTGACCCAAGGCGAAGCGCCATCCATGATTGCCGCTTCTTCCAGTTCATGTGGCAGTTGCCCCATGAATGTGGTCAGCACCCAGACGGTGAAGGGCAGGGTGAAAATCGTGTAGCTCAGGATCAACGCCCAGGACGTGTTGTACAGGCCCAGGGCGCGGATCACTTCGAACAGACCCGACAGCACGGCGACTTGGGGAAACATCGACACGCCAAGAACCAACATCAACACCGTGCCACGCCCTCGGAACTTCACCCGGCCCAAGGCATAGGCGGCGGTCAGGCTGAGGAACAGCGCCAGCGTCACCACGCACAGCGCCACCACCAGCGAATTACCGATAGCCCGCAGGAATGAGGCTTGATGGAGTACCGCCGCGTAGTTGGAGAAGTCGGGGTTGTCGATCCAGTAGCTCACCTCGAACAAGGCGCTGGACGGCTTCAGTGAAGTCACGATGGCGTAGTAGAAAGGGAAAACCGCATACAGCAGCAATACCCCGATCAGGCACCAGAACCCGAGGCGCAACAGTGCTGTTTTCAGTAGGCGCAGGTTCATGACCGGACCTCCAGTTGACGGCGTCCGAGGTAGAGATAAAGCATGGCGATCACCGCAACCACCAGAAACAGCAGCGTCGAGGCCGCGCTGCCGTAACCGACGTCCTGGAACTCCACCAGGTGCTGGCGGGCATACACCGACATGCTCATGGTGCTCGACGAGTTCGAGGTCAGCACATAGATGACGTCGAATACCCGCAGGGAGTCGAGAATGCGGAAGATCGCCGCCACCAGCAATGCGGGCATCAGCAGGGGAAGGGTGACACGCCAGAACACTTTCAGCGGATGAATGCCATCGACCCTCGCGGCTTCGTAGCAATCGCTCGGCAACATCTGCAAGGCCGCCAGCATCAGCAGCGTGACAAACGGCACGGTCTTCCAGACGTCGACGAGGATCACCGCCCACATCGACAGGTCCGCATCGGCCGTCCAGGCCAGGGGCGCGTCAATCAGGCCGAGGCTCAGCATCAGGTGATTGATGATGCCGAACTGGTCGTTAAGCATCCATGACCAGATCTTCGCCGAGACAATGGTAGGAATCGCCCAGGGAATCAGAATCATCGCCCGCACCAGGGAACGGCCGGTGAACTTGATGTTCAGCAGCAACGCCACCAGCAGTCCCAGTACGACTTCCAGTCCCACCGATACCACGGTGAAATGCAAGGTGTTGCGCACAGCGTTCCACCATTGTGGATCGACCAGGATGCCCGACCAGGTGGAACCGTTGTGAAACAGATAATTGCTCAGGCCGACGAAGGATCCGCCAGCGGTGTCCGACAGACTGGCATCGGTCAGGCTGAACCAGAATGTACGCAGTAGCGGCCAGGCTGCCACCAGGGCCAGACACAACAGCATCGGTGTCAGAAACAGCCAGGCGGCGCGTACCCGGCGTCGTTGTACGGGCGTTTCCCTGGTGAGCAGAAGCTCGTCACAGGGGACATGGGTAGTAGAGACAGACATGGTGATTTTCTTCCTTGTGGCTTACCAGTTCCGGCGTTTGATGCGCGTGAGTTCGCTTTCCAGCTCGGCCAGCGCCTGATCCACAGGCAACTCGCCCGCCAGCACACCATGCACTCGATCGAAGAACGCATTGGAGACCCGTGGATAGCGATCGGCAGTGATGGAGGCGGGGCGCATGACCCCATCGTTGAGAATGCTATGGAGCTGACTGTAATAAGGCATTGCCGCGAGCAATTCGGGATCCTGATACAGCGACTCGATCACCGGGTTGTAGGCGGCAGCCAGAGCACGATGTTTTTGCTGTTGGGCACTGGTCAGGTAGCTCACCAGTTCTGCGGCAAGTTTTGGATGGGCGCTGTAACGCGACACCGCCAGGCCCCACCCACCGAGGGTGGAGGCATGGGTACCGGTCTCGCCGCCACGGGGCAGGGGAGCGACCCCGACCTTGTCTTTTACGGCACTGTCCTGGCTTTGCACCAGGGCCCAGACATAAGGCCAGTTACGCATGAACAGCGCATTGCCCGACTGGAATACGCCACGGCCTTCTTCCTCGGTGTAGTTGAGTACGCCACGCGGGGAGATGTCTCCTATCCAGCTTTTCGCCAGGGTCAATGCCGTTCTTGAGGCCTGGTTGTTGACCACGATGTCGCCTTGCGGATTGACCAGCCCGCCTTGCGGTTGGCTGCTGATCCACTCCAGCGCATTACACGTCAGGCCCTCGTAGGCGCGCCCTTGAAAGATGTAACCCCAGGCATTGGGGTTCCCGGCGTTGCGCTCGGCTTGCTGAACATCCCTGGCCGTAGCGGTCATATCCTCCCAGGTCTGGGGAACCTGCTTGTCGTACTTATTGAGCAAGTCCTTGCGGTAATACAGCAGGCCTGAGTCGGTGAACCACGGCATCGTCACCAGCCGTCCGTTCACCGTGGCGTTATCCACTTGTGCCTGGAAGTAGCCCTGGGTCGCATTGGCAGGAAGCACTTCGCGCAGATCCATCAGATGTTTGGCCAGCATCCCTGGCCACACCATATCGATCTGAATGATGTCGATGTCGGAGGACTGCGCACTGAGGATCTGTTGGTAGAACGACAACCTCTCGGTTGCCGAGTTAGGTGTTGAGACCACCTCGACGTGGTTGCCGGTCTGTTTGGACCACGCCTCGACAGCCTCTTTGCAGAGTTGTAGCTCCGCACCCACCGCGCCGCAGGAGATAGTCAAATCAGCTGCGTTCGAGAGGGATGGAAGCCCGGCACAAAGGGTGAGCAGTGCTGCTGGAAGAAGAGATTTAAGCTGTTTCATAAAGCCCTCTTTATTTTTGTTTTTAGAAAAGTTAACGTTAACATCGCCAAATGTAGCAGCGTATTTGCGATGAGGCACCTTTTTTTTCGTCGATTGCGACAATTCGCAACTCACGAAAAATGGCCGGTCGCGGGAACAAGACAATAAAAACAAAACAGGAAATCCACATGCAGAAAGCATCAAGCTGGCTACTCGCAGGCGTGCTCGGCACCTCGGCGGTAACCTCTCAGGCCGCGACTCTGGAAGAACGCATGGCCTCGTTCGAAGCCCGTGCCAGCGCCGCGGAAAAGCGTGCAGCCGCAGCCGAGCAGCAAACCCAGGCACTTGCCAGGGAATTGCAACAGATCAAGCTCGCCACTGCTCCCTTGCAGCCCGCCGCGTCTACTGCGGCAGTAGTTTCGGCGCCCGCTTTGGATACCCGAGTGGCAAAACTCGAGGCCCGTCAGCAAAGCCTGGAGAAAGAGGGCAGTACCGGACACCTCACTGATGGGTTCAGCTTCAACGGCTACGCCCGCTCCGGATTGCTGATCAACGATCGGCTGGGTGGTGGTCGTGGTGGCCCTTATGAAACGCCTGCCGGTTCAGTCGGTGGTGCAGTCGGGCGACTCGGTAACGAGGACGACACCTACATGCGTATAGACCTGTCGAAAGAAATCTATGCGCAAAACGGCACCCGTTCCAAATTCACGGTCTCCATCGCCGACGGTGTGGAAAGTTCCAATGACTGGACGGCCGACGAAAGCAAACTGAACGTGCGCCAGGTATTCACAGCGCTTGACCATCTCGCTGCGTTCAAGGGCAATTCAGTGTTCGAGAACGCCACCCTGTGGGCAGGCAAGCGATTCGATAGAGATAATTTCGATATCCACTGGCTGGACTCGGACGTTGTCTATCTGGCCGGCACCGGGGGTGGAATCTACGATATGCAGATGAACAAGAATTGGCGTTCGAACTACTCTTTGATCGGGCGTAACTACGGGGATTTCAGTCAAGGCGATCTTAGTGCCGATGTAGAAAGCTACATTCTGACCTCCAACCAGTTCTTCGAGGATGGTCAGTGGCAGTGGATGTTCAATGGCATCGGCGCAAAGAAAAACGATTTCGCTACCCGCACCAATGCAGCGGGTTTGACGCCTGCGGATTCCGGCTTGCACAGCATGCTGGCCAACCACCAGAAAAACTTTTTCGGCAGGGAAGGCTTCTTCAAAACGGCGCTGCTCTATGGGCAAGGTCTGGGAGCCGAGGTCAAGAACATCGGCTCGGATGGCGAACTCATCGACGATGCCCGCGCTCTGCGTCTGGCACTTTACGGTGAGACACCCCTTGCGCCTGACTGGCGTATCGGCCCTAGCTTGCTGGCCGAACAGAGCAAGGATAGATACGTCAAGGGTGACGACTACCGCTGGCTGACCCTGAACGTGCGTTTGGCCAATAAAATCAACAGCAATTTCGAGATGGCCTACGAAATAAGCTGGCAAACCATGAACCTCGACCCGAAGGACTATCTACAACGTAATGCGGTCGACGGTAACTTTTGGAAGTTCACTGTCGCCCCGACATTCAAACCTGAGGTTGGAGATCTTCTCACACGTCCCGAATTGCGAGTGTTTGCAAGCTTCATGAACTGGTCTTCGGATCTGGACGGATTCAGTACCACAGACTCCTTTGGCATGACGGACTTCAAAGCCGGAGGTGTATGGCAATACGGTATACAAATGGAAACCTGGTTTTAATATTTGAACGCGTCCGGCCAACATCTGCTTTGAGGTTGGCTAGGAGAACTTCTCTGACTTCAACAAACCCTGCCTTTCATCAAAGCGCATTGAGTCAGTGATTACCGGTCGAATCTGATCAGCCAGCAGTTCCCTACGACAAAAAATTGAGGAAATGACGATGGTATTGCCTCGCGCAGTAGTATTTGGCGAAGCCCTGACCGATCTTGTCCAAGGCACTCCTGGACAGTGGAAGGGCTACCCAGGTGGTGCTCCCTGGAACGTTGCACGAGCGCTAAGGCGCTTGGGTGTCAGCAGTGCTTTTGCTGGGTCGGTGAGCATGGATTCACTGGGTGACGAGATAGTTTCGCAGTCGGAAGCGGCAGCATTGGATATGAGGTTTATCCAACGGGTAGACCGAGATCCTTTGGTCGCCATCGTTCCGTCGAGCCGTCCTCCAAGGTACTTTTTTGCTGGAGATGCCGATCTGTTTTTTGATCCGGATCTGATGCCCGTAGGATGGATCAACCATGCAGAGCTGTGTCATTTCAGCTGCATCAGTTTGGCTCGACAGCCACTCGCAGACAGGCTGGTTAAAATTGCTCAGCAGGCCAAAGAAGCCGGTAAACGGATTAGCTATGATCCGAACTGGCGCAATTTAATGGATAGCCATTATCGGGAGCAGACCTTCCCTACGATGACCACCCTTGCTGACATGATTAAGCTTTCCGACGAAGACCTTCGGCAAATTTATCCAGGGCTGACAGAACACCAGGCAATGGATGAGCTTCGCGCTCTTAATCCTCAGGCGCAGATCCTTTTTACCCGAGGGGAACACGGGATGGTTCTCCACACCCCGGACAGCCAACTCGATCAGCCGGCTATTGCCGTGAAGGTAGAAGACACGGTTGGAGCAGGAGACGCTTGTATGGCTGGTTGGCTGGCTGCGCAGTTGTTGGGGATCTCAGACTTGAGAGAGCGCCTGCAATTTTCAGCGGCTTGCGCATCCATATCTTGCCGCCATGCAGGAGCCCATGCTCCAGCGCTAGCTGATGTGGAAGGTTTGCTGAAGCGGCTAACATTGGCAAACCCAGGGGATTGCTCATCCGTGTAAATCTGTCGCTACCACCTTGTGTTGGCAGTCAAATGCTCTAGTCCGAAGCTTTGGCCAATCGCTGTCGCAAAACTGTAATGTTGTCGTCATAGAATTGACATGACTTCTTACACACTTCAGCCGGCCTTTGGCCTTTTTCATGGATGAGCAAGCCCTATGCGTCGTGTCATATTCAATCAGAAAGGGGGCGTTGGGAAATCCAGCATTGCCTGCAACCTTGCCGCCGTGAGTGCTGCCGAAGGTTACCGAACGCTGCTGGTAGATCTCGATCCCCAGGCAAACTCGACTCACTACCTCACGGGCCTGACCAACGAGCACATTCCCGCAGGCATAGCCGACTTCTTCAAACAAACGTTGTCCAGTGGCTTTGAAGGCAGAAGGAATCGAGTGGCCATCACCGAGACCCTTTACGACAACCTTCACCTGGTGACTGCCAGCTCTGAACTGTCAGACCTCCAGTCAAAACTCGAGAGCAGGTTCAAGATCAACAAGCTGCGCAAGTTGCTGGTAGAGCTGTCCGAGGACTATGAGCGCATCTATATCGATACGCCTCCGTCGCTGAATTTCTACACATTCAGCGCGCTGGTGGCTGCAGATCGATTGCTGATTCCATTCGATTGCGACAGCTTTTCTCGCCAGGCGATGTACCGTGTTATCGCACAGGTAGAAGAACTACGTCTTGATCACAATGAATCACTGAAAGTGGAAGGGGTGGTGGTCAACCAGTTCACCGGGTATACCGGCCTGCATCAATCTCTCGTGAATGAGTTGCTGGCCGAAGGCTTGCCAGTGCTACCGGTCTATCTGAGCAGCTCCGTCAAGATGCGCGAATCTCACGAATTGTCAGTTCCCATCATCCATTTGGCCCCGCGACATAAGCTTTCGCTGGAGTTTGTTGGCTTGCTGGACGCCCTGGAGCGGGCCGCTTAGCTTCATCGCGGATGGGCTGTTACAAGTGAAATCGTCCCCTCAGGGGCGTCACTCCAGCTAGTGTCAAACCAGCCAGAGCCGGTGAATCAAAACCAGTTCGTGCAGTTGAAACACTAACGAAACATTCCGGCCATATGATTCGCACCACCGAAACCTGGGGGGGTTGTAGATGAATCGGCCATCAAGAAGCATGCGCAAACTGCTCGACGCCGTTGCCACCAACAATGAGGCTGCGTCGCTTGATGTGATGCGTGCTGCAGAGCAGCTCCAGGATGAGGTGTTGCGCCAACGATTGCTGAACTTGATTCATCGGCTCAACCAAGACGCCAATGACTTGCGAATGGCGCGGGACGATATCCAAGGCGGGGCCATCAAGCTTGCGTGACCTGCGTCCACCACTTAACGCTGGTCCGTCTATCCTGCCGATGCAGCGGGCGAGTGAGATTACGCAGCTGCTGCCGCATAACTGGACTTCCGCCTGATAACGTAAGCCGGGATGTACGGATGCTCACGTTGAAACTCCACAGGGAAGACTTGGAATGACTCGAATTATTGAAATCCTGATGTACACCTTAAAGCCAGGATCGGGATTGGATTTTCATCGAATAATGCAGAATGTAAGTGTTCCGCTTCACCTGGAAGCTGGCATGGATGTCGTTTCTTATGGCGGCTCATTGCATGATTGTGACAGCTATCACCTGATTCGCGCCTATGAAAGCGAGAGCCATCGCCTGGCATTTCAAGATGTTTTTTACGCAAGCGCTGCCTGGAAACAGGGCCCGCGAGCAGACATTATCAGTCGGATTGAAATCAGTACAACGACAGTTATGGCGCTCACTCAAGACGCAATTGATGCCTTGAGAGCTTCTAGAGCCGAAGCTCGATCCGCGTAGCTGACATCGACAAAGGCAGACCCCGTAGCCTTAATTGCGGGGATCAGGAAGATGTGTTGGCCGGACGGTTACCGTAGAAGCTCCATTCGTCGCAGTTATCGAATATCAGCGTCAAGCTTACCTCTGCCTGGTGGAGAAAATCGCTGGCATTTGGAGCTCCTTGTAGATAGCGAGAAACCTGAATCCTGAGGTAAATATCAAAGCGATCCAACCAGCGATCCGGATTGACGGAAATGTATCGCGCAGCAAGACATACAAGGTGCACCCCAGCAGGACTGGTGTGGCGTAGATCTCACGTGACATCAACAACGAGGCCCTGCCGGCTAGCACATCACGCGCTATGCCGCCCCCGATACTGGTCAGCACGCCCATCATCACCGCCAAAGGTGCACCAAGCTGTAATGCCATCACTTTCTCAGTAGCGACTAATCCGAACAGTGCGGCCGCAAAACCATCGAGATACAGCAATAGCTGATAGCGTTTGTGCAATCTATTGGTGAGAAAAAATGCCAGTAGTGAGGTAACCAATGCGACCCAGATGTAGTTGAAGTCTGCAATCCAGAAAATCGGTTGATCGAGCAGTAGGTCTCGAATGGTGCCACCACCAATAGCAGTGATGATGCCCAGCACTACGGCCCCGAACAGATCGACACCTACCTTTTGGATAGCCAACAATCCGGTAATGGCAAACACGGCGGTGCCCAACATTTGCTGAAAATAAAGCATCCGTTACTCCGTTCTCAGGGAACCCATCGGGTGAACGATGGCGATGTGGGGAATGCAGGCGCGCGCCATCTGCAAGGCATCGTCGTTGGCCTGGCAATGCGGGTTGTAAATGTAGAGGGTGCTTCACCCACCGGAAGTCTAGTGGGTTTGTGCCCTTCCCACATCGGAGACTGCATTGAGGTGGAGGAGAGGGGAGTGCTCGCATAAGAGTCGTCATCGTGCCTTTTCTGCCATAGGCGAGATCCAGGATGAATGTGCTGTGGTGTTCAGGCACAGGGTCGCCTTGTGGGCCAGTTGCCTGAGAAATCCTGCGTCCCGGGATAACGGTGTTAGAAAAGCATTTTCAGATCGGCACTCTCCGCCATCGCCTTGTTGCCAACATCACCGGGGTGCAGGTGGTCTCCCGAATCAATAAGTGGCAGCAAGCGAGTGGGGTGTTCAGGATCGCGGGTCAGGAGATCGAAGTCGATCACTGCGTCGAAGGCGTGACTGGTTCGTATCCAGTGGTTGATCGCCTGGCGCAATTGTTCTTTTTCCGGGCTGTGATAATTCTTCACGATCGTTCCCTCCAGGGCGCCTTCGACGGGCATCAGCGTTGTTCCAATGATGCGAATGTTGTTCCGGCGCGCTTGATCGATCAGTTGACGATAGCCAGCAATCAGTTTTTCCTTGGGCGGCACGAGCCTGTCTGGTTCGAAGGAGCTGCCCGGCCAACTGATGTCATTGATGCCGAGCATCAGAACCACCGTTTTTACCCCGGGTTTGACCAGCACATCACGCTCGAAACGTGCCAGCGCGCTGACCCCCATGCCATCCTCGAGCAGACGAGCCCCGGAGATGCCGGCGTTGAGTATGGCGAGCTTCTGTGTAATCAAGCGCTGGGCGAGGAAGTCCGTCCAGCGTCGATTGCTGTCCAGGGTCGAGCCATTGCCGTCGGTAATGGAGTCGCCGAGCACCACGAGCGCACGGGTGTCGGGCGGTGCGTCCACCAGAATGTCACTGAGAAACAGCCGCGCCTCCACGTGCTCGCGGCCTTCCAGCCGCTGAGCGTTGACCTGTTTTCCGGGTGTGATGAATGCCGTTTGTTTGCCATCCCAGTGGAAGGTCGTCAACGGCGTGTGCTGCGGCAGATAAAGAGAGATCGCAAGCTCACTGAGTGCTGGCACTGCCAGGTCTATCGGGTCACTGATCCGCGTTTCGCCCGCGGCGATGCTGACCTGCTCCTGATCGCTGAACGTCAGGCTGTGCCCGGAACCCGCGCGAATGTGATCGATACCCTCTATGAAGGCGACACGCGCGGCACCGATGACCAGCGGTTGCCGGCCATATTCGTTAGAGACCACCACGCGTATACGGCTGCCGCCGCTGCTGATACGCACTGTCTGGTGGATCGTGCTATCGGCCAGCGCTTGAGGAATTCGCGTGGGCAGCGGCAACTCATTGCCCCAGGTGGGTTGAGGGCTGGCCATCCAGGTGGTGACCCAGTTTTCCGTTGCCATGACAGGGCTTGCGGCAAGCAGGGCAGTCAATGCGAGAGACAAGGGTATTCTCGAGGGAAGGGCAGTCATCCAGGTTTCTCCTTGATCGGTAAATGGTTCAGGAAGACCAGATTGATCTATTCAAAATGAGTGTGATAGAAGGGGAAATCCCATACAGCCCATTCCTGAATCGAATACCCATGGACAATCTTAAGGCGATGCAGTGTTTCGTCCGCGCCGTCGAGCTAGGAAGTCTGTCATCTGCCGCCCGTGAGTCGGGCAGCACCCAGCCCACGGTCAGCAAGCTGATCGCCGCTCTGGAAAAGCAATTGGGAGCCCGCCTGCTGATTCGGGGCACGACCGGGCTGACACCTACCGAACCGGGAAAGCGTTTCTACGAACGTGCCAAAGGCGTGCTGGAGGAGTACAGCGAAGCTGTTGCAGAGGTGCGCGGTCTGACCGAACGCCCCGAGGGTTTTCTACGCATCAACGTTCCAGTCAGTCTAGGAGTGTTGCGTCTGAATGCGTTGCTGTTATCGTTCATGGAGCAGTATCCGGCCATTGAAGTGGAGCTGATCCTCAATGATCGTTTCGTCGACCTCACTGAGGAAAATGTCGACCTGGCCCTGCGCCTGGGAGGCAGCTTGCCACCGAACGCCGTCGCCCGACGCATAGCGACCTCACCGCGGTATCTGGTGGCAGCCCCTGAATACCTGCGTCAGCATTCCCCCTTGAAAAGCCCGGCAGACCTGAGCGACCACAATTTCCTGCGGTTTGCGTGGTTGACTGCAGGCGATCGTCTGCAACTCAATGGCCCTCTGGGTGAGCAGGTAAGCGTCACGATTCAGGGGCGCTATCGAACCAACAGCTCATTGGCCATTCGCGACGGTCTTCTGCAGGGCGCCGGGCTCTGCATCACCCCGGCCTGGCTTGTCAGCGACCTGCTTGAAAGCGGGCAGTTGGTACGTGTTCTGCCCGAGTGGAATGGCCCGCCAAACGACGCTTTTCTGATTTATCCCGAGCGCCGCTACCGCGCACTGCGTACGCGATTACTGATGCAATATCTGGCCGAGCGGGTGGGGCAGTTACCTGGGTTCATGCCCTAGCTAAAAACCTCTATTGACGCAAAACGGTTGGGTCACAGGGCGAGAGGCATACGGCCTCTTGCGTCAAGGAAAGCGCCAGCTCGGCGAGTCTACCTAAGCGTGCGGATCTCGAATGTGCTGTCGCCTGCGTTGAAAAAAGTCGAAAAAAGCCCGTTGACACTCATAAATTTTCACTCGTAGGATCAGGGCTCTTCAGGGAGCAACAACCGGGTCAGGGAATGACTGGTCTGCCGTTATGGCATGCGTGCCACAGGCACGTCCGTCGACAAGACTTCCCTCGCAGCCACCGAGCGCCACTCTATAAACAATCAGAGTGCCTCTTCGTACTGAGTTCCGAAAACCTGTAGAAGCTGCGGTGCGGCGATCCGACTTGCCAGCGATGGCGACCTTTCGGCCGAGCATTTTCTTCCTGGTGTACATATCCATTGTTGCGGTTACGGCCACTTAGGGTTCCGCCCTGACGGCGGGTCACTTGGAAAAGCCCCAAGTAACCAAGGGCTCTTGCCCCTGACATTCGGTGCCTCGCTGTGGCTCGGCATGCCCTCGCTCCGGTCCTGCTCCGTGGGCCCGCCGCGATCGGCCATCCATGGCCGTGCGCGGCTAACCCGGCATCCATGCCGGGTTGCCCACTGCGCAGAACCTGCGCTCGGCCTCTCGAGGGGGCGTGCACCGCAACAGCACCGCGAGGCGAGCTAACGCTCGACCTCTTGTTTGGTGGTGCACGCGTTCCCCTGTAGGAGCTGCCGGAGGCTGCGATCTTTTGATCTTGCTTTTGCGATCTGGAGATTGCTGAAGATCAAGATCAAAAAGATCGTCCGAACGCGGCCCGAACCTTCGGCAGCCCCTACAGATATTTCGTTATATGTGTTCCCCGGAATTCCGTGAAGAACCTTTTTTCAGACCTGTTGAGTGACTGTGCGGAGTTGATGATATGAAATTGTTCAGGCCGTTGCGTCAGCGGCCCGTAGCCTTGCTGTGGGGAGGGTTGGCGCTCTCTTCGATCGGTGACGAACTCTTCGCGATTGCCATCGCCTGGATGGCGGTGCAGATCGCCGGAACCGATGCAAGCTGGCTCAGTGCTTTACGCGGTGCTGCCGCGTTGGCAGGTGCTTTGCTGGGAGGAATATGGGCTGAGCGCTGGGACCACCGCCGCACGATGATCGGCGCCGACCTGGCGCGGGCCGGGCTTGCCTTGATTCCGGTGCTTGCTTGGGGGCTCGGCATCGTGAGTCTGTGGATGCTGGCGGTGCCGCTCATGCTCATGATGATCGTCAACTCGTTGTTCGAGCCGGCGCTGCGCGCCAGTCTGCCGCGCATTGCCGCGGCGCCGGACCAGCTGCAATCGGTCAACGCGCTGTTCGATGCGATCATCCGGGTCGCCCGGGTGATCGGGCCAATGCTGGCAGCGGCGATTACGCTGCTGATTCCGATCGAGCATCTGTTTACCCTGAACAGCATCACCTTCCTGATCTCCGCGTGGGCGGTCATGAAGTTGGGCAAGGCGTTGCCGCGCCAACCTGTCAAGGCAACAAGCCGGCGTGCCGGATTTACCGCCGGCTGGAGAAGTCTTGCGGGACGCAGCCAGATGCAGGCGGTGTATGTGTGTGCGGGACTGGGCAATGTTGCCTGGAGTGTGGGTATATCGATCGGCATGGCGCTGGCAGTCGTCAAATACGATATCCAGGGATTCGGCGTACAGGGTTTTGCTGCCTACGGCCTGATCATGGGGGCTTACGGGGCAGGGAACCTGATCTCCATTTTTGTTGTGGGCAATCTGCAGATCCGTCGCTTGTATCACGGGTTTACCTTCGGTTCCGTGGTTAACGGCCTGGGCATCGCGATCATCGGTGCGGCGGTGCTGTACCTGCCACCGGAACACGTCCTGACGGGGATGATGGTCGGCGCAAGTCTTGCGGCACTCGGCGGGCCACTGATCGACATCTCCTTCATTCTGCTGATTCAAACCCGGTTCAGACAAAGCGAAATCGCCGGGCTGGCACGGCTGCGTTTTGCGGCGCTGGGCGCGTCGATTCTGATTGCCGGTGCCTGCGGTGCTGCGCTGTATGCCCGCTTTGAAACCGGCCTGGTTATTGTCGGTGCCGGGATTTTCGAAGTGATCGTGGGGGCAATTGTGCTGCTAGCCCCCAAGGATAACGAAGTCGTGCAGGCGAACAGGGAAGACGGCTCTTCGTCGTCATCCTTGGCGGATGGCAGCGAGGTGGCCCGATGACCCCGACTATGCCGTCGGTGACCCTGACCCGGAAATTTCTCGAATAATCCGCAGTAAGTCTACTCCTCTACACGTACGGCAATACCTCAGGGGTTGGCCGTCTCTCTTGCATGCCTTTTTTGCATCATGACTTGGCGTTTTCGCTCCAGACGTCATCTCTTGGTGCATTTTTGTGATCATTAGTAGTGCGTCGCCATTAATCATCGTGCTGCGCGGGAGGCTTTGTATTACAAGGGCAATAAAAACAGTGAGTAGAAATTTCCCGCTTATAGGGCACAAAACCCACTTGAGTTGCTAATTGCACCGTTTTCGTACGCTTCAGAGTTGTGCAAGTTACAAGTGGAAAAACCGTTTCAGTAAGCTTTACGGTTTTCGACTCAAAAGTGACACAATATGTCGCCAAGGTATCTTTATTGAAGGGTTTTTGCCTTTTTGCCACCTGTAACACTACTTAGGCACAGCCTTTGCAAAAGTACTTTCAAATCACCGAAAGTGTGGTTTTCTACGAAAAAGATAATGGGGAGCGTTATAAATTGGGCGCCAGAAATCAAATCAGAAAGGCAAAATCTCTGGCGTCGGAACGCGTCAATAGATTGCCGAAATCATGAGGAATTTATTTTCGCATGAAACAGGAAGTTAAAGACGCACACTGAGGTGCTCAACAGAAACAGTACTCACTAAACAACGTAAGGCCTGATTTTATTGAAATAGCGAAGTTATAAGAAAATGCCGTCTGTATCGCGGCAAGGAGTAGGGTATGTCCCGAGCTTTTTTTAACGAAATGTATGATGCGAGTGGTGGCTGCCGCCCACATTACCAGGAGTTCGCGCGTTGGTTGGCGGACACACCTCTGGAGTTGCTGGATCAACGTCGTCGCGAAGCCGACCTGTTGTTCCACCGAGCCGGCATCACCTTCACCTTATACGGGGACGAGCAAGGCACAGAGCGGTTGATTCCGTTCGACATCATTCCACGCAGCATCACAGCCTGCGAATGGCAGACGGTCGAGCGTGGCTGCATTCAACGGGTCCAGGCATTGAACATGTTCCTGGCCGATATCTACCACGGGCAACGCATTCTCAAGGAGGGCATTATTCCGGCCGAACAGGTGTTGGCCAACGAGGGTTATCAGGTCGCCATGCAGGGCCTGAATCTGCACCGCGGCATTTATGCCCATATCTCCGGGGTCGATCTGGTCCGCGACGGTGATGGCAGTTACTACGTGCTGGAAGACAATCTGCGCACCCCCAGCGGCGTCAGCTACATGCTCGAAGACCGCAAGATGATGATGCGCTTATTCCCCGAACTCTTCGCCGCCCAGCGTGTGGCGCCCATCGATCACTATCCCAACCTGCTGCTGGACACCCTCAAGAGCTCCAGCCCCCTGGACAACCCCACTGCCGTGGTGCTGACCCCGGGTCGCTTCAACAGTGCCTACTTCGAACACGCGTTCCTGGCCCGTGAAATGGGTGTGGAGCTTGTGGAAGGCGCCGATCTGTTTGTCCGTGACGATCATGTCTACATGCGCACCACCGCTGGCCCGAAACAGGTGGATGTGATCTATCGCCGTCTCGACGATGCGTTCCTCGATCCGCTGTCCTTCAACCCGGACTCCATGCTCGGTGTGCCCGGCCTGATTGCCGCTTACCGCTCGGGCAATGTGGTGCTGGCGAACGCCGTCGGCACCGGTGTGGCCGACGACAAATCGATCTATCCCTATGTCGACGACATGATCCGCTTCTACCTCAGCGAGGAACCGATCCTCAAGAACGTGCCGACCTGGCAATGCCGCAAACCCGAAGAGCTGTCCCATGTGCTGGCTCATCTGCCCGAACTGGTGGTCAAGGAAACCCAAGGTTCCGGCGGCTACGGGATGCTGGTCGGCCCGGCCGCCACGGCGGCGGAAATCGAGGACTTCCGCCGGCGTCTCAAGGCGCGCCCTGAAGCCTACATAGCCCAACCGACCCTGTGCCTGTCGACGTGCCCAACCTTTGTCGAAAACGGCATCGCTCCACGCCACATTGACCTGCGCCCGTTTGTGTTGTCGGGCAGTGAAACCCGTCTGGTGCCCGGTGGCCTGACCCGCGTGGCATTGCGCGAAGGCTCGCTGGTGGTGAACTCGTCTCAGGGCGGCGGCACCAAAGACACTTGGGTAGTGGAGGACTAAGACATGCTTTCAAGAACCGCTTCGGACCTCTACTGGATGTCCCGTTACCTGGAGCGCGCCGAAAACCTGGCGCGCATGCTCGAAGTCAGTTACTCGCTGTCGCTGATGCCCCAGGCCGGGCGCACCGATGGCCGCGCCGAGTTGGCGATGTCGCTATTGGCCGCCGGCACGCTGGACGACTACAACGAACGCTACGGCGAACTCAACACCGAGCGCATGCTGCACTTCTTCGCGCTGGATGAAACCAACCCCGACAGTATCTATTGCTGCCTGCAGGCGGCTCGGTCCAATGCTCACGCCGTGCGCGGACGTATCACTGCCGATATGTGGGAGAACATCAACGCCACCTGGCTGGAAATGCGCAATATCGCCAGCAATGGTCTGGGTCGATACGGCATCAGCCATTTCTGCGAGTGGGTCAAGGAGCGCTCGCACCTGTTTCGCGGGGCGACCTCAGGCACGATCATGCGCAACGATGCCTACTGCTTCATTCGCCTGGGCACCTTCCTCGAACGGGCCGACAACACCCTGCGTCTGCTGGATGCGCGCTACGAAATGTTCGGCGAAGAGTCGGAGGAGGTGAGTGATAACTCGGCTCGCGGCTACTACCAGTGGAGCGCGTTGTTGCGGGCGCTGTCGTCGTTCGAAGCGTTCAACGAGATCTACCGCAATGCGCCCGGCGCCGAGCAGGTTTCCGAAATGCTGCTGTTGCGCGGCGATGTGCCACGCTCGCTGCACGCCTGCATCGAGGAACTGGACCAGATCCTCGCCGGCCTGCCAGGCAACAACGGTCGTCCGGCCCAACGCCTGGCCGCAGAACTGAATGCGCGGCTGCGTTACACCGGGATCGACGAGATTCTCGGCTTCGGTCTGCACCTGTGGCTGACTGATTTCATCTCCCAGGTTCGCCATCTCGGTCAGACCGTTCACGAATCCTATCTGGAGGTCGTATGAAACTGTCCATACGCCACGACACCACTTACAGCTACGCCGACGAAGTCTGCGCCAGCATCCAGTTCCTGCGTTTGACGCCCAAGAACACCGAGCGCCAGCACATTCTGGAGTGGCACCTGGAGCTGCCGCGCCTGGTGCGCAGCCAGCTCGATCCTTACGGCAACGTCTTGCATGTGTTGACGATGGACGAACCCCACGGCACCCTGGTACTGACTGCCTATGGTCAGGTTGAAATCGATCAGACGATGGACGTGGAGCACGACACTCAGTCGCCGCTGCCGTTCTTGCGCACCAGCCATCTGACCAAGGCCGATGACGCCCTTAACGCCTTTGCCTTGCAACACTGCGGCACGCGGCGTGACCGGGCGGCGCTGATCGACTTGATGAATGGCCTGGCCGACCACATGGTCTACAACCCGGGCGCGACCACGGTGGATACCACCGCAGCCGAGGCATTTGCGGGCGGAGGAGGGGTGTGCCAGGACCACACCCATGCTTTCCTGGCCTGCGCCCGCAGCCTGGGAATTCCCGCACGTTATGTCTCAGGCTACCTGTGTACCGAAGATGAAAATCACTTGGCCAGTCATGCTTGGGCCGAAGCGTGGTTCGACGATGGCTGGTACAGCTTCGACGTGACGAATCGGTTGGCCCGGCCCGAACGCCATTTGAAACTGGCGGTGGGTCTGGACTATCTGGACGCTTGTCCGGTACGCGGTATGCGTCGTGGCGGCGGGGCTGAGTCGATGCTGGCTCGGGTACAGGTAACGTCCCTGTTTCAGGTTCAACACCAATAACCCCCGAATCAGTCGCAGCAAACTGGCTATACCGTCGTGGAGACGGTATGGCCTCTCATCTCAAATTCATGAGTTAACACGAATGACTTATTGCGTCGCTATGCACTTGGCCGACGGGCTGGTGTTCATCTCCGACTCACGAACCAATGCGGGCATTGATCAGATTTCAACGTTCCGTAAGTTGTTTATTTTCAGCACGCCGGGCGAACGCCTGATTGTGTTGCAAGTCGCAGGCAACCTGGCCACTTCGCAATCGGTGGTCAACCTGCTCAAGCAGCGTTCCATGGGACAGGGCCCGCACCTGTTGAATGTCCGCTCGCTCTATGACGCCACGGTACTGGTGGCCGAAACCGTTCGCGAAGTCGTCGCCCGCGATCACACCAAGTTGGCAGGCAAGACCGACTTGAGTTGCTCATTTCTGGTCGGCGGGCAGATCGCGCACGGGCCGATGGACGTGTACAGCATTTACCCGCAAGGCAACTTCATTCAGGCGACAGAGGACACACCTTTCCTGCAATTGGGTGAAAGCAAATATGGCAGGCCGATCCTCGATCGCAACCTGACACATCGAGCGTCACTCGAGGAGGGCCTGCGTTGTGGGCTGATCTCGTTCGACTCGACCATGCACAGCAACCTGTCGGTAGGCATGCCGCTGGATCTGCTGGTGTACAGGAAAGACAGTTTTAGCGGTGCCAAAAGTTATCGCATCACAGCCGACGACCCGTACTTCATTCGTGTCCGAATGCAGTGGGCTGCCGGACTACGCGACATGCTTGCCGCACTGCCGGAACCGCCTGACACCTACATGTCGGGGGCCGCCAACAAAAACTGACGTGTCACCTTTTTTTCAGGCGCCGCCCGGATTCCCGGGCGGTTTGAGACGTCAGGGTCGTGGCGGATGAATATCCCAACGAATCAATGAGTCAAGAGACTAGTGAGGCCGTTTCCGGGGATTTCGCGATTGGAGCATTTGATAACCCTCAGATCGAAGACCCTTGCAGTGGGGGCCTGCCTCAATACACGATTTAACATAATATACATTATGCGTAATGATCTATACGGACGTGAGGGGCTCTGGTTATCAGATTTGAAGCCTGACGCGACTTATCTCACACGCCTGAACGATGTCCTTCATCCGTTGGCAGATGTCCGATCAAGCATGAACGAACCCTCGTTCATCTGATGCCGATCGTTAACGCTCAAATATGAACGCTAACGTTCAGGCTTGACCTACCCCTGGCTCACCAGAGAGCTACTTAGTCAGTAGCCAGATTTGAAGCACTGGCTCACAGGGTCTCCGGCTCCTGATCGGCATCCGGCAGCAGCTCCAGCGGCGGCATTCCATAACACACGATGAAAATGTCTTTGCAGCCCAGTTCGCGATACCAATGCACAACGTGTTCAATCAATTCGTCCAGGACACCGATCAAAATGTCGTCGTATCCTTTAGCGGCACCGTTCTCGTATTGATAACGCGCATTCGTGAAAACCTCGCGGTCTTTATCGATCCAATGCTCATGACGATCAAGCCGAATACGTCGCCTAATCGGTTCAGGTATCGCATAAAACAACGTAAGTAGATCGTGCTTATTAGGCGGTTTGTCCTTCCTATAAGCCGGAATTCTGTCTGCCGTTTTCAAATGTTCATGAGCAGACTTTATTACGCCGTAGTCCAGCTCGTAGGTTTCATCCACCTGGCCAAGTTTGCCATTGGGTTTCGATACAAAGCTTTTCAGCAGGATCTCCATGCCGATTGCAGCATTAATCTGCGCAATGTCCAGCATGTCATGGCCACGTCTCAGATGTTTTGCAGCCGTCAAATAACGGTAAGCGCTCTCGACCATCCTTGGCGTTAGATGCTGCTGCATTAGGCTTACTCCAGATTGAAATTTTCAACCAGAGCTTAACTCGAACAGATGCAGAGGGTTTGACAGTGGTATGAACACTCCCCTTCAGCTACGATTGATTTATAACTGGAAAGAATAACTAAACTAAATGACTATTTAGTTGAGCTATGTTTGGAAAAAAACTCAATCCTATTCTCTTCCGCGACAGCCAGTCTCCTTAACCCCCTCTGCCCCCTTCATTGCGTTCAGCGTGATGACGCCCAGGCTGGATTGCCAAATGCACAGGACGTGCTCAGGGGGCGAGTATTTCCTGAAGAAACTCAATGAACACATTGATGCGACTGGAACCACGATGATTGGGCAGGTACAGCGCATTGATACAAGTGCTCGCGCTGCCAGGGTTGACCTCATACTGCTCCAGCACGCGCGTCAGGCGACCTGCGCTGACATCGTCTCGCACCAGCCAATCAGCCAATAGCGTCACCCCGCCCCCGGCCAACGCTGCCTCGCGCAGAATGTCGGCGTTGTTACTTTGCAGCCTTCCTTGCACATTCAAGCGAATGATTTCCTCATCGCCCTTGAATGTCCAATTGTGGTGGCCCGTGCGGTAATCAAAACGCAGGCATTGATGCTCCAACAGATCACGGGGGTGTCGTGGCAGTCCGGTACGCGTCAGGTATTCGGGACTCGCCACAACCCAACGCTGGAAATCGCCCAGGCGCTTGCTGACGATGTCATCACTGACGACCGATGAACCAAGACGCACTGACACATCTATTTGCTCGCTGAGCAGGTCACTGACCTCGTCGCTCAGACAGAGGCTGATCTCCAGCCCGGGATGACGATCCAGCAGTCGCCCCAGATGAGGAGCGATGATGCGTCGGCCGAATTCCACCGGGACGCTGGCCCGTAAGCGTCCTTGAGCTTCGCTGCCACGATCGGTCACGACGGCATCCGCTTCGTCGATGGCCTCGAGGATCGCCACTGCCTTTTCGAAATAGCTCTGCCCCGCCACCGTGACGCTCGTGTTGCGCGTGGTGCGGTTCAACAAGCTGGCGCCCAGCTCACTTTCCAGCCCCGCTACCTGCCGAGTCACAGACGAAGTGGAGATGCCAAGTTTGCGCGCCGCTGACGAATAACCACCACAGCGTACGGTTTCGACAAACATTTTGAGCGCCAGCAACTTATCCATAAACGGCGTCCAGGATCGAAAAGGAAAGGTAACGACTGTGCATGACCAGGCGTCGTACGTCTTGCATGGCTGTGCTCAATCAGTAGTGGATCAAGCCCGATAAGGGCCGCTGATTCAGGATGGAGTGATGCCCATGATCCGATTGCCCATGCTCACCCCCCAGTCCCCCATGCGCCTGCCCTCTGCAAGTTGCTGTTTTTGCCAGGCCTGCAGGGCTTTATCGAGGTCGCCAATGTTGTCGATTGCCTGAGCCAGGAACAGTGCATTGCGGGCCGCCTTGGCCGTGCTTCCGGCGGTATGAGGTCGCGGCACAAAAGCGGCATCGCCGGTCAACAGCACACGTCCGAACACCATTTGAGGAACGTTGAGATCAAGGATCGCCTGGACAAAAATGTCCTTGGTCTGGCGAATCAATTCGCGAAAAGCCGGGTTCGCATGCCGCTCCGCCATTTCCCGTATGTAAGCCTCCTGCTCCGCAGCCAACGCCCCCGGTGGAATGGAGTGGCTACGTCGCTGGCCGTCGCGATCAGTGAGCACGGCGTCCAGTTCCCGCCCTTGCGCGGTTTTCAAATACCATAGCCAGTTGAACCGGCGCTCGCCAGGATCAATGGAGCCGTTCAAGCCCGGCACCATGTATTCCAGCATCAGCGATCCAGGGTCCTGTTGAAAAACAAAATCCTGGTAAAGCTGCGTCTTGGCGAAGTCTGGAAGTCGGTCTTCATCAACAAGCCCACGCCAAACCACATAGCCCGAATAGCTATGTTGCACCCCGGGCAACACCCTGCTTCGCACGGATGAGCCCGCACCATCGGCCCCCACCAGCAGGTCTGCCTCGGCACAACTGCCGTCGGCAAAAAACGCGGTCACTCGGTGCTCATTCTGAGTCAGATCCACCAGCGTCTTGCCACGGTGATAATGCTCGACAGGAAATGCAGAAAATAACGAGCCATACAGTGTGTTCCAGGACGTCTGCGTTTGCGGCATCGGTTCTTTATGCACGACGGTACCGGCTCGATCCAGATACAGACGATCATAGGACCGGACACCTAGCGCACGGGTATGTTGGATACCCGCATAGCGGAAATGCTGCAAGACATCCGCTTGCAGAACAATGCCACCGCCACGGCTATCCATTGCCGCAGGGGATCGCTCGAAAACATCGACCTGCCAGCCAATCGCCCGCAACGCCGTGGCGGCAAACAGTCCTCCCAGAGAACCACCAATGACCAGGGCCTTTGGAACATCCGGACTCTTCATTACCCTTCTCCTTGCAGAGTGGTGATTCCCATATCAAGCGGTTTTGAGCTGCGTCATGCCAGCGCCGGATAGTCGATGTACCCCTTGGCGTCGCCACCAAAAAAGCTGTTGCCGTCCGCCAGGTTGAGCTCGGTACGCCCGCGCAGGCGAGCCGGCAAGTCGGGGTTGGCAATGAACGGCCGACCGAAAGCGATGAGGTCGGCACGCCCCTGCGCGATGGCCAGTTCAGCGGTTTCTCCGTTGTAACCACCTGCCAGCATCAGAACGCCGTGGAAGTCAGTACGCAGCTGTTTGATGATGGCGTCCCAGCGCGGATCATTACTTTCATCGAGCACCGTGCCGACCATCATCGGTTCCACCAGGTGCAGGTAAGCGAGATTCCATTGATTGAGCCGGGAAGCAATGTAGCCAAAGGTCTGTTCCGGGGTGTCATCACCCATCCCCATGAAACGTCCCATCGGTGTCAGGCGCACAGCAACGCGTTCGGCACCTATTTCTTCGGTTACCGCTTGCACGACTTCGAGCAGTAGCCGCGCACGGTTTTCAATATTTCCACCGTAGCGATCGCTACGCTGATTGCTGGCACTGTTGATGAACTGGTCCAGCAGGTAGCCATTGCCCGCGTGGATTTCCACCCCGTCCATACCGGCCAGAAGCGCATTGCGCGCGGCCTTGCGGAAGTCGGAAACGATCGCTTCGATCCCCGGAATGTCCAGTTCCTGAGGGACAGGTACATCCCCCCACACCCCCTCGCCCTTCTCATTCAGGATGAAGGTCTTGCCGGGGACCGGCTGTGCGGTCGGTGCCACCGGTAAGCCGCCGTCGGGTTGAAACACGGGGTGTGACACCCTCCCCACATGCCAGAGCTGCAGGAATATGCGCCCGCCCTCTGCATGCACGGCGTCGCTGACCGCTTTCCAGCCGTGAATCTGCTCGTCGCTATGGATGCCCGACGTCCAGGCGTAACCCTGACCCTGCTGCGAAATCTGCGTAGCTTCGGTAATGATCAACGCGGCACTGGCGCGCTGGCGGTAGTACTCGACGTTCATCGATGTCGGTACGTTGCCCGGCTGCCCCGCCCGTGAGCGAGTCAGAGGGGCCATGGCGACACGGTGATTGAGGTTGAGTTGGCCGAGTTTGATTGGGCTGAACAAGTGATGGGACATGATGATTTCCTGAATGGATCGGGATTGAACAAGCGGCTCAAGCTGCCTGGTTTCGTTTCAGTATCTGGATCATTATTTCGCTGGGTTGCGCGCCACTGATCACGTCATCCGCGATCTGAATACTCGGCACCGAGCGCACACCGGACGCCTTGATTTGCTCTTCGAGCTTCAAGACTTCAGCAGTGCCTTTATCGGTGTTGAGAAAGTCGACAATGCCCCCTCGGTCCAGCCCTGTTTCGGCACCGATATCGGCCAACACATTAAGGTCGCCGATATCCCGCCCCTCGCCGAAGTACGCCTTGAAGATGGCCTTGACCAGGAATGAAGCGTCTTTACCCGCCTCTTGCTCCCGCCATACCAACCGATGCGCTGCCATGGTGTTGGGGGTTGTTTCGACACGCTCATAATGGAAGCCGAGGCCGACGGCCTTACCGGCGTGGGTGACCTGCGCGTCCATGGCCTGGCTGCGCGCCCAACTGCCGAATTTGCCAGAGCGATAGGCTTTACGATCCATGCCTCGAACAGGCATGTCCGGGTTCAATTGGTAAGGCAGGAAACTAATTCGGCGGTCAGTTGAAAAACCCGAAGCGGCAAGCGCGCGTTCGAGATTCACCTCACCGATCCAGCACCATGGGCAGATGAAGTCGTAAGTCACTTGAATAGTGGTGGAGTGCAAACTCATGACGGTCTCCGTGGTTGAATGTTTTCACCCCCCCAAGGTAAGCGTCCGACGCCCTTCGGAAAATCCACCTGCCGCGCAACATTGCTTTTCGCAAAACGCAACGATGAGGTGATCTGCGCGCCAGCGCACTGCCGTCGTTGCGCCCGGCGCAATGTAGCGTTGCGCCTTGATGGGGTACTCCATCACAAGCGCCCTGTCTAAGCTCGCTGAGCAGAAAATCGCCGTACGCCAATCGCACGCGGCGGATTGAAAAATCTGTCGTTTACTCAGTTCGAGAGGTTGGGCGATGCAGCGCAAGACGATCATCGGTGCCGTTCTGGCGCTTGGCGTGGTGGGGATAGCGTTCGCGTTCTGGATGATGTGGAGACCGGAAATAGCTACTGTCAGCCAGCCTCAGAGTGCCGGGCGCGAAACCCTGGACAGAGGCCGGCGCATCGTCGAAGCGGGAGACTGCGCGGTCTGCCACACGCGGCCAGGAGGCGATTACATGGCGGGCGGATTGCCATTGAAAACGCCCTTCGGAACACTCTTCACCACCAACATCACCCCGGACCGGGAAACCGGTATCGGCAAGTGGTCGCTGGAGGCCTTTGAACGAGCCATGCGTGAAGGCATCGCCCGCGACGGTCACTTTCTCTATCCGGCTTTCCCGTACGTGCATTACCGAAAGTTGAATGATGCCGATATCGCGGATGCCTACGCCTTCCTGATGAGCGTGGACCCGGTCAAGTACATCGCACCTGAAAACCAGATGGTTTTCCCCATGAACTTCCGTGCGCTGGTGTCTTTCTGGAACTTGCTGTTCCTGCATGGGGATCCATTGGAACCACTTCCCGACCGGTCAGCGCAATGGAACCGCGGACGCTACCTGGTCGAAGGCGCGGGACACTGTTCATCCTGTCATTCGCCCCTGAATCCGATTGGCGGCGAAAAGCGCAGCGAACTGTTCAGCGGCGCTATCGTCGACGGCTGGACGGCCCCCTCCCTGCGCGGGATGGCCGAAGCGCAACACCCCTGGAATGAAGCCCAATTGGTCGCCTATCTGACGGGCAAGGTCGCCGAAGATCACGGTGCAGCGGCGGGCCCGATGTTGCCGGTCAGCCTGAGCATCGCGCAATTGCCGGTGGAAGATGCCCATGCCATCGCCCGCTATATTCTTGACCTCAAAAAAACCTCTTCGCACGTGACGTCACCGCCCTGCCCCCCTGAGGCCAAGCCCAGTGCCAAGGCGCTGGCGGGCGCGTCGCTGTTCGACGGTGCCTGCGCAAGTTGCCACGGCTCCGCCGCCCCCATGCGCGCCATTGAATCGAGGCCCGCTCTGGCAAACACCAGCGCAGTGACGGCGGACTCGCCACGTAACCTGATCCAAACCATCCTGCAGGGCATCCCGATGTCCACCGCCGCTTCCAGCCACTACATGCCTGCCTTCGCAGACAGTCTGGATGACTCCCACCTCGCCGCAATTGCCGAGTACTTGCGCAACGAGAACTGCCCGACCAGACCCTGGACAGACCTCGACAAGACAATCAAGAGCATTCGGGCTCAGGAGTAGCAACCGTGATCACACTCGACATCAACGGCAAGACGCATGAACTGGACATCCCGCAAGACATGCCGCTGCTGTATGCCCTGCGCAACCAGGTAGGGCTCAATGGCGCGAAATACGGCTGCGGTTTGGGTCAGTGCGGCGCTTGCACCGTTTTAGTGAACGATAAACCGGTGTTTTCATGCCTGACACCCTGCGGCGCGCTGGCGGGCAAATCAGTGCGCACGGTGGAGAGCCTGGGCAGCGCCGACAAACCGGGGCCGTTGCAGAAAGCCTTTATCGACGAACAGGCGGCCCAGTGTGGCTATTGCATCGCGGGGATGATCGTACGGGCGCAGGCTCTATTGGAGGCCAACCCTCATCCGGACGATGCAACGATCCGTCGCCACATGGCGCCCAACCTGTGCCGCTGCGGCACTCATGTGCGGATCCTTGCCGCTATCAAGTCGGTCATCGCACAGGGAGACATGGTATGAAACCCACAACGCAAAACGTCGATCTGAGCCGCCGCGCCTTCGTGATAAACGGCGCGTTGGTGATGGGGTTCGCAATGCTCCCGGGTATTCCACGCGCCTTCGCTGACACCGAAGTGGACACCTTGGGTACGGCGATCCTGGCGCCTGATCTGCCGGGCAACCTGCGGGCCACGCCCTATCTGGACGCCTGGATCCGCATTGACGCGAAAGACGGCATCACCGTCTACACCGGCAAAGTGGAGCTGGGCACTGGCGTCAAGACTGCGCTCCTGCAGATCGCCGCTGAGCGCCTGGAAGTATCACCCGGTCTCATCCGCTTTCTCACAGCCGACACTGCGCTGACACCCAACGAGGGTTACACCGCCGGCAGCCATACGATCGTCGACAGCGGCACTGCATTGTTCAATGCCGCCGCCCAGGTGCGTCAGTTGTTACTCGAATCCGCGGCACGCCAATGGCGATGCAACATCGACAGCCTGAGCACGCGGGACGCTGTGATCTACGATGGGCAAGGCCACAGCATGACCTACACACAAGCGGTGGTCGGGGTTCAATTGCATCGCTATGCATCGGCGAGTTCCCCCTTCAAGCCAGCCAGCAGTTTCACCCTGATCGGCAAATCATTGCCTAGGCTGGACATCCCGGACAAGGTCAGCGGCGGTTCGGCCTATGTGCAGGACATGCGCCTGCCCGATATGCTGCATGCCCGCGTGATACGTCCACCCCGGCGCGGCAGTCTGCTTCTGGACATTGACGAAGCCGCACTCAACAAACTCCCCGGTGTGGTAAAGCTGGTCCGCAACGGCAGTTACCTCGCCGTGGTCGCCACCGATGAATGGCTGGCGGTCAAAGCGATGCGCGAGGGCTACGCCACTACCCGCTGGACAGAAGGTAATCCGTTACCTGATTCGACACATATCCATCAATTCCTCACCGAGCTGCCAGCGCGGCGCTACCCGGTGAGCGCCAAGGGTAACCTCACGCAACCTGAGTCGCGTGCGTACAACGCACGGGTGACCAAGCAATACCTGATGCACGGTTCCATCGGGCCGTCTTGCGCTGTGGCGTGGTTCAAGGATGGGACGCTGACCGTCTGGACCCACACCCAGGGTGTTTATCCTCTGCGGATGGGCATCGCCGAGATGCTAGGTCTGCCTGTGCAGCAGGTACGCTGCATCCATGCTGAAGGCTCCGGCTGCTATGGTCACAACGGCGCCGATGACGCCGCCGCCGATGCTGCGTTGATCGCCATGACCCTGCCTGGCAAGCCAATACGGGTGCAATGGATGCGCGAACAGGAAAATCTCTGGGAGCCCTACAGCTCGGCAATGCTGGCCGAAGTGGAAGCGGGACTGGACGACAGCGGGCGTCTTCGTGACTGGAAATACGAGCTCTGGAGTACTCCGCACAACGAACGCATCGTCAATGCCGGGCGCCTGTTACCGGCGTGGCTATTGGCCAAACCCTTCACCCCTGCTCCTTCAGTCCCGATCGCCCAACCCGAGGGAGACGGCGACCGTAACGCAGTTCCGTTGTATGAGATACCCAACCTGCAGGTTGACCTGAATTTTGTGCTGACCATGCCATTCAGGACTTCGGCCATGCGTTCGCTCGGTGCCCATATCAACGTGTTCGCCATCGAAAGCACGGTGGATGAACTAGCGGCTCGGGCCGCTGTGGATCCGGTGCAATTTCGCCTGGATCACTTGAGCGATCCGCGTGCACGGGCGGTGGTGGATCGCGTGGTCAGTGCGTTCCGCTGGCCGCAAAAAGCAACAGGCCCCGGCAGCGGAATCGGCTTCGCCTTCGCACGCTATAAAAACATCATGGGTTACTGCGCCATCGCCGTGCAGTTGCATGTACAGCGCCAGACCGGGCAAGTGACGATTGATCGGGTGGTTGCCGCCGTCGATGTGGGGCAAATTGTCAGCCCCGATGGGCTGCTCAATCAGATTCAGGGCGGCATCGTGCAGTCCGCCAGCTGGACGCTCTATGAGCGAATCCTCTATGACGCCAGTGGCCTGCATAGCTTCGATTGGAGTGGCTATCCGATCATGCGTTTTCCCGAGGTGCCGAAACAGGTCGAGGTCCACATGATCGATCAGCCGGATCAGCCATTTCTCGGTGCCGCGGAAATCGTCCAGGGCCCCATGGCCGCAGCGCTGGGCAACGCCATCAGCGATGCCACCGGCAAGCGTTTGCTTGATCTTCCACTGGCTCGACGTGGTTGGCAGGAATCGTTGGGATCATGATCGATCCTGACGTGCTGAATCGGTCGCCTATCGCACACACGGAATAAAAAAAGGCGGTGAAGGATCACTTGCACCGCCCTACCCCAATCAAGGGAAATGTTTCTCTTCTATAAAACATGCCGTTGGAAGAGAACGGCATGTACACGCAACACTCCTCAAAGCGCTGCCTGTCAGTCAAGCGGCCCGCTAACCCGCTGAATATACTTTCACTTGCGTTCTATCGATAACGCCTAAAACAACGCCAACTGGTAATTAATGATTATCCGATTTTCGTCTTGTTGGCGGGTGTTTGGGATGTTGTTTCGTACCATTGCGTTTTTCCACATGACGCTAATGCCTTTTAACGGTCCCGATTGCACGACATAGGCCAGCGTTATATCGCGTTCCCACTCACTGGAATTGCTGGAAGCGATGGTATTGATGTCATCACCTTTAACGTATACAACCCCCGCCGTCGCACCGGGCAAACCCAGTTTCGCGAAGTCAAAAGCGTAGCGTGCTTGCCAGGACTTCTCGCCAGCGTGCACGAATTTCTGGACCTGCATTTCCGTGATGGTGTAAGTGGTCGGACCGTCACCCTGGTTCAAATAAGGGAAATCGCTTTTTCCGTTGCTAACCTCATAGCCGGCTCCGAAGGTGTGACCGGCAACGGCATAGGTCAATAATCCACTGAACAGGTTATTGTCGACTTTGCCTTTTATCGTATTACCGCCGTAGTAGCCTGTCGTAAAGAAAGCAGGGTCATGGCCGTTCGCACCATCATCCTGGCTATTGAAATATCGAATATCACTGGTCAGAACGCCCGAACCGATTGCCCAGTTATGAACCAGCCCTAGAAAGTGTTGCTTATAAAAATCTTCAAGGTTGCCGTAATAATATTGCAAGGTCAGATCTTTGGTCAGCTTGTAATCGCCGCCCGCATAAATGAATTTATTACTGAAGCGACCGGTGACAGGATTGTTGGCACCCGCAATTGACATGTTTTCGATATTGCTGGAGTTCCGGCCCTTGACCCCGTCAATTTGCCCTCCTACCAGGGTCAGATCCTTGATGTCCGCGGAGGTAACCTGGGTTCCCTGCCAGGTTTGCGGCAGCAAACGCCCGTCATTGCTGAAGATAACCGGCAGTTTCGGGACCAGAGTACCCAGCTTCAACTCGGTCTTGGATATCTTCACTTTCCCGGTCAATCCCAGGCTGGAAAAATCGTCAACCGCATGGTCGCCGTCGCTAGGAAACACCACGCCACCGAAGTTGGTACCCGTTGGATTGCCATGCTTGCCGGCGCTTGAATCGAGCTTTACGCCAAGCATGCCTAAAGCATCGACACCGAACCCTACAGGGCCTTGGGTGTATCCGGAGATGAATTCCAGCTGGAAAGCCTGTCCCCATTCCGCTTGATAACTTTGATTGGCGGCTTGCTGCGCGGGTGTTGCAGAGTCACGATAATCGCTGTTGATATAGTAATTACGCAGTTTAAGCGCAGTCTTACTATCATCAATGAAACCAGCCGCATGGGCTTGCTGCGCCAATACACACATGGCAGCCGCAACGGTCAAAGTAAATTTCATTTATATGCACCCAAGTCTAGGTTATTATTTTTGTATTAACTCTTCAGCGATTTTTCAGGCACAAATGCCCAAACAGCACATGGAGCGTGAGCGCTGCTATTCAGAAGTTGTTTATTGCAGGCAGCCACTACATGGATCAATCAGCTTTGAGCTGAGCCTTCCATGTTGCCGGCGTACCCAACTCAGAGTCGACCAACTGATTCTCGAATCGATTGCGCTCAGTGACGGCACTGGCGGAGCGATCGGTAATGGAAAACCAGAAAATACCGATGAATGCTACGGCCATTGAAAACAGGGCCGGATATTCATAAGGGAACCAGGCTTGCTGATGATGCAGGATCTTGACCCAAACAGTTGGACTGAGAATGCACAGGGTGATTGCCGATACCAGCCCCAGCGATCCGCCAATCACGGCGCCACGGGTCGTCAAGCCTTTCCAGTAGATCGATAACAACAGTACCGGAAAGTTGGAACTTGCGGCGATGGAGAACGTCAAGCTCACAATAAAGGCGATGTTTTGCTTTTCAAACGCAATCGCCAGGAGGATCGACAACACACCCAGTACGATGGTCGTAACACGAGAGACGCGCATTTCGTCACGGTCGCTGGCGGTGCCGCGGCGCAAAGCATGTGCATAGAGATCATGAGAAACAGCTGACGAGCCAGCCAGGGTCAACCCTGCCACTACCGCCAATATCGTCGAGAACGATACCGCACACATGAATCCGAGGAAGACATTACCGCCGACGTTATGGGCGAGGTGAATCGCAACCATGTTAACGCCACCCAATATTCCACCTGATGCATCGTGATAGGCAGGATTGCTGGCAACCAGGGCAATGGTGCCAAAGCCAATGATGACAATCAGCGCATACCCTATGCCGACAAGACCGGAGGCATAAAGAATGCTTTGGCGCGCGGCTTTAACGTCACCGACGGTGAAAAACCGCATGAGAATATGTGGAAGACCTGCCGTACCGAAGACCAGTGCCAACCCCAGGGAAATGGCGGATACCGGGTCGGTAATCAAACCTCCGGGGCTCATGATTGCCCCATGGGATGGATGAACCTGAGCGGCTTGAGTGAACAATTGGTTCAGGCTGAATCCAAACTCGGATAACACCATGAACGCCATGAAAACACAGCCGGTCAGCAGTAACACTGCCTTGATGATCTGAATCCAGGTAGTTGCCAGCATCCCGCCAAAGAACACATAGATGACCATCAGCGTACCGACGAGCAGTACAGCCGCGGTGTAATCAAAGCCGAACAGCAGTTCCACCAGTTTTCCAGCGCCTACCAGTTGAGACACCAGGTAAAGCAGCACGATCACGATAGAGCTGGACGCCGCAAAAGCCCGTATGGGTCTTTGCTTCAGCCTGTAGGACAGAACGTCCGCCAGGGTGTAGCGCCCAAGGTTGCGCAATGGCTCCGCGATCAGGAACAGAATGATCGGCCAGCTTGCAAGAAAGCCGATTGAGTAGATCAGCCCATCGAAGCCACTGGTAAAAACCAGGGCGGAGATGCCCAGTAACGACGCTGCGGACATGTAGTCTCCGGCGATGGCCCAACCATTCTGGAAACCGGTAATTTTGCCGCCTGCCGCATAGTGATCGGCAACACTGTTGTTTTTACGCGCGGCCCATCGTGTGACAAATAGAGTGAATACGACGAACGCCAGGAACATGCCTATGGCAATGGGATTATGTTTGGGCACTGCGGCGGGGACATCGCTCGCGTATACAGTTGCCGAAGCAAGGATGGCCGAGAATGTAATAAGAAGACGCTTCATTTTTTGAAGCTCCTGATGATTGTTTTTATTTTTGGGTCGTAGCAGGTGTTGGTGCGCCATACGTAGACAGCAACGAGAAGAACCGTAAAGGCGAGCATTGCGAAGCCAATCGGCACGCCCCACGTCATGGGTTGACCTTCGGTGATAGGTGTACCCAAGCGGGCGGGAATAAAGGCCAGCGAAAGAATAAAGCCGAAATATACCGCCAGCATCAGAGCAGTCATGCTCCACGAAAATATTCGTCGCTGTTTTACCAACGCACGAAACTGCGGGTTTTCGAGAATCGGATTTTGAATCGCGTCTTCAAGCTGTTCAGCGGACACGGCCGGGCCACCGTCTTGCGGATATGCATGTTCCATGGTTCTCTCCTGCGAAGGGCGTGTAACTGAATTAAAACTTCACGGGCACTGCGGTTTCACGCATCACGGCTTCTGGAGTCCGGTACAACTCAGCCATTTCGCGCTCTTCCTCGCTTTTCAATTGCGCCTGCATATACGCGCCAAGATGCCTGGCGTGCTGAACTATCGAAGCGCCGAAACGGCAGCGTTGTTGGCTATAGTCCGCCAAGGCATCTTCAACGGATGCATGCCGCTCAAGTGCTTCGACGATTGCCAGGGCATCGCCGGCCGCCTTGGTGACACCCATCCCGCAATGAGGACGGACCACAAATGCAGCGTCGCCGAGCAAAGCGACTCGTCCGAAATTCATCTTCGGTACTTCCAGGTCGTAAATCGGCTGGAACAGCGGTTGCGTGGCTTTCTTCACGACTTCGGCAAACTGCGGGGCAAGTAGCGTATCGGCGGACTTATACATATTGGCGAGCACATCACGACGTATCAGTGCCGGAGGAATTCCACCTTCAAACTGTTTACCGCTCTCATCCCGGAGCAGATCCTTCAACTCATCGTCGCCGCTGGTGCGGTACCAGACAAAGTTGTAACGACGCTCTCCTGCAAGGGTGCTGTTCGACTGGCCAGCAACTGGATACCCCAGAATTTGCTCGCGCGGGGGTAAACAGAACGCAAATTTATCGAAGAGCGATGCGTGGGTGGAGTCGCAAAGAACACCTTCATCGACCAACCCACGCCATGCGATATAGCCAGCGTATTGCAGGTGTAAGTCAGGCAAAAGCTGCTGGCGAATCGTCGATCGGAATCCATCGGCAGCAATAATGATGTCCGCTTGATGAGTTGTGCCATCAGCCAATGTGACACTGGCATGGGACTCCGTGCTTTCGACCGAGACGACGCTGCCACCGCAACGATAGAGCGAGTCTGGAAAAGCGGCGCGAAGAACCTGGTACATCTTCCCCCACGCAGTCAGCGTTTGCGGGAGCGCGTTTTCGAGTACGACATCGCCGTCCTGGTCCAACGTGACGCGCGACAGCACTTCGATACCTACCGACGCATCGAGTGGGATACCCGCTGCAGCCATCGCCTCGAACAATTCAGGGTGGGTAACGATCCCTGCGCCACGTCCAGCGAGTTCGTCCGGAACACGTTCGAAGACTTCTACATCCCAACCTTTGCGTAGCAACATGTTCGCTGCAAACAGACCTCCCAACGAACCACCTACGACAATAGCGCGGCGCTTGTTCGACCTATTAATCATGGCTGCACCTCCACAGTCGCAGCGGCATGGGCGGTGTAGGAACCGACGGCTTCAATCTCGGAGGCCGGAAAGTTGAGTTCGATGGTGACACCGCTAGGATCTTCGATGAAGACCTGATGCAGGCCCAGGCTCGGAACGGTGCGATCACGCCAGGCAATGCCTTGCGCTTTGAAGACGCTCCAGAACTCAACCAGGCCTGTTACCAGAAAAGCAATGTGATCAACGGTTCCAGTGCCCTTCAGCGGGATTTCCTTGTCGCCGAGATACTTCTTCAGTCCCTCGGGGTTGGAGGGATCGATCCCGATAATGTGGACCGTACCAAAGTCTTGCTCATCCCCTCCCATGTACAACCACACGCCAGGAAAGTCGAACGGCGGCCGGTAGCCAGGGGTGAAACCGAGCACCCTTTCATAAAATTGGCTGGACTTTTCCAGGTCGAACGACCGGATCGAGTAATGAGCGAGTTTTCGGACTTGCATGGTGCCTCCAACAGTTTTTTGTAGTTATTTATCGTTCGATAAACAGTAAGGCCTGACGAAATTGAAGTAAATAGCCGCAGGACCAATTTTTTTGAGGACTGCCCCTGAACCACATCGTGGTGTCGTCTCGGCAGGGCGAGTTCCAGGTGTTTGGAAAGGGCTTTTCAGAGCGAAATAGCGGGATGCGCGCCCTCCCGCCACCTATCCAGCTAAAGGCTGAAACAGGTGATGAGTGGTCGACAAAAAGAAGGGTGGAAGCAGGATGTCATCAGGTGGGCAAGTGGAAAAATCAATTCAAGCGAGGCTTTTCGCCGAGGTCGTTGTCGACTTGAGCCAATACATGGGGACCGCCATTGAGGAACGCATCGACCATCTGCTCAATCAGCGCATCAATGTCCTCGGTCACTGGAAGATCGTAGATCCATTTGCGCACGCCAATATAGAAAATGCTGGCATGCAAACTCCAGATCAGTTCGAGCTCTTTTTCATTGATCGTTTCACCGCAGGAAGGCGCCAGACCATGGGTATGGCGAATTTCCGCGATAACAGGAATGAAGACTCGCTCACGCAATTTGGCCAGATACCGATCGTTGATGCCTTCACGGGTCAACCCGGCAAAAACGAAGATGCGAATCCATTCTCGCCGCAAAATCACGTTTGCGTATGAGGTATAGAAACGAACCAGGCGAGCCTGAAGGGGTTGCGAACGATCCTTGATCATCGTCTCCCAAGAGGCATCCCACTGATATACCTCGTCGTAAACACGGTCGATCAATGCCTCTTTGCTGGGGAAGTAGCGATAGAGCAACGGCTGGGTAACGTCCAGTTGCCGCGCCAGCTCACGGGTGCTTCCCGAGAATCCGCACGTCGCAAAGTGCTCGATGGCTTTGTGCACGATCTGCTTTTCCCGGACCTCTGGCGAAAGGCGCCGAGTCGCCGCTTTGACGGTACCCTGTGAGTCCGCTGATTTTTCCGGCGTTCTCCCGTCTACGTTTTTTGAGTCTTGCATAACGCCTCACTAGAGCTTCATCGAGGCATCATACAAAACAAAAGAATGCGCTGGCTATGAACCCCGACCCGGCGTCCGAGAACGTGAGCTGTTCCGTTACCGGGCAGGCGTTCAGGCAGCGCAATAACTCAGTGACTCTGCCCGTCTCTACGGGACACCACCAGGAAGACGATCAAGGTGACCAGTGACAGTGCACTTGCGACTGCCGCAATCGCCGACCAGCTGAAGTGTTCATAAAGCGAGCTGGCCACCGAGGAGCCGATCGCTCCGCCAATGAAGATGCTGATCATGTACAACGCATTCAGACGGCCTCGGTTGGCAGTGCCCAGGGCGTAGACAGCTCGTTGCCCAAGCACCATGTTCATCTGCACGGCAAAATCCAGCGCGATACCCGTAACCGCTAAGCCGATCACACCGTAAAAAGGATTGATGAAGGTCGGCAGGAAACTCACTGCGCCCAATATCATGGCCAACTGTGAGGCTCGTCGAGTGTGCCCTGCATCAGCGAGTCGACCACTGATAGGTGCGGCGATTGCACCGATGGCGCCGACCAGAGAGAACATCGCAATCTGACTTTGCGTGAGGCCGAACTCACGGCTCAATACCAGGGGGACAGCGGTCCAGAACAAACTGAACGCCGCAAACATCAACCCTTGATAGAACGCTCGTTGACGCAATACCGGCTCACGGCAAAACAATTGTCCAAGGGACTTCAGCAACTGACCATACGACGCGCGATGGGTCGGTTGCCATTTGGGCATGGTCATGCCGATCACCATGGAGATGACGAGCATCAACGCAGCCGCGCCGATAAATACTGCCCGCCAGCCAAAATGATCAGCAACCAGGCTCGACAGCGGCCGCGCAAGCAGGATCCCCAACAGCAAGCCCCCCATGATTGCGCCCACCACTCGGCCACGAGACTCTTCCGGCGCCAGGTGCGCGGCCAATGGAATCAGCATTTGCACGGAGACCGAGCTGAAACCGATGAGTGCCGAGACGACAAGAAACACACTCGGCTGCCTGGCCAAACCAGCGGCGAGCAGGCTGAAAATTGTAACCACGATCGTCGCGATCATCAGTCGGCGGTTCTCCATGAGGTCCGCCAAGGGAACCAGGAAAAACAATCCGAGTGCGTAACCAATTTGAGTCAGCGATACGATAAAGCTGGCGCTGCCATTCGACATGCCGATATCCGGGGCGATCAAGCTGATAATCGGTTGTGCGTAATAGATGTTGGCCACGATGGCACCACAACAAAACGCAAAGAGAAGCACCATTCCCCTCGTCATTGAAGCTTTTGTTATCGCCGCTGCTGTGCCGCTTGTTGAAACGCTCATGCCATGAACTCCTGAGGTTCGACAGCGGTGACGTTCCAATGAAGGTCACCCGCCTGATGATTGTCAGGTCACAAAATAGGCGGCACGCCCCACCGAGTGAATATGGACATGGCGCAACGTCATGTTGCGTCGTGCGCAAAAGCTGCCTGGGCGCAATCAACGCCTCCCGTGTGCATCATTGACGGGAATGAGAAGGACAAAAGCGGGTTATGTGTGTCGACCGGGTTACCAAGAGGCTCAGGCCAAATCTCTGTGTATCACAGTGTGTCAACGCCAACGCCCGATACACAGACTTTCATCCGCCCGGCGATTCGACACAGGCCGGATACGTTGCCGCGTTTCAATGCAAGCCAGGTTTGCAGGGGCACAGACCGGCCCCCTGACCCATCACTAGCAATGGAGACATCCCATGAAGATGGCACTGCGCAACAGCAACATCGGCAACGCTCGCCGCCACTTGGTCGGCCCTTCGATCCTTGCGCTGACCCTGTTCGGCGTTTTCGGCGCAGCCCACGGGCAAACGGCCGCTACCGCGCAGCCAGCGGCAACCGCGGCTGGCACCACTCAGGCGGCGCCCTTGCCGTTCGGCCCGCTCAAACATGTCAACGCCGGGCTGCTGGACGTGGCGTATGCCGAAACCGGCCCGGCCAACGGGCCGGTGGTGATCCTGCTGCACGGCTGGCCATACGACATTCACAGCTATGACGAGGTCGCGCCCTTGCTGGCGGCCAAGGGTTACCGGGTGCTGATGCCCTATGCCCGCGGCTATGGCGATACGCATTTCCTCTCTGACAAAACCCTGCGCAATGGCCAACCGGCTGCGCTGGCCAGTGATGTCATCGACTTCATGGATGCCCTGAAGATCAAGCAAGCGGTGCTCGGTGGTTATGACTGGGGTGCGCGTTCGGCCGACATTGTCTCGGCGTTGTGGCCGGAGCGGGTCAAGGCGCTGGTCTCGGTCAGCGGTTATCTGATCGGCAACCAGGCGGCCGGCAAGAACCCGTTGCCACCCAAGGCGGAATTGCAGTGGTGGTATCAATTCTACTTCGCCACTGACCGTGGTCGCGCCGGTTATGAAAAGAACACCCACGACTTCGCCAGGTTGATCTGGCAATCGGCTTCGCCGAAATGGGCGTTCGATGACGCCACCTTCGACCGCAGTGCCAAGGCGCTGGACAACCCGGACCATGTCGACATCACCGTGTTCAACTACCGCTGGCGCCTGGGCCTGGTCCAGGGCGAAAGCCGATACGAAGCGCTGGAGCAGAAACTGGCCACGGCGCCGTCCATCAGCGTGCCGACCATTACCCTGGAAGGCGATGCCAACGGCGCGCCCCACCCTGCCCCCGAGGATTACGCCAAGCGTTTCACCGGCAAGTACCAATTCCGGCTGATCAACGGCGGCATCGGCCACAACCTGCCGCAGGAAGATCCGCAGGCGTTCGCCAAGGCGGTGATCGATGCGGATCATCTTTAAGGGCGGATCCGGCATTCGCCTGCTGTTCCCGAATAACCACCTTCGTGGGCACGATCCCTTGCAGGAGCCAGCTTGCTGGCGATGGTCGTTAACGATAACGCGTGTGAACCGGATAAACGCGGTGCACTTGAGTCCATCGCCGGCAAGCCGGCTCCTACAGGTATTGCTGCGGCAAACATGAGCTATCTTTTCAGCAACTCACCTGCATCAGGTGACCGCTGACAAGTCAGGACGCATTATGATTCGTTTGCCCCGACGCCACGCTCTCTTTGCCTTGACCATTGCCAGTACGCTCGCCGCCACTCCTCTGCCGGGGGCACAGAACCGCGCTGTCGAAGCCACCGCCGCCAGCGCGGTCGCGGGCCCCGTCGCCGGCACCAAAGTCACTGAGCCGTACGTGCGCATGATGGCGCGCGAGGCGTACTTCTGGGGTTGGCCGCTGGCTAACATCTTCAATCGTCGCGAGACCTTCAAAAACCTGCCCGAACCCGGATTGATGGGCGGCATCGTGCCCGTGGCTCCGATCAATCGGTTGTCGATGCTCAGCGACTACATCGACCCGGCCGAGCGGTGGGTGGCCTGTCCTAATCAGGACGTGGTGTACGGCGCCGGCAGCATCGCCCTGGACATTGAGCCGGTGGTGCTGCAAGTACCGGACTTCGACGGCCGTTTCTGGGTGTATCAGGTGGTCGATCTGCGTTCCGACAGCTTTGCCGAACTGGGCAAAATGTATAACACCCAACCGGGTTTCTACCTGCTGGTCGGCCCGGACTGGAACGGCAAGGTGCCGCCCGGCATCAAGCGGGTGTACCGGGCGCGCACCAACACCGGGTTCGTGATCCCGCGGGTATTCCAGGATGACACCGCTACCGACCGGCTGGCTGTGCAGCCGGCACTGTCGGGCATCGACATGTACCCACTGTCGCAGTACGACGGCAAGATGAAGAAGCGTGCCTGGGCCAGGCTGCCGAAATTCCCGGCCCAGGCTTCCGAAGGCAACGCCGAAACCAAATGGGTGATACCGGAGAAGTTCTTCGACGAACTGCCGGCCCTGCTCAAGGATGCCAAGCCATTGCCGGGCGAAGAGTCCCGCTACGCACAAATGGCCGCCTTGGCGGCCATCGCCAAAGCCGACCCGCAACTTCGGGCCGCGATGATCGACGAGGCGAAGAAGGCTGACAACGAAGTGATCGACCCGCTGTTGCAGTTCCGCAACTATGGCCTGCAATTGCCCGATCACTGGAGCACAGTGAGCAACGGCGCAGCGTTCGGCACTGACTATTTCAGCCGTACCGCCGTGGCGCGCTCGAACATTTTCGTGAACCCGCAGAAAGAGACCAAATACTTCTACCAGGACCTGGATGAGAACGGCCTGCGCCTTAACGGCCAGTACGGCTACAGCGTGACATTCGCCAAAGGCAAGCTGCCGCCGGTCAGGGGCTTCTGGTCGCTGACGCTGTACAACGAACAACACTTCTTCGCCCCGAATGCCCTCAAGCGCTATTCCATTGGCACCAAGAACAAGTCCCTGCAAACCAACCCTGATGGCTCGTTGACCCTTTACGTGCAAAGCGAATCACCGGGCAAGGACAAGGAAAGCAACTGGTTGCCCTCGCCCAGGGATGCCAATTTTTCGCTGTATATCCGGGCTTACTGGCCAGAGTCCGAAGCACTCAACGGCCAATGGACCCCACCGGCCGTGGTGAAAACGAACTGAACCGGATTAAACACAAATCCCTGTGCAAGCGAGCTTGCTTGCGAAGGCGTCGGCACATCCAACGTAAAAGTGCCTGACACGCCCCTTTCCGGCGTGCGCAATCCGTTGGCTTTCAACCGGGAATACGCTGACTGTGGTTCTCCTCCCATCGCAGGCACTTTTCAGAAGGTTGAAGGATCAGCGTGAGCTGGTTGAACAGATGAATGTCGGCATACAGGCCGAAGAAGCGATGGAGCATTTCGCCGAACAGGCAGATATCGCCTTCGCCACAGAAGCCGTTGGCGTCGAGGGTCACTTCGATGTCCACGCCGCGCAGCACAAAGCCCTTCTCGAAACGCTCGATCAGGTGATGCTGGACCTCGACGATCGCTTCCAGGCGCCGCCGGTTCAGTTCACTGCCCGTCCAGTCATACAGCGCCAGGGTGCCGCGCAGCACCTCGGCGTTATCGAGCATCGGCAGGAAATTCGAACCCAGGTGGCTGAGCACTCGCCAGTGGAACCGGTCGCGGTTCGGCGGATAGCACGGCAACGTCGGTGCACACAGGTTACGTACCCGCAATCTGGTCTGAGCGGACTGTGCGACGGTATCGAGCAGCGTACTTTGCAGGGCCTTGCGCGGCAGTTGGCCGTTGGTACCCGTCATTCGCAATGACAGGCCTTCACGCTGAAACAACCGGTCCTGATCGAAGCCCTCACCGCCCAGAATCAGCCAGGTGTCATGCAAACCATTGGCGCCTTGGCGCAAACGCGTATGGAAATAACACTCGGGCGCCTCGTCGCGCAGCATGCCGCCCTTGTGGTGAAAACTGCTGAACGGCACGTAGTCATGCCGCTCGGCGTTCCTCGAAGACGTGACCTGATCCACCGAATAAATCTCGGTGTGACCGTCCTGCAAGCGCATGGGGCGCAGCAGGTAGTCGGTTTGCGAGGGTGCCAGTTCCAGTGGATCGGCTTCCAGCGCAAACAGATTGATCACCGGCACGGCATGCAGGCGAATGTGCTCGACACTCAGATCGAACCCATGCGGCCATGCTTCGCCAAGCACCACGTCCAGTTCGAACCAGGGTGTACCCTGCTTCAGGTTCAGGCGTTCCAGTCCGCAAAGGGTCACGAACATGAATTTTTCGCGGAACGTGAAGTACTCCAGCAACAACTGATAGCCGCTGAACACGCTGTCGCCCTTGGGCCACAAACGGTCCTCGTCGGCGAAACCCTTGGGCGCGAAATGACCCGCCAGCGGAGAGCGCGCAGTCTCCCCCGGCAGGCGCACATACAACGCCCGGGCATTGAGGGTCAGCGCCTGATGCAGCGCGCTGGCCAAGGGTGCATCGGCATTGAGGTACAGTGGCAGGCGGCTCAGGTCGACCTGCTTCCAGTCGGCCATTTTTCCGCAGGCAAAGCACAGGCGCAGCACCGAGCGCCCGTCGGGCTCCTGGGCATGTCGTACAGACTCCATGGCCAACGGTTGCAATGTCAGGTCCTGAGTGGTGGTGTAGCGGCATCGGGTGCGCTGCGCTCCGATGGGCTGCGACAGCACTTCAAAGCCCTTGCCGATTGGTTCGCTGAGCTTCATCTGCGCGAACTCCGGCGTCAGTTCGATGATCGACAACGAAGCGATGGTGCGCAGGTAATGGGGCCACAGCAGGCTGACCAGGCCTTCGGTCAGCTCCGGCAAATCATCGTCGAGTTTTTCACGCAGTCGTCCCATAAGGAACGCAAAGCCTTCGAACAGACGCTCCACATCAGGGTCCTGCGCCCCAGGTTTATCCAGGTTCAGTTGCGCGGCCCGATCGGGGAACGCCTCAGCGAACTCCTTGCCGGCCTCGCGCAGGTAACGCATCTCCGCGTCGAAATAACGCAGCATCAGATTTTCCGTGTCCACAAATACATCCTGATAAATGAGGTTCAACCGCAGCGCACTGCATCGCGTACCGGATCGATGGATTCCAGCGCCCCCTGCAACACGTTCATGCGCCGGGACAGCGCGGGATTATCCGTGTCATTGAGTTGCGCTTTGAGGCGCAGCAATTCGGGCATAAGGCTCGGCGTTGTTGCCCTCGTCGAGAAAAATCTGCGCCGGCAGCTTGAACCCGCGCAGCTTGAGCAGCGCCAGCGGTCCTGCGCCCAGTTCGGTGCGCAGGTGCCAGGTCAGGTACAGGCCGTCAGGGGCCTTGAGTTGCACGCGGTACTGGCTGTCCGTGTCGTTCAGCGCGGTGACCCGTGCCTGTTCGAGCAGGCGGATCAGGCCCCAGGTGCCTTCGTAGTCGCCGAACAGGCGTTCGTTGGCCTGCACGCTGATCCAGCTCAGGCGGGTCCCCGGGTGGTCGCTGAAGCCGGGCCAGCTGAAGCGTTGCCAGCTTTCCTTCTGGTTGAAGTATTCGTGTTTTTTGCCGTTGAGGACGAAGGTGGTCTGCACCACGTCGCGCACCGGTTTGCCCCGCAGTTCGAAACTCAGGCCCATGCCGCCATCGGTGTAGAGCACGTCGGCCAGGTGGCTGAGCTGATTGAGTGCCGCGAGAAACTGCGGATTGATGCGCAGGCCCTGACTGTGCCGCGGATCGGCCACCCAGCGCTGGCCTTCCTTGCGCAACACGCCGCCCAGTTGCTGCTGCAAAAACTGCTCGATGCGCCCGGCGTCGGCACGGATCATTTGCCCCAGCATCGGCAGCGAGGCATCGCTGGCAGTGGCGGCAAACGGGTAGCGCCCGGCGAAGGCGCCCTGCCAGTCGCTGACGATCGCCCGTTGCCACTGGCGGTTGAGGCTCGCCGCCGACGGCTGCAGCACCCGTTGCCAGGCCTGTTCCAGCGGCTGCACGAACAGGGTCTGGCCGACACCGCCCCACTCCTCCCCCAGGCTGGCAGCGATCAGGCTGCCGTAGGCGCGGGTGTCGGTGAGATCGACACTTTTGCCCTGGAACACGGTTTGCGCCAGGGCTTGGGTCATCGCCTGCGGGTCGGCGGCGTTGCTCACTTGCTGCAGTTTCAGGCGCACCCGGGTGACTTGGGTGAGGAAGGCCTGCAGGCTCAGCCGGTCGTTGTCGTTCTTGCCTTCGGCCTCCTTGCCCAACAGGGCCAGCAGCGGGCCGAAGGTGGCGTCCAGCGGGCCGCTCGCGCCGGGGGCCTGTTGGTCGATCAGCGGCACCTTGTCCTGGGCCATCAGCTTCTGCGCCGACTTGAGTAACGAATCGCCCAGGGCCTGGCCGCGAGTGCCGGCCTGGCCCTGGTACGCCAGGGTGTTCATCAGCGCGATCAGCGGCGACTGGCGCACGTCGCTCATCAGGGTCAACTGGTCGATCACCTGATCCAGGCTGCGTGCTGGTTGCCAGTTCAGACGATTGAGGAAGTCCAGCCAGGCGCTGGCGTAGTCCTGGAAGTAGCGCTCGGTCAGGCGCTCGCGCAGTTGCTCCGGGCTCAAGTCGGCGGCGAGGCTGGCGGAATTGTCGCTGAGCACCCAGTCGATCTCTTCGCGGCGGGCCTCGGCAATGGCGTCGATGGCTTGGCGGACCTGGCCCTCCCAGGCCTGTCGCGTGAACACCCCGGGTACGCTGGTGGTGGTGGCGAACAGCGCGCGGGCGTCGGTGTCGCCGACCATCTGCTGCAAGCCCAGGGCCGGGTAGTGATTGGCCGCCGCATCGAGCACCTGACGGTACAGGCTGGCTTCGGCATTGCGCTGGCCCAACTGGCCGAGCAGCACCTGACGGGCCTGGGCCACCAGCGTCGGGTCGGCCTCGATGCGCCAGGCCGGATGGGCCGCCAGTTGCTCGGCGTAAAACGCCCACAGGGTCGGCGCCAGCGCTTGCCAGAGCCCCGGCGAAAATCCGGCGCGTTGCGGTTCGGCGTCCACCAGGGCCTGGGCGAGGAAGGCCGGGTCGGTTTTCTCAGGGCGGGCCAGCATCAGGTAGGCCTTGAGTTGCCCGTAGGCGGCCGGGGCCCGCTTGGCACGTTCGGGGCTGTCCGGCGGCAGCTTGACCAACGCGTCGAGTTGCCTGAGCAGATGCGCCAGCGCCGGGTCGCGCAGCAGGCGCTGATTGGCCTCGACGTAACGCGGCCACAGCGTGGCCAGCAGCGCATCGTTCTGGTTCAGACCGAAACGCTGGTACCACGGCGTGCCGTGGGCGGCGCGGTAATCGAGGCGCGCCAGTTCGCGCACCAGTTCGTTCAGCGCCTGCAACTGCGCGTCGCCGGGGGCCGATTGCTCCAGCTCGGTCAGCGAGGTGTGCACCTGGGTGACCTGCGCACGGTTGCTGACGAATGACAGCAGCAACCCGGCGCCCCAGAGCAAGGCCAGGCCCAGCGCCAGCCCATAGATGACGCGCGGTAAGCTCCAGCCCAGGCGACGGCTGGCACGGCGGTGGTCGCCGAGCACGCCGTGCCAGGCCGGGTTCATGGGCCAGAAGTGGTCGCCTTTTTTACGCTCTGTTTTGCCGGTCAGCGGCAGGCTGAACCACAGTCCGCGCAACGGTAAATCCTGCTTGCCGGTGGCGAACCACGGCGCCAGTACGTGGCGCCAGCGGGGCATGCCTTCGACCTCCAGGTCCCGCGCCAGTCGCAGCAGGAAATCATGCTGAAGTGCCAGGTTCATCTGAGCCCAGCCATCCTGACGCAGGGGGCCCAGCAGACTGTGCAGCGAAGTTTCCAGCTCTGTTGCGGTGAGAGGTGACGGCAGAGCACAGCCCACCGCCTGGCTCGGACGCGGGTCCTGCGCCCACGCACTGGCGCAAACCTGCCACAAGTGCAGCGGCAGCGACCAGCCGAGCGCGCGCGCCAAACTTTGCAGGTGATTCACACCGTGGCGCATTGCCGCGTCGTCGGTGCTTTGCGTAGCATTCAGCGCCCAGACCACGCCGTCGAGGGCACGCCAGCGGGTCAGGCGGTGACAGCGCTCACGCACCGAATCGTCCATCTGATTTTGCACACTGCCGCCCCAGAGCAGCACAGTGTCCTGGTCTACCAAACAGTGGTCCTCGGTCAGGCCGGGGGCGATGGCCTTGATCTGCTCGGGCTCTCCAACGATGAGCAGCAAGCGGATCTTGTGGCGCCAGAAACGACCATGACTTTCGCGTAACGCCACATCCATGGCCGGTTTGTCTTTACCGGAATCGTTTTTCACGGGCTGCGAAGCCGGCAGCCATGGCCCGATTATCAGCTGGCGCATACCGTTCAACATCGTCTGCCAAGTCAACAGCGCCATGATGAACAACAACGCCCAAAACAATGCGGCCTTAAGCAATACATCCAGCATCCAGGCACGAGTGACAGGCCCCGGCTCCATCCATAACCACCAAACCGCAATCCCAGCAGCGATCAGCACCGCCAGGAACACAGCCAGCAATAAGGTCGTACGCCAGGCAGAGACTTTCAGGGATTCAGATTGTTGAGTCATCGGGTTCCATAACTCCAAGCACAAATGTGTAATTAGGATCGCTTGCCACCCAGGCACAGGGCACTCGCTGCAATTCGCAGCAGGTGGCAGCCAGGGTTTGAACGACCATGCCTTCCAGACCGCCCAAGGCACCAAAGTTGGCGTCTTGCAGGTGCTGCCCGGTGTTCCAGTCGAGGGGCGCATCGGTCTGGGAGAACGAGACACAAACAGACGGAGGTGAGGTCAATTTGCTCTGTTGCAGCGCGCGCTCTGCCACCGTCGGGAGCTGTTCGGTGTCCGCATCGAACCATTCGCCGCGAGTGAAACCGACTCCACCTTGGGGACCGAGCAGCCACAGCAGCGCGGCCTCTCCCGCCGGCAAATGACTGCCTTGTCCGGGCGACCAGGATTGGCAGCCGGCACAGAGAATCCGCGCATCCGCGGGGGCGCCATGCAGTCGGTCGATGATCGAATCGAGACTGAAGATGCCCTCCCAGGACTCGGGCTTCTCGGGCAATTCAATCTGGGGAAAGGACTTCGTCATCTGCTCGGCGAAGGCTCGCCAGACGGACAGGGAGCCTTGCCAGTAGCATGCCAGTGGTTGTAACCCGGAAGGGTCAGGCCTCTGTGCCTGCCACTGTAGAACCAGCAGCTTCGCCAGTTGACGCTCGCGCTCGACGAGATCATCGCCGAAGACCTGAAGCAGTTTGAGCGTTGCTCCGCCTGGCGTACTTTGAGGCGTGGGGGGACGGTGGTCCGCACTGAACAGGGCTTGTCTTTGCAGCGGATTGGTACAGGCTGGCCCCACCAATACCGTGTCGATCAGCGCTACCTTCTGGCGATGGTGTTCCCACCAGCTTTGCTGTACCTGTTGCGCGTTTTTTTCATAGTATCGCGCGCTATGCCAATCGAGACAGTAGACAAGTACGCGTACTAGAAATGCCAGTAGCCATAGTGCCGACAGACCGCCAAAAAGAAGAATCAGTGGTAATCCGGGCATAACGTTGTCAACGTTCGTCCATACGAGCCGTGTCAGAACAAGTAGGACAGCACCAACGACAAACCAGCGCAAATAACGGGCTTCGCGCGGCTCGGGATATGGGCGGAATTTCGGAGCTGGCTTCATTTGAGCACCTGGCTAAGGGGTATGGAGCTGGCTTGGGTGCAGCTATCAATGCACCGATCAAACAAAGCGTTCATTGGCTTGCCTCCGGCCATTTGGCCGCAGATTATTTTGGGCATGACTGAGGCTCCGGCAGTCGCAGCGGGGTCTTGATCGGGTATTCGGGGCTGCCGTAGGCGTAGCAGGAGGTGGTGACCTGCAGCTCATCGCAGGGCAGGAAGTGCACGGTGAGGCCGCAGACTTTTTGGCCGGTGTAGTCGGGGACGGGAACTACTTGGGTGTGTTGGCGTTTATAGGAGCGCATTTCATCTCTCCAAGCTAAGTACTTGGGTCTATCAGCAAAACCGGGGAACCCATCGGGATAAGCCACTCCAGTCTCCCAATCGATCTGCACCGTCATCCCCGGTTGCCAGCGCGACGGCGCGATGTAACAACACCCACCGCCACCACCTTTGTACGCGCCGATAATGTCGATGCCCGAGCGTCCATCGACGCTGAATCGGTTGATCGCCCAATGGGTATGGTTGATTCCTTCGATCGTGCTAGCGTGGATGGTTTGCGTGAGCAAGGTCACGGCGAGGCCGCACAGGGCGCCGAGCAACGGGCGCCTCGTGAGCCTGATGTCGACTCTTTGTCGCGAATGGCGGACAGCCAATTCAGACCAGCGCATCGTTCACCTCGCCGCCGTTGGCGTCATAGGCATCCCAGATCGCGTCGATGGCACGATGGACTTCAGCGAGGCGCTCAGCGTCCATCACCGGTGGCGTTGAACGAACAGACTCGGACGCGGGTGCGGTCTTGCCTGCCGCCAGTTGAACGACACCCTCTTCTCCATACAGCGCCAGATCCCGACGGCCGAAGTCACCGAAGAACACCATGCGCTCGTTGAAATAGTGACGTCCGGGCTCACGCCCCAACTTATAGAGAAACCAGGCCCTTGAGTCGTGGACCTGATCGTCGAACAGGGCACGCAGCAGGCCCTCCGGCTGCGCGGCGTTGAGGTGTTCAGCCACATGCCCGCGGGTGTGTTCGTAGCGGTGGTTGCCCCAATCACTGGGGGACGGGAACAACCGACTGACCAAGGCTCGCCCCGCAGCTTTCATGCGCTGATGCTCGGCAAGAATAACTTCGTAGGCCTGATAGGGTTGCTGACCGAGCGCCAGCAGGACCACGCGCCGGGCGATGGTGCGCAGCGATCCGGGGCTCCGGTAGGCCGCGGCGAACTCCTCGGCGGCTTCGCGCAACTGGGTTTGCGCCATGTCGGCATCGAAGTCCTTGACCCCGGGTTCAAACGGCGTTTTTGCTACATCCTCCCGGCGTTCGCGGTTGTGTTGTAGCTTGCGCCGGTCCTCGACTTTTTTCTGCTCGGCGTCGCGATTGTTCTCGGAGTCCTTGCGCACTTGCGGGTCGGCTTCTTTGTCGCTGGCCTCGCGGTAGAAGTCGGTGTCGATCAGGCTGGCGAAGCCATAGCGGTCGATGCGCCAGGCGGTAATCCAGCCCAACTGGGCTTGCAGGGCCTGCTCCAGGCTGTCGCTGGCGAGGAGTGGTTCGTAGTGTTCGATTTGTTGGAGGGTAAGCGGGGGCAGTGCGGGCTCAAGGGCGAGAGTCACCTGCCGCCAAGCGTTGAAGCGGCTAACCAAAATTTCAGAAACGTCATACTGCTCTTGCAAATCAAATTCCATCGCCCGCCACAAGTCCTGGCGTAACTCTATAGGTAGGGCATCCTTAGGTACTTTAAACGGTGAGCCATGAGCAAACGCGTCGGCATACAGATCATGCAAGGCGATCTGCGACAGCAATAGACCATCCCCCTCGATATAGTCCTCGCTGTAAGCCTTCCCTTGATCCCCCGGCGGATACCCCCCACCCTGATCCGAATGCACCCCCGGGTAGATCACCTCGACACTGTTGACCGGGTAGCCCCCCTGCGCACGGCGAATCGACTCCAATGGAAAACACAACCGCTGCTCATGGCTGGCCACCAGGTGCAAACAGCGCTTGACCAGGTTGGCGGGCAACTGCTGATTGCCATCGGCCCAGCTCATATGCCCGTTCGCCCCCGGGATGATATCGGCAAGACCCACCGAGGCCACGGTATCCAACAGTCCGAGGTATTCCACGCTCACCGGCAAGTGCAGGTCGAGCAACCTCAGGCTCTGCGTAGCCCGGGCCAACAGTTGGTTCAGCGCACTGACAAACGCTCGCGCCGCCGCGGCACCGCGGGAAAATCCGTACACATAAAGCTTGAGCCCCAGCAGCTTGACCTGCCCGGGCTGGTGCTGCTGCAGGGCGATGCGCAACGGCCGGGTCAGGGCGGAGAACTGTTTGTAAAACTCACGAAGGCGGTTGCCGGAACCGGTCGCCCACTCCAGCCCCGGCAGGCTGCCCATGGCCCGGACCGCCGCCAGCAAACTGGTGTTGTCCAGCCGCGGCTGACCCAGCGTACGGCGCAGGGCGTCGAGGATCATCATCAGCGCCCAGTTGATGCGCTCCTCGCCATAGCTGGCACCACCCAGGCCGAACAGGCTGTAGTCCAGGTCGCGGACTTCGGTGAACGGCGTGCCGACGCCGGGCATGTAGTACTTGAAATACTGGCCGTTTCCGGTGCCTGGCGCATCGGTCAGACCCCGGGCGGTGCTGGAGCCGTGGGTGGTGCCGCCGGCATGGCCGTCGCCAATGCTGGCGCGGAACAGGCGAGCGACGTTGGTCGGATGTTTGGGATTGGACAGGTACAAGTCGTTGTTGAGGTTATTGCCGGTGCCGTCGAAAAACAGGCTGACGTGCACAGTCTTGCAGCAGGGTGGCAATACGCGGCGACCTGCCGCGATGCACAGTGCATCGTGGTAGTCACGTTCCTGACTGTTCTGGCGATGCAGGTTCTGATGGACCTGCGCGGCCCGGGTGGGCAAGCGGCCCTGCAACGGGAACTGCGGCGGGTACCAGACGGGGGCGTGTTTCACTTCGGACATGACGAGGCTCCGGCAATTGCAGCGGGGTATTGATCGGGTATTCGGGGCTGCCGTAGGCGTAGCAGGAGGTGGTGACCTGCAGTTCGTCGCAGGGCAGGAAGTGCACGGTGAGGCCGCAGACGTTCTGGCCGGTGTAGTCGGGAACAGGAACCTCCTTGCTGTGCCGACGTTTCTGAGCCTCGATTTTGTCAACCCAAGCCAGATACTTGGGCCAATCACCAAAGCCGGGATACCCCGCCGTGCTACCAACTCCTGTTTCCCAGTCGACCCGTACTGTCATCCCCGGCTGCCAACGCGAAGGCGCGATGTAACAACATCCGCCTCCTCCGCCTTGGTACGGACCAATGGTATCCAGGCCGGAGCGGCCATTGACGCTGAACTGGTTGATGGCCCAATGGGTGTGGTTGATGCCTTCGAGGGTGCTGGCTTGAGTGCTTTGAGCGAACAAAGTACCGATCAGAACGCAGAAGGTTGTCCCCCAATGACTAGCGACAGATGATTTAGGCATAGGCTTCATTTCCCGGGTTTCCACGGTGACTCCACTCCTGTGGTTCGCACCTTTTCAAGAACAAAAGCTTCTCGCTGAGAATCGGATAGCAACCCGGCTTCAGTTGCCTCGATCATGGCCACGTAGCAAGCGCGGAAACGACGTTCTGCGCACCACTCCAAAGGGAATGCATCCCTCAGGCGCTTCACGACCAAAGTGGCATCGCTGACACACCCAAGGATGTCCAGTTGATCGTCACTGAGTTCGATGAGGCTGAAACACTCGGGCCTGTCCGGCGGCTCGCTGCTTCCCAGCAGGCGCTGCGGTGCACCATCGCGATCGAGCCAGCTCCAGAACACCGCCGGGGCCAGCAGGATGTGCTGTTGATCAGGTTCAAGCACATGGCTGAACAGCAACGGAAATACCCGCGGGTCGTAGTAACGCAGTAGTCCCAGGTAGCCGCCGTTGACGGCCTCCAGACAGCGCCCCAGGCACTCGGCCAAGTGTTGGAAAGGCCAATGGGAGGCCAGCATCAACAGTTGCGAGCCACCCCGCAGCGCCTGCATCAAGCCGATCAGCCATTGCCGTTGCAGGGGCTGCGCCAGATCGATGCGCACCAGCAGCGGAGCCAGTTCGTCGGCACCGGCCTCCGGTAACCCGGTGAACAACGAATGCCAGGGGATCGCCGGTTCGACACTGAGCACGCTGGGCAGCCACGGAGTGGCGCTGCCCGCCTGGTCGATGATGACGTCCAGGCAGCCAATAGAGGCCTTAGCGCAGGAGACTTCCAGCAGTTCCAGCCATTTTGTGTGAGCAACAGCCGTCATCCTCGTGCCTCCCTGAGAACGAAACCCTGAGCATTTGCCTGAGCCTTCTTCAGGCACTCCTTGCACACCGAGCCAGGCAGTTCAGGCAAAGGAAACGCTTCGCCGGCAGGCGGACCGAAAATGCATCGCCCGTAGAAGTCGATCACCTCTGGACTGATAAATTGGATCCTGCCCTGCGGGGTAATCCGGATACAGCCTTCGCCGGAGCCCAGGGTGATGCCATTTCTGGCCGTCAGCTGCAGATGGCCCTGCACCGATTGCATGGTGATGTCGTGTTGGGCAATCAGGTTCATCAGGTCGCCGTGGGATTCAATTTCCAGCGGGCCTTTGCCGGAGACCAGGCGCAGGCCTCCCTGCTGGGCCAGCAGGGAGATGCCTTGAATGGCGTGGGCTAAAAGACGCTGAACGGCGGCCAGGTTGATGTCGTCGCCACTTTGCAGGTGGAGCGCGTCGCCGCTGTTGAACAGCAGGCTGGCCGGGGTCACCGCTGCGATGCCCTTGGGCGCGCTGAGCAGGATGGCCGCGTCGGCCAGGTCTTTCGCGGCGGTTTGCAACTGCTGCAAGCCGTCGAGGGTGGGCTGGCGGCTGTGATGGGCCTGGGCGATGTCTTGCCAGTAGGCTATCTGCCGTTTCGCCCCCTCGATCAGGCTGGATGCGGCCCCCATCTCCAGCACCTGCCCCTGGGCCTTGGTTTGTTCATCGGCACTGATAAACAACCCCTTGCCCGCCCGAATCGCGCCCCAGGCATCGGTGCGCAACTCAAACCCCTCACCGCGCTTTTGACGCTCGGCATCCACCACGTGCCCGAGGTTGAGCTGGCTCTTGCCGCTGTGTTCGGTGCTGAGCTTGATGTGCTCCTGCCCGCGGGTATCGTCCAGGCGCAGCTTGTTGTTGGCCGGGGTGCGCAGCACGTTGCGCTTTTCGTTGTACATGGTGACGTGGTCGGGGTGCTGGCTGTCGTGCAGGGCGTGGGCGATGTACGGCCGGTCGGGGTCGCCCTGTTCGAAGGCCACCGCCACTTCGGTGCCGGCGATCAGCGGCAGGTGCAGGCCGTGGGTGTCGCCGGCGTACGCCCGGGCCAGGCGCAGCCAGGTGCTTTCGCGGCCGGCGTCCCAGGTGTCGCGGTCGAACAGGAACTGCACCCGGTAGCGGCCTTCGGCGTCGGTATCGGCGTAGGGGTTGTGGGCCTGTGCGCTGGTCACCCGGGCCGGCACGGTGCCGGCGATCAACGGCTTGGGCGGCACCTCAGGGCGAAAGCACACCGTCTGCGCATAGGGGATGGCCTGGAAGCTGCACTCGAAGCTGCGGTCGCGGGCGGCGCGGGCCTTGAGCTCAACGATCACCGCCCGCGGCGCGAAGGCCTGGGGCGCGCCGTCGGTGACTTCCAGCACCTGCCCCGGCGCCAGGCGGGGACTGCTGCTCATGCCGCTGAGGCGGGTGCGGCGATTGAGGTAACGCTCGTGGCGCAGGCGCGCATAGAAGTAGCCGCTTTCGCACTGCACGTCTTCGGGGAAAGCATGGCGGTCGCCGAGTGCGGTGTAGGGTTCGGCGTAGTGGTAGGCCTCGCCGTAGGTGCCCTTGGCGCCGCGCGTCTGGTCGATGTCGCCGTCGAGATACGCGCGGGCGTCGCGGTGGTGGTAGGCGCGGATATTCACGTGCTGCTCCACCACCTGGTGTTCCGACTGCAGGGCCCAGACGCTGTCCTGATCGCTGCTCAACCCGGAGAGCGGACGCAGCGGCAACTCGACGTCGAACTGGTAGGCGCGCGGGGAGTCGTGGAATTCGACGACGTCGATGCCCAGGCGCTCGTCGCTGGTGAAGCGGTACCAGATGCCGACTTCGGCCAGCAGGCGGGCGACAAAGGCCAGGTCGCTTTGGCCGTATTGCATCACCTGCTCACGCCTGGGGTATTCGCGGTGCAGGTGGAAGAGGAAGTCCTGGCCCCGGAAAGCGTGGCGGCTGCGCAGGATGTGCTCGACGATCTCGGGCACCGACTGGTGCTGGTAGATCCGGTATTGCCGGCCCCGCGCGAGCAGCGCCAGACGCGGTTGCAGGGTGACTTCGTAGCGCGCCTCGTCGATGGAAGCGGACAGGCGTTTGAAGCCGGTCACCACGCCGTGCAGGCTGCGCAGCGGCTTGACCTGGGGCGGCGCGAAGGCCAGGGACGAGACCTTTTCCGGCACCGCGTGCAGGCTGAAGCTGGCTTGTTGGCCGAGCAGGCGTTCGGCGTCGATGTCGAGCTGGCTGGAGGTGAACTCGATGTGGTAGCTGAAGGGCTGGCTGAGGTGCTCTTCACCGTGGAAGGCCAGGACATCGAGCGGGGCGTCCACCTCGCGGACCCAGAGTGTGTGGCGGCTGTGGTCGAAGAAAGTACGCAGTTCGTTGAGCATGTTCATACCTCCATGGCGGTGTTTTCCGCACTATCCAGTGTGTTGGGGAACTGCAGGGTGCTGAACTAAGCGCTATATACACCCTGGCCTTTTTCAGACAACGCTGTATCGCCGCGAGATTGCGCGAAAGAATGATCAGTGGACATTTAGAGTATTCCTGTGAAGCGAAGCGAACCTAAGTGAAGTCAACGAACTTCTTGTGGCCCAAAGGCAGCCAGTCCGGCACTCAGCGCATCATCAACTTCAGTGGCGACTCGACTTTAAATTCATTTTTTAATGCATAAAACCGTAACTTTAAGAGGTGCTTTTTGTTTCTCCCTATAAACGATGAAGCATCTGACGTTAATTCTCCATACCCACCTGAAATTTTCAGAAACTTCCCACACGGGCGGACAATAAAATGAAACTTTATTTGTAGGACGAGAACAATGGAATCAAACCTGTTCACGCCCGGGGCGCCTGGCACTCGGCAAAGACAGCACACCGATTCAATATTCCCGATTCGATCTGCGTAACCATGACGTCCTCACTCACCCCGTAAGGACCCTGTCATGGCCATTGCAAAAGCAGTCCCCGGCAAAACCCTGCTGACCCCGATCGACCACACCCTGATCATGATCGACCACCAGTCGCAGATGTCCTTCGCGACCAAGTCGATCGATGCCGTGACCCTGCGCAACAACGCCGCGCTGGTAGCCAAGGCAGCCCGTGGCTTCAAGGTCTCGACCATTCTCACCACCGTCGCCGAGAAGAGCTTCTCCGGGCCGATCTTCGACGAAATCAAAGCCGTGTTCCCGGAACACAACGTCATCGACCGCACCAGCATGAACACCTGGGAAGACGAGCGCATTGCCGTGCAAGTCAATGCCATCGGCAAGCAGAAGATTGTCCTCGCCGGTCTGTGGACCTCCGTTTGCATCGTTGGCCCGGCGTTGTCGGCGATCGACCAGGGCTTTGAGGTGTATGTGATTGCCGACGCCTGTGGCGACGTCAGCACCGAAGCCCATGAAATGGCCATGCAGCGCATGATCCAGATCGGCGCCCGGCCGATGACCGCGCTGCAATACCTGCTGGAACTGCAACGTGACTGGGCCCGCACCGAGACCTACGACGAAACGGTGAAAACCTCGATTGCCAACGGCGGTGCCTACGGTCTGGGCCTGATCTACGCCAAGACCATGTTTGGTGCATCCGAAGGCCATTAAGGTCCGTTGAAAAAACCAGCGACTGCAGGCGGACTCCCGTAGGAGCGAGCTTGCTCGCGATGGTCTCAAGAACGCCGCGTTTAGCCAGTAAACGAGCGTTATCGTTAACGACCATCGCGAGCGAGCTCGCTCCTACAGTGAATCATCGCAGTCGCTACCCCCTGTGGTGAGCCATTGATGACCCTCTTCCCGCAAGACTTCAGGGTGACGATTGCCCTGTGCTTCTGCCTGTTCGCTACCCACGCACTGGCCGATGAACCGGCGCAAGGCGCAGAAGGATTTTTCGACGGAGCAACGCTTGGCGTACTCAGCCGAAACTTTTACCTGAACAGCGACTATCGATCCCCTTCGCCAACCGGCAAGAGCTACAAAGCCGAATGGGCTCAAGGCTTTATCGGCGCTTTTACATCCGGTTTCACGCCGGGCACGGTCGGCTTCGGCCTCGATGCCCATGCCTTTCTGGGATTGAAACTCGATGGCGGCAAGGGCCATTCCGGGACCGGATTACTGCCGGTGGGCAGTGACGGCCGCAGTGAAAGCGATTACTCCGGCGGTGGCGGCGCGATCAAGCTCAAGGCCTCGAACACCACCCTGGCGTATGGTGAAATGGAGGTCGAAAGCCCGGTATTCGACACCGCGGACAAACGCCTGCAGCCGGAGTACGCCACCGGTTTTCTGCTCGATAGCCGCGAAATCGACGGCATGAACCTGCAAGCCGGCCACTTCACGGCATTCAAGAATCAGGACAGTGCGTCAGGCAAGGGCAACTTTTTCGGTTATGGCGCCAACACCGAGGCCGGCGGCATTTCGTTTGTCGGCGCCGACCTGTTTACCCAAAGCCCGGTCGGTGGCGCCCTGTATGCCTCGGATCTGACTGACACCTGGCATCAGTACTACGGCAACCTGCACTTCAAGCAGACCGAAGTCTTCCTCGACGCCAACCTCTATCACACCCGGGACACCGGTCAGGCACTGGCCGGTGCCATCGACAACACGGCGTACAGCCTGTCCGGCCGATACACGCTGGGCGCCCATGGTTTCACCCTGGCCTATCAGAAAATCAACGGTGATACGCCGTTCGATTTTGTCGGTGGCGACTCCATCTACCTGGCCAACTCGATCAAGTACGCCGACTTCAATGGCGCCCGCGAACGCTCCTGGCAAGTTCGCTACGACCTTGACCTGGCCACCTTCGGCATACCCGGCCTGAAGTTCATGACCCGCTACGTCACCGGCGACCAGATCGACGGCACCCACGCACCACAAGGCGGGGCCTACAACCCGTTCGACCCGGCGACCGGCACCTTCGTGCCGCAACAAGGTGACGGGGGCAAGCACTGGGAGCGAGACATTGACCTGCACTACGTCGTGCAGTCCGGGGCGGCCAAGGGCTTGTCGCTGCAACTGTCCCATGTGTCGCACCGGGCCAACGCGGCCCAGGCCGGCGATGACATCGACCGGGTGTACGTGGTCATCCAGTACCCGTTGGACTTCGGGCCGTTCTGAATGGAAAGTGGCGGAAGGCAGCCGGAGTCGAACCTGCCCGGGAACGGATGCCGTCCCCAACCGGGTTTGAAGCCCGGCCGCGCCACCGGGCGCGATTGCCTTCCTTGAAGTCTTGCCTTTGAATCAGTGCTCTGTGTGCTGGGCCAACGCACTGTCCGGGCGAATCTGCCGTCGATCGCCAAAGCGACGGGTCAGGCCGATACGGTCGAAGTACTCCAGTATCTGAATGCTGCGCTTGCGCCCCAGGCCCACCGCATCCCGAAATGCCGCCACCTGAATCACCGGGTTGGCGTCGGCCAGTTGCAACAGCATAGCCGCCAATCGGCGAATCATGCTGTCGGTATAGAACAGGTCGCGCACCACCTGGTGCATCAAGCCCAGGCGCGCCATTTTGCGCAGCAAGTCGCGCACAGCCGCTTCCTCATGCCCCAGGTCGCGCACCCACGGCGGGTCGAAACCGGCCTGTTCGAACAGCGGCTGCAAGTGTAGCCACAGGGTTTCGTCCGTTTCGCTCAAGCGCACCTGATGCCCGGGCAGGTGCAACCACGGGCCGCTGCTGGCGATGTCGCCGCTGGCCAGCAACTGGTCGATCAGGCTGATAAATGTCGCGCGTTCAAGAGTGCTGCCGGCGAATCGACGCAAGCGATCCCGGTCCGGTCCCATCTGATCCGGTTCTTGCTGATGAAAGCGTGCGAGGTGCTCCAGTACCGCCACCTTCAAGGCTTCCCATCGACCGGCACTGAACAGCAACGCGCCTTGACGGGTATCGATCAAGCGCACGTCAGCGGGCAATACCCAACTGCTGCGCGGTCGATTGAACTGCCGTTCCAGGCGCTGCGGATCGATCCCTGTGTCGCTATGGGCCAGCAATGCCGGCAATACATCTTCCAGCGTTGCGCTGTTCGCCAGCGCGACCAGCTGCGCCAACCGTTCGGGGCTGCGACGTTGTCGGGTGGGTGCAAACGGATCGAGCACCCTGCCGCCACCCAGCGTACGTTGGGCACTCTGGTCGCGCAGGATCAGCGGGTCGTCTTTCACCGCATGCACCGCCGTATTGAGCAGCAGTTGCGCAAACATCCGTCCACCGGGCGCCAGGCTGGTGCCTTCGAGCAAGGCGACTCGCCCGGTGACGTCCTGGGTGCCAAGGTGCACATGCACCGGTTGAAAGTGCTCGAAGGCGCGGGATTCGTCGGGGAGTAACTGCATGTCGATGTCCAGGCGCTGTGTCGGTGCGTACAAGCCGGCGCCCAGCAACCAGTGGCCGCGATGGATGTGCTCCAGGGCCAGCCGTTCGGCACTCAGGTTCAACGCCACGCGCTGGCCGGCAATGGCGTGGTCGGTGGCCTGGTTTTGCGCGTGCAGGCCGCGAATGCGCACCGGTTTGCCTTGTGGCCCCAGTAGCAAGGTATCGCCCACCGCAACCTGGCCGGACAGCGCCGTACCGGTCACCACGATACCGGCCCCGGCCACGCTGAAGGCGCGATCGATCGCCAGGCGAAAACCACCTTCGGTGCTGCGTTGCGACACTTCACGCTGGGCATCGAGCAACGCCTGGCGCAAGGTGTCGATGCCATCAAAGGTCACGCTCGACAGCGCCATCAGCGGTGCATTGGCATACGGCCCCGGCGCCAGTAATGCTTCCACCTGCTCGCGAACAGCCTGCACCCGGTCGCCATCGACCCGGTCGCATTTAGTCATGGCCACCAGCGCCCGGGGAATGCCCAGCAGCTCGACAATCGCCAGATGCTCGCGGGTCTGTGGCATCACCCCGTCATCGGCGGCCACTACCAGCAACACCAGATCGATGCCCTGCGCTCCGGCGAGCATGTTGTGGGTGAAGCGTTCATGGCCGGGAACATCGATGAAGCCGGTCAGGCCCGCTCCCGGCTCCAGCGCGGCATACAGGTAGCCGAGGTCGATGGTCATACCGCGCTCGCGCTCTTCGCGGCGCCGGTCACCCGCCTGACCGGTCAGCGCCTGGAGCAGCGCGGTTTTGCCATGGTCGATGTGCCCTGCGGTGCCGACAATCACCCTGTCCGGCCCTCCACTTGTAATTGATCGAGCTGCGCGAGCCATGCCGGCTCGTCGTCCAGTTGCCGCAGGTCCAGCCACAGGGCGTCATCGTCGATGCGCCCGAGAACCGCAATCGGTAAACCGCGCAAAGCCTCCTCAAGATTCAGCAAGGATCGCCCGCGCAAGCGCTTGGAGGTGAGTGGTCGCACACACAGCGCCGCACTGGCCAGCCGTGCCACCGGTTGGCTGCCGCTGCCGATCATGCCCAGTGCCGGCATGGCACTGACGCTCCAGCCCTCACCCAGCACCTGGGCCAGCGCTGGCCGCAATCGCTCGGCCTGGGCGAGGATATCGGCCTGTGCTCGGGTCAACAGACGCAGGCTCGGTAAGCGCTCGGCCAGTCGGTCCGGGTTGCGGTACAAAGCCAACACCGCTTCCAGGGCAGCCAGGGTCATTTTGTCGACCCGCAGCGCACGCTTGAGCGGGTTTATCTTGATTCTGGCGATCAATTCCTTGCGGCCGACGATAAGCCCGGCTTGCGGTCCGCCAAGCAGTTTGTCGCCACTGAAGGTAACGATGTCCGCGCCATCGAGCAGCGCCTGGCGTACCGTCGGTTCGGCGGGCAAGCCCCAGCGGGTCAGGTCCAGCAGGCTGCCGCTGCCGAGGTCTTCAAGCAATGGCAGTCCATGTTGGTGGGCGATTTGCGCCAGTTCAGCCGTCGCCACATTCGTGGTGAAGCCTTGAATGCTGTAGTTGCTCGCATGCACGCGCATGATCAATGCGCTGCGCGGGCCAATGGCGGCCTCGTAGTCGCGGGCATGGGTGCGGTTGGTGGTGCCGACCTCAACCAGCTTCACCCCGGCGCGGCCCATGATGTCGGGGATGCGAAAGGCACCACCGATTTCAATCAGTTCGCCCCGGGAAATAATCCCTTCCTTGCGCGCACCCAGGCTGTTGAGGGTCAGCAAGACCGCTGCGGCATTGTTGTTGACCACGGTCACCGCTTCAGCGCCGGTCAGTTCGCGGATCAAGCCTTCGATCAGGTCGTCGCGGTCACCGCGCTTGCCGCTGCACAGGTCGAATTCGAGGTTGAGCGGATAGCGCGCAGCCATTTGCACCGCTTCAATCGCCTCTTCGGGCAACAACGCCCGCCCGAGGTTGGTGTGCAGCACCGTGCCGGTGAGGTTGAACACCCGGCGCACCTGGCCGCGATGCTGGGCTGTCAACCGTTCGCCGACCCTGCCCGCCAGCACTTCGGCGCTGACTTCTGCGGGTTCGAGCAAACCCTGCTGCACCCCTTCGCGCAACTCATCCAGCAAAAGCCGCAAGGTACTCAGCAAGGCGTCGCGTCCATAGCGCTCGGCCAACGGCTGGCACGCCGGGTGCCGCAACAGACTGTCGATGGAAGGTAGACGCAGGGGTTGGCTGGCACCGCGTGCAGACATCTGGCGCTCCTGAAAACGAAGGACCCTCGCGCCAGAGTGTAGACGCTGCGCTTATTCGTCTCCCGGAGCCAGCAGCAGATTCGGGGCCAAACGCTGATAACCGTCCTGGGTCAGGCGCATGTCGAGCATCAGGCTGGACAGGTCTGCCGATAGCGCTTCGGCATCCGCATCGTTCTCCAGATAGAGCAACTTCAGATAGCTGTTGCAACCGGGGCAGACTTCAGCGCGCAACGGCGCCTGGTTGGCGGCATGGCGGTCATCTTCAAGGCTGAGGTATTCCAGGCCCTTGCTCTGCTCGCAATACACGCACTTGACCCGCACCACATGCCACTCGCAGGCGCACAGCGAACAGACCAGATAACGCAAACCATTGTACTTGCCACGATGGCGGATGACCCCGGCCATGGCCGGCGAGCCACAGGCCGGGCACTGGCTGAGGCTGTCACCGGGGGTTAGTTGCAGATTGGGCGTGCTCAACAGCCAGTGGCTCCAGGCTGTTTGCAGTGCCGCACCGAGAAACGGCACCAATGCTGCCGACACCAGCGAATACTGGCCGCTGACCAACGCCACCGCCCAGGCGCGACGCTGCCCGGCACCGGCCAGGCGCAAGGTTTGCACGGCATCGGCCACGGCGGAGTGTGACGGTGCGCTATAGCGCTGCAGCAAAGCATCGAGGTAAAGCTGCCAATCGTCTTCGCGCGCCAGGCTGTCGGCCGCGAACGGTGGCAGGCCGTGTTGCTGGCACAACTCGATGCGTTGCCGATCGAGGGGTTCGCTCAGCGGCGGGTCGTCCAGCACCTGTTGCTGCACCCGGCACAATCCGGCAATCAGGCGCAGGTAATCGGCCAGCGGGTGCCCTTCGGCCAGCGTTTCCAGGCGCAGGGCGCGCAGGCTGAACAGGTCATGCGGTGGCATGTACAGAAACGGCGGCGAACTGGCCGCCGCTTCGATTTCTCCAGGTTCCAGGATAGTTGGCAAATGTCAGCCCTTTTTGGTGATCGGTCGCTTGGGTGATTCGCCGCGCGTCTCATCTTGAGTTACTTGGCGGTACCAGAGTTCGTGGTGCTTCTTCGCCCAGGCGCGGCTGACCCAGCCGTGCACCATGGCGCTGACCGAGCCCTTGATCCAGATACCGGCATAGATGTGCACGATGATGCTCAGGATCAGCACGAAAGCGGCCAACGCATGCAGCAAACTCGCCCAGCGGATAAGCGTGATGCCGAAGTAATCGCTGAAATACGCGCGCCAGATCACCAGGCCGCTGAACAGCAACACCAGCATGCACAGCAGTAAAGTCCAGAACAGCAACTTCTGCCCGGGGTTGTACTTGCCAATGGGCGGAACGCCCTCCTCTTCATTCTTGATCACCCGGTCGATGCGCTTGAGCCACAGGCGATCGTTGGCGATGAAGTAGTTGGCGCGCCAGAAACGCAGCACTAAACCGAGGAACAACAGGAACATCAATACACCCATGAACGGATGCAGAATGCGCGTCCACGGCCCGCCGCCGAACAGGTTGCTCAGCCAGAACAGCGCCGGGTGGAACAGCGCCAGCCCGGACAACCCGGCCATGAAGAACAGAATCGCCACCAGCCAGTGATTGGTGCGCTGGTTGCTGGTGTAGCGCAGGATCGTCTTGTCGCTCATGGCTTGCCCTCCCCACGGGGATCGAAGGTATGCACCGCCGGGTCGACTTCGTGCACCGAGGTATCCGGTGGGCTCGGGTGTTCATCCTCTTCGACCACTTGCGGGCCGACCCGCACGTAGTGGAAGAACCCGGCCAGCACCGCCGCGCCCATGGCGAGCAGCGCCAGAGGTTTGCTCACGCCTTTCCACAGGTTGACCAAGGGACTGATGATCGGATCGGCCGGCAAACCGGCGTACAGTTTCGGCGTATCGGCGTGGTGCAGTACATACATCACATGGGTGCCGCCGACGCCCGCGGGGTCATACAGACCGGCGTTTTCAAAGCCACGGCTCTTGAGATCAACGATACGCTCGGCGGCGTGTTCCTTCATGTCCTCCTTGGAGCCGAACACGATGGCACCGGTCGGGCAGGTTTTCACGCAGGCCGGTTCCAGCCCTACCGCCACCCGGTCCGAACACAACGTACATTTGTAGGCCTTGTGATCCTTCTGCGAGATCCGTGGAATGTTGAACGGACAACCGGTGATGCAGTAGCCGCAGCCAATGCAGTGGTCCTGATCGAAATCGACGATGCCGTTGGCGTGCTTGATGATCGCCCCCGGGCTGGGGCATGCCGCCAGGCAACCGGGCTCGGCGCAGTGCATGCAGCCGTCCTTGCGGATCAACCATTCCAGGTTGCCGGCGTCGGTCTCGTGCTCGGTGAAGCGCATCAAGGTCCAGGTTTCTGCGGTGAGGTCCTGCGGGTTGCCGTAGGTGCCATGGTTGTGACCGACCTCGTCACGCAACTCGTTCCATTCCGAGCAGGCGACCTGGCAGGCCTTGCAGCCGATGCATTTGGTGGTGTCGATCAGCTTGGCGACTTCCTCCACGCCGCGTATCGACGGCGCGGGGGTGGTGGTGGCCGAGCGGGCAATGATGTCTTGGCTGGCCATTTAGACTTTCTCCACGTTGACCAGGAATGACTTGGATTCCGGGGTCTGGGTGTTGCCATCGCCGAGGAACGGCACCAGGGTGTTGGTCAGGTAGCCGTGACGGGTGGCGCCGGTGAAGCCCCAGTGCAAGGGGATACCGATCTGGTGAACGACCTGATTGTTGACCTGCAGCGGACGAATCCGCTTGGTCACCACCGCCACCGCTTCGATATGCCCGCGCTTGGAGCTGACCCTTACTCGGTCACCGGCAGCAATGCCCTTCTCCTTGGCCAGCACCTCGCCGATTTCGACGAATTGTTCCGGTTGGGTAATGGCGTTGATCGGGCAATGCTTGGTCCAGAAGTGGAAGTGTTCGGTCAGCCGGTAGCTGGTCGCCGCATACGGGAAGTCCTTGGCCTGCCCGAGGGAGTCCCAGACTGAATCGAAGATCCGCCCGGCCGGGTTGCTGGTCGCCTGCTTGTTGTTGGGGTGCATCGGGTTGATGCCGATGGGCGTCTCGAACGGCTCATAGTGTTCCGGGAACGGCCCTTCGTTCATCTTGTCGAGGGCGAAGAAACGCGCCACGCCTTCGGGGTTCATGATGAACGGGTTGATGCCCGCTTCCGGTGCGGCGTCGACTTTGTAGTCGGGCACGTCGGTGCCGGTCCAGACCTTGCCGTTCCACCACACCAGCCGTTTGTTCGCGTCCCATGGTTTGCCTTTCGGGTCGCACGAGGCGCGGTTATAGAGGATCCGTCGATTGGCCGGCCAGGCCCAGGCCCAGCCGAGGTTCTGCTTCATCCCGTAAGGGTCGCTGTTATCACGCCGGGCCATGTTGTTGCCCTGCTCGGTCCAGCTGCCGCAGAAAATCCAGCAACCGGATGCCGTGCTGCCATCGTCCTTGAGCTGGCCGAAGCCGGACAACTGCTGACCGGCCTTGACCACCGCGCCCGAGGCGTCGGTGACATCGGCGACGGCGTAGCCGTTGAACTCCCGGGCCAGCTCTTCCGGCGTCGGGTCATCCGGTATTTTGTAGGGCCAGTCGAGCTTGAGGATCGGCTCGGCCCAGGCACCACCGTTGGCCTGGTAACGCTTGCGCAGGCGCAGGAACAGCTCGGCCATGATTTTCACGTCGGTGCGCGCCAGCCCCGGGCCATCGGCACCCTTCCAGTGCCATTGCAGCCAGCGGCCGCTGTTGACCAGCGAACCGTTTTCTTCGGCGAAGCAGGTGGTGGGCAGGCGGATGACCTCGGTCTGGATGTTGGCCGTTTCCACGTCGTTGTAAGGCCCGACGTTGCGCCAGAACTCCGAGGTTTCGGTCGCCAGTGGGTCCATCACCACCAGCCACTTGAGTTTGGCCAGCGCCTTCATCACCCGGTTTTTGTCCGGCAAGGCGGCGATCGGGTTGAAGCCCTGGCACAGGTAGCCATTGACTTCGCCCTTGCCCATCATGTCGAACATTTTCAGGATGTCGTAGCCGGGAATGTCCAGCTTGGGCAGCCAGTCGTAGCCCCAGTTGTTCTCGACGGTGGCATTGGCGCCGTACCAGGCCTTCATGAGGCTGACGTGGAACTTGCCGTAGTTCTGCCAGTAAGACATCTGCCCGGGACGTAGCGGCTTGAGTGCGCGCTTGGCGATGTAGGTGTTGTAATCCTGTTCGGCTTCGGCCGGCAGGGTCAGGTAACCGGGCAGCAGGTTGGACAGCAAGCCCAGGTCAGTCAGGCCCTGGATGTTGGAGTGCCCGCGCAGGGCATTGACGCCCCCGCCCGGCATGCCGACGTTGCCCAGCAGCAATTGCACCATGGCCGCGCTGCGGATCATCTGCGAGCCGGTTGAGTGCTGGGTCCAGCCCAACGCGTAGAGAATCGTCATGGTTTTGCCCGGTTGCGAGCAGGTGGCGATCTCTTCCCAGATTTTCTGCATTGCGTCCACGGGCATGCCGCAGACCTGACTGGACAGCTCCAGGGTGTAGCGGCTGTAATGCTGCTTCATCAATTGGTAGACGCAGCGAGGGTCTTGCAAGGTCGGGTCGACTTTGGCGAAGCCGTCCTCGCCGATTTCATAGCCCCAACCGGACTTGTCGGTGTAGCTGCGCTTGCTCGCGTCGTAACCGCTGAACAACCCGTCCTCGAAACCGTAGCTGGCCTTGACGATGAACGACACGTCCGTATAGGCCCGCACGTACTCGTGCTGGATCTTGTCTTCGGTCAGCAGGTAATTGATCAGCCCGCCCATGAAGGCAATGTCGGTCCCGGTGCGGATCGGCGCGTAATAGTCGGCCACCGAGGCCGTACGGGTGAAACGCGGGTCGACCACAATCAGCCGCGCCTTGTTGTGGGCTTTGGCTTCGGTGACCCATTTGAAACCGCAAGGGTGCGCTTCGGCGGCATTGCCACCCATCACCAGAACCAGATTCGCGTTGGCGATATCGGTCCAGTGGTTGGTCATGGCACCACGGCCATACGTCGGGGCAAGACTTGCCACCGTCGGACCGTGTCAGACACGCGCCTGGTTATCGAACCCCAGTATGCCGAGACTGCGAATCACCTTGTGGGTGATGTAACCCGCTTCGTTTGACGACGCCGATGCCGCGAGAAAACCGGTGCTCAACCAGCGGTTCACCGTTTGCCCCTTGGCGTTCTTCTCGATGAAGTTGGCGTCGCGGTCGGCCTTCATCAGGTCGGCGATGCGATCGAGCGCTTCATCCCAGGAGATTCGAGTCCACTCCGTGGTACCAGGCTTGCGCACCTGCGGGTACTGGAGACGACTGGGACTGTGAATGAAGTCCAGCAGGCCCGCGCCTTTGGGGCAAAGGGTGCCGCGGTTGACCGGATGGTCGGCGTCACCTTCGATGTGGATGATGTTTTGCGCGACATTCTTCGCGTCATCGCCCTGGCTGTACATGATCAACCCGCAGCCGACCGAGCAGTACGGACAGGTGTTGCGGGTTTCATGGGTATGGGCGAGCTTGAAGTGACGCACCTGTTCGGCAAAGGCTGTCGTCGGGGCCATGCCCAACGCGCCCAGGCTAGAGCCTGCAAGGCCGATACCGGCGACCTTGAAGAACTGACGACGGCTGAGATCCATCGTGCACTCCTGATCAGGTGGAACCCGGTATATGGCCGGGTTTTTTTGAACAACCACGGTAGTGGCAGTCTGGCTGCCGACACTACAAACTGTAGTCAATGCACTAGTGCTTTGTGTGAAAACCGACCGTCGGGCAAATCCAGCGGGCCGTGAAAATCCTTGTAGGAGCGAGCCTGCTCGCGATGGTGTGTCAGTTGACATCACCGTATCTGACACTCCTTCGCGAGCAGGCTCGCTCCTACAGGGGATTGGCGCTTATCATTGGCGCATGTTCAACCCCGCTTCTACGAGATCCCGCATGACTTTCGATTTTGATCAGGTGTTCGACCGTCACAACACCGGCAGTACAAAATGGAGCCGTTACCCGGCCGATGTGTTGCCGATGTGGGTCGCCGACATGGATTTCGCCGCACCGCCGGTGATCATCCAGGCCCTGCAAAAACGCCTGGAACACCCGATGGTCGGTTACAGCGTGGCCCGGGATGACCTGCGCGAGGCGATCGTCGCCGACCTCTGGAATAAGTACGCCTGGCGCGTCGAGCCCCAGGAGCTGATCTTCCTGCCGGGCGTTGAATCCGGCTTCAACATGGCGTTGAAGGCCCTGGTGCAGGCACCACAGAACGTCGTTGTGCAGGTGCCAAACTACCCACCGCTGCGCCACGCACCCGGGCATTGGGGCCTGAACAAGGTCGAGCTGAACTTCGATGTGCAAGCCGATGGCACCTACACCACGCCGCTGGACACCTTGAGCCAGTCGCTGCAAGGTGGCGGCGCACTGCTGCTGAGCAACCCGCATAACCCGCTGGGCAAGGCCTTCCCCCGCGCAGAGCTGCAAGCCATTGCCGACATTTGCCTTGAGCACGACGCCTGGATCATTTCCGACGAGATCCACGCCGAGTTGTGCTACGACGGGCGCCAGCACATTCCGATGGCGACCCTGAGCCCGCAAGCGGCCCAGCGCACCATCACGCTGATGTCGGCGAGCAAGGCCTACAACATCGCCGGTCTCAAGACCTCGTTCATGATCATCCAGGACCGTCACCTGCGCGAGAAGGTCAACCACGCTCGTTGCGGCATGGTCGACAGCGTCAATCCGCTGGGCATGGAAGCCACCCGCGTTGCCTACAGCGAAGCCGCGCCGTGGCTGGCCGAGCTGAAGGTCTACCTGCAAGGCAACCGCGATTTCCTCGCCGAGGCTGTGCGCACCCGCCTGCCGGGCATCTCCATGAACCTGCCGCAAAGCACTTATCTGGCGTGGCTCGACTGCACGGCACTGGGGCTGGACAACCCGCAACAGTTCTTCCTCGAACAGGCCAAAGTTGGCTTGAGCGCCGGGCTGGACTTCGGTGATGACTGCAAGCAGTTCGTGCGCCTGAACTTCGGCTGCCCACGATCGCTGCTGGAAGAAGGCATTGCGCGGATGGAGCGCAGTTTGCGCAACCTCAAGGCCTGATCCCCCTTGTAGGAGCGAGCTTGCTCGCGATGGACTCAAGAGCGCCGCGTTTAGCCAGTAAATACGCGTAATCGTTAACGACCATCGCGAGCAAGCTCGCTCCTACAGGGTGACAACCCAATTACCCGCTATGTCCCACCAACGCGGCAGCAATTGCCTGACCTTGCTCTCGCCAAAACGGTCGTCGATCAACATCACCACCCCTTGATCCTGTTGGGTGCGGATGACCCGTCCAGCGGCCTGCACCACTTTCTGTACGCCGGGAAACAGATAGGTGTAGTCGTAACCGGCGCCAAAAATGGCGGCCATGCGCCGTTTCAGTTGCTCGTTCACCGGATTGAGCTGCGCCAGCCCCAAGGTGGCGATAAATGCGCCGATCAACCGGGCACCAGGCAAGTCGATGCCTTCACCAAAGGCCCCGCCCAGTACCGCAAAGCCGACACCCTGGCCGTCGGCGTGGAACTGATCGAGAAACTGCTGACGCTGCGCTTCGCCCATGCCTCGCGACTGCGACCACAGACTGATGTGCGGATGCTTCTCGGCGAGTAACTGCGCCACCTGCTGCAAATAATCGAAGCTGCTGAAAAACGCCAGGTAATTGCCGGGGCGAGCGCAGAACTGTCTGGCGATCAAGTCCACGATCGGTTCGAGGGAGGACTGGCGATGCACGAACCGCGTGGAAATCTGGTCGACGATATGCACTTGCAGTTGATCGGCATGAAACGGCGACTCGACGTCGATGCACACCGTGTCCGCCGGTGTCCCCAGTAAATCGGCGTAATAGTGCCGGGGGCTGAGGGTCGCGGAAAACAGTACCGTGCTGCGCGCGGCGGTCAGGCGCGGGCGGATGAACCCGGCGGGGACCACATTGCGCAGGCACAACTGCGAGAGGTTGCGTTGGCGCTCCAGGTCGCGCTTGCTGATGTCGAACAGGAACTGCTCATCGAACAGCTCGGCCACCCGGCAAAAATGCAGCATGTCGAAGTAAAAACCTTGCAGTGCACTGTCCAGCCCTTGAGGGTGATCGTTCAGGTAATCACCGATGCTGGCGCTGCACGACGACAGTGCCTGAAGGAGCTTTTCCGGCGCCTTGTCATAGGCCTGATAAGCACCGGTTTGCGCGCCATGCAGGGCATTCCACTCGCGGTTGACCCGCTGCATCGGCTTTTTCAGCGCTTCGGGTGCGGATTTGCGCACGCTGTTGAAAGTCCCTTGATCGAGGCTGGCGCTGTACATCTGCCGGCCGCGTTCCACCAGGTTATGGGCTTCGTCGACCAGCACCGCGACTTTCCAGTTGTTGGCCTGGGCCAGACCGAACAACAAGGCGCTGAAGTCGAAGTAATAGTTGTAGTCGGCAACCACCACGTCGGCCCAGCGCGCCATTTCCTGGCTCAGGTAATACGGACAGACATCGTGCGCCAGGGCGATCTCGCGCAAGGCGCTCTGGTTCAACAGGCTCAGTCGACTGGCCGCCTGCCGCGCGGCGGGCAGGCGATCGTAGAAACCCCGGGCCAATGGGCACGACTCACCGTGGCAGGCTTTGTCCGGGTGTTCGCAGGCCTTGTCCCGGGCGATCATCTCCAGCACCCGCAACGGCGGCGCATCGGCGCTGGCAAGCATCACTTGCGCGGCGTCCAGGGCCAGTTGGCGTCCCGGGGTTTTCGCCGTGAGGAAGAACACTTTGTCCAGTTGCTGCGGCGCCAGCGCCTTCAGCATGGGGAACAAGGTGCCCAGGGTTTTGCCGATTCCGGTGGGTGCCTGGGCCATCAGGCAGCGCCCCGTGCTGACCGCCTTGAACACCGACTCGGCCAGATGGCGTTGCCCCGGCCGAAAGTCGGCGTGGGGAAACGCCAGACGCTGCGCCGCGAGATTGCGCCCGTCACGATGAGCGACTTCCTGTTCGGCCCATTGCAGGAACCGCGCGCAATGCCGTTCGAAGAACGGTTGCAGCTGCGCCGCCTCGAAGGGCTCGACCAGGCAGGTTTCCTTTTCGCTGACGATGTCGAAATACACCAGCGCCAGGTTGATCCGGGGCAGGTCCAGTTTGCGGCACATCAACCAGCCGTAGATTTTCGCCTGGGCCCAATGCAACTGACGGTGGTTGGCCGGTTGCTTGCTCAAGTCGCCGCGGTAGGTCTTGACCTCTTCCAGGCAGTTTTGCCCAGGGTCGTAGCCGTCCGCCCTGCCCTTGACCGTCAAGGTTCGATACTGGCCCTCAAGGGCGACTTCGCTTTGGTAACCCTCGCTGCGCCGCGATGCCACCGTACGGTGCCCGACGATGCCCTCCAGCGCGGTGGGTGACGGCGTGAAGCGCAGATCGAGATCGCCGGCCTTGGCGGTGAACTCACACAGCGCCCGCACCGCAATGCTGTAGCTCAAGCGCCCTGCTCCGCCCATTGCACGTAGCACACGGCAATCGGCATCTGGTGTTCGTGGCAGAACTCCAGCCAACGCAACTGGTTGTCCTGCAGGCGATCGCCCGGACCTTTGACTTCGATCATGCGGTAGGTCTTTTGCTGCGGCCAGAACTGGATCAGGTCCGGCATGCCGGCGCGATTGGCCTTGATGTCCAGCAACAAACGGTTGAACCAGTGCTTGAGGTGCTCGGCCGGGAGGCAATCCAGAGCTTGCTCCAGCAGTTCTTCACTGAGCACGCTCCAGAACACGAAAGGCGACTGCACGCCCCACTTGGCGGCATAACGTTCGCGGATGGTCTGCCGGTAGCGCCCGTCGTCGAGTTCGGCCAGGCACGCCTGAAACAGTTCGGCCCGACGGCCATGGAAGTCTTCGCTGAGCAAATCCACCGGCCCGCGCTGGAACGGGTGAAAAAACGCGCCCGGCAAAGGCGCAAAAATCGCCGGCCAGCACAACAAGCCGAACAGCGAGTTGATCAGGCTGTTTTCGACGTAGTGCACCGGTGCCGAATCCTCAGCCAGATGCGCCTGAACATAAAACTCGACCGACACGGCGGGATCGACTCTTGGTAGTTGCAGGTCCAGACGCTGCATTTCCCGAGGCGCTGCCCGCTTGATGGGCGGCCCGCCGAGCTTGCGCCGCAGGCGCGGCAGCACACGGAGCAGCTGTTGTTGTTCGGCGGCGCTTTCCGGTGCCTGTTCGGCCTGTGCGGCCAGTTCCATCGCCAACTCAAACTCGCCACTGCGTTCCAGCACGCGAATCAGCCGTGAACGCGCGCCCGGATAGGCACATTCGCGGTAGAGGTTCAGGGCCATGGCGAAATCCGCGGTGCGTTCGCAATACTGGCCTATCTGGAACAGCAGCTTGCCGCGCCGCCGTTGCAACCATGGGTTGTCCAGCACCAGCCCCTTGATGCGCTCGACCATCTCTTCCAGCGCTTCACCGGCCTCGAATTGTTGCTGGTACGCGTGCAGGAGGACACAGGCATCCACGTCTTCGCGGCTGCGCAAGCCACGGGACTCGGCACAGAACTCGACTTTTTCGTAGGTATAAATACCCAGGTCGGCCAACACAAACTCCGACCAGTCCTGGTACAGGTTGCCGAAGAACATCAGGCGCAGGCGATCGCACAACTCCATGATGGTCAGGCTGAACAGGCGCTCATCCAGCCACGGGCACCAATCGTTGAAGCTCTGCGTCTGGGGAAGTTGCGCGCTCAGCGTCGGCAACCAGTCGTTTTTCCTGCCTTTGGGTTGATCGATGGCAGCGGCAAAGGTCTGGAGGATTTCGGCCTTGAGCAGCACCTCGAACAGCTCGTCGATGGTGATGGGCATTTGCCTGTCGACCCAACCCAGTTCAAGCAATGGGCCGATGGCTGTGCCGATATCGCCGATTTCGTCGTAATGCAGCTTGCTCGCCCTGAAATGAATGCCTTTGCGCATCACCATTCTGACCAGCAGTGCCTGCGATTCACGGGGTAACCCCTTGAACGCTTGAATGAAATGCTGCTCTTCGACGCTCAACACATCGCCAGAGCGCCGCTCAAGCCAATCAAGCACTTGCATGAAGTTGTTCAGGTAATAGAACGGATCGTCGAGGGGATTTGCAGTCACAGGGAAATGGGCCATGGCGAGCGAGTACTGGTTATGCGTACAGATACCAGTTCCACCCTGCCCGGTGCAATCGGAAAAGGATAAATGGCGCTGTAGGAATTTTTCCCGAGCAGTAGAACTTTCTGCCCCCCGGCGGCACCAACCGCGATAGAGGTGCAGTGATGGCCATCGAACTGATGGCGCTGCTTCAGTACGTATGGAGGTGATTATGGATATCAAGACTTTGGGCTTGCCCCTGGCGGGAGCGGCCCTGCTGACGCTGGCCGGTTGCTCGACGCCAACGGTGGTGACGCTGCAGAACGGCACTCAGTACCTGACCAAAGACATGCCGAAAACCAAAACCCGGGACGGCTTCTTCGAGTTTGAGGACATTTCAGGCAAGAAGGTGAAAGTCAGGTCTGACGAAGTGGCGACGATTCTCAAGGAAGACTAACGTTTCTGCTGGCACGATGTGGCAGGTTTCGAGCACTGCTTTACACTCGATAGGCCCCGTGCGACCGAATGACTGTGCAACGCTTCGACACGATGCGTTGCAATGCGGGCATCACGCAAAGACTCAGGTGACGTCGAAATGAAAATGGTCACGCCACTTCTGGCCTCTGTGCTCGCCGTCAGCGCGTGCGTGACGGCGAGCCTGTGTGACGCCGCCACAAAGGCAAAACCAAAACCAAAGCCCTTGCCAACGTACAAAACCAGTTTCGATTGCGCCACGCCCCAGGCATCCGCCGAAAAGCTCATCTGTCACGATGCTCAACTGGCGAGCATGGACCTGGAGCTCAATCGTCTATATCTGCTGGCGCTCACCGATGAACATTCAGTGCCGCGCCCGAATAAAGTCGAGATTGATCATCGGTTTTGGTTAGAGTCCCGTAACCAGTGTGGTGCCGGGCCGCAAGCCAGGGCGTGCATCGTGCGAAGTTATGCCGAGCGTGCGTTCCAACTGCGTCAGGGTTCGGCCATAGCGAGAACCAAGGACCCAAGCAGGCTCACGGAAGGCCCCTTGGCTTATCGTTGCGCAGGGTTTAACGCATTGGTTGCCGCGACCTTCTTTACGGTCGAACCGGGCGTTGTGCTCCTGAAATGGGCGAACACCTCCATCACCCTGGACCAGGTACCGAACAATTACGGAACCCAGTACACGGGCAAGGATTACAAAGGCAACTACAGCTTCTGGCAAATCGGCGATGACGTGTTTTTGCAGATACCCGGCTCAGCAAAGATGAATTGCGCAGCCGAGCCGGTCGGCTGAGGACGATGGCATCGGGACGTCCTGTCCCGATGGCCGCTCACCGCTTCAACTGCCGGTGCGAATCTTGTTCCACACTCGCGTACGCACCCGATCGATATTCAGCGGCATGGCCTCCAGCGCAAACAGCTTGCCCATCATTTCAGGACTTGGGTAAACCTTGGTGTCGTTCTTGATCGCCGGGTCGATCAGGCTGTCGGCCGTCTCGTTGCCATTGGCGTAATGCACGTAGTTGCTGACGCTGGCCATGACGTCCGGGCGCAACAGGTAGTCCATGAAGGCGTAACCGGCCTTTTCGTCCGGAGCGTCGGCCGGCATGGCAACCATGTCGAACCAGATCGCGGCGCCTTCCTTGGGAATCGAATAGCCGATGTCGATGCCGTTGCTGGCTTCCCTGGCGCGGTTTTCCGCTTGCAGGATGTCGCCGGAGAAACCGACCGCGACGCAGATATCGCCGTTGGCCAGGTCACTGGTGTACTTGGACGAATGGAAATAGCTCACATACGGCCGCACTTTCAACAGCAGGGCTTCGGCCTTTTTGTAGTCTTGCGGGTTCTTGCTGTGAGGCGGCAACCCGAGGTAGTTCAATGCGGCCGGCAGCAGTTCGGGACCATTGTCGAGGATGGCCACGCCGCACTTCTGCAATTTCTGCATGTTCTCGGGCTTGAAGATCAGGTCCCAGGAATCCACCGGGGCGTTGTCGCCCAGTACCGCTTTGACCTTCTCAATGTTGTAGCCGATGCCGGTGCTGCCCCACAGGTACGGGAAACCGTGCTCGTTGCCCGGATCGTTGGTCTGCAATGCCTTGAGCAATACCGGGTTTAGGTTTTTCCAGTTCGGCAACTGACTCTTGTCGAGCTTCTTCAGTGCGCCGCCTTCAATCTGCCGGGCCATGAAGTGGTTGGACGGAAACACCACGTCGTAACCGGATTTGCCGGTCATCAGCTTGCCATCGAGGGTTTCGTTGCTGTCGTAGACGTCGTAGGTGAAGCCGATGCCGGTTTCTTTCTGGAAGTTTTTCGTGGTGTCCGGCGCGATGTAATCCGACCAGTTGTAAATCTTGACGGTTTCGGCGGCCTGACTGATCGATGCAACCAGCAACAACGGGGCCAGAGTCAGTGTCTTTCGGAGCATGAGTCGATTCCTGTAGGTTTTTTTTGTTGGCAGGCAATCAAAAGGGTCAGCTTTCAAATTTCAAAAAATCAGTACGTAAGTCTTGCGCACGGTTTCCTGGATGTCCCAGATACCGAGGCTGTTGGCCGGCAACATCAGTGCATCGCCGGCTTCGATGTGCAGCGGCTCACCGCCGTCCGGGGTGAAGGTGCAACGCCCCTGAATGAAGTGACAGAATTCCTGGGCGACGATCTGCCGCCGCCAACGCCCGGGCGTGCACGCCCAGACGCCGGTCTCGACGCCGTCGTCGCGTTCGACGCTGGTGGTCGAAGCCACGGCCACGGGCGTACCCAGGGGCACGGCGACCGGGTTGGACTCTTCCAGTTTCAGGGTTGCAGTGTTCTTGAATTGCGTGATGCTCATGGGAATACCTGTCGATGTAGCCTGTAGATGAAGAGCGCGCCGTTCAGTGCATGAAACCTTCCATGAAACCGGCAACCCCGCTGGCCAGCTTGCGCCGCCAGGGCGCGGTCGCCGGGTTGGCCAGGGTCTGGTCCTCATGGACAAAACTGCGGATGATCGCGTTGTAACCGAGCCAGCGGATGGGCTCCGGCTCCCAGGCCCTGAGCGCGTCGAGGCCGCGCTGCGGGATGACCCACGGCTGGCGCACCAGATCGGTGTCGCGGCCCAGGATCAGGTCGGCCAGCGTCCGTCCTCCCAGGTTGCTGGCGCCGACACCCTCCCCGCCATAGCCACCAGACAAGGCAATACCGTTGGCCCGGTCGCAGAGCATGTGCGGCTTGAAGTGCCGGGACATGCCCAGGTTGCCGCCCCAGGAATGAGTGATCTGCACGTTCTTCAGCTGCGGGAACAGCTCGCCGAACAGGTAGCGCCGCAGGTCTTTTTCATCCGTGGTCAGGTCGGAGTCGTGGCGCAGTTTGCCCGCGAACTGATAGCCGCCACGGGCGCCAAAGATCAATCGGTTGTCAGCGGTGCGCTGGCCGTAGGTGACCTGGCGACTGGCCTCGCTGAACGCCTGGCCGCGGCTCAGGCCGATTTCGTCCCAGGTGGCCGCCGACAATGGCTCGGTCGCGACGATCAGGCTCTGCACCGGCATCTGGTAACGCCCCAATGGCGGCAGCGTCACGGAGTAGCCTTCTACCGCCGGCACCACCCAGCGACAGCGCACCGAAGCTTTCGCCGTGCGCAGGCTGCCGGACTGCCAATGGGTGACCGGGCTGTTTTCGTAGATTCTGACTCCCAGGCGCTCCACGGCCCGGGCCAGCCCTCGGACCAGCCTGGCCGGGTGAATGGTCGCCACGTGCGGCGCGAAGATTGCGCCGTAGGGTTTGGCGACGCGGATCTGTTGCGCCAACTGTTCCGGGCTCAGCCAGCGATAGTGGCTGTCGTTGAGGCCCTGGCGGTGGAGATCGTCCAGGTAGTGGCGAAGGCTGGCCTCCTGCTCCGGATAGCGCGCAGCGCAGTACAGCGCTCCGCCTTTACGGTAATCGCAGTCGATCCCCTCACGTTCGAGGACAAGCGCCACTTCGTCCGGAATGCTGTGCAACAAATCGTAGGAGGCACGTCGCTCTTCGGCCGGCAGGTCGGCCAGCAGGCGATCTTCACCCAGCAAGTTGCCCATCAGCCAGCCGCCATTGCGCCCCGACGCGCCGAAACCGGCGGTCTGCGCTTCGACAATCACAATGCTCAGGTCCGGTTTGTGCTGCTTGAGGTAGTACGCGGTCCAGAGACCGGTGTAGCCCGCGCCGATGATCGCTACGTCCACATCCAGGTCCCGCTCCAGCGCCGGACGCGCCAATAGAGGCTCGTCGAGCTGGTCCATCCACAAACTGATAGTGCGCCATGCCGGCATGCAAGACTCCGCCACTCAAACTTCGATGGCGTCGATCCTAGTGCGTGGGCTCAGGGGCTGTCTTGCGCGCGTGCACGCAAAGAAATCTGTTTGACGTAGGCCTTGGGTGACTGGCCGGTGTGCTGGCGGAAACAGCTGTAGAACGCCGACAGCGAATTGAATCCGGCAGCGAAGGCCAGCTCATCGATACGCAGCGGCGGCGTGGCGGCATCCAGCGCAGTGAGCAAGTGTTTCAGGCGCGCCTGATTGACGTAGCGGTAGAAGCTCTGGCCCAGCACCTGGTTCAACAGATAGGAAATCTGATTGCGGCTGTACCCGCACTCCTTCGCCACCCGTTGCAGATCGAGCTCCGGTTCCAGATAAGGTTGCTGACGCTGAAAATATTGTTGCAGATCATCGGCCATGAAGCTCAATTGGCGTGGCGACAACCCGAGTCGGCTGACCGCCGGGCGCTGGTTGCCGGACGTTTTGCTTGCGGGTTGCTCGTGCACCAATGAAGCGTATTCGTTGACCCGCCAGATCAGCCCGTCCTTGACGGTAATCGCTTCGCTGGCGCGGAACGACACCAGCCCTTCACCGCCGCGCAAGGTGATGCGGTATTGAATGAACGCCGTGTTGCCGTCCAGTCGTATGCGGTCGGAATGCTCCAACGCTTCATCCGGATCCCGGGGCATGCTGTTGCGCACGTATTCGCGCAATTGGTCCAGGCCCATGACCCGGTTCTGGAAAAAGTCGTTGTACTGGACTTCAGGGTGATAGAGCGCCATGACGCCGTCCAGATCCCGGTGCTTCCAGCGCAAGTGATAGCGCATGACCGTCTCGCCCGTAGCCTGGGTTTGCAGCGGACCATCATCATCGGCGTGCATTGAACATCTCGACGGGAAAACCCCGAGCTTGCCCAACTTGCGCCTTGTCTTCAACGACTAAACGGATGATGGCTTTTGGCCGCAAATGCACACGGGCGTGACTGAATCAAAATAATGGCGGCAATCGCCAAATGACCTGAAAAAGCCACACTCTTTTCACATCCGGATGCTACTTTTAAACATTGTCACTGGTTGAACCAATGAAGGTTCTTCCCTCCTACCATGAGCTAATGGAAGCGCTCGATAATGAAGGCGGGTAACACATGAATAGAGGGTTCAGTAAGGTCACGTTTCCAAACGCCTGCCAGCTGATGCGCTGGCATTTTCATCCCATGGGTTTCGAGGCGAGCATGGACGCCCCGGGCAGCATGATTGCCCGTCTTTTTGATCGTGCCACTGGCGAGACCATGATCGCCATTGCCGGTATTCCTTGCGCCACCGTCATGAATGCTGCGGATGTAGAGCTAATAATCGAAGCGGTGGAGGATGAACTTGAAGCCTTCGTTCCACCAGAAGCGTTCAGGAGTTATGCCTGAAGGCTGAACGGCCACAAAAAAGCCCACGTCAGGTGGGCTTTTTTGTGGGTAAAGAAAAGATCAAAAGATCGCAGCCTTCGGCAGCTCCTACATAAGGGTGCGATTTTTGCAATTCAGGCCGACGCTTTGCCCTGTCGATGGTCGACAAAAAACGCCTTGCCCTTGCCGATCCGGTCGGATGCCTTGGGCATGTTCGCGGCCTGGGTGTCTTGCGCATCGACGTACCAGTAGCAATGGCTGATGGCGCGGGTAATGCCCACGTAGGCCAGCCGCAGGATCTCGTCCTTCTGGGCGTTGTCGTAGGGTTCGCTGTCACCGGCCTTGCCCAGGCCCGCCATCCGGTACACCTGATTCTTGTAAGGTGAGCTGGTCAGGTGCTGGCAGTCGCCCAGCAAAAACACCGCATCGGCCTGGAGGCCCTTGGCACTGTGATAGGTCAGTTGCTTGAGCCTGCGAGCCTCATGCGGCAAGCTCGAATCAACATTAACTACAGACTGAATATGCTCTTCTATCAATGACTTATCGCTGCTTTTTCGATAAAGCATCAAGATCGAATCGCCCTTTCGGTAATGCTCCATCAGGCGCTGTGCCATGCCCTGGTCATCACGATCGAGCACGTTCACGGGCAGCAATGCCTTGGGTTCGCCGCTGGCCTTGGCCTTCTTCCCGGCAATCGCCGGTGCAGCGCGCACGATGTGCTCGGCGGCATCGATGATGTGCTGGTGGCTGCGGTAATTGTCGCTGAGCATGACCTTGGTGGTGCTCGGCGACGGGAACGCCTTGTTGAACTCCATGAAGTAGGTCGGCGAACTACCGCGCCATCCATAGATGGATTGCCAGTCATCGCCTACACAGAGCAATGAGGAACGCTGGGCTCCACGTCCGACGTGCATGGCCGGTCCGCGACTGCGAATCTCTGCCAGGCTGGCCCTGATCCAGGAGACGATTTGCGGCGAGACATCCTGAAATTCGTCGATCATCAGGTGCGACAGCGGCCGCAGCAGTTCATCGCCAAGCAGTTTGAGGTTCTCCGGCGAATGCTCGCTAAACAGGGCAAACATCCGGTTGTAGGTCATGATCGGCGGTTTCTGATCGAGCAAATGATCTTCCAGCGCCCGCCAGTAAAGGCTCAAGGCCTCGAAGAAGAACCGGTCGGGATCGTCCTTGGCGAAACTCATCTGGCCGACAGCGCTCGGCACATCCAGGCCGAGGTTTTCAATGAATCCGGCAGCGGCGACAAAGCAATCGAGCAACGGCGCGGAGGCGAGTTCGCCCTTGACCTTGTAATCGAAGCCCGGCCCGGCGCTGGCATCACCCGCGAGCGAGGCCAAAACACGTTTCGATGATTCGTAACTATCCAGCCATATCAATGGCTTGCGACAGAAAGCTTGAAACAGAGTGCGCTTGACTGCCCACTCTGCGCGTACCGACAGCTTGGCGTTTGGTCGCGTGACCTGCGGGTTTTCCCGAGGATCGAACCCCAGCACCACCCAGGCATCCAGGGACGGGATGTAGCCGTGACAATGGAATGTCGAACCGTTGATATCGAACGACTGGCGATTCGGTTCGATACCCTTGATCGGCCAGGCACCGGCGCGAAACCACAGGTCTTCAATGACGTCGCACAGTTCTTCATCGCGTTTGGCCGCCAGTTCGGTAACGCCCATGCGTTTCTGCACATCCGGGTGGTCCCGCTCCAGCTCCTTGAGTTGCAAGGCGTGCCGGGACAATGGCTTGATCAGCTCGCGAAAGCGCTCATCGTCACGGTGCAGCCGGTGATAGCAGGCGTTGAGCTGTTGACGTTGAGCGTCGTTGATCCGCAGATCGAACGGGTTGCTGTCGACTTCCTCGTCACCCTGTGCAGCCCGCAGGCTGAGGTTCTCGAAAGCCTGCAAACGCTCGAAACCCGGAAGACTGCGCACCATCGGCAGGATCCGCGAGTGAAAAGTGCGCACTAGATCCCGCGCCGCCTTGAAACTGATTGCGTGGCCCCAGAGCGCAAACAGTTCGATCAGCTTGTTGATGAAATCCTTGCGCGACTCGCGGGTGAAGGTGACCACCGTCATCGAACTCAGCTCGAAGCCCAGGTAATGGCTCAGCAGCAGGATACGCAGCACCAGCGTGGTCGATTTGCCGGCACCCGCGCCCGCGATCACCGAGGTGGATGGCGTGTCGCTGAAGATCATTTTCCACTGGGCGGCACTGGGTTGGGCATGAGCCGGCAACAACCGCGCGACATCCGCCTTCATGCGCTTCTTCAATTCGACGTTCAGCGGCAGGCGCCAATCGTCGAACAACAGGTCATCGACATTCGGTGGCCGGTGTTCAGTGGCGCGCGAGTCGCGGATCAGCAGGACCTGTCGACCCTCCTCCAGTCCTTCGAGCTTGCCTTCCTTGTAACCGTAATCGACCCCGGCGCTGTGGCCACTGCGAAAACCGTCAGCCTGGCCGTGCAACCACGATGCTCGGTGCTGGGCATGCAGACGGGTCAGGCTGTAACCGAAAAATCGGGCGAGCAATCGCTTGATCAGCGGCATCTCGGCCAAGGGGCGAAGTTCAGGAGGAAGATCGGGGGTGTGTTGCGGCACGCGGACTGACTCCAGGGTGTGAGGCTGTTGAGCGCTATGGTGTCTGCATTTGCTCTCGAGTTCTAGTCAATTGCTTATGACTCATTGGCTTATGCGATGAAGTGAAAGCTGGATGAGAATCTTTCGAGTTCGTTTTATATCAATGTATTCGATGGGAATGCTGCATTTTTTACGCTTTTTATCGATTATTGCCTGTTGGATGATGGCCGTCATCACCCACCGGTCTCGCTTCGTGGCTCAGGCGCCTTGCCCCATGACGAACCTTTTCTGGAGACGATCATGCTTGAACTCAGACCTTTCAACTCGCTCGGCGGCGCTCACCATGGCTGGCTGGATGCACACCATCATTTTTCGTTCGCCGAGTACTACGATCCCAAGCGCATGAACTGGGGCAACCTGCGGGTCTGGAATGACGACGTGATCGCCCCCGGCACCGGTTTCCCGCAACACCCGCACCGGGACATGGAAATCATCACCTATGTCCGCGAAGGCGCCATCACCCACCAGGACAACCTTGGCAACAAGGGCCGCACCGAAGCGGGCGACGTCCAGGTCATGAGCGCAGGCACCGGGATCGCCCACAGTGAGTACAACCTGGAAGCGACACCGACCAGGATTTTCCAGATCTGGATCATCCCGAATGAGTCCGGCCTGGCCCCTTCCTGGGGCGCCAAGCCGTTCCCGAAAGGCAACCGCGAAGGTTTTGTCACCCTGGCCAGCGGCAAGGAAGGCGACGACCAGAGCTTGCGCATCCGCGCCGATGCCCGGCTGGTAGCCGCCAACTTGAAGGCCGGCGAGTCTGCCGAATACCATCTGGACAACGGTCGTCGTGCATACCTGGTGCCGGCCACCGGGGTCATTGAAGTCAATGGGTTGCGTGCACAAGCTCGAGATGGTGTCGCGGTTGCCGATGAGACCGTGTTGCGGGTGACGGCCATTGAGGACAGTGAGATCGTTCTGGTGGATCTGGCTTGATCTTCTGAGTGCAATCCAAAAAAAGGGGCGCCCGTATTGGTCGCCCCTTTTTTACATGTGAATCATTTGTGGCGAGGGAGCTTGCTCCCGCTGGGTTGCGAAGCGACCCTGAAACCGGCAAACGCGGTTTCATGAAACACCGCATCGTCTGGGTTTACGACTGCTTTGCAGTCGAGCGGGAGCAAGCTCCCTCGCCACAGTTCTCACTCGGCACAATGCTGCGATCACTTCGCGGAAATAGCCCCATCCACCAGCGTTTGCGCCTCGGCCACCAGTTGCTTGAGGTGGTCGTCGCTGACAAAGCTTTCGGCGTAGATCTTGTAGATGTCTTCCGTGCCAGACGGACGCGCCGCGAACCAACCGTTTTCGGTCATGACTTTGAGACCGCCAATGGCCTGGTCATTGCCCGGCGCGTGGCTGAGGATGTTCTGGATCGGTTCGCCAGCCAGTTGGGTCGAGGTGACCTGTTGCGGCGACAGCTTGCTCAACAGTGCTTTCTGCTCCGGATTGGCCTTGGCGTCGACCCGCACCGAGAACGGCTCACCCAGCTCATCGGTCAAGGCACGATACGCCTGGCTCGGGTCGCGACCGGTCCGGGCAGTCATCTCGGCGGCCAGCAGGGCCGGAATCAAACCGTCCTTGTCGGTGCACCAGACGCTGCCGTCCTTGCGCAGGAACGAGGCACCGGCGCTTTCTTCACCGCCGAAACCGAGGGATCCATCGAACAGGCCGTCGGCAAACCACTTGAAGCCAACCGGCACTTCGTACAGGCGACGGCCCAGGCGCCTGGCGACGCGATCGATCAAGCCGCTGCTGACCACGGTTTTACCCACGGCCGCATCGGCACGCCATTGCGGACGGTTCTGGAACAGGTAGTCGATGGCAACGGCGAGGTAGTTGTTCGGCGCCAGCAAACCACCGGACGGCGTGACGATGCCATGGCGGTCGTGGTCCGGATCGCAGGCAAACGCCACGTCGAAGCGTTCTTTCAGGCCGATCAGGCCTTGCATGGCGTGGCCGGACGATGGGTCCATGCGGATCTGGCCGTCCCAGTCGACGGTCATGAAACGGAAGGTCGGGTCGACCTCTTTGTTCACCACATCCAGGTCCAGACGATAATGCTCGGCAATCGCCGACCAGTAGCGCACCCCTGCTCCACCCAGCGGATCGACACCCAGGCGCAACTTGGCATCACGGATGGCGTCGAAGTCGATCACGTTGATCAGGTCGGCGACGTAGGTGTTGAGGTAATCGTGACGATGGGTGGTGCTGGCCTTCAGTGCCTGCTCGTAGCTGATGCGCTTGACGCCAGCGAGCTTGTTGGCCAGCAGTTCGTTGGCTTTGGCTTCGATCCACTTGGTGATGTGGGTATCGGCCGGACCACCGTTGGTTGGGTTGTACTTGTAGCCACCGCTTTGCGGCGGGTTGTGGGACGGCGTGATGACAATGCCGTCCGCCAGGCCGCTGGTGCGACCACGGTTGTAGCAGAGGATCGCATGGGAAATGGCCGGGGTCGGCGTGTACTCGTCACCAGCGGCGATCATCACGGTCACGCCGTTGGCCGCCAGTACTTCGAGGGCGCTGGCGCCGGCCGGGGTGGACAACGCGTGGGTGTCGATGCCGACAAACAGCGGGCCATCGATGCCTTGAGCTTCGCGATACAGGCAGATCGCCTGGCTGATCGCCAGCACGTGCCATTCGTTGAAACTCAAGTCGAACGAGCTGCCGCGGTGCCCGGACGTGCCGAAGGCAACGCGCTGGGTCGAAATCGCGGCATCAGGCTGGCCGGTGTAATAGGCCGTTACCAGTCGCGGGATGTCGACCAACAATTCTACCGGTGCCGGTTTACCCGCAAAAGGACTGAGTGTCATGCAAAACCTCTGGAATAGAGTGGTTCAGGAATGGGGTCGCAGTTTACTGGCAGTTCGACCGCAACGCGATGGGATCGATCCAATAGAATGAAGGGTGTTATTTTTTGTCTCATCACTCACTCGATTGATTCCAGACGCAGCGCATCCCCTAACAGGCCCAGTGCGGCAGCCAGGTTGTGATCGCCGCCGAAGGTATGACTCAAACGCAAATGCTGCCCGTGCAGACCGTGGAGGCTGAACAGTTCGCCTGGCGCAATGACCACCTGATGCACCAGCAGGCGCTGGAACACACGACGTACGTTGACCCGACGCAAGGAGCGCACCCAGATCGTTGCACCGCCCTCTGGATCGACGAAATGCAAGGCATCACCCAATCGCTCCTGCAACAACTGGGTCATTTGACTCTTGCGTTCCTTGAGTAGCCGTCGCAGCACCAGCAGGTGTTGATCGATGCGACCGCTGCTGTATAAGCGGGCGATGGCTTTCTGGCGAATCGGCGAGAGACGAAAGGAGCGCAGCAGAAAGTGCCGTTGCAGCTCAGCGCTCAAATGCCTTGAAAGCAGGTAGCCGTAGGGCGCTTCCGGACCGATGATTTTCTCGAACGTGGAAAACACCATCAGCCGTTCAGGGTCCAGCAAGTCGCGAAAGCGCACACCTCCAAGGTCGAATCCGAGTTCGCCATAACAGTCATTTTCCAGCACCCAACTGTCATGCGCGGCCAACAGCCGGGCAATGGCTTGCCTGTTTTCGTCAGACGCCAGGCTGCCACGGGGCATATTCAGGGCCGATGAAAGCATCACCAGCCTTACCGGTTCGGTATCCAGCAGCATGTTCAGCCGTTCTGGATCCAGGCAGCCATCGGCCTGCACGGGCAACTCGATCACCCGCACGCAGGCAGCTTGAAACAGACGCAGGATCGTCCAGTCGCACGGCGATTCGACCACCACGGTGGCATCCTTCAAGCCCAGCACGGCGATCAGGATTTCCAGTACACCGCGAAGGTCGGCGCCGATGTAGACATCATCGGCATGCCAGTAACGCACCGGAGACGTGGTGTAGCGTGCAGCCAGGGCGGTGCGCAATTCGAGCTCGCCACAGGGTTGCGAAGGCGACTGCGGCTGTCGGGGATACTGGCGCAGCAACTCTCGCTCCAGCAGCAACAAAGGACTGTCGAGCGGCTGCAGCAGCGCCGGTTCATCGGCGCTCAGGACCAGCATCCCCGGACGCCTGGCATTGACGTAGACGGCTTCCAGCAGGTCGCTGCCGCTGTCCTGCAGGTTGATTGAGGACACCGGCAACGCGTAGTAACCGGACTTGGCCACCGAATAGACGCGCCCCTCTTTCTCCAGGAGCGAATAGGCGTACTGAATGGTCGAGATCGACACATTGAGGCGCTCCGCCAGATGCCGCAGCGACGGCAGGCGGATGGGCGAATCCCCTTCAGACTCGTTGATCAGGCTGGCCAGGTATCGATAAACCGCCTGATAGGCGAAATCCGTTTCTCGTGGACCTTTCATGAATGAAGGCCGGCCGCACTGGCTGAAAATCCGCCCACGCTCAGTGACCCGCCGACCATTCATCCACCAACGTGATATCAGCGTCGGGATCGCCCAGCGCATTTCGCAACGCCGCCGTCTGGATCAGTGCTTCAGGCGTCCTGCCAGCGCTTCCTGGCGCCCACTCCATGCGATAAAGCCGGCCAATCAGGCTGATGGGCAATCCGCTGACATCCATCATCCATTGCATGATCTGTTCGGCGACCGGGTGCCCCTGCATGGCCCGGTGCAACTCGGGTATGGCCACCAGCATGCCCGGATGGCACTGACGCAGAAAACGCTCGAGCCCCGCACCTCTTTCGATAAAAGGCGCAAAAAGCAGGCACACCAGTTGTGCTTCGCTCAGGCCCAGTTTTTTTTGCGCCTCGGCCGCTGCCCGGGCGCGCTGCTCGCTCTGTGTCGCCGGGTTGCCGAAGACCTCGATGGCCTGCTCGCACAAACGCTCAGGCAAGTGCTTGCGGCGCATCATCACCAAGGCGCGTTGCAGGTATTGCGCAACGCCGGACTCGTAATCGCGACCCTGCACGAAGCTCGCCTGCAACCCCCGCACGTGTGCCGAGATCGACGGGCTGACGAACTCGTTGTCACTGATCTGCGCGAACAGTTCGTCAGGCTGGAATCGGAGAAACTCCGTCAGCAATGGCCAGCGCTCTTCCAGGTTACTGACCAGCAGGTCGTGAATATCGATGCAGGCCGTACGACGACAGGTCTCAAAGCGCTCTTGTGGACGCCATCGGGCCTGGCCGTAATCAGCGTAGAACGCGTGATAGCAGTCGCTGCCCAGTTCATCGAGCAGCGAAAACAACCCCGAATAACCGGCCTCGCCCCCGTATGAATGCGTGAGCCCTGCCTTGGTCGCGGCACGTTTCAATCCATCGATGAACTGCTTTTGCTGACGCAACGTATCAGCGATGAGCAAGGCGTCCACACCACCGTCCCAGCGGGCGATTTGTCCGTAGAACTCTCCCGTGGCCAGATAACCGTCATCCCACAGGTCGAACCCGCCGCGCCAAGCCCGGCGATGGCCGATCATCAACAGGTTCAGGCGGCCGGACTCGCGACCGGCGTCGGAGGTCGGCGTCAGGTGGTTGAACGGCAAGACTTCGCGATCATCGACCATCAACACCTCGACTCGGGGATCGTCATAGACAAACAATGCGCTGTTGGTCCGGTGCATGTTCTCCACGGCCGCGCAGCTTGTCCCGTTCAACCGCAACGAGGCGATGCGCAACTGGAATGTCGCCGGCGCCCGCGTGGCGATGATCAACTGCGCAGCACGCAACAATGCCAGGGTGTAGCAGTTGTCACGGGTCCCGGACTGGATCGCCAACACCTTGTATTCGCCAATGCGCCCCATGCCCCCCGCCGCTACCGCCAGGCGCTGAATCAACAATTGCAATGCGGTGCGTTCGGCACGGGAGAAGAACCCCAGCAATCGCTGCAGCACCTGTTGATAGACATAGTTCATCGCTTGGTCATGGATGCTGGTCATCTTTATTTACCTGATACTCGTAAGTTCAATATCGCGCAGACAGCAAATCCCGTTGGACTGTCTGCACGTATGGAGTCATGGACTTTATTGCCAAATGCTAGCACTTGAATTTTCTTACGATCATTTGAAACGCTCGTAGCGCCCCCTCGGCTTAACGAGGTAAGCGAAGCTGTAGCGCCCAGCTGGCAAGGGCTTGCTCGATTTAAACCGCCGTCCTAGGAAACTTCCGACAATGTCCCACAGACACTTAACACAAGAAATAAGGAAGGAAGTTGTCTCTATCTTGTTGGCAACTACGCAACGACACACTAGTTTGGAGATGCGCACCGACGGCGCACATTGAAAAGTTTCAGCCTGACACCCAGCCATGACTCATTCCTTGAGATGAAAGTAATCATTCAATTATCAGGGCTTAGTGGCTGATTAGAAGCTACAGATTACGGGCAAAAACCAGTTCAGTTGCTGGACTGGCCTGCGGGTCGACGGTTTTTTTTGGGTTCTTCACGCAATCCCGGGGACCACATATAACGAAATATCTGTAGGGGCTGCCGAAGGTTCGGGCCGCGTTCGGACGATCTTTTGATCTTGATCTTCAGCAATCTCCAGATCGCAAAAGCAAGATCAAAAGATCGCAGCCTCCGGCAGCTCCTACAGGGGAACGCGTGCACCACCAAACAACGAGGTCGAGCGTTAGCTCGCCTCGCGGTGCTGTTGCGGTGCACGCCGCCTCGAGAGGCCGAGCGCAGGTTCTGCGCAGTGGGCAACCCGGCATGGATGCCGGGTTAGCCGCGCACGGCCATGGATGGCCGATCGCGGCGGGCCCACGGAGCAGGACCGGAGCGAGGGCATGCCGAGCCACAGCGAGGCACCGAACGTCAGGGGCAAGAGCCCTTGGTTACTTGGGGCTTTTCCAAGTGACCCGCCGTCAGGGCGGAACCCTAAGTGGCCGTTACCGCAGCAATGAATATGTACACCAGGAAGAAAATGCTCGGCCGTCAGGTCGCCATCGCTGGCAAGTCGGATCGCCGCACCGCAGCTCCTACAGGTATATGTGTTCCCCGGAATTCCGTGAAGAACCTTTTTTGGGGAGGGGGGACTGAAACGAAAGAGTCCGTGTGGGCACGGACTCTTGGGTGGGCTATTGCGGTGATTGTTATGCCGGTTCGACCTGCAGCGCGACCCTTTCGCGACACGGGCATTCGTCCATGTAGCGGTGTGCTTCGACAAACTCGGCAAACGGGAAGACCCGAGTCTTGAGCGGCAGCAGAACGCGGTCGGCAGTCATCTGATTGATGTCGCGCAAGGCACGTTGCAGTGCGACCTGATCCTGGGTGATGCCCAGTTCCGGCTTGCCAGTGAAGTTGCCGATGCAGTGTACAAAGAACTGAATGTTTTTCTGGAACGCGGCGCAGGCCGGGAAAGGCGTCTGGTTGCCGCCTTGCAGGCCGTACAGCACCAGGCTGCCGCGAGGCGCCAACACATCGCCAAGCAATGACATCTGCGGACCGCCCAAACCATCGAATACCACATCCACGCCGCGGTTATCGGTGATCTTGTTGATTCGTACCAGCAGATCTTCTTCCTCGGTGACGATGACTTTCTCGGCACCCAGTGACAGCAGATACTCACGCTCTTCTGCTGACTTGGTCGCGGCGATCACTCGAATACCCAAGGCCTTGCCCAGTTGTACGAACGAAGGTCCGGCGCAATGACTGGCGTCGGTCACCAGGGCAAACTGCCCGGGTTTGACCCGTGCCAGATCCGCATAGGCGAAATAGGCAATCAACAACGGCGTGTAGTGCACGCTGGCTTCAATCGGGCTGAGCACATCCGGGTAGCGGGTCAGTGCCGAGCGCGGCAGAACGATCTGCTCGCCGTAGACCGGGTAATCGTTCGGGCTTTCGGCCGGGAAACTGGCAACCTTGTCACCGACGGCCAGGTCTTCAACGCCATCGCCGACGGCGGTGACGATGCCGGCCATTTCATGACCAAGGCCCGAAGGCAGACGAGCGTGGGACGAGGCCAGGTTCTGGCGCCAAAGAATGTCATACCAACTGATGCCGATCGCCTCGACGCGCACCTGCACTTCGCCCGGTGCAGGCAGAGCCGCCGCATGCTCTTCGCATTTGAGCACCTCGGCTGGACCAAACTTGTGAAAACGGATCGTGCGGGACATCGCAAACCTCGCCAATTGAACCTCTAATGCCTTGAACTCTAGCTGGGCTTTCAACCCAACACTATCTGTGGCTATTAATAGTCGACATGCCTGTCATTGATTCCGCGGCGGCGGCAATATCGTAGGAAACTGGAGCCGCCTTTGTAGGAAATCTGAATTACCCGGTGCAGAGTACCAGCCTTTCCCCGTAATATTCCTGCTGGCCATTGTTCTCATATGGCTGCTCACGTCAAGTTTGCTGACTCTGCCAGGACTCCAGATGAATCGTAATGACCTACGTCGTGTCGACCTGAACCTGTTGATCGTTTTCGAAACATTGATGCACGAACGCAGCGTGACCCGGGCTGCGGAAAAACTGTTCCTCGGCCAGCCGGCCATCAGTGCGGCACTCTCGCGCCTGCGCGGCTTGTTCGATGATCCTTTGTTTGTGCGTACCGGCCGCAGCATGGAGCCGTCCGCCCGGGCGATCGAGATTTTCGCCCTGCTGTCGCCGGCACTGGATTCGATTTCCACCGCCGTCAGCCGTGCGGCCGAGTTCGATCCTGCCACAAGTACCGCCGTGTTCCGCATCGGCCTTTCGGACGATGTCGAGTTCGCCTTGCTGCCCATGCTGCTCAAGCGCCTGCGTGCCGAATCGCCGGGGATTGTGCTGGTGGTGCGCAGGGTCAACTACATCCTGATGCCGGGGATGCTGGCGTCCGGGGAAATTTCCATCGGCGTCAGTTACACCACCGATCTGCCGGCCAATGCCAAGCGCAAAGTGTTGCGCCGCAGCCAGCCCAAGCTGTTGCGCGCAGACACCGTACCGGGGCCGTTGAGCCTGGATGATTACTGCGCTCGCCCCCATGCACTGGTGTCGTTCGCCGGCGACCTCAGCGGTTTCATCGATGAAGAGCTGGAAAAACTCGGGCGCAAACGTCATGTGGTGCTCGCCGTGCCGCAGTTCAACGGGTTGAGCACCCTGCTCGCGGGCACCGATATCGTGGCTACGGTGCCGGACTACACGGCCGATGCACTGACTGCCGCGGGCGGTGTACGTGCCGAAGATCCGCCGTTGCCGGTGCGCAGCTTTGAACTGCATATGGCTTGGCGCGGGTCTCAGGATAACGATCCGGGGGAGCGCTGGCTGCGGTCGCGGATTCAGATGTTCTTTGGGGATCCGGATAGCCTCGCGTAACCGAGAAACTAGTGCGGGTCAGGTAACGTTTTGTCAGGCTGTTCGGGATCGAGAAAAGCCAGCGCCCTCGACACGAAATTGGCGTGATGCTGGAAAATCGCACCATGTCCGGCATCTTCGTAAATGATCAATTGCGAGTTCGGGATGCGGCGGGCCATATCAGTAGAGTTCACTGTCGGCACCATGATGTCGTTATCACCATTGGCGATCAGTACCGGGATCCGGATACTGCCGAGATCCTGGGGCGCCTGCCGCCCCCACGCCTTGATCGCCTTCAACTGCCGCGAAAAGGCACTTGGCGTGGGTCCTTTGTCCCGATCCGTTTTGCGCTCTTTCAGTCGTTTCAAGAAGGCCTTCGCGGCTTGGCGACCATTGGCCGTGGCGGTGAAGAACAGATAGAACTTCGGATCGCGCAGCGTCAGCAAGCCCTTGATCATCAATGGCCAGGATGCCGCCCCTACCCTGTCAATGTCTTTGCCGCCCGCCGGCCCCGTACCAGTCAAAATCAGCTTGCGCACCAGGTCGGGGACTTTCAGCACGATGTCCTGCGCCACGAATCCGCCAAGGGAAAAACCGATCAGATCAACCTTCTCGAAGCCTAGCGCGTGGATCAGGCCTATCGCATCCCGCGCCATTTCATCAATGGTCAGGGGTGCTGTTCCTCCCGATGTGCCGATGCCCCGGTAGTCAGTGGCGATGACGCGATGCTGACTGGCAAGACCATCGATGATCCGCGGGTCGAAGTTGTCCAATACCGCGCCCCAATGGTTGAGAAGAATCAACGGCACCCCGCTGCGAGGCCCCAGATCACGGTAGGCAAACACAGTCCCTGCGACATTGATCGAGCGGTTTACGGCAGTTACGTAGGACGTACCCGATCCAAGGTCATTGTCGGAATGGGTCATTGTTTACTCCATGCGTCTGGTATGGACCGGGAGTCCTGAGATGGGGAGGTCCCGGTCTGCTTTATGTCGATTGAAAGTGATGACGCCCCTGCCTCTACGTCGTCGCAATACTTACGCGGGCGTGCGATACCGCTCTGCTACATGCGCTTGTCGAATGTCCGAAATCAGCGCTTGTCGCGCGGCGTCCAGGGCAGTCCAGCGACTGGCGTCATGCAGTGGCGGGATGGTCACCAGCTCACGCCGATCGAAGCCCACCAGCGCGGCATCCACCAGTTCACCCACCTCCATCAGTTCCGGCAGCGCATTGACATCGATGCCCGCCCGCCCCCAAATCTCCGTGCGGGTACCGGCAGGAAGCACGGCCTGGACATAGACGCCTTTGGGCGCAAGTTCCAGGCTCAGTCCCTGGGATAGAAACAACACAAAGGCCTTGGTGGCGCCATAGACCGACATGCCGAACTCCGGCGCCAAGCCAACCACTGAGCCGATATTGACGATCGCGCCTTCACCGGCCTTTGCAAGCCGAGGGGCGATTGCGCTGGCGAGTCGCACCAACGAGGTTGTATTGAGCGCGACGAGTCGAGCGACATCGTCGGTCGCCTGCTCGATGAAGCTGCCAGACTGGGCTGCCCCGGCGTTGTTAATGAGGATGCCGATGCGCGAATCATCGCGCAGGCGCGTCTCGACGACGGCCAGGTCGCCGGACTGGGTGAGATCGGCCTTAAGGATATCGACTGCGACGCTGTGTTCCTCGCGCAGGCGAGCCGCCAGTGTCTCCAGCCTGCCTTTGTCGCGGGCAACCAGCACCAGATCGTGGCCGCGACGTGCGAAGCGCTCGGCATAGGTGGCGCCGATGCCGGAGGAAGCGCCGGTAATCAGGACTGCGGGATGGGTAGTCATATGGGTAGTCATATAGTTGCTCTCTTGATCAGGTGAACCCATGTCGGGCATGCAACGTATAAATCGACACCGCGCCAGTGTTACAGGGCATTGGCGTCAGCGAGGGCCGGATAGTCGATGTATCCCACAGCACCACCACCGAAAAGCGTGGTCGGATCGAACGACGCCAACGGCGCTGCGGTTTTCAGACGTTCCACCAGATCAGGGTTGGCAATGAATGGGCGCCCGAATGCGAAGAGGTCTGCCTTGCCTTCGGTGAGCCGGGAGGTAGCGAGATCCAGGTCATACCCGTTGTTGGCGATGTAGGTGTTCCTGAATCGCCGGCGCAGGGAATCGAAGTCGAACGGTGCGACCTCGCGCGGCCCGCCGGTCGCGCCCTCGACGACATGCAGATAGACGATGCCCAAGGCGTCGAGTTGATCGACGATGTAGTCGAACTGCCCCTGCGGATCGCTGCTCGAGACACCATTGGTGGGCGAAACCGGCGAGATACGAATGCCGGTGCGCTCGGCGCCGATCTCGGCCACCACTGCTGCCGTCACCTCCAGCAGCAGCCGCGCGCGATTTTCGATCGACCCGCCGTAGGCATCGGTGCGTACGTTGGCACCGTCCTTGACGAACTGGTCCAGCAGATAGCCATTGGCGCCATGGATTTCAACGCCATCGAAGCCTGCGGCAATAGCGTTTGCCGCGGCCTGGCGGAAATCGTTGACGATCCCGGGCAGTTCGTCGAGCGCCAGCGCCCGAGGCTCGGAAACATCGACAAAGCTGTTGTTGACGAACGTCTTGGTTGCGGCCCGAATGGCCGAGGGCGCCACCGGAGCGGCGCCGTTCTCCTGCAGATCAACATGCGAAACTCGTCCGACGTGCCACAACTGCAGGAAAATTTTCCCGTTCTTCCCATGGACGGCATCGGTGATCTCATGCCAAGCGTCGATCTGCGCTTGCGAGTAGATGCCGGGCGTATCCTGGTAGCCCTGCCCCTGCTGCGAAATCTGTGTGGCCTCGGAAATCTGCAGGCCGGCCGACGCCCGCTGGCTGTAATACGTTGCAGCGAACTCGCTTGGAACGAAGCCCGCGCCGGCGCGGTTGCGCGTCAGCGGCGCCAGGACCACCCGGTTGGAGAGCGTCAGGGAGCCGAGGGTGTAGGGCTCAAATAAAGTTTTTTCGGTCATGCCTTGTTTCTCCCACGTTGACTGATGGTCGTTGTTGCGAGTGTGCATTGCCATGCGATCGGCGCTTTCAGGTGGGCGGCGCTCATGGCCTGAGCCCTTCCAAAGTTGGCGAGCCATTATGATGATGATCATAATCTTAATCGTCAATGACTTTGATGATGATTGACATCAATGTATATTGAGCGCCTGACAGTCAGCAGATTCAAAGAGGCATGTGGGTATGAGAGTCACCAAAGCGCAGGCACAGGCGAATCGGGCGCACATCGTCGAGACAGCCTCCACCCTGTTTCGTGAACGCGGCTATGACGGTGTGGGGGTGGCGGAACTGATGGCCGCTGCCGGGTTCACCCATGGCGGGTTCTACAAGCACTTTCGCTCCAAAGCCGATTTGATGGCTGAAGCAGCGGCGAACGGGCTTTCGCAGAGCCTGGTCAATAGCGCAGGCCTCGACGTCACCGAGTTCGTCAATATCTACCTGTCACGGGCTCACCGTGATGGCCGCAACGCTGGCTGCACGATGGCGGCCCTCTGCGGGGACGCTGCGCGTCAATCAGAGGAGATCAAGGCAACGTTTGCCGACGGGGTCGAAAGCTTGCTGGCAGCCCTTGAGCCTGGGGACTCGCTGGGCGACGTGGATCCGCACACAGTGCGAGCACAGATGATCGACATGCTTGCCCATGTGATCGGCGCAGTCGTGTTGTCGCGGGCTTGTCCGGATGATTCCCCACTGGCGGATGAGATTCTGGAGGTCTGCCGCGAAAAAACTCTCGCGACACTGTCACCGTCGCAGTCCACGTAGGTCGGCGTGCTCATGGAACGGATCCATTCGCAGGTCAGCAAGACCTCGAGGGATGACTTGCCAAAAATGCGGCGATTCGCTCGATGACCTCGCCCGGCCGGGAATCAGCAAAAAAATGCCCGCCCACTATCGCAGAGGCCTCCATCACCGTGCAGCGACTTACCCAGGAGGCGGGTAAATCATAGTGCTTGGCCATCGCCCCCGAGGCGCCATAGAGAATCAGCGCGGGCGCGGTGATACGTCGTCCGGAGTCTGACAAATCGTCCTCCAGATCCACAGTGAGCGTGGCACGATAGTCGTTGCAAAACCCGGCGATCGTCGCCGGATCACGCCAGGCTTTCCGATACGCCGCCAGTTGGTCAGCATCGAAATCTTTCAGCCCCGCGGCGCCCCAGCCGAAAAGGCAGCTTTCGAAAAAGAAATCGGGATCTGCCTCAATCATGCGCTCCGGGAAGGGTGCGGGCTGAGACAGGAAAAACCAGTGCCAGTAACTGCGGGCTACGTCCTTGCGCAGATCTGTCAGCATCACAGCCGTAGGGACGATGTCCATTAGCGTGACGCTCGCCACCTTGTCTGGGTAATCCAGCGTCATCCGGTATGCAGTGCGCGCACCACGGTCGTGTCCGACAAGATGGAACCGTTCATGCCCGAGCACACGCATCAGTTCGACCTGATCCGCAGCCATGGCGCGAAATCCATAGTTCGACAGATCCGGTTGAGCCGGTGGCTTGGCCGATGCGCCATACCCGCGCAAATCAGCACAGACAACCCGATAGCCACGCGCGACCAGCCCAGGTGCGATACGCGCCCAGAGTGCCATGGTCTGCGGAAAACCATGGAGCATCAGTATGGGTTCGCCTGTACCCGCTGCAACACTGGCAATTTCTACATCACCTACGGTAATTCGGTGCGTTTCGAAGTTATCGAACATGAACGTCGTCTCGTTACTTTACCTTGACGATGACCTTGCCTTTTGCCCGGCCGGTTTCAACATAAGCCAAGGCCTCCGGGGTCGATTCGAAAGGAAAAACCCGGTCCACCACCGGGCGTATGACCCGGGAATCGATGAGCGCGGTAATCTTGCGCAATTGCTCACCGCTGGCTCTCATATAAAGAAATGAATAGCTGACACCACGACGCTTGGCTTTTTTCCTGATCCCATAACTCAACAGACGCATGACCAGTTTCAGGAACCCGGACAATCCAGCGCTTTTCGCAAAGTCCACATCCGGCGGTCCAGAGATTGAGATGAGCTTTCCACCCGGCTTCAGGATGCGTAACGATTTTTCGAGAGTCTCTGTGCCGAGGCTGTTCAAGACCACATCGTAGTCGTGCAGGATCTTTTCGAAATCGTCTTTGCGGTAATCGATCACGATATCCGCACCGAGACGCTTCACCCATTCGACATTCGCCGTGCTGGTGGTCGTCGCGACGGTCGCACCCAGGTGTTTGGCCAACTGAATGGCCAGTGTTCCCACGCCACCGGAGCCCGCATGGATAAGTACCTTTTGGCCTTTCTTCAGGTTCGCTTTTTCAACCAGCGCCTGCCACGCGGTCAAACCAACCAGAGGGATCGAAGCGGCTTCCTCCATGGTGAGATCTTTCGGCTTGATCGCCAGCGAACGTTGATCGATCGCAATGAATTCGGCGAATGCACCGATTCGATTGTCATCGGGCCGTGCATAGACCTCATCACCCGCCTTGAATTGCTGCACGCCTGAGCCGACCCGTACGACAACCCCAGCCAAATCATTCCCCAGAACAAGCGGCATGCGATAAGGCAAAATCATTTTGAACTCACCGTCTCTGATTTTTAAATCCAGGGGGTTTACACCCGCCGCATGGATCTGGACTAAAACATCATCCTTGCCCAATTCAGGTTCTGGTATTTCGGTCGCCCGTAACGCAGCCTTTTTTCCGTAGCGATCGATAATGAATGCTTTCATCGTGCTTCCTTATTCCTGGCGTACCCAGGTTTGTGAGCGCCCTAATACCGGCACGCCAATGTAGCCGCGTACGCTGAGCTTTTTGCCGTTGTCGGTCAGGTGGACTTTACTGCTATAGACCTTGCCGTTATCCGGATCGAGGATTTGGCCACCGGTGTACTCTTCGCCATCCTTTCGCAATCCGGTCAGAATGGTCAGGCCTACAATCGGCATATTCTTGTTCACGCCTTCACATTTCTCGCACCTCGGATTCTGATCTTCCTTGAGAGTGGGAAACGCTTTTTCGATAATGCCCTTCAGAGTCCCATTGGATTCGGTGATGCGAATCAACGCCCTCGGCTTGCCACTGACATCGTCAATGTTTTGCCACAGGCCAACCGGCGAATTGTCGTCTGCCCACAGCGCCGATGACATGACTGCTGCTGCCAGGGTGAGTCCGAAGACACCTGCTTTATTCAAAGTGCGCATTGCCTGAATCCTCATGATCGAGCGGTTACAGATCTATAACACTGTTATTTGATAAACATAACGCCGTTATGGCAGTATTGCAACATGACCACTGATAACTCTCTCCCTAATGCCCCCACCCGCCTCGTCGAGGCCACCATCCGTGTGCTTGCGACCAGCGGCCCGTCCGAAGTCAAGGCCCGTTCGGTAGCGAGCGAAGCCGGCCTGTCGACCATGGGGGTTTACACACACTTCGGCGGAGTGCCGGAACTTCTACAAGCGGTTGCTGACGAGGGATTCAAGCGCTTGGCCGCTGTCTTCAAGTGTGTGCCCATCACGGAGGATCCCATAGCCGACTTATGCGCGATGCTCCTGGCTTGCCGAGACCTTGCACGAAGCAATCCCCATCTGTACGACTTGATGTTCGGTCTTTCGATTGACGGCAGATATAGCCCCTCGCGAGGTACCATGACATCGATTGCAAATGGGCAATCGGAAGCCTTCAAGGCGACATACGCGATTCTGATCGACGCGTGCGCTCGCCTGGTCGATGCCAAATGCGTTCGTAAAATCGATCCTGCTCTCATCGCGCCACAGCTGTGGAGTGCCGCGCATGGGTTCATCATGCTCGAACTCGCTGGCCACTTCTCAGGCATGGAAAATCCTGCTGCGCAGATCCTGGTAGCGACGTGTAACAACATTGTTGTCGGCTTGGGAGCGAAGCGCGAAAAAGTGGAATCTTCCACTGCTGGCGTGATTGCCGGGCAGGCAACTGCGCCAGAGTCTTGAAAAACCGCGCAGCCATGCGGTCACGCGGTCACTCGGTGCGAACAGTATTTCAGTTCAAGTACACAGGAGCCTGTGGAATCTGCGCCATGGCGTACTCGGCGAGTGCCGTGATGGTCAGCGCAGGATTAACCCCGGGATTTGCAGGCATCGCAGCGCCGTCACACACCAACATGTTCTGGTAACCAAAAACGTGCAGGTTCTGATCAATCACGCCGCTTTGCGCATCGGCGCCGATCACGGCGCCTCCCAGCACATGGGCTGTTGTCGGAATGTTGCCCAGCGCTTCCAGTACGTTGCTCTGGGCAATACCGCCGGTGTGCCTGGCCAGCCACTGAGCGGCCTGATTACCCATCTCGATGTACGTCGGATTTGGCTTTTTGCGGTTCTGCTCGGTGACGAGGCGATAGCCACGGCCCAGCCAACGCTTCCTGGGACGCAGTGCAATCGCATTGTCCAATGTCTGCATCACCAGCAGCATCACCATGTGTCGGCTCCAGCCCCTTGGCCACATTGACTTGAGCCATCGCACCGGGTGCAGCACGATATTCCCCAGCCACTTCAACGGCCGCGTCACGCGGTTACCCTTCCCGACCAACAGCGTGCAAAGCAAGCTCAGGAAGTCCGCGTTGCGACCATAGGTGAGAAATTCGATGTGGGTATCCTGATCGACGTGCACACTGCTGCTGGCGGTGACATCGTTCCAGGTTTTGCGGTCCTCGGGCAGGCGCACGTTCAGAACCGATTCGCTGTTGGTGCGCACCAGTTCACCAAGGCGATCGCTGACCCGGGGCAACGAGCCGCCGTGCTTGCAGTTGGCCAATAATTCGTTGGTACCGAGGGCCCCGCCGGCGAAGATCACTCCGCGAGCGGTATACGTCTGACGATCACGGAAGAACCAGGCGCCGGGACGCTGGGTGGTCACACGATAGCCTTCACTGCCGTCGGCGGCCCCGAGCGGGCTCACATCAACGACCTCACGCTCTGCCAATATCTGCACGCCGCGTTTCTCTGCGAACCACAGGTAGTTTTTCACCAGCGAGTTCACGGCACCGACGCGGCATCCCACCATACAGGCGCCGCAACGTATACACCCGGTACGGTCAGGCCCTTCCCCACCGAAATAGGGGTCCTTGACGGTTTTGCCCGGTTCGCCAAAGAACACTCCGGTGGGTGCTCGAGTGAATGTGTCTTCGGTTGCGAAGTGTTGCGCCATCTCCCGGGCCAGTTGCTGGTTCGTCGAGTCGAATGGCACCGTCTTTACCCCAAGCATGCGCTCGGCCGTATCGTAGTGAGGCTGCAATAGCCTGTCCCAGTGACCGAGCTCGCGCCACTGCGCGTTTTCGAAGAACGCTGGCTTGGCGCGGTACAACACACCGCCATACACGGTGCTGCCGCCACCGACACCCGACTGGCTGGGAAAAAAGACATGACGAAACAGCGACACGCGCATGATGCCCTTCAAACCCAATGCGGGTGCCCACAGATATTTGTTGAACTGCCAGGCCGACTTGGGAAGGTCTTCGTCGCGATAGCGACGGCCGCGCTCGAGTACCCCGACGCGATAGCCTTTCTCCACAAGGCGCAGCGCCGAGACGCTGCCGCCAAATCCCGATCCGATCACCAGCCAGTCGAAGTCTGCGTTTTTCATGATGTGTCCCCTTCTACGTGCCGGTTGCTTTGCGCCTAAAGTCCATCAGGTAACGACCTGTCAATCGACACATTCGGTCCACATCTTGCGCAGCCTCAGCTTGTCGACCTTGCCCACGGCATTCTTTGGCAGGCTGTCGATGATGTTGATCGTGGAAGGTCTTTTATAACGCGTCAGCCGGTCAGTGCAGTGCTCATTCAAGCCCTCCTGGGTACCGGCGATTCCCGTACGAAGCGCGACGTAGGCAATCACAATTTCGCCGAAGGTCTCGTGAGGCACACCGATCACTGCTGCTTCAAGAACCCCCGGAAATTCGCACAACACATCCTCGATCTCCTTCGGATAGATGTTCTCGCCGCCGCGAATGATCATCTCTTTAAGGCGCCCGACGATGGCCAGATATCCGTCTTCGTCGATCCGGCCAATGTCGCCAGTGTGCAGCCAGCCATCGACGATGGTCTTCGCTGTTTCCTCGGGCTTCCCAAGGTAACCGCGCATGACGTTAGGACCTTGAACCAGCACCTCGCCAGTGGCGCCCTGCGGTAAATGCACACCGCTCGGGTCGGCGATTGCAATGCGTTGCCCGATGAAGGGCAGCCCGACCGTACCGGCCTTGCGTAGGCCGTCGAAGGGGTTGATGGTCGAAGCGCACGTGCCTTCGGACAGGCCATATCCCTCAAGCAGCGGAAAACCGAAGCGAGCTTCAAATTTTTCCAGTAGTTGCGCCGATGCAGGCGCCGCGCCGCAGATGCCATACCGAAGACTGGAGGTATAAGGTTTTACCTCGCGAGGTAACGCGTTGAGCATTGCGTAGATGGTTGGCACTGCAGAGAAGTACGTGGGTCGAAGCCACTCGACATCCTCAAAAAACGTGTCGACATTGAAACGCTTGCGAATCGAAACCCGACCACCGCTTGATAGCGGGACGAGCGTGCTCACCACAATGCCGTTTACGTGAAAGAGTGGAAGTATCAATAAACAGTGGTCTGCTGCCGTGACCTTGAGTGAGTTTCGTCCCATTTGCGACATGGCTTCGATATTGGCGTGATCGAGCATCACGCCCTTCGGCAGGCCGGTAGTGCCACTGGTGTAGATCAACAGAGCCAGTGCGCCAGGCTCTTCAAAAGGTACTCCGGTGTAGGACGCCCCCGTTTCCAGAGTGGCGACAGGCACAGACTGCAGATTCGGGACTAGGACTTCGCCGCTGGCGTTGATGAGCAGCTTCGCCCCTGAATCAACCAGTTGATGGGTGGCTTCCTTGCTGGTAAGCCCAGGATTGATCGGCGTGACCGCCGCCCCCAAACGCCAGGCGGCGAACATCGCCACCACAAACTCCACCTGGTTGGGCAACATGATCGCAACGACGTCTCCAACGCCCACCCCCCTGTCCGCGAATACTCCCGCTGCCGCGAGGACTCTGGAATGGAACTGCCGGTTAGTCAGGTTGCTGCTGTCGTCAGCGATGCACAGACCATCAGGCTCTGTCGTCGCGCGCAAATCTGAAAGTGTGGAAAAACACATTATTGTTGTTCTCTCTGAAAAGTGACGAAAACGCTTGAATCAGTTGGCTGAAGAGCCGAGTAGATGTTTCGTCAGAAATTGAGTCTGATCCTTCACCAGCTCTTCGAACGCGTCGCCCATGTAGAACTCGAAATGCCCCGCCGCGTAGAGTCTGGTTTCTCCATGCGGCGCCTTGCGCACCAAGGCGATCGTCTGTTCCGGTGGCGTGACGGTGTCAGTGGTGCTGACGCAAAACAGGATGGGGAGCTTCACCTTGGAGGCCGAGCGTCCGGGCCGATAAACCATGATTTCCGGGAGCACCCGTGCGGCGACGTGATTGACGAACACCATGCCCTTCGGCACCAAGGCCAGATAACCCGGCAGCGCGTCATGCGCATTCATCAAGGCGGGCTGACCGGGAGCGGCAGCGATTGGCACCATCACGGGCGGGCGACCCAGTAGCCTGGCTGCAAAATCACGCAGGAGCACCGGCATTACCTGCAGCGATCCCTTCACACCCAGTGCGGCAGTTGAAGCCAGGCCATCGGTGAAAGGGCACTGACTGATGGCGGCCAGTAACTCGGGATGCCGGCTGGCCACGGTAATCGCATGCCCTCCCCCAAACGAGCTTCCCCATACGGCAGCCCGGCGCCCATCGACCTCCGCGCAGCCTTTGACGAAGTCCAGCGCTGCATCCCAGTCAGCCAGTTGCCGCTTCACAGACATCAACTGCCTGGGTCGACCACCGCTGTCTCCGAAATAACGGTAGGTGAAGGCCAATGTAGCGATTCCCGCAGCGGCGAATCGTTCGCAAAAGGCATCGAGGCGCATCTCGCGAACCGCACCCAGTCCGTGTCCGAGCACTACGATCGGCGGTTTCTCCACGCCAACCGGCAGGTAGAGCCAGGCCGAACAGTAGGTTTCGCCCGAGTCAAACTGAACGTCCTGGCGAGTGAACTGATAGGTAAGCGGTGACATTTGATTCATTTCCTCCCTCCCCCGTTTTGCAGGGGCAAAGAGCCTTGCTCAAGGGTTTGCTCGAAAATGGCCGGGTTGTAGAACGGCACGTTGCCGTCCCGATCGGTGCGCTCAAGGTATTCGACCATCAGCGATTGCGCCGTCTCGGTCGGCGAGATCCTGATGAATTCGGTACGCTCCCTATGCAGCCCCTCGTCGAGGGTGGCTGACCCGCCGAAGTACACGGCTCGCTTGACGGCCTCAATCGCCCCTTTGGGTCGGGAACCCAGATACCCGGCCAGCTCGATGGCTCGATCAAGCAGCGCATCTGGAGCAACCACTTCGTCGATGTATCCTATTTCGAGCGCCTTCTGTGGCGACACCGGCCGACCTTCAAGCATCAGCATCAGCGCGCGATGGGCGCCGACCAGTCGTGGTAATCGCTGAGTGCCTCCGCCACCAGGAAGGATTCCAAGCAGCACCTCAGGCTGCCCGATGAAGAAATCGCCATCCGCCATCAGGCGGACGTCACACGCTAGCGCGAGCTCGCTGCCTAGTCCCAGCGCAGATCCATTCAGCGCGGCGACGAAAATGACGCCACTGCGGTTCATCCGTAAAAAAGTGTCGTGCAGCTTGTCCAGTTGCATCCCGCCATCCAACGGTGTCAGGGACGCAGCTGCCGCCAATGGCGCGATACCGCGAACGGTCTTGGCGGTTCGAGCGATCGCCGAGGCCATACTGCGCCCGACCGACGGGATACTCTTTCCACCTTCCTGCAGCCAACGAACGTCTGCATGACCGATGAAACGCTCAGGATGAGTTCCGGTGAGCACAACTGCTTTTACCGCGGTATCGGACTCCAGCTTGTCCAATAGCGCCGCAAGCTCATTGGCCATGTCCAACCCCATCAGCCCGTGTGGACCTCCATCCAGCCGCGCAATCAACACAGAGCCACGGGACTCCATATCAAGGTACTCGGGAGGTGCATGCATCTTCGTCATCTCTTGGATCCTCCGGTGACAAACGTAGAGAGCAAGCGCTCCCATCAGTATTTCCACCTCCTGACCAGTCATCGGATCAGTCGGAGAGGCGGATAACACTGTTATTGCAAAACATAACACCGTTATATTACTCTCGCAATATGCACTGACCTGTACACAAAACCTGAATGCTCAGCTCCTGAAGGGAACCTCTGAAATGAAACCGCACATCTCTGTGGTAAAGAGCAATCAAACAGCCAGAAACCCGACTCAATCCCCTCTTCCTGAATGGAGACCCGCCATCTTCGTCACAGGCGCGGCTTCGGGAATCGGTCGCGCCTGCGCTGAGTTGTTTGCACGGCGCGGTTGGTTCGTGGGGCTATACGACATCGATTCAGAGGGTGTCGCTGCGGTTGCCGCGACCCTGGGAGAGGGCAACGCCGTCTGCGGTGCGCTCGATGTGAGCGATCCCGAAGCATGGAGGCAAGCGCTTGTGGATTTCTGGGCACACAGCGGCCAGCGGCTTGACGTGTTGCTCAATAACGCGGGGATTCTCGCTGCCGGGCAATTTGAAGCCGTACCGTTGACCAGACACCAGGCAATGCTTGACGTGAACGTTCAGGGAATGATCACCGGCTGTCACAGCGCCTTCCGGTACCTGCGAGGTACGCCCTGCTCTCATGTCATCAATATGGCCTCCGCCACCGCCATCTACGGCCAGCCCGAACTTGCAACCTACTCGGCGAGCAAGTTCGCCGTGCGCGGATTCACCGAAGGACTCGACCTCGAATGGGGAAAGTTCGGCATTCGCGTGAGCGATATCTGGCCGAGCTTCGTAAAGACTGCAATGGCTGATGACTACGGCCGTATCCCCAGCGCCAGATCGCTGGGCATCCGGCTCACCTCGCACGACGTCGCATCGACCGTGTGGGCTTGCGCGACGTCGAAACGACGAATCCACAAGACCCACTGGACAGTCGGCATGCAAGCCGGATTCCTGTCGTTCGCTACACGTCTCGCGCCTGCGGCTCTCACCCGCTGGGTCGTCCAGCGCATTACGCGATAACGGACAGGTTTACGGCACAGCTATACGTTTTATATAGCATTACAACTAACCGGACGGTATAGTGAAATCAACAAGAATGACTCAACCTGTTCAGTGAGCGATACATGAACGCGACCGTGAGATCAGCCGTCCAAGGGACTGGAACAACGCCCAATGCCTTCGACTTGAGGCAGCAGTGGCTTTTCACTGTATTTCAACTGAGCGGAATTTTGTACAATGCGCCATGACAAACAAAACCTACGGTCAACTCTGCCCCTTAGCCCGGTCGCTCGACGTACTCGGAGATCGCTGGACGCTGCTCTTGATTCGCGAACTCCTGTTAGGTCCGAAGCGTTTCAAGGATCTGCTCGCGATCCTGCCTGCAATGGGTACAAACCGGCTGTCCGAACGCCTGGCCATGCTGGTGCAGAACGGCGTCATTCAACAAGTCACCCTGCACACACCTTCCGCCACGCCCGCTTACGAGCTGACGGACTTGGGCGAGCAACTACGCAAGCCGGTGATCGCGCTGGGATTCTGGGGGCTGAGCCTGCCGATCGACGAACGCATCGATCCGTCCAGTGCTCGTGCGGAGCTCATAGCCCTGTGCCTGACAGGCTCGAACGATTCGGCAGCGAGCGCCGGTTTGCAGGAGTTGTACGAGTTCCAGGTGGGGGCGGAAGTCTTCCATATTCGAGTCAACGACGGGAACCTGTTGGCACGCTCCGGGCCGAGCGAAGAGCCCATCGACGTCAAAATACAATGCGACATGGAAACCTTCATTGCGTTAGTCCTGCGCCAGATCACGCCAACTCGCGCACTTCGCGAAGGTCATGCAAAGCTGTTGCAAGGGGATCGACCCGCCTTCACACGAGTGTGCAAAGTACTCGAATACAAGCCCTAGGACTGCAGGTCCTCTCCCTTTCCCCTTCTCTCGCTTCATGCGAGTCGAGGGGAACAGCCGCCATTACCTCTTACCTGCGCCCTGCCCGCATCCTTGTAACCGCACGCGGCTCAGTCTGGCCCCAACTTGCAACCCCCAAATATATAAATACGGCGATCGCCTGAGCACGTGATATTCCAGAGAGGGCTCTGCAACTAAAAAACAACTACATATCTGCAAGACCTAATTAACACTCTCCTACTCCAGCCCAGCCGGGACTGTTGATGTATACGGCCGCCCACGATTTCTATTCATCCCGACAACAACAACAACAACAACAACAACAACAACAATAGGTACCGCCAGATGAACCATGAATATCTTTCTGCGCTTCGCCCTTCCCAGAAATCAGTACTGCGTTTGAAACGTCATCTTGAGACAGGGTCCACCCCGATACTAAAGTCAAGCAAAGCGTTGTTCATATTCACTCTGTCATTGGCTATCTGTGGGCAGGCAACTTTATCTTCGGCCAATGGTTTATCCATTAACGAGCAAAGCGTCAGCAGCGCCGGAACAGCTTATGCCGGGCGCTCGTCCGCGGCCCTGGATGCGAGTACTGTCTATGGAAATCCGGCCGGCCTGAGCAAGCTAAAGCGCAGGGAAGTGAGCGGAGGGTTCGCCTTGTTCAAGGTCAATAGCGATATTAAAAACGCTCATGGCGATGCGCCAGGCACCAACAAAGGAGATTCCGTACCCCTGACGACAATCCCTTTTGGCTATTTATCCATACCGATTGACGAACGCTTCACTTTCGGCTTGGGCATGTACGCGCTCTATGGTCTAGTGAACGATTACGAAAGTTCGTTCCAGGGACGCTACCATGGCTCCTATAGCAAGGTTCAAGTCAAAACCCTGAACTCCGCCGTTGCTTATCGCATCAATGATCATGTCTCTGTCGGAGGCGGGCTGACATTGAACCGTATCGAAAACAATATGCAAACCTATTTGGCCACAGGGCAGCTCAATGGGGGCACCGACACGAAGATCACTATCAAGGGTAACGATAACGCCGTTGGCTATAATTTCGGCCTGATGGTCGACCTGAACGACTCCACCACGTGGGGCGTCACCTATCATTCAAAACTTGATTTTCATGTCAACGGCCATACGCAGGTGAGCAACTCGCCAAGTGCTTTCGGTCTCGATGGCAAATACAGCAATAAAATAGACATCACGTTGCCAGAGTCGCTGGACACATCGTTTACCCATCACTTTGACGACCGCTGGACTGGCTACCTGGGCGCAACCTGGACCCGATGGAGCCGCGTTCAGAGGATCGAAGCCGTTAATAGTGGTGTACCGCCGCTGGGCCAGCAACTGGGTTTTAGCAGCTTCGGAGATGACTTTAAATTACATGACACCTGGTCGATGGCCGTTGGGGCCTCTTACCAGCTTTCCCCGCAATGGCTGTTGCGCAGCGGCTTCGCCTACGATCCATCACCTGCCCGCAATGCCGATCGAAACGTCCGACTCCCCGTAGGCAACCGAAAAGCCGTGACGTTGGGCATAGGTTTCTCTCCCGACACCGACCTGACCATCGATTTGGCTTATGGCTATCTATGGGAATCGACCACCTCTGTCAGCCAGGCAAATACAACCGGCGTACAGCCCAGCTACAGCGCAAAATACGACAACAGCGCGCACATTATAGGTACACAGATAACCTACCGTTTCTGACTGGCCCCCTCCTGCGTCTACGTCTGCAGCTCTATTATACTATACCAATCGTATAGCATTAAAAATATACGAATGGTATAGTCACAATGACAGAGTCACTCCTGCCACCAGTGTCCGCAGCACCCTTACAAAAACAAGGAGACACCGCATGACCCGTGCTTTCACGCCTGATCGCAGTGCTTGCCTGAGCAGCACGCAATGAATCCATCTTTCGATTTCGACTACGTCGTGATTGGCTCCGGATTCGGTGGCAGCGTTTCCGCCTTCCGGCTGACAGAAAAGGGCTACCGCGTTGGGGTAATGGAGATGGGCCGACGCTGGACGGCCGAGGACTTTCCAGAATCCAACTGGGACGCGCGGCGCTGGATGTGGCGACCCGGGCTGAAGATGTTCGGCTTCTACAACATGCGCCTGTTCCGTCACGTGATGATCGTCAGCGGCAACGCTGTCGGTGGAGGATCCATCACCTATGCCAACGCCTTGCTGACACCGCGCGGTAGCGTATGGAATGAGGGTTCCTGGGCCGGCCTGGCGGACTGGAAACGGATCATGCCGCAGTACTACGCCACGGCGGAAAAGATGCTGGGCGTGACAGAGAGCAAGATCATGGGCGAGGCTGATCTACGCCTCAGGAAAATGGCGGATTTGCAAGGTGTGGGCCACACGTTTCACCTCCCACGCGTTGGTACCTTCTTTGCTCCCGATGGTGAAGAAGGCGGCCAGACCTACCCGGATCCCTACTTCAATGGTGAAGGCCCGGCGCGCGGAACCTGCACCGGTTGCGGTGGCTGCATGATGGGTTGCAAGCACAACGCCAAGAACACACTCGACAAGAATTACCTTTATCTCGCAGAAAAGCGTGGCGCCCAGGTTTTTGCCGAGACCAAGGTGGTGGGCGTGCGACCGCTCAACGGCAAAGAAGACGGCAGTGACGGCTATGAAGTCTTCACTGAATGCTCGACCGCCTGGTTCGCCAAACAGCGCCGCAGTTTTCGCTGCCGAGGCGTGATCTTTGCCGCCTCGTCGTTGGGCACCATGGAATTGTTGTTCCGGCTCAAGCAAAACGGCTCATTGCCGCGCATCAGCGACGACCTCGGAAAACGCGTGCGCACCAATGCCGAATCCCTTATCGGCATACGCTTTCCGGCAGCGGACAAGAGCATGTCGCCGGGACTGGCAGGGGGCGGCAGCATCTATCTTGATGAGCACACCCATATCGGAGTCGTGCGCTACCCGGAAGGCTCGGATGCGATAGGCCTGATGATGACCTTGCTATGCGGCGGGCGCCCGGGGTGGACGCGAATATTGACCTGGCTATGGACGCTGCTCAAACATCCGCTGCAAGCATTGCTCGTGCACAACCCTATCGGTTTCGCCCGTCAGACCATGTTACTGCTGGTGATGCAGACAGCGGACGCGTCTCTCGACATGCGGCTCAAGCGTCGCTGGTTTTGGCCGTTCGCGAAACAGCTCGCCAGCGAAGGCGGCCCCATCCCCACCTTCATTCCGGAGGCGAATGCCTTTGCTGAAAAGGGTGCAAAGGCGCTCGGTGGCATACCTACCACTTTTCTCTCCGAGATTTTATTCAACATCCCGACCACGGCGCATTGCATGGGCGGCTGTGCGATGGCGGACTCACCGGAGCGCGGCGTGATGGACGTACAGAACCGGGTCTTCGGCTATCAGAACCTGCTGGTTTGTGACGGCTCGATGCTCAGCGCCAATCTCGGGGTTAATCCAAGCCTGACGATTACCGCGCTGACCGAGCATGCCATGTCGTACATCCCAGTGAAAAACAAGCGGATATCGAACGCCATTCCGCTGCACACCCTTCAATCTTGAATCAGACCTTATAGAGAACTCACCATGACCGCCTCCTCGCCTGAAGAAAATCTGCTGAGCCAGCCCTTGCAACTCCCGAACGGCAGCGCTTTTCGCAATCGCCTCGCCAAGGCATCCATGAGCGAAACGCTGGGCACCTACAACAATCATCCGACGTTGAAACTGGTCGAGTTGTACCGGCGCTGGTCCGCCTCGGGCATTGGTTTGCTCATCACCGGAAATGTGATGATCGACCGGCGTGCGCTCGGTGAACCAGGCAACGTGGTGATCGAGGATGAAGCGGACCTGCCTGTGTTACGCCAGTGGGCTCGTGCGGCAACCGGGCAGGGAGCGGCGATCTGGGTGCAGCTCAATCACCCCGGAAAACAGTCGACCAAAGGCTTGAATGCCAGCAACCTCGCGCCGTCGGCCGTGCCCTTTCGCGAGGACATGGCCGCACTGTTCGAGACTCCACGCGAAGCCACCACGGCCGAGATCGAAGACATCATCCGGCGCTTTGGACGCAGCGCGGCCATCTGCAAGGAGGCCGGCTTCAGCGGCGTGCAAATCCATGGCGCGCACGGTTATCTGATCAACCAGTTCCTCTCGCCACACCACAATCGGCGTACGGATGAATGGGGTGGCAGCCCGGAAAAACGTCGACGTTTCGTGTTGGCTGTTTACGCCGAGATTCGCCGCCAGGTCGGTGCCGAATTTCCCGTCGGCATCAAGCTCAACTCAGCAGATTTCCAGCGCGGAGGCTTCACCGAAGAGGAATCGATGGCGACGATTCATGCACTTGCCGAAGCAGGCATCGACCTGATTGAGATTTCGGGGGGCACCTACGAGGCTCCAGCCATGAGCGGCGGGCTCCAGGAGACGAAAAAAGCATCCACCGTAGCGCGTGAGGCTTACTTTCTTGAGTTTGCTGAAAAGGTGCGCGCCTCGATCAAGGTGCCTTTGATGGTCACTGGCGGTTTTCGCAGTGCCGCCGCCATGAACGCTGCGCTGCGTTCTGGAGCGCTCGATGTCATTGGCCTCGCGCGGTTATTGGCCATTGATCCCGAGGCACCGGCGGCCCTGCTGCAAGGGCAAGACAGTTCGCAACGTGTACGGCCGATCACCACAGGCATCAAGCAAATCGATCAGATGGGCGTCATGGAAATCTTCTGGTACACGCTGCAGCTCAAACGAATCGCCAATGGTGGTGATCCGCGTCCCAACGAAAGTGGGCTGTGGGCATTTTCAAAATCAGTGATGAAAAGCGGCTGGGGCACGTTCCGTACGCGGCGCATGCGCGCACGGGCCTGAGCCCGAGGTTAGCTCGCATCGATCACCACAATAGCCACTCTGGAAGACGCCAATGACCGACACCCATTTCACCGCCCCCACTCGCTTCGTGGAAGTCGACGGGGATAAATTTGCCTATCGCCGCTGGGGCAACAATACGACAGGCCAGCCCCCCCTGTTCTTCCTTCAACATTTTCGCGGCGGCATGGACCATTGGGATCCACTCATGACGGATGGCCTGGCTGCGGGGCGCGAGGTCATCCTCTACAACGGTCGCGGGATTGCCTCCTCATCCGGAAAACCGCGGACACGGATCGAACATATGGCCGACGATGCGGCTGCGGTGATCCGCGCGCTAGGCGTGTCCAAGGTCGATGTTCTAGGTTTCTCACTCGGTGGTTTTCAAGCCCAGGACCTGACACGACGCCATCCCGACCTCGTGCGCAAGCTCATGCTGCTCGGCACCGGACCTCGTGGCGGTAATCCGGATTCAGACCCTGGAGTGCTGGAAGCTGCACCGCGCCCCGTTCCGACCCTGGAAGACTTTCTGTTTCTGTTCTTCGGTCGATCCCCGGCGGCACAGCAGGCCGGACGTGATTTCTGGGAGCGCCGTCATCAGCGTGTCGACCAGGACCCACCCAGCTCTCCTGAAGTGATACAGGCCCAGATCGAAGCGAATATGTACTATTTGCCAAAGCTGGACCCGAACGATCCTTTCAAACATCTGCGCGAGATCAAACAGCCGACGTTCATTCTCAATGGCATGAATGACGTTATGGTTCCAACGGTCAATTCCTGGTACATGGCTCAGAACATCCCGAACGCCCAGCTGTTCCTGTACCCGGATGCCGGCCACGGTGCTCAATTCCAATGCCCTGAGCGTTTTCTCAAACACGCCATTCAATTCCTCAACGAGTCCCCCCTTGCGGAGCAAGCTCACCATGCTGAAGTTTAAATTTTTGTTATGGGCTTTGACCAAGCTGTTACAGCGAGCGATCAAAAAAAGCCCCGGCTGCGCAAAGTACGTTAGAGGCAAGGAGCTGGTCTTTCAAATTCGAACGGAGGGTGGAGTGGGTCGCTACTTCACCATCAAAAACGGCAAGATAAAATCCTCCGCCGGCTTAACTCAAAAGCCAGCATTCACCCTGACGTTTGAAGATGCAGAAAAGGGTTTCGCCATCTTGTCTGCAAAAGACAGTAAGGATGCATTCCTGACAGGCTTGCGTACAGAAGACTTGAGCATCAGTGGTAATTTCGTGGAGGTGATGTGGTTCCAGGGATTGACTGAATACCTACAGCCCCCAAAAGAAACATCACACCTCAATCTTTCGACGCGCTAGGACTTTGACCTGTCGGATGGACATTCTCTGGCAGCCGTTGGCACGCGCCGGCAAGTCCGGTTTCGGCCAAAGCGGTGCACGTGGATCGACCTCGGTATCTACCGCCACATCACCCACTGCTGTCGATCACGTGCCGGACGGTGATTGCGGAGTATCGGGATTGAGTTGCTGACGCCTGAATTGCCCGGGTGGCTGGCCATGTATCTGGCGAAAGCGTCGGGAAAAATAAGCCTCGTCAGCAAAACCGCACAACCTCGCCACCTCCCCCACCGGTCGTGTCCCATTGAGCAGATAATTGCGTGCCGCGTGCATCCTCCGTTCGAGCACCAGCTCAGTGAAGGTCTTGCCGATTTCCTTGCGCAACCAGTGCGTCAGGTACGTTGGTGACAGGTAAGTCGCAGCAGCCACCTTGATCAGATTGAGATCAGGGTCGGCAATATTCTTGCGCAAGTATTCGGACATCCTGCTCAGCGCGTCGCGCCGGCTTACTTCGGCGGCATTCTCTTCGGCCAATCGTTTGAGCGGCTCGGCATACAAGGCACAAACGCTCCCCAGCAGTTGCAGCAACAACCCCTTGAGCATCTCGCGGGTGCCAAACTGACGGTTCTCATCGAGCACGCGCATCTGCTCGATCAAGCCACAGACTTTGCTGAAATCCTCATCGGCCAGGATGAAATCCAGATGCTCCTGAAAGCGGAACGGTGACAACTCCGGCGCCAGCAGAATCGAGACTTCCTCCAGGTCCATCGGGTCGCACTGCAAATGCGGCAGCAGGAAGGTCTGGGAAAAATTGATCACCATGAAGTTGCTGTCTGCCGGATGCGGAATCACGTGCACGCGATGCGGCAGGATGAAGGCCAGCGTATTGCGCGGAAACGGACGTTCGACGTTGCCGATGTGCTGCACAGTATCGCCACCGAGGTTGACCTGGATCTGGAAATACTCATGGCGATGCGGACTGGTTTCGGCGCGCCGTCCCTTTTTGTCGCGGATGTAGAAGTCCGTCAATTCGCTGCGTTGCTGCATGACGTAAGTGGGTACTCGACTCGGTGACGACATCGCCTGAGGCTCCTCGACAGGTACATGGACAGGTTGTCGTCGCGCCGCGATGCAGGCGGTGACCGCGGTGATTGTGATGGCAGACACCGCTGGGTTCAACACGTCATAGGATGACAATGAAATACAGAGAATTAATTGTATCCGTGTGTGATGTTTCGTCTGTCCAAAAACAACGAGCACACAAAAAACAATTAATCTTTTAAAAACATCTACTTATGAAACACATAAAGCACAACGAAGGAAATTAGCTGATTAGATTTTTCTTGGACACCTGCATTAATCCCCTTTTTCAGAAGAAAAAACGATCTAACGCCTCCATTGATTTTGAAAGGTTGTACGACCACCGTGATAGCCAATTCAGCCCGACCTTTCCAAAAACAATCAAAAGGTGCGCACGTGATGAATCTGTTTTTCCCCCTCGCCAACCCTCCCCCGATCGAGCCAGTCCGAAGGCGTATCTGAGCGCCTGACAGCAGCTGTCCGCGCCTCTCATTCAAGTAGCGATTGCTCTGCCCCGACACTGGGGGCATCGGCTTCGGCTGCGCGCGAACATCTCGATTCTTCTAACAATAAAAAGGTCTACTCATGTCGAACTCGCACACCTCCCCGTCCACCGCGCCGTCGGTGAGCGCCGGCGCCCGGGACGCCGCACTGTCTCAGCGCCTGCCGACACGTCGGCGCTGGTTCATGCTGTCGTTGCTGCTGATTGCAACCATCATCAACTACATCGACCGCGTGAACATCTCGATTGCCGCACCGTTCATGGCCAAGGATCTGGGCCTGGACAAGATCGAAATGGGCCTGATTTTTTCCGCGTTTGCCTGGACCTACGCACTCGCCTTGGTCCCCGCCGGGTTCATTGCCGATCGCTTCGGCTCCCGGTTCACTTACGGGGTGTCGCTGATCAGTTGGTCGACGGTCACCGTGTGCCAAGGCTTTGCCACAGGGTTCGCTTCGCTGTTCGGGCTGCGACTGGCCGTCGGTGCCATGGAAGCTCCAGCGTTTCCGGCCAACAGCCGAGCGGTGACGGTATGGTTTCCGGCCCGCGAACGGGGCTTGGCCAGCAGCATCTATGTGTGCGGCCAGTATTTGGGCACGGCACTGTTTACCGGCGCGCTGTTATGGCTGGCCACGACCTATGACTGGCGACACGTGTTCTACAGCACCGGGATACTTGGCATTGTGTTCGGTGTGATCTGGCTGTACCTGTACCGCGATCCGTTGAACTGCAAGAACGTCAGCCAGGAAGAGCTGAAGTACATCGAAGCCGGGGGTGGACTGGTCAAGAGCAGTCAGGAACGCACCCGGTTCAACTGGCGGCAGATCGCCGAGCTGTTCAGTTATCGGCAGATCTGGGCGATTTGCATCGGCAAGTTCGCCAGCACCTCGGCGTTGTACTTCTTCCTGACCTGGTTCCCGACGTACCTGATCGAAGAGCGCAAGCTGACCATGATCAAGGCCGGGATCTTCGCGGTGCTGCCGTTCGTGGGCGCAACCGTCGGCATTCTGCTGGCCGGCATCGTCTCCGACTTGCTGATCCGCCGCGGCTATTCGATGTCCTTCGCGCGCAAGTTGCCCTTGGTGGTCGGATCAATGCTGGGCATGTCGATCGTCCTGGTGAATTTCACCGACTCGAACGTGATCTGCATTGCCGTGCTGACCATTGCCTTCTTCGCCCAAGGAATCGCCTCGTCATCGTGGGCGGCGGTATCGGAAGTAGCGCCCAAGGAACTGATCGGCCTGACCGGCGGGATCACCAGCCTCGCCGCCAACATCGGCGGGATCGTCACCCCGATCGTGATTGGCGCCATCGTCCACGCGACAGGCTCGTTTGCCTACGCCTTCTGGTTCATTGGCGGCGTGGCGCTGATTGGCACCCTGTCCTATTCGTTGCTGCTCGGGCGCTTGTACCGCATTGAACTCAAGGTGCGCTGAGTCAAAAAAGCCGTATTTCTCCAACACGAGGCGGCATTCGTCCAACTTCGCAAAAGATTGCCGCCGTACGCTGACGCTTCTAACAGGACTACTACAAAAATGACGATGACCGAGTATGTGTTTACCCCGGATCTGCCCGTGACCTTGCCGGTTGCCGGCAGCCAGGAGCGCTTTCCCATTGGCCGGGTATTTTGCGTCGGCCGCAACTACCCTTGGCCAGACACCCAGGGCCAGTCCCGCCAGCCGCCCGTGTTCTTCATGAAACCGGCGAGCAACGTGGTAGATGCGGCGGGTGAAGTGGCGTTCCCGCCGTTGACCGAAGAGTTTGCCCACGAAATCGAATTGGTCGTGGCCATCGGTGAGGGCGGCGCCAATATTCCGCAGAGTCAGGCGCTGGCCTATGTCTGGGGCTATGCCGTCGGTCTTGACCTGACCCGTCGTGATGTCCAGCGCGCGGCCAAAAGCAATGGCTTGCCGTGGGAAGGTGCCAAGGTGTTCGACGGCGCCGCACCGATGACCGCCATCGTGCCGGTGACTCGCGCGGGACACCCGGACGGCGAGTTATGGCTGAACGTCAACGGCGAAGAGCGCCAGCGCGACAGCCTGGACAGTCAGATCTGGTCAGTCAGTGAAATCATCAGCCGAATCTCTCAGTCGGTAGCGCTCAGGGCCGGTGACTTGATCATGACCGGCAGCCCGGCGGGCGTTGATGTGCTGCAGCCGGGCGACATCATCAACGCCGGGATCGACGGCATCGGCCAACTGGAAATGCGCGTCGGTCAGCGACCTTGAACCCGGCACACGCCCTCGTGAATTGAAAAAGGAGATAACAACATGAACAGTCCTTTGAAAGTAGCCCTGGTCACCGGCGCCGGTAGCGGAATCGGCCGCGCCGTGGCCCTGGCTCTGATGGCCGACGGATTTACCCTGGTATTGGCTGGTCGTCGGCCAGAGCCTTTACAGGCATTGCTCGAATTGGCGCTCAGCGAAGGACACGAAGCGTTGGCGGTGCCCACTGATGTGCGCGACCCGGCCAGTGTCGATGCACTGTTTGCAACCATCACCGAGGTATACGGACGCCTCGATGTGGTGTTCAACAACGCCGGGGTCAACGCCCCCGCCGTGCCGCTGGATGAACTGACGTTCGAGCAGTGGCGAAACGTGATCGACACCAACCTCAACGGCGTTTTCCTCTGCGCCCGTGGTGCCTTCGCACTGATGCGCCGGCAGCAGCCACGGGGCGGACGCATCATCAATAACGGCTCGATCTCGGCATATACCCCACGACCGTTCAGCAGCGCCTACACCGCCAGCAAACACGCGGTGCTGGGGCTGACCAAATCCCTGGCCCTGGACGGGCGCGAATTCAACATCGCCTGCAGCCAGATAGACATCGGCAACGCCCTGACCGACATGTCGGTGCGCATGACCAAAGGCGTGCGCCAGGCCAACGGCACCATCGCGGTGGAGCCGATGGTGGACGTCAAGCATGTGGCGGATGCCGTGCGCTACATCGCCGCTCTGCCGTTGGAGGCGAACGTCCTGAACATGACCGTCATGGCCAGCGCCATGCCGTTTGCCGGTCGCGGTTAAACCGGACTTTTTATTCTGTTACGCGAGGTTTACATGAAGCCAGAAGTCTTGCAGCTCAGCCCGATCCTGATCCCCGAAATCAACGCGCGGCTCGATGAGCTGTTTACCGTCAGACGTTACTTCCAGCAGGCCGACAAGCCGGCTTATTTGCAGGTGCACGGCGCGAACATTCGCGGGGTGATCACCGGCGGCCATACCGGTATCAGCCAGGCACTCATGGCGCAATTGCCGAAACTGGAAGTGGTGGCGGTCAATGGCGTGGGCACCGATGCGGTCGACCTGGCTTACGCCAGGGATCGCGGGATCCGCGTGACCGCGACCATCGGCGCGCTGACCGAAGATGTCGCCGACCTGGCCATCGGCTTGTTGATTGCCGTGTGCCGGGGTCTGTGTACCAGTGATCGTTACGTGCGTTCGGGGCAATGGCCCCATAGCCCGACTCCCTTGGCCCCGTTGCCGTTGGCGCGTCAGGTGTCGGGCATGCGCATCGGCATCGTCGGCATGGGTCGAGTCGGCCGTGCCGTGGCGACCCGGGCCGCAGCGTTCGGCTGCCCGATCAGTTACACCGATCTGCAGCCGATGAGCGATGTGAACCACACTTTCATCGCCGATCTGAAGCAGCTAGCCAGCAACAGTGATGCGCTGATTCTCGCGGCCGCTGCCGACAAGGCTGAAGCCATCATCAATGCCGAGGTGCTGCAGGCGCTGGGCAAGGACGGGTATCTGATCAACGTGGCGCGCGGCAAGCTGGTCAACGAGGTCGATCTGGTGGCGGCGCTTGCTGCTGGTGAGATCGCGGGTGCGGCGCTGGATGTGTTTGTCGATGAACCGTACGTCCCCGAGACACTGTTCGGCAACGAGAACGTGGTACTGCAGCCCCATCGCGCCAGTGCGACGCTGCAGACCCGCACGCGAATGGGAGAGATGGTGGTGGCGAGCCTGGTGGACAGTTTCGCCGGGAGAATACCGCAGGGTTCCGTGACTGACTGAAGGTTGGCCGCCGAGGAGACGTTGCGTCCCGCACGTGGACCAACCACCATTTTTGAATGATCTCACCATGTCGCTACCCTGCCCCTCGCAACAGCGCAATATCTCGTTTGGGCGGCACTCCAAATAGTCGGCTGTATTCGCGACTGAACTGCGAAGGGCTTTCATAGCCGACTTTGAACGCCGCGCTGGATACGTCCTGATGCTCGTTGAGCATCAGGCGCCTCGCCTCGTTTAGCCGTAGCCATTTCTGGTACTGCAACGGGCTCATCGCGGTGAGCTGGCGGAAATGGTGGTGAAAAGTCGGCGTGCTCATTTGCACCCGGGCGGCAAGGTCATCGACGCGCAGGGCCGAGGCGTAATTCAACTTCAGCCAATCGATGGCTTTGGCGATCCGATAGCCCTGGCCATCGACAGACGTGATTTGTCGTAACCTGCCCGCCTGATCGCTCTTCAAGAGACGGTAGTGAATTTCACGCTGGATCAAAGGGGCGAGAACAGGAATGGCTTCCGGTTCATCGAGCAGCGCCAACAAGCGCTCGAACGACGCCAGCATGGCTGCGGTCACAGAACCGATGCCCACCCCTTTCGCGACCGAACGTCCACGGGTGGGCGGCAGGTCACTCTGCGCTATCAGCTCTGCCAGCATGCGCAAATCGAGCTTGAGCGTCAGCCCCAGGCACGGTTGTTCCGGGCTCGCCGCAAGCACCTCCGAGTTGGCCGGCAAATCCAGTGAGGTGACCAGAAAACGCGAGGCGTCATACGGATAACCCTCGCCGCCTACCCACAGCTGTTTCTCGCCTTGGGCGACAAGAATGATGCTCGGTTCGACCATGCAAACAACGGGCGGCGACGGGTGTTCGCGCCTGAAGAAGCCGAGGCCCGCAATCGAGGTTGCGTAGTCACCGGGTTTCAAGACCCGCGAGCCAATGACCTGGGCGAGCGCCTCCTGGGGCGATGTGGCGGTTTCGTGTTGGGTCATCATGAACGTCTCATACCTCTTCGCTGAACTCTAACCCGCCCGCACGCAACCGTCCTGCGATTGAACGCAGACTCATAGAATCAGGCAAGTAATCCAGCGGATTGCACTACAGAGAGCCTTGTCAGACCGGGAAAATGTCCATCCGACAAATCCTTTGAGGTCTCTCCCATGCTTGTACAAGCCTATGGTGCTCATGCGGGCGACAAACCCCTTGAGTCTTTGCAGATCAGCCGCCGTCACCCCGCCGCCCATGACGTTCAGATTGATATCGCCTTCTGCGGTATCTGCCATTCGGACTTGCATCAGGTGCGTGCCGAATGGGCAGGCACTCAGTTTCCTTGCGTACCGGGGCACGAAATTGTCGGCCGTGTATCGGCGGTGGGTGCGCACGTTTCGGATTTCACTGTTGGAGACCTGGTCGGCGTTGGTTGCATCGTCGACAGCTGCAAACACTGTGACGACTGTGAAAACGGTCTGGAAAACTACTGCGACGGCATGGTCGGCACCTACAACTTCCCGACCCCGGACGCACCCGGCTGGACGCTCGGCGGCTACTCGCAAAACATTGTGGTGCATGAACGTTATGTTCTGCGCATCCGCCACCCGGAGGAGCAACTGGCCGCCGTCGCGCCGCTGCTGTGCGCGGGCATCACCACGTATTCTCCGCTGCGTCACTGGAACGCCGGGCCGGGCAAGAAAATCGGCGTGGTCGGCATCGGTGGGCTGGGCCACATGGGCATCAAGCTGGCCCATGCGATGGGCGCTCACGTCGTGGCGTTCACCACCTCTGAATCCAAGCGCGAAGCGGCAAAACAACTGGGTGCCGATAAAGTTGTGGTGTCGCGCAACGCTGAAGAAATGGCCGCGCATGCCAAGAGCTTTGACTTCATCCTCAATACCGTCGCAGCCCCGCACGATCTCGATGCCTTCCTGGTTCTGCTCAAGCGAGACGGGGCGCTGACCCTGGTCGGTGCGCCCGCCTCACCTCATCCGTCACCCAACGTGTTCAACCTGATCATGAAGCGCCGGACGATTGCCGGCTCGATGATCGGCGGCATCCCGGAAACGCAGGAGATGCTGGATTTCTGCGCGGAGCACGGCATCGTCGCCGACATCGAGCTCGTTCGAGCCGAGCAGATCAACGAATCCTACGAGCGGATGCTCAAGAGCGACGTGAAGTATCGCTTCGTTATCGACAACGCCACATTGACGGGCGAAGCGAAGAACGAGGTCAACTTGGCGAATGGAACCTGAAGTAATTTGCCGGTGCCCCTGACCGGGCACCGGTTCTCTCTCGTGGCCTCGTTCACGGGACCGCAACGCTTCGCGCATGACAGGATTCAATCAATGACCAGCCACTCCCTCCACGCCCCCCGGAAAGCTGAACCATCGTGGGGCGCCGTATTCGCCATGTCGCTCGCCGCCTTCGTACTGGTGGCATCGGAATTCATGCCCGTCAGCCTGCTGACGCCGATTGCCGCCGATCTGCAGATCACCGAAGGGCAAGCAGGCCAGGGCATTTCTGTCTCTGGGCTGTTTGCGCTGTTCGCCAGCCTCCTGATCGCTGCGGTGGCGGCGCGGGTCGACCGAAAGCCTCTGCTGATGTCACTGACTGTGCTGATGATCATTTCGGGAACAGTGGTCGCGTTCGCGCCGAACTACTGGGTGTTCATGGTCGGCCGCGCACTGATCGGTGTGGCGATAGGCGGCTTCTGGTCGTTGTCGGCGGCAACCGCCATGCGCTTGGTACCTGAAGACCAGATCACTCGCGCTATGGCAATCGTCAACGGCGGCAACGCTCTGGCGACAGTGATTGCAGCACCTTTGGGCAGTTTCCTCGGTTCCTTGATTGGCTGGCGCGGTGCGTTTATGTGCGTCATTCCGGTCGCGGTAGTCGCCAGTGTCTGGCTTTTGTTCAGCCTTCCAGCGATGAAATCGCAAAGCGTTTCAGGCTCTGGAAATGTCTTGAAGTTGATGAAAAGCCTGCCCGTCGCGTTAGGCATGTTGGCGGTCAGTGTCTTTTTCATGGGTCAGTTCATGCTGTTTACCTATTTGCGACCGTTCCTTGAAGCCGTCACGCACGTCAGTGTTTCCATGCTCTCGTTGATGCTGCTCGTCCTCGGTCTGGCGGGCCTCGCGGGAACCTTCCTGATTGAAGCCTTCTTGAAAAATGGCCTGCATCGCACCCTCATCGTCATCCCGATCTTGATGGCGGTGATCGCACTGGCACTGGTTTCATTCGGCAGCTCGGCGGCCACCACCACTGTCTTGCTGGGTCTCTGGGGCCTGGTTGCGACTGCGGCGCCGGTGGGATGGTGGACGTGGCTGGCGAGGACATTGCCAGAGGCAGCTGAAGCGGGCGGCGGTTTAATGGTGGCGATCATTCAATTGGCCATTACCTCGGGTGCAACCGTCGGCGGGCTGGTGTTTGACTCGAGCGGCTATCGAGCGACCTTCGAGTTGAGCGCCGCGTTGCTGGGCGTGGCGGCTGTTCTTGCCTTCCTGGCTGCACGCGCAATCTCGCGGGAGCCTGTTACATCGGTAAACATCGCTTGAAAAAAAACCACAAGACACGCCAAGGCGTTTCTTGTGGTTGTGGTGGAGCATTCGTTCGCAGGCTGGTGACTTTGACCTCCAATCAGCATCTTCGTAGCCAGAAGAACGATCATGCCTTCTCGGTTTCTTTCAGGTGCGCATAGCTATCAACAAATCGCTTAAATTTGTGTTTGCCACACGTGTACGCTTCATACTTCGCAGGCAAAATCTCACTCACGCAGGTTGACACAGGCTCAACAACTGCATCGAAATCCAAATCAATAAAGAACGGTATGGAATAACGTTCCAGGCCGCTGGTATTTATGACGCGATGCATTGTCGATGTGTAGCGATCATTGGTCAGGGTTTGAACCAGATCACCAATATTGACGATAAACGTGCCTTCAACCGGTGGTGCAGTAACCCACTCCCCTGCACGATTCATGACCTGCAAACCGCCAACTGCATCTTGGGACAGGACAGTCAGGAAACCGTAGTCCGTGTGAGCCCCAATACCAATCTCTTCTTGGGAAACCCTACCCATCTGGGGCGGGTAACGCAAAATTCGCTGAATAGTGATGGGCTTGCGCTGAAGACGTTCAAAGTAATCTTGTGGCAAACCTAAACTCAGCGCAATTGCGCCGATGAGCGTTCTCGCGAGCGCCAATACAGCGCCATGATAAGCGTCGGCAACCTTCTCGAATTGCGGCAGTGCGGAAGGCATTTGATTAGGGCCAAAAAATGGAGAAATATCATCGTAATGAGCGCCGTAATCAAAACACTCTTTAAAGTCGCGGGTGTTGGCAGGGTCTACGTTCTCCGCATACATCGGTATATAGCCGCGCAGCGTCAGTCCGGAGTTGACGACATTAAGTTCGTTTTTCTCCTCATATGGAAGCTTGAAAAAATCCTTGCTCAGCCTGTACATGTTGTCTATCAACTGCTGATCAACACCATGATTTTTAATATAAAAAAACCCCACCTTTTCGCATGCATCACCTATCTGGCTTGCCACCTGCAGTGGATTATTACCGTTGATAAGTGGCGACACATCTATGATTGGAATTTCAGTAAAAGCTGTTTGCCTGCTCGCCAAACGAATATCGGATAACGCTGTCACGTAGGCTCTCCTTTTAAAAATTATATTAAGGCAGTGGGTTCAGAAAGACCCCCTGACGATCCCCCCTGTTCGAATCGATCTTAATCCTGGTTTTTCCACCACGCAAGGAAAATGTACACCTGTGTCTCACACATTGACACACATGAACATTCGACATACCGTTATGTCAAACCAAGCCTGATGTTCTGTTCCCGGAGCGCAACACCATGTCCAGCGATCCCTTGCTGCAGCCCTACAAGATCAAGCACCTGACTCTCAAAAACCGGATCATGACCACCTCCCATGAGCCCGCGTATCCTGTCGACGGCATGCCGAAGGACCTGTACCGCGCTTATCACGTTGAGCGCGCGAAGGCCGGTGTGGCGCTGACCATGACCGCAGGCTCCGCCGCTGTTTCCCGCGACAGCCCGCCGGTGTTCAACAACGTGCTGGCGTATAAGGATGAGGTGGTCAAATGGATGAAGGACCTGACCGACGAATGCCACGAACACGGCGCGGCGGTGATGATTCAGTTGACCCACCTGGGAAGGCGCACGCGCTGGGACAAGGCTGACTGGCTCCCGGTCGTATCGCCTTCTCATCGCCGTGAAGCGTCCCACCGGGCCTTTCCGAAAAAGATGGAAGACTGGGACATCGATCGAATCATCAAGGACTACGTGGATGCCGCCGAACGCATGAAGGCGGCGGGTCTCGATGGCCTGGAGTTGCAGGCTTACGGTCACCTCATGGATCAGTTCTGGTCGCCATTGACCAACGATCTTGACGGCCCGTACGGCGGCTCGCTGGAAAACCGACTGCGCTTCACCTTTGACGTCCTGCGCGGTATCCGCCAACGCTGTGGCGAAGACTTCCTGCTCGGGGTGCGCTACACCGGCGATGAAGACCTGCCCGGTGGCTTCGGTGCGAAGGACGGCATGCAGATTTCTCACATGCTCAAGGACAGCGGCCTGGTCGACTTCCTCAACGTCGTACGCGGGCACATTGATACCGATGCCGGCCTGACCGATGTGATTCCGATCCAGGGCATGCGCAACTCGCCGCACCTGGATTTTGCCGGCGAGATCCGCTCGGCCACCGGCTTCCCTACTTTCCATGCAGCCAAGATCCCGGATGTCGCCACGGCTCGACACGCCATTGCCTCCGGCAAGGTAGACATGATCGGCATGACCCGAGCGCACATGACCGATCCGCACATCGTGCGCAAGATCATCGAAAAGCGCGAAGAAGACATCCGCCCCTGTGTAGGTGCGAACTACTGCCTGGACCGCATCTATCAAGGCGGCGCCGCGTATTGCATCCACAACGCCGCAACCGGGCGTGAAACCACCATGCCCCACGAAATTCCCAAGGCGCCGGCCAAGCGCAAGGTGGTGGTGATCGGCACCGGCCCCGCGGGTCTGGAGGCAGCGCGGGTCGCCGGTGAACGTGGCCACGACGTCACGGTGTTCGAAGTCGCCGACCAGCCCGGCGGGCAGATCCGATTGACTGCGCTCAGCGAACGACGCCGCGAGATGATCAGCATCATCGACTGGCGCATGGCGCAATGCGAACGCCTGGGTGTGAAGTTCCACTTCAACACGTGGGCCGAGGCCGAGACGGTCCTGGCTGAAGAGCCGGATGTGGTGATCGTTGCCACGGGTGGCTTGCCGCACACCGAGGTGCTCAAACATGGCAATGAATTGGTGGTGTCGACCTGGGACATCATTTCCGGCGACGTCAAGCCCGGCAAGAACGTGCTGATCTTCGACGACGCGGGCGACCATGCGGCGCTACAAGCAGCAGAGGTCATCGCCAACAGCGGTGCAAAACTGGAGATCGTCACGCCTGACCGGTCGTTTTCGCCGGAGGTGATGGCGATGAACCTGGTGCCTTACATGCGCAGCCTGCAGGACCTGGACGTTACCTTTACGGTCACGTATCGGGTCGACTCCGTAGAGAAGCGCGACGGGCAGTTGGTTGCCAACTTCGGCAGCGATTATGGCCAGGTGCATAAACAGCGGGTGGTCGATCAAGTCGTGATCAACCACGGCACCCTTCCCCTGGACGACTTGTACTTCGATCTGCGACCCCATTCGAGCAATGACGGCGCAGTCGAGCAGCACAATCTGATCGCCGGCAAAACCCAGAACATCGTGACCAACCCTGAAGGCCGTTTCCAACTGTTTCGGATCGGCGATGCGGTCTCGGCGCGCAATACCCACGCCGCCATCTACGATGCGCTGCGGCTACTGAAAGACATCTGAAGTCATGTCCCTGATCTTAAGGTTCAGGGACTGATGCTGCATTTAAGGAGTTCGGTAAACCCGTGGCGAGGGAGCTTGCTCCCGCTTGACCGGGCTGGCGCTCCAGTGCGAAGCGCTCATAAAAATGGGTCTGCTGCGCAGCCCAGCGGGAGCAAGCTCCCTCGCCACGGCTTTATCGTTCTCTCAAGTCAACTGCGTTGCAATTAACGAGGCTTTTCCATGTCAGCACAGACCTTGAAATCCAGGGCTGCTGTCGCGTTCGCCCCCAATGAACCGTTGCAGCTGGTCACCATCGATGTCGCCCCGCCCAAAGCTGGCGAAGTACGGGTTCGCATCGTCGCCACTGGCGTCTGCCACACCGACGCCTTCACCCTTTCGGGAAGCGATCCCGAAGGTATTTTCCCCACTGTGCTGGGGCACGAAGGCGGTGGTGTGGTCGAAGCCATCGGCGAAGGCGTGACTTCGCTGCAAGTCGGCGACCATGTGATTCCGCTCTATACCGCGGAATGTCGGCAGTGCAAATTCTGCCTCTCCGGCAAGACCAACCTCTGCCAGGCCGTCAGGGCGACCCAGGGCAAAGGCCTGATGCCCGACGGCACCTCGCGTTTTTCCTACGACGGCAAGCCACTGTTCCACTACATGGGTTGCTCGACTTTTTCCGAGTACACCGTGCTGCCTGAAATTTCCCTGGCGAAGATTCCAAAGGAGGCTCCGCTGGATCAGGTTTGCCTGCTCGGCTGTGGGGTGACCACGGGCATTGGCGCCGTACTCAACACCGCCAAGGTAGAGGCTGGCGCTAGCGTCGCGATTTTTGGGCTGGGCGGTATCGGTCTCGCCGCAATCATCGGCGCAAAAATGGCCAACGCCGGACGCATCATTGCGATCGATATCAACCCAGCCAAGCGCGATGTTGCTATGTCGCTGGGCGCGACGGATTTCATCAACCCCAAGGAACATGACAAGCCTATCCAGGACGTCATCGCCGAACTCACCGACGGTGGCGTCGATTACTCGTTCGAGTGCGTCGGCAATGTGCAGCTGATGCGAGCGGCACTGGAGTGCTGCCACAAGGGTTGGGGCGAGTCGATCATCATCGGTGTGGCCGGCGCCGGCCAGGAAATCAGCACTCGCCCCTTCCAGCTGGTCACCGGTCGCGTATGGCGTGGTAGCGCTTTCGGCGGCGTAAAAGGTCGCACGGAGCTTCCCGGTTATGTGGAGAAGGCCGGCCGCGGTGAAATCCCGCTGGAAACCTTCATCACCCACAACATGCCCCTGGAAGAGATCAACCAGGCATTCGAGTTGATGCACACCGGGCAAAGCATTCGCACCGTCATTCATTTCTGATATCCGACGGGTCTCCGATCCGTCGACAGTCCAATCACCACCAACAGTAAGGAAACAAAGATGTCTGTTTTTACTCATGTAACCGTCGGCACCAAAGATCTGCAAAAAGCACGCGCATTCTATGATGTCGTTTTGAAGGAGATTGGCCTGAAGCGCGTCGCCGATCTCGACGAGGCCGGCTCCATCTGGGGCATCGATAAGCCTTCGTTCTTCGTACTCAAACCGGCAAATGGAAATCCGGCCACCGTCGGCAACGGTGTCACCGTCAGTTTCGAAGCACCGAACCGCGCTGCGGTCCATGCCTTCCATACAGCCGCATTGGCGAACGGTGGCGTGTGCGAAGGCCTGCCAGGCTCACGTGGCTGGGCTGAAAATGCCTACGCTGCCTACGCCCGGGATCTGGACGGTAACAAGCTGGCCGTTTACTGCTTCAAGGCAGAGTAAACGACGCTTACCGGAGCCCCTGTGGAGGGGCTTCGGTTTTCAGGCCTGAAGCCCTCTTTGGGCAACGGCAGCACCTGCTTGCAAAGCCCTGCCGATTTGTTCTTCGAAGTGCCCTTGCGTCATCGCTTGCAACGCGGCGGCCGTCACCCCTCGATAGGCAACCAACGCGTCGATCATCTGCTGAGCATCGCGGCTGGCCAACAGTTGACTACTGTTTACGACGACATTTTTCGCGGCAAGTTGTGCGATTTCCGCAGGTATGCCTGCGACCATCGCCTGATTGGCCAGCGCCGTCATCAATAACGCAGGAAAGGCCGGGCCGGTGCCCGATAGTGCAGAAAGGTAATCGATGAAATCCTCTTGCTGAACTTCGGCGGCAGTGCCCACACACTCGAAAAGGTGCTGCACGAAATTCTTCGTCGCGGCCTCTATCTCTCCGAAGCAGTACCAAGGCGTAAAAGACTGCCCGATTTCTACCGCCGCGTTGGGCATCGCCCGCACGACCGCCGAAGCCGATGTCTGTTCAGCAATCGCCTGCGCTGTAATCCCGGCCATCAGTGAAATGACTGTTTTGCCCGTCGCGTTGATGTTCAAGCCGGCGAAATGCTCGGGGCGAACCGCGATGATGACTACGTCGCTGCGATCCACCAGGTCCTGGTTATCTGTGACCAGGCAAGCGCCTTGCTGTGCCAATGGATGGCTGCCCGTGCGGTTGGAAATGATCAGATTGCCCGTCGGCACCAATGTCTTTGCCAGCACTGCCTTGGCGATCGCTGCGCCCAACCACCCCGTTCCTCCAATAATGCCTAGCGTCTCATTGAGCATCTGCAGACGTCTCCTCGAAGGTATCTGTCAAGGGCACGAAAACCCCGGGCTCTTTTTCGGCATAGCCGAATTTCCCGTAAAAACGATCCAGCTCGCGCTGCTTGGGTACTTTCCCGGTGAAGATGCTCACGTAATGAGGAATGCGTTGGAAGCGCACAGTGATCAACTCAGTCGTGTTCATGGTGATGTAGCCGATCTGGGTCAAATAAATCGTTCTGGCTCGCGCATCAGCGCCCTGGCTGTCATAGCCGAAGCGCTTGAACATGCTCGCCAGGGCATTCATGCGCTGCTCGTCTACGGTAGCGACCTCTTGAGCCACTTCAGCTGACTGAAGCGCCCAGCTGCGCACGGCGAACTCGAATTGCGAGTCGAACAGTTGCGGGTTGAGCCAGCACTCGAACACATTCAGGATCGCCTCCGAGATGCTTTCGGCATAGCTTTCACTTTGCCGGATCAAGCCCCCCGTATTGGTCTCCCGCCAGCGTGAAAGCAAGGCGGCGAGCAATTGTTCACGATCCTCAAAAAACCAGTAGAAGCTGGTTCGTGACAAGCCCAGGCGCTTGGCCAGCGGCATGACCCGAACGGCATCGATGCCCGATTCCTTCAGGGCTTCGTAGGCGGCTTCGAGCCAACCCTCCGGGGACCCGCGCCAACCTGCATCCTGGGCCTTACCACGTGCCTTCCCTAACTGGGACATCGCGCTCACCTTCTTCAAAAATGCGTAACGCGAATGTACTCTGATGCCTCATCAAATGTACACCTAAGTACATTTTATTGACTTCGTAGCCTTAGCATGCCTGTTTCTCCACACGCTTCAAAGGAATACGCACTAGCCACATTGGGATCATTGGAGATTCCCATCCAGAGACAGAAAGCGCGGAGCACAAAGAAAACAAACTTCGTGCGCCGCTCCGTTGGGCTGTCTTGGGCGCGATTCCATTCTCGAGTCAGTAATTTTAGATAACGCCTGGTTATCTTTGGCCCAGTAAAAAAGTTGCTAGACGCTGCGATCCATTGAAATTAAATAATGGCTGCGCCAAAAAACTACCAGGCAGGTTGCCATATGAAATTCAATAATAAAGTGGTGCTCATTACCGGCGCTGCCGGCGGTGTCGGACAAGCGTTAGCGTTATTGTTCGCCCGAGAAGGCGCAAAACTTGTTTTATCTGATCTTGACGAAGCCGGTTGCAAATCAATCTCAGCCAAAGTTCGTGACTTGGGCGCCGAAGTGCACTACGTGGCAGGCGATTTACGCCGAAAAGAATACTGCGAAGCGATTGTCCAAACTGCCGTAGATATTTTTTCGGGGATCGATATCGTGTTGAACAATGCGGGCATCATTCCCCGCGGCACGATTGAGGAAACCACTGACGACATGTGGTTTGACGCCATGGGCGTAAACCTGAATGCAGTGTTCTTCATCTGCCGTGCCGCGATACCGCACATGAAAAATCGTCCGGGCGCCGCAATCGTCAACACATCATCTGTCTGGGGAATTTATCCAGGCCCCGCCCACGTGGCGTATTGCACAAGCAAAGGGGCCGTCGCGGCTTTAACCAAAAATCTGGGTCGCGATTGCGCCCCTTTGGGCATCCGTGTCAATGCTGTGTGCCCGCACGAAATCAATACCCCGATGATACGCAGCGGCTTTGAACGTCGCGGCCTGGATCCGGACAAAGCCGTGCAAGAGCTAAACAAGAGCGTGCCATTAGGCCGTATCGCCGAACCTGAAGACATTGCGGATGTCATCGCATTTCTGGCGTCCGACGAGGCCAGGTACATCGCCGGTGAAACGGTAGAAGTCACAGGCGCCAAGCCGGTATCCGGCTAAGGAGAAGTAGCGATGCTCAATGGTAAAAATGTAGTGGTGACCGGGGGTGGCAGAGGGATTGGTCGAGGCATCACCGAACAATTGCTTGAGGCGGGAGCTACTGTGTTGATCGCTCAGCGTCAGGCACTGGACGCCGACTTGCAAAATCACCCTCAGGTCTATTTCGTCGAGGCAGATCTCACTTCGGTGGAGTCCCCCGATGTGATCGCGCAAATAGCCCGGGAGCAGCTCGGCGGAGTCGATGTCCTGGTGAATAATGCGGGGTTCATGTTCGAAAAATCGATTGATGAGATGACCGAGCAGGACTGGGATCGCATGATGGCTGTCAATCTGCGGGCGCCAGCGTTCTTGTGCAAGGCGTTGGTGCCCCAGATGCGTCAGCGAGGCGGTGGCAGCATCATCAACATCGGGTCGATCGAAGGGATAGGCGCCAACCCTGAACATGCCGCGTACTGTGCCTCCAAGGCCGGTATCCATGGGCTGACCCGAGCCTTGGCAGTCGATCTCGGCCGGGACGGCATCCGCTGCAATGCCATTGCTCCAGGGTGGATCAATTCCGAGTTGAGTGATGCGTACCTCGCCGCTCAAGCTGATCCCCATGCGGCGCGCCAGGCACTCCTGCGCCTTCATCCGGTCGGACGTACCGGATTGCCGACGGATGTTGGCGGGACAGTCGTTTTCCTGGCCTCGGAGTCATCGGCCTTCATCACCGGGCAGGTGCTCGTGGTGGATGGGGGGCGCACAGCGAAACTACCACTGCCATTTTGATCGAATCAGCCTGACTTGCGACGGAGGGAGTCACTTACCCACCTCCGTCGCAGGTTGCGCGAAGCCAGACTCTGGCTCGCTGCAAAATTTTGCAGCGGACACGCATTCATTACTTGGGCGCTTTGTTTTCTATCAGGCAATTGCCACCATCGACCACCAGCAACTCACCGGTAATGTAACTGGACTCAGGTGAGGCCAGGAACGTAACGGCAGCAGCCACTTCTTCCGGGCGACCGGCCCTGCCAACCGGGACGTACTTCGCTGCATTCACTTCCTCTGGGGTACTTGACCCAGTGGCGATCCAGCCCGGCGCGACCGAGTTCACAGTGATTCCATAGCCCGCAACCTCAAGGGCCAGGCTCATGTTCATACCCACCATTCCCGCTTTGGCCGCAGCATAAGCCGCCTCTCCTGGATTACCCGCCCGAGTGCCTGTCGTGGAGCTGACATTGACGATACGACCGTAGTGTCTGTTGCGCATCCCCGGCAAAACTCCACGGGTGAGCAGAAAGGCGGTTGTCAGATTTCGAGCGATTGAAAGATTCCAGCTATCGACACTCATGTCCGCCAGATCGGCAAAAGGCTCCGGATGACCCTGCGCAGCCATCCCGGCATTGTTCACCAGAATATCGATTCGCCCCCATACCGATTCTGCCCAAGTGGTAAGTTCAAGGACTTGATCCTCTTTACTCAAGTCTGCCTCACGACCTTGCGCTTCAAATCCTGCGGCACGTAACTCCTCCACCCGATCATGGATGCGAGCACTGCTGCCTGTGACGATCAACCTCACACCCAGGTTGCCCAGTCGCTTCGCAATCGCAATGCCAATGCCTCGCTCACTACCCGCGCCACTGACAAGCGCTACCTGACCAGTCCAGTCCGCAATCATCGCGCTTGCTCCTATCGTCCGGGGTTAGCCCCTGAATCCATGGAAACTGAGGGGAAAGAGAGACTTAACCTAACGCTGCAGGTGGATATCTGGGGATACAGGCACTGATCCTGTTGGTAAGTACTGCGTCCTCATAGAAGATCCAGGCTGAATCATAGACGCATCAGGCACGCAGGGATGCATACCTCCAGCAAGCATCGGAACCTGCGATGGCGATTGTTCGGAGCATGGCTGGAAACAGGTGATGATTGGGTGCCAAATGCCCTCGCAGAGTGCTGATACCAGGCGTAGGATTGATGCGATGACTGCTAATTACGCATGGTTGGAAGGTGACTTCCAACCAATTCTGCATCACACGCAAACGCAAGACATATACCGCCGCACTGTAAGGCCGCGCGCCCCTTCGCAGTACAAGGGCCGTGTTCTCACAACAACAAAAGCGAGGTGAAAGCATGTCTGGTAATCGTGGTGTCGTGTATCTCGGCGCAGGCAAGGTCGAGGTGCAGACCATCCCCTATCCGAAAATGGAAGACCCACGCGGCAAGCGCATCGACCATGGCGTGATCCTGCGCGTGGTTTCGACCAATATCTGCGGCTCCGACCAGCATATGGTGCGTGGCCGGACCACGGCCCAGGTCGGGCTGGTGCTTGGCCATGAGATCACCGGCGAGGTGATCGAGAGGGGCCGTGACGTGGAAAACGTGCAGATCGGTGACCTGGTCTCGGTGCCGTTCAACGTCGCCTGCGGCCGTTGTCGCAGCTGCAAGGAACAGCACACCGGCGTCTGCCTGACGGTCAACCCGGCGCGCCCCGGCGGTGCCTATGGCTATGTGGACATGGGCGACTGGGTTGGCGGCCAGGCCGAATACGTGCTGGTGCCGTATGCCGACTTCAACCTGTTGAAGCTGCCCGACCGCGACAAGGCCATGGAGAAAATCCGCGACCTGACCTGCCTCTCCGATATCCTGCCGACCGGCTACCACGGCGCGGTGACCGCCGGTGTCGGCCCTGGCAGCACGGTGTATATCGCCGGTGCCGGTCCGGTCGGACTGGCTGCTGCCGCCTCCGCCCGTCTGCTGGGTGCGGCGGTGGTGATCGTCGGTGACGTCAATCCGCTGCGTCTGGCGCATGCCAAGGCCCAAGGCTTCGAGATCGCCGACCTGACCCAGGACACTCCGCTGCACGAGCAAATCGCCAACCTGCTCGGTGAGCCGGAAGTCGATTGTGCGGTCGATGCGGTCGGCTTCGAAGCCCGTGGCCACGGCCATGACGGCGCGCAGCACGAGGCCCCGGCCGATGTGCTCAACGCGCTGATGGGCGTGGTGCGGGTCGCCGGCAATATCGGTATCCCCGGTCTGTATGTCACCGAAGACCCTGGCGCGGCCAACAAAGCCGCCAAGCATGGCAGCCTGAACATCCGTTTCGGCCTCGGCTGGGCCAAGTCCCACAGCTTCCACACCGGCCAGACCCCGACGATGAAGTACAACCGTCAGCTGATGCAGGCGATCATGTGGGACCGGATCAACATTGCCGAGGTTGTCGGCGTGCAGGTGATCAGCCTGGACGACGCGCCGCGCGGTTACCACGAGTTCGATGCCGGGGCGCCGAAGAAATTCGTCATGGATCCGCACAAGCTGTTTATCGCGGCCTAAGGAGCAGGAGGGCATGAGGGGGCGTGCACCGCAACAGCACCGCGAGGCGAGCTAACGCTCGACCTCGTTGTTTGGTGGTGCACGCGTTCCCCTGTAGGAGCTGCCGAAGGCTGCGATCTTTTGATCTAGATCTTCAGCAATCTCCAGATCGCAAAAGCAAGATCAAAAGATCGCAGCCTTCGGCAGCTCCTACCACTCAGGTACGTTCACGCCTTCGCTTTAATCGCATACAGCCCACCGATAATCACCAACGCTGCGCCGACAACCACCCAGGTATCAGGGCGCTCGGAAAAGACGATCACACCAATCAACGTGGCGAACACCAGAAGCGCATAGTTGAAAGGCTGCAGTGTAGAAGCGGTCGCGTATTTCAGTGCTTGAATAAGCAGTATCTGAGCGACTACTCCCGTCAATGACAGGATCCCCATCAAGAGGCCCTGGACCGGAGTCGGAGAAACCCATGCGGGCAGCCCCACAAATGTGATCGTCAGGGCACCCACACTTGCCATAAAAAGCATGTTCGTCGCAAAGGAATCGTGCTGGCTAATTCGGCGCGTCAGTACATTGAATACTGCAAACCCCAAAGCAGACAGCAGGGGAATCAGCGCTGCGAGTTCAAAGACGCCCGCGCCTGGTCGGAGGATGATCAGTGTCCCGGTGAACCCTATGGCAGCCGCTATCCAACGTCGTAGCCCGACAAACTCTCCCAGCAGCCCCCCCGCCAATGCCAAAGTCATCAGAGGGAATACCGCATAGAGAGCATGCATTTCAGCCAGGCCTAAATAACGCAGCCCGACTCCGAACAGTACTATTTCACCCACGGCTAACAGCGCTCGAATGATTTGGAGCCAAGGGTGCTTGCTCCGAAACTGTTCCTTGACCCTACCTTGGTAGGCGGCATATCCGAAGGCAAAAACGACAAATACCCAATAGCGCACCATGACCAGTTGGGCAACCGGGAGGTCTTTGACAAGCACCTTGGTTATTCCGTCCTGGCTCGCAAAGATAAGCATTGAAAGCAGGCATAGGAAAATCCCGAGTTGGGGCCTTGTGACCCCAGGACCAGCGGCAACGGTGGGCGTAGTCAAGTACGCCGTGTTTTTTGTTTGATCGCTCTTCAATCGCACTTCGCTCATGCCCTCCTCCTTAGCGTGTCAGCAACATCAGGTTTTGAAGCGTTTCACTAACGCATCCAGCACAAACAGCCACGCCACGAAGTCGTTAGCCCACCGTCGCGGTAAACACCGCCAATCACAAAGGTTTGATCAGGCGTACTTTATTTCACCAGCCGTGTTTCTCTCGAAGGCCGGTAACCAAAGTACGAGCTGTAGCATTTGCTGAAATGGCTCGGTGAAACAAAGCCGCATGCGACCAGCACATCAACCTGAGACAGCTCTGTGTGCTGAAGTAATCGCCGTGCTTCGGTAATGCGTAATTCCAGGTAATACCGTTGCGGTGTGGTACCCAGTTGTTCTTTGAACAAGCGCTCTATTTGTCGACGGGAACGTCCGGCATAGACCGCCAGTTGCTCCATTTGCAACGGTTCTTCAAGGTTGGCGTCCATCAGTTTGACCACCTCTTTGAGGGGGGCGCTCAACGAGATGTTCTGTGTCGGTTTGATACGCCGATACCGCGACTCCTCGAAAGACAGAATGTCTTCGATGCCCTCGACAAGCGCCTTGCCGTGCAGCCCTTTGATCCACTCGAGAGCCATATGATAAGCACCCGCCGGACTCGAAGCCGTGAGCCTGTCTCGATCCATGACAAATGCTTCACTGGTGACATGCGTGACTTTTGAAATTTCTGCGAGCGCAGGTCGGTGTTCGGGATGAATCGCACAACGATACCCCTCAAGCAAACCTGACACGCCCAAAAACCACGCCCCATTCCACAGCCCGGCCAGGGTGATACCCAGTTCCGATGCCGTTTTAAGGATGCTGATCAGCTCGTGATTGACTTTGAGTTCAGTGCGATAGCCGCCGCATATGACCAGCAAATCAAGGTCTTTGAGTGCTGCCACGTCCAAACGCGCATCCGGTCGAATGATCAGGCCAAGGTCGCTGGTGACCTCTCCGTCCTGCAACCCGAAGGTTCGTGAAGAGAACAACGTAGGCCGCAAAAGGTTGGCAGTGACAATCGTATCGAGCGCCTGCGTAAATGCAGGCAACGAGAAGTGCTCGAGCAGTAAAAAACCTGCCCGGGCATGAGCCGTCGGCTCGCTGCGAGTCTCTTCCAGATAGCGCAGGTTTTTACCTTTCATACACCCGCTGAAATCTCGTCGTTCGATCACTTTACGCCTCGCTTGTTTACTCTAACGAACGCACTGTTTATGCGAGCTGGAACCCGTGGGCCAGAGGGTCCTTGTCATCGACAAAAATAGTGTTGTGACCTATCACCTCAGCCCAGCCGCTGACACTTGGCTTCATTGCGTCGAAGGTTCCGACTTTTACCGACGCCTCAACCTTTCCTTCGTAGATTGTACCGATCAGACTTTCAAGTCGGTAAATATCACCGACGTTCAGCTGCCCCTTTGCGAAGAGCTGAGCCATCCGTGCCGAGGTACCGGTACCGCCGGGAGAACGATCAATAGCTTTATCACCGTAGAACACTGCACAGCGGCCATGCACGGTTCTACTCTGTGGTTTGTCACACCAGATGATGTGATGAACACCACTGATTCTACTGTTCTCTGGATGCACAGGGTCACAAATGGCCGAGAGCGCTGCGCGCAGCTTCTGGCTCAACCCCACGATGTCAGCCGTCGTCTGCCCTTCGAACCCAGTCCAGCACGCCTGTGGTTCGACCACCGCATAGAAATTCCCGCCGTAGGCGATGTCCACCGTAAACGTACCAATACCAGGTACTTTTACCACCACATCGGCGCTGTGCAGGTAGCTGGCTACGTTGAACAAGCGAATCGACTCGACAAATTCACCGCCCAGGGTGTATTCGACATCGACCCGTCCCGCCGGTGTTTCAATCGCCAGTTTTCCCGGCTCACGAGGCGTCACCAGGCCCTCTTCAATGACCACGGTCGATAATCCGATGGTGCCCGCGCCACACATCGGCAGGCAGCCGCTGACTTCGATAAACAGCGCACCGAAGTCGCAGTCATCACGTACCGATGGATAAATAATGACACCAGACATGATGTCGTGTCCCCGAGGTTCGAACATCAATGCGGTACGTACCCAGTCGTGGTCACGCACGAAAATATCGCGACGTTCGGCCATCGATACGGAGGGCATCAGCGGCGCTCCGCCCGCTACAACCCGAACCGGGTTGCCGCACGCGTGCGAATCAATGCAAAAAAAGCTGCGTCTCATACTGATGCCCTTTCAAAGGAGTTTGCTGGGGGAGTGACGCTGCAACGCGCCCCGTGACAGTCGATCCAACAGCAGTGCAATAGCGACAATGGCCAGGCCCGCTCGAAGGCCTAATCCCATCTCCATCCTGGAGAGGCCACGGGTCACTTCAGCCCCCAGACCGCCCGCCCCCACCAGACCTGCCAGTACCACCATCGCCAGCGACATGAGGATGCATTGGTTCAGGCCTACCAACAGCGTGGGTGCGGCAGTCGGCAGTTCAATTTTGAACAGAACGTCTTTAGGTGAAGCACCGGACGCCTGGCCCAACTCAAGGAGATCCTTGGGCAGCTGTTTGAAGGCCAGGGTCGTCAATCTGAGCATCGGCGGGATGCCGTAAACAATCGTTGCGATGATCGCGGGCACCCGTCCCAAACTGAACAGCATCACTGCGGGGATCAGGTAAACCCAGGGCGGCACGGTTTGCATGATGTTCAGAATCGGCAGCAACGCTTCATCTACACGCTTCACCCGGGCCGCCAGAACTCCCAGCGGGAAAGCGATGGACACCGAGATCAGGACGGCCACACTGACGAGCGCGATCGTCTGGATGGACGCGACCCAAAGGCCAGCGAACAAACAGAAAGCCAACATCACCGCAGCGAAAACAGCGACCCGCTTATTGGCAAAAAAGAACGCCGCGACGACGACAATACCGATGAACAAATACGGATGGGGTGCCAGCAGTGCTCCCTCCACTGCACCGAGTACCGCCTCAACGACCTGACTGATCCCTTTGAACAAACCATGTAAATTCGTGTTCAGCCAATCAACGGCAGGCGCCAGGTAATCGCCTGGAGAAAATTGAATGTGCGTTGTCATTGGGAAGCCCCCACCCGCGCCTGTGCAGCGCTCTGCGCCAAACGATCCAGAATCATGGTCAGAATGACGATTGCGATGGCTGCGTTGATCGACTTGGCGATATCCAAAGTACGGATGGACCCGTAAATCGCCTCGCCCAAACCGCCCGAACCTACAATGCCTGCAATGACAACCATGCCGAATGCCATCATCAGGCTTTGGTTAACGCCAGCCATGATGCTGGGCATGGCGAACGGTAAGCGGATCTTGAAAAACATCTGCATACCCGTCACGCCGCTGGCATCTCCCAACTCGATGAACTCCTTGGGCGTCATGCGAATACCCAGGGAGGTCAGTCGTAGCGCAGGGGGAAGCGCGACGATAAAAGTCGCCAACAGCGCCGTGGCAGGGCCGTAGCCGAGCAGTGCAATGGCCGGTAGCAGGTAGATGTAGGGCGGCATCGTCTGGATCAAATCCAGACAAGGATCAACCACACGATCAAAGGCCGGCGCCAGACCCGCGATGACTCCCAGCGGAATGGCGACCGCCAGTGCCAACACGGTAGCGGTGAGCACCAGTGCAAGCGTACTGACTGTCTGTGGCCACAACCCGATGAGGTCGCACAGCAACAATGCCAGACCTGAGAGAATCGCGAAGCGAACGCCAGCCACACGCCAGCCAATCAACGCCAGGACAATCGCCACAACGTAATGCGCTGGATAAGCGATACACCACAGCACGCCTTCGTAAATGCCATTGAGCACCGCATTGACGGCATCGAACACGAACTCGCCATTATCTGAAAGCCATTCCAACCCCGTATCAATGGATGCATCGAACTGACTGGAAAAATCCGGCGTGCTCATGCGGACGCCTCCATCGCATTGGCAGTTGCTAAGGGCGCCAATTCATTGGGAATACCTTGCACGCCCCGCAGCAGATCACGCGGGGTAATGATCCCGACCACTGTGCCGTTATCGACGACGGCGAGCGCGTCACGCTCGGACTTCATCGTTAATCCGATAAGTTCATCGATATCGGCGTCAAGCGAGGTTTTGGTCAGCCTGGAGATGTCGCATGTCGGGTGTGCTGCCTTGTAGGCCTGGACCGACGTCATGACCGAGTGAGCCTTGACCAGATGCAATCGGGAAATGCCGGCGACGAATTCCGCCACGTAGTCGTCAGCCGGGTTGAGCACGATTTCCTCGGCGGTGCCAACCTGAATGATGGCGCCATCCTTCATGATCGCAATGCGGTCACCGATGCGGATGGCCTCGTCCAGGTCGTGTGTAATGAACACCGCGGACTTGCCCAGCTCCTTGGTCAGCTGGCGGAACTCATCCTGCAACTGTCGGCGAATCAGCGGATCAAGCGCGCTGAACGGCTCATCCATCAAGATTATTTCCGGGTCGGCAGTGAGTGCACGCGCCAGTCCGACCCGTTGTTGCATGCCGCCGGACAGCTCGCCTGGATAGCGTGAAGTCCACTCGCTCAATCCAACCTTCGCCAGCGCCTGCTCGGCCACTTTGTAACGTTCAGCCTTGCCCACACCCTGCACTTCCAGGCCAAACGCGGTGTTCTCAAGAACCGTACGGTTAGGCAGCAAGGCAACGCTTTGAAAGACCATACCGATGTGACGCGCCCTCACCTCTCGCAGTTGTGCCGGCGACAAGGATGAAACGTCCTTGCCTTTGACCAGCACCTTCCCCGAGCTCGGGGTGATCAGCTTGTTCAGCAACCGTATAAGGGTGGATTTGCCACTGCCGGACAAACCCATGATGCAAAAGATTTCCCCCCGGCGAACCTGGAGACTGACATCGGAAACCCCGACCACACAGCCATAGTTTTGCAGGATCCGGGTCTTTGAAAGACCCTGCTGAACAACCGCATCCATGGCTGTCGGTGCATTTTTACCGAAGATCTTCCAAACCGACTGGCAATCCACCAGCACTTCGTCAGTATTAATTGTGGCCATCGTCATTTCGCAATCCATCGAACCAGTTGTTTGCTGGTTTTTTTAATTAATCAAAGGGCGGCAGTGGCAAACAAACAAAACTCAATAGTTCTTGATATTTCCCCAACGATTGACAAGATCTGTATGGCTATCTATCCAGCCCTTGATAGCCTCGTCCATGGTCTTGCCATCCTTGACTTCAGCATTCATTGCGGTGATGTCGGTGATGGGTACATAAACGCTGGCCATCAGTTCACGCACACGCGGATTGGCTTCAGCGAAGCCTTTGTGCCCGATCCAGTAATAACCCTGCAATGGCGGGAAGACCCCTTTTGGATCTTTCAAGAATTTTAGATCGAATTTCTTGGTCATCCAGGAAGGATCCCAGACGGTTACCGCCACCCATTCTTTTCGGTCGACTGCCGACTTCAAAGCCGCGGTCATTGCCGAAGTACTGCCTTCGACCAGCTTGAGCTTGATGTCGTACGCTTTGACCACGTTGTTCGCGTCACTCATCAAACCCGAGCCAGGTTCGATGCCAATGATTCTGTTCCCCAGTTTGTCCGCGTTTGCATTCAGCTGTTCGATGGAATCGATGTCTACGTAACTGGGTACTGCCATGCCCTGATAAAGACCAAAGGAGACCGGTGACAGCTTCTCGATTTTGTTCTTGTTCTTTTTCCAATAATCGGCGGCGGCGTAATCAATCTGGGAGGCCAACACCTGAATATCCCCTTTGCTGAGTGCAGCGTAGGCGATACCCCACTCGGAAAACTCCACGACTTTTACGGTATACCCAGCGTTCTCAAGTACCTTCTTGGTAATGCCGGTAATGGGCACCAAATCCTCCCAGGACATGGTCCCCATTACTATGTTTTTTTCTTCAGCCTGTGCCTGCAAACTCATCATGCCCACAAACGCGAGCGCGCAGAATGCCTTCCAGATACTCTTCATGGATTGTTCCGTTCTTATTAGTGACTTGTTAAACGGCCTTTATAGAAAGCCGACGACTTAACTTATTAACCTTCTCGCCCGGCCCAAAACTCATGCCAACGAATAACCGAACTGACGCCCAGCTTCGTTATTATTTTGGGGGGTAACCTGCTGGGTCCTGGTGCGTGACTGAAACTGGCCAGAAAATCAGAACGTGTACCTGAAGCCAACTCCGCCGCCATTACACCCGCCAGGGTGCTCTTGACCGTTCCCAACCCATTTTCGCAGCAAGCCGAATACAGGTTTTCTTCGATCTCGCCAAATGCAGCGGCGCTGTTACGACTCAGACACAGACGGCCGGCCCAACTGAATTCCAACGCAGTGGATTTCAATTCCGGAAAGCGGGCGTCCAAGGAGTGTCGCTGCTCCTTGGCCACCGCCGCTACACGTTCTGGCGTGACCTGGATACTCGGGTCATAGGTGAATTTTGTCCGGATGACGATACGAGAGAGACCGTCTGTAGAGATTTTACGAACAGTCGCTCCCATTGGATCAGCTGGCAACAATGCCCACTTGGCTCTACCCGGCACGTCTTTCCTGAATGCATCATCACTGTACGCTGCCGTCATGGAGGCGTACGTAAAGACGTGCAGCAGACGTCCCTGATAATGACCAAAGTCTTCAATGTGGCCGTTAACCCCAAGAATGACCTTGGGTGCGTGCACCGTCCCGTTATGAGATCGAGCGCTCCAACCGCTTCCCTGCCTGGTCAATTCAATAATCGGAGAGCGTTCGAACAGCGTGATTTTCCCTTCCAGCCCTGCTGCCAGGTCTCTAATGTATTGCGCGGGTTGAATCAACACTGCGCCGGGCGTGTAGATCCCACCGTGGTAATAGGCGGACCCGGTGATTTCGCGCATTTGCGCGGCATCAAACATCTCGAACTTCTCGCCAATGCGCTCAAGGGATTGTGCGTAATTGACGTTCAGCTTCAATCCCCGCGCAGTGGCGGCCGCGTTGATCTTCCCGGAAGGGTCGAAAGTGTCGGCAGACATGCCGTACTCCCGTGCGGCTTCAGCGGCAAAAGCAATCGCAAAACGATTTTGGGTGATTTCCAGTGCCGTTGCAGACTCACTCGCCACGGAATATTCCCCGGACGACAGACTGTGCGGCACATCGATCATGAAGCCCGAGTTCCTGCCCGCCGGCCCCTTGGCGACTTCATGAGCATCGACCACAACAATGCTGTCACCCGGGTGCAACTGTGAAAGTCTGCGAGCGGCGGACAGGCCGGCAAAACCGGCACCGATAATCAGCCAATCCGCCGTCACGTTTCCATCAAGCATGCGGACAGGCGCAGTGCGTGCGGAAATCGCCTCCCAACCTGAAACCCCGGTGTCTACCGGCAGACGCTTGATGGTATGGGTGCTCATTTTTCAGTCTCTTCATCCGACCGATCAGACACATCGATCCAGATGGTTTTGATTTCGGTGTACTGGTCATGGGCAAAAATGGATTTGTCCCGACCACCGAAGCCCGACTCTTTGTAGCCGCCGAATGGCGTCGATGCATCGCCCTCGCCAAAGCAGTTCACGGTGACGATGCCGGCGCGAATTTCCCGCGACAACTTGATCGCCCGCCGCAGGCTGCCGGTATAAACCGAGGCGGCCAGGCCGTATACCGTGTCATTGGCCAAGGCAATGGCTTCGGAGATTGAATGGAAGGTGGTGACCGAAAGAATCGGGCCGAAGATCTCTTCCTGAAACAGCCGGTTGTCTCGACCAACACCGTCAATCACCGTTGGCTCTACAAAGGCACCGTCTTTGGTCGCACCACCGTAAACCACTTCAAGCTTTCCGGCGGCGGCGTGCTCAAGGTACGACTTCACTTTTGCGAAATGCTCAGGGCTGACCAGCGACCCTACGCGGTTTTCCGGATCGAGTGGGTCGCCCATTTTCCATTCGCGGATGTAGGCGCCCATGCGCTCCAGCAGCTCGTCTTTAACAGACGCATGGACGATCAGACGAGAAGTTGCCGAGCAGTTTTCGCCCATGTTCCAGAACGCGCCATTGACGACATGCTGAGCAACGAGGTCCAGGTCTTGCGCATCGTCCATCACCACGGCCGGGTTTTTCCCGCCGCACTCAAGGACGATGCGCTTCAGGTTCGAATCGGCGGCGTAATGCAGGAAACGGCGGCCGGTCGCGGTGGAGCCGGTGAAGCTCACCATGTCGACGTCGTTATGCAAGCCAATCGGCTCGCCAACCTCTTTGCCCGTGCCGGTGACAATGTTGAGGACGCCGGCGGGAACGCCGGCTTCAAACGCCAACTGAGCAACGCGCAACGTGGTCAGCGAGGTTTGTTCGGCAGGTTTGACGATGACCGAACAACCCGCAGCGAGTGCCGGGCCGATTTTCCAGGCCAGCATCAGCAGCGGGAAGTTCCAGGGCAATACGCAGCCCACCACGCCGATCGGCTCCCGGACCACCATGGTCAGCGCGTCGCTGCCAACCGGGGCGGTGTTGTCGTAAATCTTGTCAATCAGTTCTGCGTGCCAGCGGATCGTGTGGATGGTGTCGGGGATGTCGACCAACTGACATTCACTGACCGGCTTGCCGCTATCGAGACTTTCGAGGACGGCCAGTTCGTGTTGATGGCTTTCAAGCAGGTTTGCAAACTTCAACAGAACCGCTTTGCGCTCCCTGGGAGAAATCGATCTCCAGCGTCCGTCCTCGAAGGCCTCCTTGGCATTGCTCACCGCAAAATCGACATCCTCGGACGAACAGGCGGCGACGTCAGTCAAAAACTCACCGGTTGCCGGATTGTTCGTGGCGAATGTTTTGCCAGAGATCGCGGGCTTGAACGCGCCATTGATGAACGCCTTGGATGGCAACGAAATGTCTTTGGCCAGAGCGGCATATTCGGCCTTGCTCAGAAGATCACCCATGGCTGGCTCCCGAAGAAATGTTGGCTACGTTACGTTTGAGTTCAGCAATGACCGACGCGAAACTCTGCTTTTCGTCCGCTTCAAGTGGCTGCAATGGCAGGCGCACATTACCGACTTTCAATCCGGCAACTTCGCAGCCGTACTTGATCGACTGCACGAACTTGCCACCGTCCAGAGCATTCATCAGCGGCATCATTGCCGACATGATTTGACGGCCTTTGTCGAAGTTCTTTTCGATCACGCAGGCTTCATAAAGCGCCACGTGTTCCTTGGGCAGGAAGTTGGAACCTGCGCACACCCAACTGCGGGCGCCCCAGGCGAAAAACTCGAGGGCCTGGTCATCCCATCCGCAGGACAAGGCGATGTTGGGGAACTGCCGGGCCAGCATATGCACCTGGCCCATGTCGCCGGAACTTTCCTTGATGGCGACGACGTTTTTCGATTGGCTGACACGCGTGAAATATTCTTCATCCATCGAAACGCACATGCGCCCCGGATAGTTGTAAAGCATGATCGGCAAGTCCGCTGCGCGATCGATAGTGAGCGCGTGAATCGCGTTTTCCTGCGAGGTTGGCAGCGCGTAAGGCGGGGACGTGACGAGAATCGCGTCCGCTTTGATCGATTTGGCATCCTTGGCGTACTGAACCGCATCTTCGGTACGAATCGCCCCGGTGCTGACGATCAGTTGCACCCGAGTGCCGATCACATCTTTGGCGTAGGCCGCCAACTCGGTGCGCTCTTCCGACGTCTGCGCATAATACTCGCCGGTCGACCCGCCGATAATAATGCCGTGCACCTTCGCCTCAATCAGCGACTCCAAAACTTCCGAGTACACATTCCAGTCAATATCTCCATCAGAATTATAAGGAGTTACTGCTGGTGTATAGATACCTTCAAATTTCAAGATAAATGCTCCGAATGCGAGTTAGGTGGAAGATCAACGAGCGCGTCAGCCTTGATGCCTTGAACACGATAACAATCTCCATGTTTTCACGGGACTGTTGCCAATGCTCAAACACGAGATCGCCAGAGGTTGTTTTACTGACTAAGTACCGTTAGCTGTTGAATCCAGACTGGCATGGGGCAACAGAGTGGTCAATAGCGTGTCTTCCTCGCACAGACATCTTTAAAGCGATATGGCGCACAGAATCGAAAAATATTTATCCTTTAAAATCAGTTGGTTACGAATAACGGTTTAAAGCTACGCTATCGATCGATAACATTTGTTTATGCATTGATAAGCGTAAAAGTTTCTTGTTGGGGTGTGATTGCAGACGTAGTCTTTACAACAGCGATATTTTACCGGCGAAATGGCGTTATCCAATTTCGAGATTGATGCAAACAATGGTCTTTTGTCGTCCCTTTGGTATTTTGGAGTGTGTTGACCGTGAGCACTAAATCGGCAGTTTCAAATCTAATCTCGCAGCGCAAGCCTGACCACGCGCTGCCAGGTGCCCTTTATAGCGACCCAGATGTTTACCGGCAGGATCTGGAACAGATCTGGCACAAAAGCTGGATCTTCGCAGGGCACACATTTGAGCTGGAGAAGACGGGTCAGTACCTGTCGCTGCAAATCGGCGATTACCCTGTCGCGATCGTGCGCGGCGCAGACGGGCAGATTCGTGCATTCCACAACGCCTGCCGTCATCGCGGCTCCAAAGTGTGCCCGCAAGCTAGCGGCAAGGTCGCCAAGCTGGTATGCCCTTACCACAAATGGACCTTCGAGCTGGACGGCAGACTGCTTTTCGCCGGGAACATGGGGGACGATTTCGACAAGTCTCAGCATGGGTTGAAGTCCGTGCATTGTGAGGTCGTTGAAACCTATATCTATGTGTGCGTCGCTGATGTGGCTCCTGACTTTTCGTCATTCAGAAAGTCTCTGACGCCTTTCGTTGCGCCTCATAACCTGGACGACTGCAAAGTCGCGTTTGAGTCGAACATCATCGAGAAGGGCAACTGGAAACTGGTTTTCGAGAACAACCGCGAGTGCTACCACTGCGATTTTACTCACCCGGAATTGATGCACTCATTCGTCGACAACCCATCAGTGGGTGGCGCTGGCGGCGACGAGGATCTCGAACTCAAAGAGCACTGGGATCGCTGCGAAGCGGCAGGCCTGCCCAGCCGATTGGTCATGGACGAAGACGGTCGCTTCCGCATGACCCGCATCCCCCTTTTTTCCGGGGCCGTCAGCTACACAATGGATGGCAAGCCTGCGGTTGCCGGTCGCTTGGACACAACCGGTGAAGCCAACATCGGTGCGTTGCTTTATTTCAACTACCCCTCAACCTGGAACCACTTTCTGGGCGATCACGCGCTGAGCTTCCGCGTTCTGCCCATCGGTCCGGGCGAGACGATGGTCACTACAAAATGGATCGTCAAGAAGGACGCGCAGGAAGGTGTCGACTACGACATCGATCGCCTGACCAAGGTTTGGCTTGCAACCAATGACCAGGATCGCACCTTGGTGGAAGGCGCACAGGTCGGGGTCAGCTCCCCTGCTTACGAGCCCGGCCCTTTGTCGGTGGCTAGTGAAATCGGTGTGTGCCAGTTTGATGACTGGTACTGCAAAACGATGCTTGAGCAACTCAATGACACCATCCCGTTGAGATCTGTCGGCTAAGTGCAACACTGCCGGTGGTGAGAACCACGAATGATCACCACCGGCACACCCAAACCTCTCCCCTCCCCGCAAACCGATTCACTGCTCAGCCAGTACTCCTTTCTTCTAAACGGCTCAGGAAAACTGGGCGAGAATCCAGTCGCGTAGCCGGCAACAGGCGTCGTCATTGATCCGGTCTTCACGAAATGTCAGATAGTGCTGACTTTCATGGAGAACCACTTCCTCTTCGATCGGCCGAATCAGCGTGCCGTTTTCGATCAGGTTTGCAACCAGGTGATTCCATCCGAGGGCTACGCCTTGATGGGTCAACACCATGCTGATTACCAGGTTGTAGTCGTTCGCGTTGAAAACGTGAGGGCTGTCGTGGGGACGTTTCTCGATATCGACATCGTGATAAGCCAGCCAAACGCCCCAGTCAACGTGCTCCGCTACCTGGGATCTGCCATAGGGACTGAGGTTTAGCAAAACCCCGTCGCGCAGTGCTTCCAGGCTGGACAGCTCAGGGTGCTCCTCTTTGTAACGAGGAGTGCACACCGGGTAGATGACGTCATGAAACAACGGATAACTGCGGTAGCCATCCTGAATCCTGGCCATTTTTGTGATGAAGATGTCCGGAGTTACACCCGGCTCCATCGACAAAAAGTTTTGAGTGGTGACCAGATTGAGGTCGATATCTGCGTTTTTGGTAAAAAAACCCGGCAGCTTCGCTGCGAGCCAGAGGGCTGAAAACGCGGGAGAACAGCAAAGCGTCAACGTGCGCTTGCCTGCATTGTTGGTGCGAATGCGCTCCGCCGCCTGGGAAATGTTGACGAAAGATATCTGTGCCGCATCAAAAAAGATGGTTCCGGCTTCCGTCAACTCGACTGCTCGCCCCACTCTCTTGAAGAGATCCACCCCAAGGTACGCCTCAAGTTCCCGAATCTGACGGCTGATTGCCGCTTGAGTAACACACAGTGCTTCTGCCGCACGCGTAAAGCTCTGATATTTTGCGGCGGCTACGAATGACTTCACTGCTTTCAGAGACGGCATTTTCAGCAGCGTCATGTCTGGATCGATGTGCTTAACCATAACCTAGAGTATTGAATATCCGGTTCGGGGCCCTTCGGAGGGCCGTTAGGGACGAGATCGGCGAGAGGGTTCCACCTAGAGCCTACGCTGGAGCGTAGCTCAAACGCAGGGCCTAAGACAGGGCCAGCCGCAGTCGTCTGCGCAACTGGCACTGCCACAGTCGCAAATGGACATAATTAAATTATCGATAACATGACGTTATTGATTGGCTGGAAGAAATGTTGTTAGACGCTGACTCTATTAGGTAATAACTTGGTTCTCAACGGTACTGCTTAATTCAGCGCCGATAAAACAAAAATAATAAACATCACATAATAAAGAGGATGGTCACAATGACTATTTCCCAACCTTTCTCCCAGCTTGACTGCCCCCACAAGCACCGTCTGAACTGATCAAGACACGTACACCTGAATTCTTGGTCTTACATCGTAATTGCAGCAGGAGGGGTTATGAGTCTTGGTGACGAGATACTCTCGGTAAAAAACATTTACAAAGTCTTTGGCCCTCAGCCGAAGCTCGCGATGGAGATGCTGGCTCGCGGTGCTGACAAGAATGAAATCTTCAGCAAAACCGGTCAAGTCGTTGGCGTTTTTGATGCCAGTTTCTCCGTAAAACGTGGAGAGATTTTCGTCATCATGGGGCTTTCCGGTTCCGGGAAGTCGACGATGGTCCGCTTGTTCAATCGACTGATCGAGCCAACCTCCGGAACGATCCATCTTAACGGACAGGAAATTACCGGTCTGTCGGATGCTGATCTCCTCAGCGTTCGTCGCAAAGACATGAGCATGGTGTTTCAGTCGTTTGCCCTGATGCCCCACATGAGTGTGATCGACAACGTTGCTTTCGGTCTGGAAATCTCGGGTGTCGAGGAAAGTGAAAGGCATAAACGTGCACTCGAGGCACTCAAACAGGTGGGGCTCGATGGCCACGCCTACAGCTATCCGCACCAACTGTCCGGCGGTATGCAACAGCGAGTAGGCCTGGCCCGAGCGCTGGCCAATGATCCCGCTATCCTGCTGATGGACGAAGCCTTCTCGGCACTCGACCCGTTGATTCGCCACGAAATGCAGGGCGAACTGATCCGCCTGCAGGCAGAACAGCATCGCACCATCATCTTTATCTCCCATGACATTGACGAGGCGATTCGCATCGGCCATCGCATTGCGATCATGGAGGGTGGCCGGGTAGTACAGATCGGTACCCCGCAAGAGCTGCTTTGCAACCCGGTGAACGATTACGTCAGGGCTTTCTTCAAAGGTTTCGATGCTTCGAAGATCCTGAAGGCTGGCGATGTTGCCAGGATTTGTGCAGAACATCCGTACGCCGTGGATCAATCCACGCCTACGCTGCGCGACGATGTACTCCTGCAGGACGTCTTTCACATCGTTGCTGATGCCGTTAATCCGGTTGCCGTGCTGGATCGCCAGGGTGTGTTCAAAGGCACGATCTCCAAGAGCCTACTGCTTCAGACAATGAGCCGACACTAACAGGCTCTATTTGCTGGCTTGCCAGGCAAGGACATTCAGGTAATGACATGAACGAATTCAATTTTCTAGACCCATTTCAATCCATCAACGTCCCTTTGGGCCAATGGGTAGAAGTTGCCCTGAATTTTCTGGTTCATAATTTCCGCGAGGTATTTCGCTCGATCAGGTGGCCAATCGACCAGGTACTTAATGGCATCCAGTTCGGATTGTTGGCTATTCCTCCGTCAATATTCATTATTATTGCAACGCTCTTCGGCTGGCAGATAGGAGGGAAAAAGATAGGAATACTTTGTTTCGTCACCCTCACCCTCTTAGGAGTGATCGGCGTATGGAATGACGCCATGATCACCCTCGCCCTGGTACTCACTTCACTGTTTTTCTGTGCAGTTATTGGCATACCGCTGGGCGTCCTGTGTGCCCGGAGTGACCGGCTTGAGATGCTTCTGCGGCCAGTGCTCGATGCAATGCAAACACTGCCTGCTTTTGTTTATCTGGTACCCGTGGTGATGCTGTTTGGTATCGGCAACGTACCGGGGGTACTGGTCACGATCATCTTCTCGGTAGCACCACTGGTCAGGCTCACCAATCTGGGAATTCGCCAGGTGCCGGAAGACAAGGTTGAAGCAGCCCGGGCTTTCGGATGCACCCCACGCCAGATGCTGAGGCGGGTTCAACTTCCTTTAGCTGCACCGACGATCATGGCGGGTCTGAATCAGGCATTGATGTTGTCACTTTCCATGGTGGTGATCGCATCAATGATTTCGGTTGGCGGGTTGGGGATGATGGTACTTCGCGGGATCGGCCGCCTTGATATGGGCTTGGCAACCGTCGGTGGATTGGGGCTGGTATTGCTGGCGATTTTCCTCGACCGACTGACCCAGGCAATGGGCGAACGCAGTAACAGGGCAACCAAAGGTGAGCACTGGTACCAGACAGGCCCGGCGGGTGTCATTTATCGCCTGAAGAGAAAAAACGCTGTTACGCAAATAAAAGTCAGTCCCAAAGAGAGTTAACTCCGCTAAGCGGTGCGTCGTGAACCGAAAGAAATGCCAACTTCTTTAATCCAGCCAAGGCAATCGATAATGAACTTCACAACATTCGGAATAAAACAGAAATTCATTCACTCTGTGGCGCTTTTAGTACTAGCGGTTTCCCCTGTTTTCGCATCAGCCGCCACGGCGCAGGAGCCCGGGAAAGGGGTATCGATCACCCCAATTTTCCCGTCAATTGCCGAAGAGCGATTTCGCGGAGAGATTGCAATGGCGGGCCTCAAGGAATTGGGCTACGACGTTGAGACGCCCAAGGAAACCGAGTACTCCACCATGATGATTGCAATTGCCAATGGTGACGCTGACTTCTCGGTTCATCTGTGGGAGGAGCTACACAAATCTTTCTACGAGAAGGCCGGCGGCGATGAGACGATGGTGAAAACCGGCGCTATCATGCCGGGCGTACTACAGGGCTACATGATCGATAAGAAAACGGCTGACGAGCATCACATCACCTCTATCGATGATTTGAAAAAACCAGAGATCGCCAAGCTGTTCGATAGTAATGGCGACGGTAAAGCCGACCTGACAGGTTGCAACCCCGGCTGGGGCTGTGAGTTGATCATTGCCCACCATATGAAAGCCTATGGCCTGGAAAAAACTGTCACAAATAACCAGGGCTCCTATTTTGCCCTGATGGCCGACACCATTGCTCGTTATAAAGAAGGCAAGCCGATTCTCTATTACACTTGGGTACCTCAGTGGATCTCCGGTGTTCTGGTCGAAGGTAAAGATGTTGTGTGGTTAACCGTGCCGCGTACGGATCTTCCCGGTGGCAAAAACGATGTCAACACTACCTTCAATGGTAAAAACCTTGGATTCGCGGTAGACAGTGTCAAAGCGGTAATCAATAAAGAGTTTGCCGAGAAAAATCCGGCTGCGGTGAAGTTTCTGTCTGAAATGCAGATCACTACCGACGATGAAAGCGCGCAAAATCTGAAAATGCACAACGGTGAAAAAAGTGCAGCGGACATTACCCGGCACGCCAAAGAATGGATCGCGGCCCATCGCGCGAAATACGACAGCTGGCTGGCAGACGCACGCGCCGCGGCAAATACCGCCACCGCAAAGAACTAGTCCCTTCTTATAACTTTGCATAAAAGGTTGCCCTTCACCGGGCAACTTTTTTATCCGTTTCGGCGTTCATCACTCGGGAATATTGAAATGCAGTTGTATTCATTCGTCCAGAATTTCAGTTACAAGGACGCGCCCCTGCATACACGCGAGCTGGTTAAAACTTGCCTGCTCGACATCATTGGTGTGGCGGCCGGAGCCCGCGACAATCAAACCAGCGTGATGCTCAAAACCTACGCTGACACCCACTACTCTGCCAACAAGCTGTCCAGCCGCCTTTGGTTCGACGGCAGAGCCGTACATCCATTGGGCGCCGCTTATGCAGGCGGCTTCAGCGTTGATAGCCTGGACGCACACGAAGGTCACTTCACCTCCAAGGGGCACGCGGGTGCAACCGTTGTCCCGGCCATTGTTGCATTGGTAGACGCGTACCGCAGTCAGGGCAAAGACATCAGCGGCGAGGAGTTCCTCAGCGCACTGTGCATTGGTTATGAGACGGCCTTGCGTGCGGGCCAGGCATTAATGGCCACTGCCCCGGAATATCATGCTTCAGGTGCATTTTCCGGAATCGGAGTCGTTTGTGCAGGCGCCCGCCTGCTGAAACTGGATGAAGCGACGTTCCGTCACGCTCTGGGTATCGCGGAATACTTTGGCCCGAGGTGCCCGATGATGCGCCTGGTGAGCTTTCCAACGATGTTGCGTGATGCCCACGGCGCCGGAGCGTATGCCGGACTGAACGCACTACTGATGGCACAGACAGGTGTCACTGGCGCTCCAGCCGCCACCGTTGAACCTTTGGAGATCTCCACTTTCTGGCAGGACATCGGAACCCGCTGGGAGATCGACGAGCAATATTTCAAACCGTGGCCCGTATGTCGCTGGGCGCAACCGGCACTCACGGCCATGACCGATTTGATGCGAGCGCATCCAGTCATCACTGCCGAGTTGATCGAGACCATCGATGTCGAGACATTCCACGAGTCTGTCTGCTTGCAGGGGCATTTTCCGAAGAATGCGGATGAGGCCCAGTATGCGCTCGCATTTCCACTGGCCGCCTTGATCGTTCGTGGAAAGCTGGGCCCTGACGAAGTTACCGGGGATTCCATTCATGCGCCGGACATCTTGAGCATCAGCGAGAAAATAACCCTGCATGAGGCACCTGACCTGTCCGCCAGGTTCCCGGAGGAAATTCTCTCCCGCGTCACGATCACCCTGAAAGACGGCACACGTCTTACGAGCCCAACCGCGACGGCCAAGGGCGACCCCGGCAACCCTATGTCGAGTGACGAACTCACCGCTAAATACCATCTGTTGGCTGATGACAGCTTGGGAACCACGCTCAGCAATGCAATCAAGAACAGTGTTGAAGCATTGCCTGACAGTGGTGACTGCCAATCATTCCTTGATTTGTTGCTGTCCGCTGCAAAAACCACTGTCTAGATCCGGCAATGGTTTTTTGGCTATTCGTTCAGGTGTCAAAGAGGATTTATGTCATTCGTCTTCGAGAGCGTGCTTAAAGACAAGAACATGGGGTACTCCTATACGGCTGAGAAACCATTGAAGCCGCAGGCGGTGACTCGTGTAGCCTTCGTGCTTTTGAACAATTTCTCGATGATGTCGTTCACCGGCGCTATCGATGCGCTGGTGACTGCCAACCTGATTAGCGAGACACCGGCATTCGAAGTGTTAACCGTTGGTATCAAAAGCCGTCTGGTCATGAGCGATCTGGGAATTGCAATTTCAGCGGACCTGGAGTTATCCCAATTGCCAGATCGTATCGACGTTCTCATCGTCGCGGGTGGTTTACGGGTGAAGTTGATCAGCGATCCGATATTACGGCGCAAGCTACGTAACGTCGCCTCTCTTGGTGCGACCATGGGCGGTTTGTGGAACGGCGCATTTTTCCTGGCGGAAGCGCAGTTAATGGACGGTGTCGAGTGTGCCTTCCATCCAGATGGGCGAGCGATGATGGAGGATGTTTTCCCCAAAGTCCTGGTCTCTTGCCGAACTCACGTAATAGATAGAAATCGCATCACGTGCGCCGGCGCCAGTAGTTCGTTACGCATGATGCTGGAACTCATCACCGCTAAACAAGGCGTGTCACTGACCCATGCGGTCGAGGAAATACTCAGTTGCGATCAAACCCCTGAAGTCTCAGGGATATCGACTGTCATCGTTGACTCTGACCCCACCTTGCCACAAACCCTGAAGCTCGCTTTAGAGCTTATGCAAAAGAACATCGAAGAGCCGCTATCCATCGACGAACTGGCCGAATGTGTGAACATTTCCCGACGACAATTGGAGCGCCGTTTCTGCCGTTTCGTCGGCGCCACCCCTACCCGTTACTACCTGGAACTGCGCTTGACTCGAGCGCGTCAGCTTATTCTGCAGAGCAACCGGCCGATCACCGATATCGCAATTGCGACCGGCTTTTGCAGTTTCGCCAACTTCCATATGCGCTTTCGTGACTTCTTTGGCGTAGCGCCAAGCAGCTATAGAGCGACGTATGAGCGCAGGCGTTAGTTTCCCGAAACGCCCCCCAAAAAAAGAAATCGGCAAAGTCTAAGCCGAGCAAATGATGGTTAGCATCATCGATAAGGATTACCAGGAATTATGAATGCTCCATCTCCAGTGTTGATACCCACGGCCAACTACAGCGAGCGGATGTCTACACGCATTGCCTTCCTCATCGCGGGCTTGCTCATGTCCGCTTGGGCGCCTCTGGTTCCATTGGTCAAAGCCCGCGCAGGCTTGGACGACGGTGGCTTGGGGTTGCTGCTTCTCGGCCTTGGCGGTGGATCTATTGTGGCTATGCCCTTCGCTGGATACCTCACTGCGCACTATGGATGCCGACCGGTCGTCATCTGGGCGACGATTGTCCTGTGTGCCGCTCTTGCGTTGTTGAGCACCGTGGTGTGGCTACCTGGCCTGGTGATAGCGGTCATTATCTTCGGTGCCAGCATGGGCATGCTTGATTGCGCCATGAACATACAGTCCGTCATCGTCGAGAAAAACAGCGGGCAGGCACTTCAGTCCGGCTTCCATGGCCTTTACAGCGTCGGAGGCATATTGGGCGCCGGGGCGATGACCGCTCTGCTGACCTTCGGCCTGGATCCACTGATGGCTGCGCTCTGCATCGTTGCCACAGTTTTGGGATCGCTTTACAAGGCCGCACCTGCTTTGCTGACGTATGGCACTGAACGTGGCGGACCATTGTTCGCGGTGCCCAGGGGTATCGTGCTGTTTTTAGGGACGCTCTGTTTCATCGTCTTCCTCACTGAAGGTGCAATGCTTGACTGGAGCGCGGTCTTCCTTGTCTCGAACCGAGGGTTAGAGCCGAGCATCGCCGGCTTGGGCTACGCATCCTTCGCCGCTGCGATGACGGTGGGCCGCCTGACGGGAGACGCCATCGTCAGCAAGCTGGGCGGCGTGCGCGTAGTTGCACTAGGCGGGCTTTGCGCAGCCGCAGGCATGCTCGTGTCGCTTGGAATCGATGGCTGGCCCGCGTCCCTGGTCGGCTACGCTCTGGTCGGGGCTGGCTGCTCGAACATTGTCCCGGTGATCTTTACCGCTGTAGGCCGGCAACAACGAATGTCACAGGCGGTAGCCATCCCCGCTGTCATCTCGATGGGCTACGCGGGCATTCTGATAGGTCCCGTATTCATTGGGGCGGTCGCCCATCTAAGCACCTTGTCATTCGCTCTGGGCGGCCTGATTATCCTGCTTGTTTTTGTCAGTGCAACAGCTCGATTACTTCGCAATTAACCGAGTCTTTTCAAGCGCGGCAAAGGGAACACCCTGTATGAAAGAGCTGCTCGCTGGCCGTGAGTAAGGTGCCCAAGCCTTGGTAAATCAAAGGGGTTTCCCACAGCGACCCGCGCTGTCTATTCGAGAGGTAAAGGGCTATGCAATCCAACTGCAATATGTCGGAGCAAGAACTCCTGATGCATGGAGTGATCATGCGGGAGGCACTCCTGCGAATCCTTGCCCGTCACTCCCCACTTTGCGGGATCGACGGCGGGGATACTGAAGCCTGTGTTCGCTCCTTGGCTGATGCCCACTTGAACGTCGGCCTGCCTCCCTTCAAGGGCAATCCCCTGCCCTCGTCCTTGTACTCCACGGCCTCACAGGCGTTGTCTGACGCGCCCAGAATTGAGCGTGACTTCAAGACTCTGCTAACAGCGCTTGAACCCCTTCTACACAATAGCCGTTGGATAAAGCGATTCGCTACTGAAGGGGATGATGCCGGCTTTGAAGAAAAACATCGGCATGCATTGATTCTCGGAGAAGGCGCTCTGTTCGAATGCTCAACGATGACAGTGGGTCTGGCTGTGATGGCGCCCAACCTGTGCTACCCGTTCCATACGCATCCCCCTGCAGAGTTCTACGTCGTTTTATCAGAAGGCGATTGGTACCGGGAAGATGTCGGATGGTGGAACCCGGGGCCTGGCGGTGTGGTGTTCAACCCCCCATCAGCGGTCCATTCGATGAGGTCTACCCACAAGCCGCTGCTAGCACTATGGGGACTGATAAACGAATCGTCACAGCCCATTCGTGAACGCAAAACTTCAGCGGATTCGGTGTTCCCTGGCGGACGATCAGAGCGGTCGTAATTCAGCATTCATGACGCTGTCGCCTGGAGTATGGGATTTATAACCAATCGTCCGAGATCACCATGCATCCCTTTGACGTCGTCCTGAACGCCATGCAGCTCGAAAGCCCGAGGTAACCCAAGCTTGTATTGATCGTCTATCAGCCCGCGCGTACCATGGCTCGCTCCATCCTCCAAGGCGGTGATGCATGCCCTCCCCTCAAGGTCGACTCGCCGGTCGCGTAGCAATTATCTCTGGCGGCGCCAACGGCGCAGGGGCAGCCTCTGCCCGATTGTTTGCGCGCGAATCTGCCAAGGTGTCCATTGTCGATCGCGATGTGGAAGCCGGTCGCAAGCTGGAACAGGAACTTAACGCGCAAGGGTTTAGCGCGTTCTTCGTTTGCGCCGATGTTTCCAAAGCCGATGAAGCGGAGTTCGCCGTAAAAGCCACGATCGAGCAGTTCGGCTGCATCGATATTCTGTTCAATCATGCCGGCATCATCATCGTGAAACCTTTCCTTGAATTCACTATCGAGGAGTGGGACGAGATGATGGAGAACAACGCCAAAAGCGCATTCCTCATGACTCGACTTGTGCTGCCGGGAATGCTGAAACGGGGTTACGGCGTTCTTATCAGTACCAGCTCCTCTGCCGTGCGCGCTGCCACTCACCTTGAATCCCTGTACTGCGCCTCGAAGTCCGCCATGCACCAATTGGCCCGGGCGATTGCGGTCGAATACCGCGACAAGGGCATTCGCAGCAACACCATTTGCCCAAGCTTTGTTCGCACGCGCCATGGCGAGCATGAAATTGCCCAATTGCGCGCTTATGGCATTTTTGCTTCCGAACAGGATGTGAACATCATGCAGGGCAGAATCTGCGAACCTGAAGAAGTTGCCAATGTCGCCTTGTTCCTGGCCAGTGAAGAATCCAGTTTCATCAACGGCGCTGAAATTTTCGTGGACAATACGTTTACGGCGGTTTGACAGATGCTTTGGGGTCTTCAACCAGTTGAACAGCAATCAGCCTACGGATTGACCGTCGAAGCACTGCGCCGCCATGTTCATCTCGGGCTGCTGCTCCCGGGTGAGCAGTTGCCACCCGAACGGGCTCTCGCCATTCAATTGGGCGTGTCTCGGGTGACCCTGCGCGAAGCACTGCGGGTCATGGAAACCGAAGACTACTTTGTGGTGCGCCGAGGCGCGCGCGGGGGTGTCTTTCTTAACGAGATCGACGCGCTGCGAGAGTTGTCCTCTCGACGCATCAGTCGAGATCCATCCATGGTGATGCGGGTTCTGGAGTTTCGAGAAGCCAATGAGCCTCAGGCCGCTCGCCATGCTGCCATGCGTCGCACCCCCACGGATATCGCAGCGCTTGAATCGGCCTTCAGCTCGATAAAGTGCGCAGACAACTGCGCCACACTGCGCCGTGCCGAGTCGATGTTTCATCTGGCGCTTGGCGCCGCATCGCACAATCCGCTTCTGTACAAGTCAATCGAAGACGCCCTGGTTGCGCTTTTCGTGCTTCCGGACCTAACGCAGGATCGCAGTAAGCGTAACTTGAACATCGAAGCGGCTCAGCTGTTGCTCGAATCCATCCGAAATCGGCAAGGCGACGAAGCCGAACGAGCAGCACGCGAGCTCATCACAACGGATCGAATCCGTCTTCGTGACATTGTCGGTTTTGCCTGAGCGGCAACGACGCACTTTCAGCGATCCGCCATAATTTCCTTTTATATTCAGCCTCTTGCACTGCTGCACCAGATAGGTGCGGCACCCTTGGATACCTGATCGCGACATGGCGACTGACGGCGTTTGACAGCCTTTTTTCGCCATGGTCTATTGGTATTTATTAAATACCTTTAGACCAGCACTTATAACAACAGAGGCATGCGCTAGATGGCAAACAAACCCAGGTTGGACAATCAAAACGTACTTATCACCGGGGGCGCAGGAGGCATTGGCCGAGCAGCAGCCATGCTGTTCGCAAAACAGGGGGCGAACCTCGCCATCATCGACCGGGATCCGGTTGCTGGCATGGAGGTAGCCGAAACGATCAACGCTCTGGGCGGGCGGGCAACGTTTTTCCAGGCAGACGTGAGTGATGCGCCGAAACTCATTGCGGCCATCGAGGCGGCTACCGCCGCGTTGGGCTGGATCGACGCCCTCTTCAATCATGCGGGCACCATCGTCGTTAAAGCACTTCATGAAACCACGCTCGAAGAATATGACAGCTTGATGGCGATCAATACCCGATCCGCCTTTGTTACCTGCAAAGCGGTGCTGCCAGGGATGCTGAAAAGAGGCAAAGGCAGCATCGTGATTACGTCGTCGATCGGCGGGGAAAAGGGTTTCGCTCTGGAGAGTGCGTACTGCATGACCAAGGGCGCCGTGCTGCAATTGGCCCGTTCGATCTCTGCGGAATACCGCGAACATGGCATTCGCTGCAATGCCATTTGTCCAGGTTTTGTGCGCACTGCCCACGGTTTGCGTGAACTCGACCAACTCGATGCCCAAGGCCAAACCTGGGAAGAAGCCGGCTTGTCAGCCACCCAAGTCCGAATCTGCGAGGCCGAAGAAGCGGCCGCCGCGGCACTTTTTTTATTGTCCGATGAAGCCAGCTTCGTCAACGGTGCCGCTCTCTATGTCGACAACGGTTGGGCCTCGAAAGGCTGAATCAGCTTCGCCCACGGCATTATAAAAAAATGAGGGGAGTTCAAAATGTCAAAACACACTGAAACCAGTTCAGGGAAAGACGCAAGCGAAGACGCCCGCCTTCTGGCCCTGGGTTATCGTCCCGAGTTCAATCGCGTACTCGGGCTGTTTGCCGACTTTTCGCTGGGCTATTCCTATATGAGCCCCATGGCGGGGATGTTCGCGCTCTTTGCTACCGCATTGGTCGCAGTGGGCCCGCCCTTCTTCTGGACCATGCTTGTCGTTTTGCTGGGCCAGCTGTTCGTTTGCCTGGTTTTCGCCGAGGCCGCCTCCGCTTATCCAATCGCCGGCGGCATCTACCAATGGGCCCGACGCTTGGGCGGACAACGCTGGGGGTTTCTGACGGCCTGGATCTACCTGTTTGCACTGATCGGCACAGGCGCTGGCATCTCGGCCGGCGGCGCACCCTTTCTGTCGGTACTTCTGGGTGTGCAGCCATCACCGGAATTCAACGCCATAGCCGGTATTTCCATTGCGCTGATCGCCATTCTGGCTAACTTCGCAGGCACCAGGATACTGGCTCGCACCACTGAAATCGGAGTGTGGGCAGGTTTGATCGGGCTGGCCATCTGTGGCGGATACATGCTGGTATTTGGTCACGTGCAACCGGTGTCGGTGCTGTGGGACAGCTTCGGTCGTGGTGAAGGTAACTACACTTCTGCGCTGTTCTTCGCGAGCCTGATCGGCGTCTGGATTTTCTACGGATTCGAAGCCTGTGGGGACTTGGCCGAAGAAGTCAGTGGCGCTTCGAAAGCAGTACCTCGTGCAATGTTGATGACCATTATCTGCGGCGGTGGTTCTGCACTGCTGATGACCTTGGGCTTGTTGTTCGCACTGCCGGACATGCAAAGCGCGGTGGATGGAACCTTGGCTGACCCGGCAGGCGCTGCGGTTCTGCAAGTCATGGGCCCGGTGGGAATGAAGATAACGCTGGTCTGCCTGCTGGCCGTGGTCATCAGTGCGGTCACCTCGGTGATTGCGTCTACCAGCCGACTGCTTTTCTCCCTGGGTCGGGACAAGATGATTGTCGGGGCCAGTCTGCTAGGCACGCTTAAAGGACCTCGTCGTCTGCCTGTCACTGCCCTCTGGGTCACTGCCACATTGACCATCCTGATATTGTCGATTGGTTTCGTGTCCAGTAACGCAGCCACTCAAATCATCAGCTTCGCCACAACCGGCGTCTATGTGTCCTTCCAGATGGTAGTGATTGCATCGTTGCTGGCCAGTCTTCGCGGGTGGCGTGCCGATGGGGATTTCAAGCTGGGATCTGCGGGCCTTGTGGTTAAAGTGATTGCACTGGTTTTCGGCATTGCCTCCATCATCAACCTGATGTGGCCACGCACGCCGGAAGCTGGATGGCTGAGCAACTACCTGATCCTGGTTTCGATTGTCGTCATCGTTGCGTTGGGGCTGATTCAGATGCTGATGCTCAACATGCCCAAAGAGCCCCTGCAGGGGCAGTCCAGCCCGAGTATTTGAGGCTATAACGCAGGTATTGCGTCGATTGACAGCGCGGGGCTCGGGCAACCGACCCCGGCTTTATTTTTAGCTGGCTCAGAAGCAACCTTCCTGCCCTCAAGCGTTGGGGATTGGCTGCCTGATCGGCTATGCACCGGCCCAATCCGTCCAGCGTAAAACCATGGCAAACGGTGAAGTGGGCGCGGCGCAGGCCTGAATGAAAACGGGCGCCTTGACAGGCGCCCGTTTTGTTGTAGCGGGTTGCATGACCGACATCGGGTGCATCGACGTCGAACCGGGGAAGATCAGCAAAAGAATTTCGTATACCCTAGCGCTATCTCACTCCAAATGACCTCCGCCGTGAAACTGACCAAACTCAATGCACCCGACCTTGGTAACACGCCTTCGACTTCGGAAATCATCACCCGCCACCTGCGGGATGCGATTGTCGCCGGGCATTTTGCCGAGGATGAGCCGATCCGCCAGGACGACATTGCCCGCCAGTTCAATGTCAGCAAGATCCCGGTGCGCGAAGCCCTCAAGCGGCTGGAGGCCGAAGGGTTGGTGATGTTCCAGCGCAATCGCGGGGCGATGGTCACGCGGGTTTCCGATGCGGAACTGGCGCAGATGTTCGAAGTGCGGATGTTGCTGGAGGACAAGATTCTGCGCCTGGCCATTCCGAACATGACCGAAGAGACCTTCGCCCGTGCCGAGCGCATCTGTCAGGAGTTCATCGGCGAGGACGACGTGGGGCGTTGGGCCGAGCTCAACTGGGAGCTGCATTCCTGCCTGTACGAGCCGGCGCAGCGACCGTTTCTGGTGAGTCTGATCCGTTCGGTCAACGACAAGCTGGAGCGTTATCTACGCATGCAGATGAGCTTGTCGGCCGGTAAGGAACGGGCCGATCACGAACACCGCGAAATCCTGGCGGCCTGCCGCGCCGGGGATGTGGACCTGGCGGTGAAGCTTCTGGACGAGCACATTGCCGGCGTCTGCACGACCCTGTTCGAGCACCTGCCCCACACCCACTGACAGCTGCGGATGCTGTGCCGATTTCGTCATCGACACAGACTAAATCCATCAAGCCGACACCCCGCCACACGGGCCACTCTTGCGTTCACTCAACCGAATGGACGTGGCCCTCCCATGAAACGCATCTCAGTGATCGACTCCCACACCGGCGGCGAACCGACCCGCCTGGTGACCGCCGGCTTTCCTGACCTGGGCACCGGCAGCATGGCCGAACGGCGCAAGGTATTAGCCCAACAGCATGACCAATGGCGCGCCGCCTGTGTGCTGGAACCACGGGGCAGTGACGTACTGGTGGGCGCCCTGCTCTGCACGCCGGTGGACCCTGGCGCCTGTGCCGGGGTGATTTTCTTCAACAACACCGGTTATCTGGGCATGTGCGGCCACGGCACCATCGGCCTGGTGGCGTCGTTGGCGCACCTGGGCAAGATCGGCCCCGGCGTGCACAGCATCGAAACGCCGGTGGGCACAGTGCAGGCAACCCTGCACGAAGACCATTCGGTGAGCGTGCGCAACGTGCCGGCCTACCGTTATCGCAAGGCGCTGGCGGTGCAGGTGCCGGGCATCGGCCAAGTGGTCGGTGATATTGCTTGGGGCGGCAACTGGTTTTTCCTGATCGCCGAGCATGGCCTGCGGGTGGCCGGCGACAACCTCGAAGCGTTGACCGCTTACACCTTCGCCGTGCAGCAAGCACTGGAAGTCCAAGGCATTCGCGGTGAAGACGGCGGCTTGATCGATCACGTCGAGTTGTTCGCCGATGACGATCACGCCGACAGCCGCAACTTCGTGCTTTGCCCCGGCAAAGCCTATGACCGTTCGCCCTGCGGCACCGGCACCAGTGCCAAACTGGCATGCCTGGCGGCCGACGACAAGTTGCAACCGGGGCAGATCTGGCGCCAGGCCAGCGTCATCGGCAGCGAGTTCGAGGGATCCTACGAACTGCAGGATGAGCACATCGTGCCGACCATTCGTGGGCGCGCGTTCATCAGTGCCGAGGCGAGCCTGATCATCGAACAGGACGACCCGTTCGCCTGGGGCATTCGCCCATGAACGAGGGACAGGTGGCCGATGTGATCGTGATCGGCGCCGGCATTATCGGCGCCGCCTGTGCCCAGGCGCTGGCCCGTCGCGGCTTGCAGGTGCTGGTGCTGGACGCCGGCCTGCACGGCGCCACGGCCGCCGGCATGGGCCACTTGCTGGTACTCGACGACAACCCCGCCGAACTGGCCCTGAGTCAATATTCATTGCAGCGCTGGCGCGAACTGGGCGCGGACCTGCCCGACAGCTGTGCCTATCGCTGCAACGGCACGCTGTGGCTGGCGGCGAATGCCGAAGAAATGGCGGTGGCCCACAGCAAATTCCTGAACCTGCAAGCCCAGGGCGTGGCTTGCGAACTGATCGGCGCCAGTGCCCTGCGCCAGCGCGAACCGGAACTGAGCCAAGGACTGGAAGGCGGCTTGCTGATCAATGGCGATGGCATTCTATACGCCCCGGCGACGGCCGGATGGATGCTCGAAACACCGAACATCCGCCAGCGCCGGGCACGGGTCAGTGCGGTCGATGGCAACCGCGTCTGCCTCGATGATGGTCACTGGTTGAGTGCCGATGCCGTGGTGTTGGCCAACGGTATTCAAGCCAACGAGCTGTGCCCGGAATTGCCCATCGAGCCGAAAAAAGGCCACTTGCTGATCACTGACCGCTACCCCGGCAGCGTCACCCATACGCTGGTGGAACTGGGTTACGTCACCAGTGCCCACAATGCCACGGGGCCGTCGACCGCCTGCAATATCCAGCCGCGCCCCACCGGGCAACTGTTCATCGGCGCCTCGCGGCAATTCGGCACCACCGACTCGCAGGTCGAAGGCTGGATGCTCGCGAAAATGCTCAAGCGTGCTGCCGAGTACATGCCGGGGCTGGCCCGGCTCAATGGCATCCGTGCCTGGACCGGTTTGCGCGCCGCCAGCCCCGACGGCTTGCCGCTGGTGGGCCAACATCCACAACGTCAAGGCTTGTGGCTGGCAGTCGGTCACGAAGGACTGGGCGTTACCACCGCCCCCGGCACCGCCGATCTACTGGTGGCGCAACTGTTCAACGAAACCCCGCCACTGGCCGCACAACCTTATCTGCCCCAGCGTTTTCTCGGAGAACCGGTCTATGCCTGAATTGTTGCTGGACGGCCACGCCCTGAAAGTCGCCGAAGGCACCAGCGTCGCCGCTGCCCTCGCGTCGGCCAGTGACGGCTGCACGCGCACCTCCGTCAGCGGTCAGCGCCGTGCGCCGCTGTGCGGCATGGGCATTTGTCAGGAATGCCGGGTGACCATCGATGGCCGGCGTCGCCTGGCTTGCCAGACCCTGTGCCGTGACGGCATGCAGGTGGAGACTCGCCCATGAATGAATACGCTGATCTATTGATCATTGGCGCTGGCCCTGCCGGGATAAGCGCCGCCCTTGCCGCCGCCCCCACCGGCGCGCGCATTGTCATGCTCGACGACAACCCGCTGCCGGGCGGGCAAATCTGGCGCGACGGACCTCAAGCCAACGTGCCCGGTCAGGCCCGCCGCCTGCGCGAGCGTCTGGCGTCGTGCAACAACATCCGCCATCACGCCGGTACCCGGGTGATCGCCAACCCCGGCGCGAAACAACTGCTGGTGGAAGATGACGACCACGGCTGGTTGATCAGCTACGACAAAATGATTTTGTGCACCGGCGCCCGTGAATTGCTGCTGCCCTTCCCCGGCTGGACCCTGCCGGGTGTCACCGGTGCGGGTGGTTTGCAGGCGCTGATCAAGGCCGGTTTGCCGGTGCAAAACGAGCGCGTGGTGATCGCCGGCAGCGGCCCGCTGTTACTGGCCAGTGCCGCCACCGCCAAGCACCATGGCGCGCAAGTTCAACGCATCGCCGAACAGGCCAGCCGCGGCGCCCTCGCCGGTTTCGCCGCGCGACTGCCGCGCTGGCCCGGCAAATGGCTGCAATCGTTCAGCCTGTTCAACCACCACTACCGCACCGCCACCTACGTATTGGCGGCGCTTGGCACCGACCGAGTGGAAGGCGTGCGCCTGCAACAACAAGGCAACATCGTTGAGTTGGAATGTGATCGGCTGGCCTGTGGTTTCGGGTTGATTCCGAATATCCAGTTGGGTCAGGCACTGGGTTTCGCCATCGAAGATCAAGCCATCGCGGTGGATGCCTGGCAGGCCAGCAACCGCGCCGACCATTATGCGGCGGGCGAATGCACAGGGTTCGGCGGCAGTGAGCTGGCCTTGGTGGAAGGTGCGATTGCCGGCCACGCAGCGGTCGGCAATCTGCAAGCCGCCAGGCAATTGTGGCCGCGCCGGGCGCGCTGGCAGGGTTTCGCCAAGGCGCTGAACAGCGCGTTCGCCCTCGACCCGCGACTCAAGTCCCTGGCCCAACCCGACACCCTGGTTTGCCGCTGCGAAGACGTGCCCTACGCGGCATTGACCGGTCACTCTGACTGGCGCGAAGCCAAACTCGCCAGTCGCTGCGGCATGGGCGCCTGCCAGGGCCGGGTGTGTGGCGGCGCAGTGCAGCATTTGTTTGGTTGGCAGCCCTCGGCACCGCGCCCACCCTTCAGCCCGGCGCGGATCGAAACCTTGATGTCCCTGGACGATACCCCGCCAGCGTGATGACCACGCCAGGGGTTTCGGCCACGCTGCCGAGTCTCTATGATCCCGGGGGTCACCCTCAGACCCCCGGCGCCATGTATCCCTCGCTCACCACCTTTAAACCTTGCGATCTGTCGACGCTGCTGAACAGCCTTCAGCCCATCGCGCCGTTGCTCGATACCCTGTCGGACGTGGTGTTTTTCATCAAGGACTGCGAGGCCCGCTACGCCTTCGTCAACCAGACCCTGGCCCGGCGTTGTGGTTTCAAACACAGGGACGAGCTGCTGGGGCGCACCGCCGAAATGGTCTTCCCGGAACGCTTCGGTCCGCTGTACACCGAGCAGGATCGGCGAGTGCTGTCCAGCGGTCGCGAACTGGCCGATCAGCTGGAGTTGCATTTGTATTATGGCAATCAGCCGATCTGGTGCCTGACCCACAAACTCGCCTTGAAAGATGAACAGGGTCGAATCGTGGGCCTGGCCGGTATCTCTCGCGACCTGCAATCGCCGCAGTCGAACCATCCGGCGTTCCAGAAACTCGCCGCCGTGGATGCCCATATCCGTCGCCACTTCGCCCGCTCCATCAGCCTCGCCGAACTGACCGCCATCGCTGGCTATTCCGTGGCGCAATTGGAGCGGCACTGCAAACGGGTGTTCCAGCTCACCCCGCGACAAATGATTCACAAGGCGCGCCTGGAAGAAGGTTCGCGGTTGTTACTGCACACCGAGTTGCCGATCACCGAGATTGCCTTGCGCTGTGGTTACACCGACCACAGTGCCTTCAGCCGGCAGTTTCGGGCGCTGACCAGTTTGTCGCCGAGTCAGTATCGCGATAATCAGCGTTAGGCGGGAGATGAAGAGTGTTCTTCCGGGCCTCATCGTCGGAGCGCCGCCCGGAGCAAGCTCGCTCCCACAGGGGATCGCATTTACCTTGCGCACGCGGTCAATTGTGGGAGCGAGCTTGCTCGCGATGAGGCCAGCCCATCCACCACAAAACCCGCAATGAACCGATAAACAGGCACGCACCTCTCACCTGCCAGTGTTCCTTAAAGGTGCGCCCACACACCCATTGCTCCCATCTGTAACACTGCCATCGTTTGCCCAGGCTTCCACTCTCCCGCCCGTTGCTCCCCCGCAAGACCTCTACTTCAAGGCCTGACGATTTATTCACCGTCAGAACTGGAATCGGGCACGTTGATTGCTATTGTTAATATCGTATACGAAATCCTCAATACGATATCCAACAGCACTTCACATCAACGAGGCCTCTATGAAAAACCCCGCATTTGCCGTAGCCCTCAGCGCTGTCCTCAGTACCTCCTTCATCGCCACTGCCCAGGCCGACAAGCTTGACGACATCATCGGTTCGGGCAAGCTGCGCTGCGCCGTGACCCTGGACTTCCCGCCCATGGGCTTTCGCGATGCCAGCAACTCGCCGGCCGGCTTCGATGTGGACTATTGCCGCGACCTGGCGAAGATCCTCGGGGTCGAGGCCGAAGTGGTGGAAACGCCGTTCCCGGATCGCATTCCGGCACTGGTTTCCGGGCGGGCTGACGTGATCGTCGCGTCCACCTCCGACACCCTCGAACGCGCCAAGACCGTTGGCCTCACCGTGCCCTACTTTGCCTTCCAGATGGTGGTGCTCACCCGCGACGACACCGGCATCAACGGCTTCGACGACCTCAAGGGCAAAGCGGTGGGCAACACCAGCGGCACCTATGAGGCTATCGCCCTGGAGAAAGACGTGAAGAACTGGGGCTCGGGCAGTTTCCGAGCCTACCAGTCGCAGAGCGATACCCTGCTAGCCGTCGCCCAAGGCCACATCGATGCCACCGTGGTCACCAACACCGTGGCCGCCGCCACCCTCAAGTCGGGCAAATACAAAAACCTGAAAGTCGCCGGTAACGCCCCGTACGTCATCGACTACGTGTCCCTGGGTGCCAAGCGCAGCGAGTTCGGCCTGCTCAACTACCTCAACCTGTTCGTCAACCAACAGGTGCGCACCGGTCGCTACAAGGAGCTGTTCGTTAAATGGGTCGGCACCGAGATCCCGCCGACCAACCTGACCGTGCCTCAGGTCTACTACTGAGATGTCCGGCATGCCTAGGCCAATTTCTCTGACCGGGCGCAGCCTGGTGGCGGGTGCCGCGCAAGGCGCCCTGCTGTTCGCCGATGTCGGCTTGAGTTTCTGGGGCGGCGTCGATCCCTGCACGGGTGAAGTCATCGACCGCCATCACCCGCTCAGCGGCCAACACCTGGCCGGCCGCGTGCTCGCGATTCCCAGTGGTCGCGGCTCGTGCACCGGCAGCAGTGTGTTGATGGAACTGATCAGCAACGGCCATGCACCGGCGGCATTGGTGCTGGCCGAAGCCGACGAGATCCTGACCTTGGGCGTGCTGGTGGCGCAGACCATTTTTACCCGTTCCCTGCCGGTTCTGTGTATCGGTCGGGAGGCCTTCGCCGCCTTGCGCGGCCAGGCCTTCGTCCGGGTCGAAAATACAACGCTGAGCCTGTTCGATCACCTGCCGGGCGACGCCTGGCAGGCGCTCGACAGCCCATTACCAGACACTGACAGCAGCGCTTCGATCAGGCTCACCGAGCACGATCGGGCGCTGCTCGATGGCCGGCATGGCAAGGCCGCGCAAATGGCCATGCAGATCGTCCTGCGTATGGCCGAACTGCAGGGTGCCGACCACTTGGTGGATGTCACTCAAGCACACATCGACGGCTGCATTTACACCGGACCGGCAAGCCTGCGCTTTGCCGAGCAGCTGGTGCAATGGGGAGCCAAAGTGCGAGTGCCCACCACCCTCAATTCAATTTCCGTCGACCAGCGCCGTTGGCGCGAACTGGGTATCGACCCGGCACTGGGTGAACCGGCCAGTGCCTTGGGCGATGCCTATATGGCGATGGGCGCACAGCTCAGCTTCACCTGCGCGCCGTACCTGCTCGACACTGCACCGAAGGCTGGCGAGCAAATCGTCTGGGCGGAATCCAACGCAGTGGTCTACGCCAACAGCGTGCTCGGTGCACGCACTCTGAAATACCCGGATTACCTGGACATCTGCATCGCCCTCACCGGTCGCGCCCCGCTGATCGGCTGCCACCTGGACGCACAACGCAAGGCCCGGCTGCAGATCGAATTGCCTGCCCTCGGTGAACTGGACGATGCCTTCTACCCGCTGCTGGGTTACCACATTGGCGCCCTGGCCGGCAGTCGCGTGCCGCTGGTGCTGGGGCTGGAAACACGCAAGCCGAGCCTGGACGACCTCAAAGCCTTTGGCGCAGCCTTCGCCACCACCTCTGCGGCGCCACTGTTCCACATCGCCGGGGTCACCCCGGAGGCCATTGACCCGGCGCAGGTGCTGGATGCGGACACTTGTATTGCCGTGGAAAAAATCCGCCTGGAGGACCTGCTGCCGAGTTGGCGCGAACTCAACAGTGCTCGCGATAACCGGGTGGATGTGGTGTCGCTGGGTAACCCGCACTTTTCCCTCAGCGAGTTCGCTCACCTGGCGCGACTGTGCCGGGGACGACAAAGACACCCGGATGTGGTGCTTGCCATCACCTGCGGCCGTGCCGTGTTGGAGCAGGCCCGCGAGGCCGGGCACATCGCCGTGATCGAAGCGTTTGGCGCGACCCTGGTCACCGACACCTGCTGGTGCATGCTCGGCGAACCCGTAATCCCCCTGGCGGCTAAAACCCTGATGACCAACTCGGGCAAATACGCCCACTACGCACCGGGCCTGGTCGGCCGCCAGGTGCACTTCGCCAGCCTTGCCGAATGCGTCGACGCGGCCTGCACTGCAACGGCCAGCGGACGTTTGCCGGCCTGGTTACAACCTGCTGCCCTACTGGAGAGCCCTGCGCATGTTTGACTACAGTTTCCAATGGCGCTCCGCCCTGCGCGCCCTGCCGGACATGCTTGCCGGTGCCATCGTCACCTTCGAAACCGCCGCGCTGTCGATGATCTTCGGCGTGCTGATCGCCCTGGCCCTGACGGTGATGCGCGAGGCCAAACACCCATTACTGCGCGGGTTCAGCAACGGTTGGGTATCGATTGCCCGCAACACCCCGTCGCTGTTCCAGATCTACATCCTCTACTTCGGCCTCGGCTCGCTGAACCTGCACGTCAGTTCCTGGTTCGCCCTGCTGGCCGGGATCACCTTCAACAATGCCGGATATCTGGCGGAGAACTTTCGCGGCGGTCTCAAGGCCGTGCCTGACACGCAGGTGCGTGCGGCGCGTTCCCTCGGCATGAGTGCCTTCCAGGCCTACCGCATGATCATCGTCCCGCAACTGCTGCGGATCGTGTTCTACCCGCTGACCAATCAGATGGTCTGGGCGGTGTTGATGACGTCGCTGGGGGTGATCGTCGGGCTAAACAATGACCTGACCGGTGTGACCCAGGAATACAACGTCAAAACCTTCCGCACCTTCGAGTATTTCGCCATCGCAGCGGTGCTGTATTACTTGATTGCCAAGGCGATCGTCGCGGCAGCCCGGCTGATGGCCTGGCGGTTGTTCCGTTACTGAGGAGCTGTCCATGTTTTCCACCGATTTTTCCTCCAATGACCTGATGTTCCTGCTCAACGGTGCGTGGGTCACGATGCAACTGACGTTCTGGTCGATCATTCTCGGCTCCTTGGCCGGGTTGTTCTTCGGCCTGCTGCGGGCCTTGTTGCCACAGGCCAGCCTGCCGTTGGCCTGGGTGCTGGACGTGTTTCGCAGCGTGCCGTTGCTGATCCAGTTCGTGCTGTTCAACTCGCTCAAAAGCATCATCGGTTTGAACATCAGCGCCTTTAGCGTCGGCTGCATTGTGTTGGGGGTTTACGCGGCCGCGTACTTCACCGAGATCGTGCGTGCCGGCGTGCTGGCGGTGCCGTTCACCGTGCGCCGGGCCAGCCGTTCGCTGGGACTGAGTTTCTTGCAGGACCTGCGCTGGATCGTCCTGCCGATGGCCTCCCGAGTAGCGTTCCCCGGCTGGCTGAACCTGGTGCTCGGTGTAATGAAAGACACCGCGCTGGTGATGTGGATCGGCATCGTCGAACTGCTGCGCGCCTCGCAAACCATCGTCACCCGCATCCAGGAACCGTTGCTGGTGCTGTGCATCGCGGGCCTTATCTACTACGTCATGAGCCTGGTGGTCGCACGCCTGGGCGCTCGTCTGGAAAGAAGGTGGCAAGAAAATGATTGAGATCGACAACGTACATAAATCCTTCGGCAACCTCGAAGTGGTCAAGGGCGTCAACCTGACGGTGAACAAGGGCGAAGTGGTGTCGATCATCGGCGGCTCCGGCTCCGGCAAATCGACCCTGCTGATGTGCATCAACGGCCTGGAACCGATCCAGAAAGGCAACATCCGCGTTGACGGCGTGGAGGTCCATCACAGCGCCACCGACCTCAATCGCCTGCGGCAGAAAATCGGCATTGTGTTCCAGCAATGGAATGCCTTCCCGCACCTGACGGTGCTGGAAAACGTCATGCTCGCGCCGCGCAAAGTGCTGGGCAAAAGCAAGGCTGAAGCGCAAGAGCTAGCGGTGAAGCAACTGACCCACGTCGGTCTGGGCGACAAGCTCAAGACCTTCCCTGGCAAGCTGTCCGGTGGACAGCAACAACGCATGGCCATCGCCCGCGCCCTGGCCATGTCACCGGACTACATGCTGTTTGACGAAGCCACCTCGGCCCTCGACCCGCAGTTGGTCGGTGAAGTACTGGACACCATGCGCATGCTCGCCGAAGACGGCATGACCATGGTGTTGGTGACCCACGAAATCCGCTTTGCCCGGGACGTGTCCGACCGTGTGGCGTTCTTCCGCAATGGCGTGGTGCATGAGATTGGTTCGCCGGATCAGGTGATTGGCAATCCGGTGCATGCGGAAACAGCGGCGTTTCTCAAATCGGTGAAATAACCCAAGGCCAAAGCAATCCTGTAGGAGCTGGCTTGTCGGGTCGCCGCATCGCAGCGATGGACGTCAACGATGACGCGTGCATGCTGGATAAACGCGTCGTCCTTGCAATCTTCGCTGGCAAGCCAGCTCCTACAGTGATCGAGGTCCTGACAGAAAAAACAAGGATCAAGTCATGCGTTCATCAAAAGTCATTCATGTAGTCAGCTGCCACGCCGAAGGCGAAGTCGGCGACGTGATCGTCGGCGGTGTCGCCCCGCCGCCCGGCGCCACCGTGTGGGAACAGTCGCGCTGGATCGCCCGGGACGAAACCCTGCGCAACTTCGTCCTCAACGAACCCCGTGGCGGCGTGTTCCGCCACGTCAACCTGCTGGTCCCGGCCAAGGACCCACGGGCGCAGATGGCCTGGATCATCATGGAACCGGCGGACACCCCGCCGATGTCCGGCTCCAACTCGTTGTGCGTCGCCACCGTATTGCTCGACAGCGGCATCCTGCCCATGACCGAGCCGCAAACCCGCCTGGTGCTGGAAGCGCCCGGCGGCCTGATCGAAGCCGTGGCCGACTGCCGGGATGGCAAGGTGCAACGGGTGGAAGTGAAAAACGTGCCGTCCTTCGCTGATCGACTGGATGCGTGGATTGAAGTCGAAGGCATCGGCTCGCTGAAGGTTGACACCGCTTATGGTGGCGACAGTTTTGTGATTGCCGATGCCAAAGGCCTGGGTTTCTCCATCCGCCCGGATGAAGCGGCCGATCTGGTGGCGGTCGGGCTGAAAATCACTCGAGCGGCCAACGAACAACTGGGCTTCGTGCATCCGCTGAATCCCGAGTGGTCGCACATTTCCTTCTGCCAGATCGCCGCGCCCATCGTCCATGAGAACGGCATCGCCACCGGCGCCAATGCGGTGGTGATTCAACCGGGCAAGATCGACCGCTCCCCCACCGGCACTGGTTGCTCGGCGCGCATGGCGGTGTTGCAGGCCAAAGGCTTGATGCAGGTTGGCGAGCGCTTTGTCGGCCGTTCGATTATCGGCTCCGAGTTCCACTGCCGCATTGATTCGCTGACCGAAGTCGCCGGCCGCGCCGCGATTTACCCGTGCATTTCCGGCCGGGCGTGGATCACCGGCACCCATCAATTGCTGCTCGACCCAAGCGATCCGTGGCCACAAGGCTATCGCCTGTCCGACACTTGGCCCGGCGCCTGATCACCCAATTCCTGAAACCCCAGACCAACGGCCAGTAAAAAACCCTGAAAACCAAAAAAAAGCACTAGCCGAGCATTGTCATTTTAAATATCGTATACGAAATACAATTAACGAACCGGAGGCAACAATGAGCAAGCGCATTAACTGGAGTGGCGTATTCCCAGCGGTGACCACTCAATTCAACGATGACTATTCCATCAACCTGGAAAAAACCCATCAGGTGATTTCCAACGTGATCCGCGACGGCGTGTCGGGCCTGGTGGTCTGCGGCTCGGTGGGTGAAAACACCTCGCTGACCGCCGAAGAGAAAATCGCCGTGACTGAGGTCGCTGTCGATGCCGCCCGTGGTCGCGTACCGGTGATTTGCGGCGTGGCCGAGTTCACCAGCATACAAGCGGCCAAGGTCGCCAATGCCGTACGCCGGGTCGGCGTCGATGGCGTGATGCTGATGCCGGCGCTGGTCTACGGTTCCAAGCCGTTCGAGACCGCCGAGCATTACCGCTACGTGGCGAAAAACGCCGACGTGCCGCTGATGGTCTACAACAACCCGCCTATCTATAAGAATGACGTCACCCCGGACATCCTGATTTCCCTGGCCGACTGCGACAACGTGGTGTGCTTCAAGGATTCTTCCGGCGACACCCGCCGCTTCATCGACGTGCGCAACGAAGTCGGTGACCGTTTCGTACTGTTCGCCGGCCTCGACGACGTGGTGCTGGAAAGCATCGCCGTGGGTGCCGAAGGTTGGGTCTCGGGCATGTCCAACGTGTTCCCGAAAGAAGGCGAAACCATCTTCCGCCTGGCCAAGGCCGGTCGTTTCGCCGAAGCCATGCCGATCTACGAATGGCTGATGCCGATCCTGCACCTCGATGCCCGTGCCGACCTGGTGCAGTGCATCAAGCTGTGTGAAGCCATCGCCGGTCGCGGTAGCGCTTTGACCCGTCCGCCACGCCTGGCCCTGCCGGAAGCCGACCGCGTATTCGTCGAGCAGATCATGGCCAAGGCGTTGGCCAACCGCCCGGAACTGCCGGACGTCGGTCTCTGAGTGATTGCCGGGCGGGCTTTTACTGGCCCGACCCGGCTGCCCGTTTTTTGCGCCTTAACAAGGTACCTCAGCATGTCCAATCCTCAACACACGCAAAGCGCAACCACACCCTCGGGACTCAAACGCATAGTGGCCGCCGCCATGGCTGGCACCGTCGCCGAATGGTATGAATTCTTTCTCTACGGCACCGCCTCGGCGCTGGTCTTCGGTCAGTTATTCTTCCGCCAGACCGACAGCCCCATCGACGGCATCATCGCCGCCTTCGCCTTGTACGCGGTCGGCTTTCTCGCCCGGCCGTTGGGCGGTCTGGTATTCGGTCACTACGGTGACAAATTCGGCCGCAAACGCCTGCTGCAACTGAGCCTGGTAGTGGTCGGCATCACCACCTTCCTGATGGGTTGCCTGCCTGGCTTCGACCAGATCGGTTACGCAGCGCCGGTGCTGCTGGTGCTGTTGCGGTTGATCCAGGGCTTCGCTTTCGGTGGCGAATGGGGCGGCGCGATTCTGCTGGTGTCCGAACACTGCCCGGACAATCGTCGGGGCTTCTGGGCCAGTTGGCCGCAAGCCGGGGTGCCGGCCGGCAACCTGGTGGCCACGGTCGCCCTGCTGCTGTTGTCGTCGAACCTGTCAGAACAACAGTTCCTTGCCTGGGGCTGGCGCGTGGCGTTCTGGTTCTCGGCGGTAGTCGTGTTGATCGGTTACTGGATTCGCACCAGCGTCGATGATGCGCCGATCTTCAAAGAAACCCAGGCCCGTCAGGCCCAGACCAAACAGCAACAGCTCGGTGTGGTGCAAGTGCTGCGTCATCACTGGCGTTCGGTGCTGGTGGGAATCGGCGCACGCTTTGCCGAGAACATCCTCTACTACACCGTGGTGACGTTCTCGATTACCTATCTGAAACTGGTGGTGCACAAGGACACCTCGCAAATTCTGCTGCTGATGTTCGGCGCGCACCTGGTGCACTTTTTCCTGATCCCGCTGATGGGCTATCTGTCGGACATCGTCGGGCGCAAGCCGGTGTACCTGACCGGCGCGGTGCTCACAGCGTTCTGGGGTTTCATCGGTTTCCCGATGATGGACACCGGCAACAACTGGCTGATCATGGCCGCCATCACCCTGGGCCTGGCCATCGAGTCGATGACTTATGCGCCTTACTCGGCGCTGATGGCTGAACTGTTCCCGACCCACGTACGCTACACCGCTCTGTCCCTGTGCTATCAGGTGGCGCCGATCTTCGCCGGCTCCCTTGCACCGCTGATCGCCATCACCTTGCTCAACAAGTACCACAGCTCGACTCCGATCGCCTGGTATCTGGTGGGCGCCGCGCTGATTTCCGTGGTGGCTGTCGGCCTGACCCGCGAGACCCGTGGCAAGTCATTGCGCCAGGTGGATGCCGAGTCGGCGGCGCGGGTTGCTGCCGTGGACGCAGCCGTGCCAGCCACCCCGCGCCGGGGTGATTCGTTGGCTTGAGTGCCTCAAAAGATCGCAGCCTTCGCCAGCTCCTACAGGAATGGTGTCCATCCGTTAATGCCGGGTGAATACGGTCGGTGCAGGAGCTGCCGAAGGTTCGGGCCGCGTTCGGACGATCTTTTGCCCTTTATCTTTCCAGACCGGAGATTTTCAATGCTCGAAATCCTTGGCCACAACTACATCGGCGGAGCGCGCAGCGCCGTCGGCGCCATCATCCTGAACACCCATGACGCCAGCACCGGCGAAGCACTGCCCTACTCTTTCGTGCAAGCCACTGCGCAAGAAGTCGATGCGGCCGCCCAGGCCGCTGCGGCCGCCTATCCAGCCTTTCGTAATTTGCCGGCGACGCGCCGGGCCCAATTCCTTGAAGCCATCGCTGCGCAACTGGATGCCCTGGATGACGAGTTCGTTGCCCTGGTGACCCGTGAGACCGCCCTGCCCAGCGCCAGGATTCAGGGCGAGCGCGGCCGCACCAGCGGCCAGATGCGTCTGTTCGCTCAGGTCCTGCGTCGGGGCGACTTCTACGGCGCGCGCATCGACCGTGCCCTGCCGGAGCGTCAGCCGCTGCCACGGGGTGACCTGCGCCAGTACCGGATCGGCGTCGGCCCGGTGGCAGTGTTCGGCGCCAGCAATTTTCCGTTGGCCTTTTCGACGGCTGGCGGCGATACCGCAGCGGCCCTGGCCGCCGGTTGCCCGGTGGTGTTCAAGGCCCACAGCGGGCACATGGCAACCGCCGAATGCGTGGCCAATGCGATCCTGCGCGCCGCCGAGCAGACCGACATGCCCAAGGGTGTGTTCAACATGATCTACGGCGCGGGTGTCGGTGAAGTGCTGGTCAAGCACCCGGCGATTCAGGCCGTCGGTTTCACCGGCTCGCTCAAAGGTGGCCGTGCCCTTTGCGACATGGCCGCCGCACGGAAACAACCCATCCCGGTGTTTGCCGAGATGAGCAGCATCAATCCAGTGTTGGTATTGCCCGAAGCCTTGCGTGCGCGCGGCGAGAAAATCGCCGGTGAACTGGTGGCATCGGTGGTCCAGGGTTGCGGGCAGTTCTGCACCAATCCTGGGTTGGTCATTGGTATTCGCGCCCCTGAATGGACGGCGTTCACTGCGCGACTAAGCAACCTGATGGCCGAACAACCGGCGCAAACCATGCTCAATGCTGGCACCCTCGGCAGCTATGAAAAAGGGCTGCGGGCCTTGCTCGAACATCCGGGCGTGACACACCTGGCGGGCCACGACCAACAGGGTAATCAGGCGCGGCCGCAACTGTTCAAGGCCGACATCAGCCTGCTGCTCAATGGCGATCCACTGCTTCAGGAAGAAGTGTTCGGACCGACCACCATTGTCGTTGAAGTAGCGGACAAGGTTGAGCTGCGGCAGGCGTTGAACAGCTTGCACGGGCAACTTACTGCGACATTGATTGGCGAAACATCGGATCTTCAGACCCATGCGGACCTGCTGATACTGCTGGAACAAAAAGTCGGCCGGGTACTGTTCAACGGTTACCCCACCGGGGTCGAAGTCTGCGATGCCATGGTCCATGGCGGGCCTTACCCTGCAACCTCCGACGCTCGTGGCACGTCGGTTGGCAGCCTGGCCATCGAGCGATTCCTGCGGCCGGTGTGCTACCAGAACTGCCCGGACGCCTTGCTACCCGACGCCTTGAAAAACGCCAATCCACTGGGGATTGCACGGTTGCTGGACGGCCGCAGCAGGCACGACCCAATCTAGAAAACCACACAAATACCTGTAGGAGTTGCCGCAGGCTGCGATCTGTTGATCTTAAGAATCAACATCAAAAGATCGCAGCCTGCGGCAGCTCCTACGCAAAATATGTGATCACCACCCATCAGATGTGGGAGCGGGCTTGAGCACTTTGACTCAATCAGGCGAGCAAAGCCTTGAGGTCGTTGTACAGCGCCTCGGGAATTTGCACGCCTTCCACCAGGCTGCGTACCCGCGCCGCGTAACGTCGTTGCGACGGTAAGCGTGCGCCCTGCCCTTCAATGCCCTGGAACAACGTTTCGGCCCGGGCCAGATGTTCTTCAGTGGCGTCCCCCAGAAAGCGCCGAGGGTCCAGGGCGATGATTAACTCGCCATGGTACGGCGACGACTTGCTGCCTGCGTCGTAAGCCAACGACTCGGCACTGGTCAGGTCACCAATCAGCGGCCCGGCAATCAACTCCACCATCGCCGCCAGCGCCGAACCCTTGTGCCCGCCGAACGTCAGCATCGCGCCGCTGTCGAGCACCACGTTGGCGTTGGTGCTCGGCTGGCCTTGGGCGTCGACGCCCCAACCTTCGGGAATCGCCTTGCCGGCACGCCGGTGCAGTTCGATATCACCACGGGCAATCGCGCTGGTGGCGAAGTCGAACACAAACGGATCTTGCCCCGCACGCGGCCAACCGAAGGCAATGGGATTGGTGCCGAACACCGGCAGTCGTCCTCCAGCCGGCGCCACCCAGGCGTGGCTCGGATTACACGCCAGTGCCACCAGACCGGCAGCGGTCAGTTGCTCGATCTCCACCCACAGCGCCGAGAAATGTACACAGTGGTTGATTGCCAACGCCGCAATGCCGTTGGCCTGGGCTTTCTGCGCCAGCAATGGCAACCCCGCCTGAAACGCCAACTGCGAAAACCCACCGCCAGCATCCACCCGCACGATCGACGGCGCCTGGTCGATCACCTGTGGCTCGGCATCGGCTGACACCTTGCCGGCCCGCAGGGAATTCACACACCCCAGAATCCGGTACAAACCGTGGGAGGCACAGCCATCACGTTCGCCAACAATCACCGTCGCCGCCACCGCTTGTGCATGGGCCAGATTAAAACCGTTGTGCAACAAGATCGATTCGGCCAACTCACGGGCTTCGATCAGGGTCAGTCGGATCATGGTCATCTCCTTGGACAGACCGGTCAGAGTGGTCTATCCGAGACGTTATGGCTTGATGGGTTTGGGCATTGGCGGTGACGAAATTGGCACAGTGCAGGCAGTTGGTAGAAGGCTGCCGGCCTCTTCGTCGGAACGCCGCCCGGAGCAAGCTCGCTCCCACAAGGTTTGCATCGTAGCTGTGGGAGAGAGCCTGCTCGCGAAGGCCACACCTCTGTTTCAAGACTGATTGATGCTTTTGCGGCAACACAGAATTGTCATCAATCTGATTGATAGACCTCTGCGTAAGGTGCAGGCTAGAGAGCTAACTTGGGGTCTCATATCATTCCGAATGATAGTTACCTTCGCCCCATTCGATTCGTGAGATACAAACCCGCCGCGCATCATTCGCCAATCTCAACACATTGGCGGATGCATCCATGGAACAGTCATTCAAACATTTGCGCTTCCCGTTGGCTTTGTTGGCCGTAGTGGTGATCAGCGCTTGCGGCAAGGCCCCGGAGACCGCCGCCAGCATGCCAGCGGCCAAGGTCAGCGTGGCCAAGGTGCTGGAACAACCGGTCAACGAGTGGGACGAATTCACCGGCCGCCTCGAAGCGCCGGAAACCGTCGAGATTCGTCCACGGGTCTCAGGCCAGATCGATGAAGTGGCCTTCACTGAAGGTGCCTTGGTCAAGAAAGGCGACCTGCTGTTCCAGATTGACCCGCGTCCGTTCCAGGCTGAGGTCCGCCGCCTCGAAGCCCTGGTTGCACAATCGCGCGCCAATGCTACCCGCAGCGAAAACGAAGCCCAGCGCGGTGAACGCCTGCGCACCAGCAACGCCATTTCCGCCGAACTGGCCGATTCGCGTACCAGCGCCGCCCAGGAAGCACGTGCCGCCGTCGGCGCCCTGCAAGCGCAACTGGACCTGGCCAAGCTGAACCTGAGCTTCACCCGCGTCACCGCACCGATCAGTGGCCGCGTCAGTCGTGCGGAAATCACCGCCGGCAACCTGGTGACGGCCGACACCACTCCGCTGACCAGCGTGGTTTCCACCGACAAGGTGTACGCCTACTTCGACGCGGACGAGCGTGTGTTCCTCAAGTACACCGAGCTCGCTCGCCAGGGCAAGCGCGGCGCCACCACCCCGGTTTACATGGGCCTGTCCAACGAGGACGGCAACCCGCACCAGGGCGTGATGAACTTCGTCGACAACCAGGTCAACCCGAAAACCGGCACCATCCGTGGTCGCGCCGTGTTCGACAACAGCGATGGCAGCTACACCCCGGGCCTGTATGCACGCCTGAAACTGGTGGGCAGCGGCACCTACAGCGCCATGCTGATCAACGATGAAGCGGTCGGCACCGACCTGGGCAAGAAGTTCGTGCTGGTGATGGATGCCGACAACAAGACCGCCTACCGCGCGGTGGAGCTGGGTCCGAAGATCGAAGGTCTGCGCATCGTGCGCAACGGCCTGAACAAGGACGACACCATCATCGTCAAGGGCCTGCAACGAGTACGTCCTGGTTCACCGGTCACCCCTGAAGTGATTCCGATGGCCAGCGAACAAACCCTCGCGGCACTCGCACAACAACGTCAAGCGCTGGAAGCCAGCAACCTGCCCCAAGTCGCGCCTGCCAGGGTTGCGCCGGGCACGGCTGTGAAACTGGCTGCCACGACCCCACGCGGTTAAGGGATTTTTACGATGAATTTTTCCCAATTCTTCATTTCGCGGCCGATCTTCGCAGCGGTGCTGTCGCTGCTGATCCTGATCGCCGGTGCGATCTCGCTGTTCCAGCTGCCGATCAGCGAATACCCGGAAGTGGTGCCGCCAACCGTGGTGGTTCGCGCCAACTTCCCGGGCGCCAACCCGAAAGTCATCGGTGAAACCGTGGCCGCTCCGCTGGAGCAAGCCATCACCGGCGTCGAGAACATGCTGTACATGTCCTCGCAGTCGACTGCTGATGGCAAGATCACCCTGACCATCACCTTTGCCCTGGGTACCGACCTGGACAACGCGCAGGTACAGGTGCAGAACCGCGTGACCCGGACCGAGCCGAAACTTCCCGAGGAAGTGACGCGCATCGGTATCACCGTGGACAAGGCGTCGCCCGACCTGACGATGGTGGTGCACTTGACCTCGCCGGACAAACGCTACGACATGCTCTATCTGTCCAACTACGCGATCCTGAACATCAAGGATGAACTGGCGCGGCTGGGGGGCGTCGGTGACGTGCAACTGTTCGGCATGGGCGATTACTCGCTGCGTGTCTGGCTCGATCCGAACAAGACCGCTTCGCGCAACCTGACCGCTACCGATGTGGTCACCGCGATACGTGAACAGAACCGCCAGGTGGCGGCCGGTGCCTTGGGGGCGCCCCCTGCCCCGAATGCCCAAAGCTTCCAGTTGTCGGTCAATACTCAAGGCCGTCTGGTCAATGAGGAAGAGTTCGAGAACATCGTCATTCGTTCTGGCGACAACGGTGAAATCACTCGCCTCAAGGACATTGCCCGCGTCGAACTGGGCTCCAGCCAGTACGCCCTGCGTTCGCTGCTGAACAACCAGCCGGCAGTGGCGATCCCGATCTTCCAGCGCCCTGGCTCCAACGCCATCGAAATCTCCAACGAAGTGCGGGCCAAGATGGCGGAGCTGAAGAAAAGCTTCCCCGAAGGCATGGACTTCAGCATCGTCTATGACCCGACGATCTTCGTGCGCGGCTCCATCGAGGCGGTGGTTCACACCCTCTTCGAAGCGCTGATCCTCGTGGTGCTGGTGGTGATCCTGTTCCTGCAGACCTGGCGCGCCTCGATCATTCCGTTGGTGGCTGTGCCGGTTTCGCTGATCGGTACCTTTGCCGTCATGCACCTGTTCGGCTTCTCGCTCAATGCTTTGTCGCTGTTCGGCCTGGTGTTGGCGATCGGTATCGTGGTGGACGATGCCATCGTGGTGGTGGAGAACGTCGAACGGAACATCGAGCTCGGACTGACCCCGGTCGAAGCCACCAAACGCGCCATGCGTGAAGTGACCGGCCCGATCATTGCCACGGCGCTGGTGCTGTGTGCGGTGTTTGTCCCGGCGGCGTTCATCTCCGGTCTGACGGGCCAGTTCTACAAGCAGTTCGCCCTGACCATTGCGATTTCCACGGTGATCTCGGCCTTCAACTCGCTGACCCTGTCGCCAGCGCTGGCCGCGGTATTGCTCAAGGGCCATGACGCACCGAAAGACCGGTTCTCCAAGGTACTGGACAAGGTTTTCGGTGGCTGGTTGTTCCGTCCGTTCAACCGCTTCTTCGAAAAAGCCAGCCATGGTTATGTCGGCACGGTTGCCCGTGTGATCCGCTCAAGTGGCATCGCCCTGCTGCTGTACGCAGGCCTGATGGTCCTGACCTTCTTCGGTTTCTCCAGCACCCCGACCGGTTTTGTCCCCGGCCAGGACAAGCAATACCTGGTGGCCTTCGCGCAACTGCCGGATGCCTCGAGCCTGGACCGTACCGAAGACGTGATCAAGCGCATGTCCGACCTCGCCCTGAAACAGCCAGGCGTGGAAAGCGCGGTGGCCTTCCCGGGCCTGTCGATCAACGGTTTCACCAACAGCCCGAACGCCGGCATCGTGTTCGTGACCCTCAAACCGTTCGACGAGCGTAAAGACCCGAGCATGTCCGCAGGGGCAATCGCCGGTGCCTTGAACGGCCAGTACGCGAACATCCAGGAAGCCTACATGGCGATCTTCCCGCCGCCGCCGGTACAAGGCCTGGGCACCATCGGTGGTTTCCGCCTGCAAATCGAAGACCGGGGCAACCTGGGCTACGAAGAGCTGTACAAGGAAACCATGAACATCATCGCCAAGAGCCACAACGTGCCGGAGCTGGCGGGCCTGTTCACCAGCTACACGGTGAACGTGCCCCAGGTCGATGCCGCCATCGACCGGGAAAAAGCCAAGACCCACGGCGTGGCCGTCAGCGACATCTTCGACACCCTGCAGATTTACCTGGGTTCGCTGTATGCCAACGACTTCAACCGCTTCGGGCGCACCTATCAGGTCAACGTTCAGGCCGAGCAACAGTTCCGCCTCGAATCCGACCAGATCGGTCAGCTGAAAGTGCGTAACAACAAGGGTGAGATGATCCCGCTGGCGACCTTCATCAAGGTCAGCGACACCTCAGGCCCGGACCGCGTGATGCACTACAACGGCTTCATCACCGCTGAAATCAACGGTGCGGCAGCCCCCGGCTACAGTTCCGGCCAGGCCGAAAAAGCCATCGAGAAACTGCTCAAGGAAGAACTGCCCAACGGCATGACCTACGAATGGACCGACCTGACCTACCAGCAGATTCTGTCCGGCAACACCGCGCTGTTCGTGTTCCCGCTCTGCGTGCTGCTGGCGTTCCTGGTACTGGCAGCTCAATACGAAAGCTGGAGCCTGCCACTGGCGGTGATCCTGATCGTACCGATGACCCTGCTGTCGGCCATTACCGGGGTGATTGCTTCCGGTGGCGACAACAACATCTTTACCCAGATCGGTTTGATCGTATTGGTGGGGCTTGCCTGTAAGAACGCGATCCTGATCGTCGAGTTCGCCAAGGACAAGCAACTGGAAGGCCTCAACCCGCTGGCGGCGGTCCTGGAAGCTTGCCGTCTGCGTCTGCGGCCGATCCTGATGACCTCCTTCGCGTTCATCATGGGTGTTGTGCCGCTGGTGTTCTCCAGCGGTGCCGGTGCCGAAATGCGTCACGCCATGGGTGTGGCGGTGTTCTCCGGGATGCTCGGGGTGACCTTCTTCGGTCTGCTGCTGACGCCAGTGTTCTACGTACTGATTCGTAACTTTGTCGAGCGCGGCCAAACGCGCAAAGCCGCCAAGGCCGCCCTGAAGCTGGAGTCGCACTGATGAGTTTGAAAGCCTTCCTGCCGAGCCTGCTGGTACTGGCCCTGAGTGCCTGTGCCGTCGGCCCGGACTACAAGACGCCAACCACCGAGGCGGCCCACATCACGGCCGCCACCGATGGCGCCGCCGGCCAGAAAAACTTTGACCGTTCGCGTTTCGAAGGCATCTGGTGGCAACAGTTCGAAGACCCGACCCTCAACCAGTTAGTGACGCAATCCCTGCAAGGTAACCGCGATTTACGTGTCGCCTTCGCCCGCTGGAAAGCCGCACGGGCGATCCGCGATGACGTCAGCAACGACGCCATGCCGACCATCACCAGCCGCGTCAGCAGTGATTTGGGCAAAGGCCAGATTCCCGGCCAGACCACCGACCGGGTCAACAGCGAACGCTATGACCTGGGGCTGGACATGGCGTGGGAGATCGACCTGTTCGGCCGCATCCAGCGCAACCTGGAGTCGGCTAACGCCGAGCAACAGGCGTTCGAGGCCGACCTGTACCAACTGCAAGTCACCATGATTGCCGAACTGGTGGATTCCTACGGCCAGCTGCGCGGCGCGCAACTGCGGGAGAAGATTGCCCTGGCCAACCTGGAGAACCAACAGGAGTCGCGCAAGATCACCATCAGCCTGCGTGATGCCGGCGTCGGCGATCAGCTTGATGTGGAACGGGCCGATGCGCGACTGGCGTCGGTCGAAGCCAGCGTACCGCAATTGCAGGCCGAACAGATTCGGCAGAAAAACCGCATCGCCACCCTGCTGGGTGAGCGGCCGGACAAGCTGACCGTGGACCTGAGCCCGAAAGACCTGCCGGCGATCGCCAAGGCATTGCCGATCGGTGATCCGGGTGAACTGTTGCAACGCCGTCCGGACATTCGCAGTGCCGAACGCCAACTGGCCTCGGCCACGGCGCGTATCGGCGTGGCCAAGGCCGATCTGTTCCCGCGGGTCAGCCTCAGCGGCTTTCTTGGCTTTACGGCCGGGCGCGGTTCGCAGATCGGCTCCTCGGCGGCCAACGCCTGGGCGCTCGGCCCGAGCATCACCTGGGCGGCGTTTGACCTGGGCAGTGTGAAAGCCCGTTTGCGCGGCGCCGACGCCGATGCCGAAGGCGCCCTGGCGACCTACGAGCAGCAAGTGTTGCTGGCCCTGGAAGAATCGGAAAACGCCTTCAGCGACTACGGCAAACGCCAACAGCGTCTGATTTCGCTGATTCGCCAGAGCGAGTCCAGCCGTTCCGCAGCCGATCTCGCCGAGATCCGTTACCGCGAAGGCACGGCCGATTTCCTTGTGCTGCTCGACGCCCAACGGGAACGCCTGGCCGCCGAAGACACCCAGGCCCAGGCTGAAGTCGACCTGTATCGCGGCATCGTCGCGATCTACAAGGCCCTTGGCGGCGGCTGGCAGCCGGAGACGGTCGCCAGCAATTGACCCAATGTTTTAAAGCGCTCCTTTGGTTGGCCGCAACCAACCAGTTCCTTAGCCCTGCGTCTCATTCGGTCGCGGGGCTTTTTTTGCCCACAACACAAATCCCTGTAGGAGCTGCCGCAGGCTGCGATCTTTTGATCTTGATCTTCGCTGGTCGAGTACACAAAAAGGTCAAAAGATCGCAGCCTTCGGCAGCTCCTACGGGGTTAGCGGTGTTCTTCGACGGTCACGGTGGCAGTCGTCCCCGCCCTCAGGTTGTTTTTACCGGCATAGTCGGCATCAGCCCTGCGTCTCATTCGGTCGCGGGGCTTTTTTTGCACACAACACAAATCCCTGTAGGAGCTGCCGCAGGCTGCGATCTTTTGATCTTGATCTTCGCTGGTCGAGTACACAAAAAGGTCAAAAGATCGCAGCCTGCGGCAGCTCCTACGAGGTTAGCGGTGTTCTTCGACGGTCACGGTGACCGTTGTCCCGCCCTCAGATTGTTTTTACCGGCATAGTCGGCATCAGCCCTGCGTCTCATTCGGTCGCGGGGCTTTTCTGCACACAACACAAATCCCTGTAGGAGCTGCCGCAGGCTGCGATCTTTTGATCTTGATCTTCGCTGGTCGAGTACACAAAAAGGTCAAAAGATCGCAGCCTGCGGCAGCTCCTACGGGGTTAGCGGTGTTCTTCGACGGTCACCGTAGCAGTCGTCCCCGCCCTCAGTTTGTCTTTACCGGCATAGTCGGCATCGATCTCGATCCGCACCGGCACCCGCTGCGCCAGTTTGATCCAGGTGTAACTGGGGTTGATATTCGCCAGCAGGCGACCGCCCGGCAGGTTTTCCCGGTCGGCAATGGCAAAGGCAATGCTCTGCACTTTGCCGCCGAACGTCTCGCCACTCATCAACTCGATCCTGACCCGGTCGCCCTCCCCGATCCGCGGCAACTTGGTTTCTTCAAAGTAACCGCTGACATAGAACGAATCGCTGTCCACCAACGCCAGCAATGGACCGCCGGCCGAGGCGTAGTCGCCCTCACGGGTCAGCAGATTGGTGACATAGCCGGTCACCGGGGAGACGACGTGGGTACGCTGCAAATCGAGCTCGGACTGGGTCAAGGCCGCGATGGCCAGTTGCACGTTAGCCTGGGCCAACACCAGGTTGGCCTGATTACGCAGCAAGTCAGCCTGGGCCACCGACACATCGGTGCTGGCTTTTTCCCACTCTTCGCCGGAAATTGCCGAGCGATCCTTGAGCGTGCGCCGCCGATGCTCTTCGCTCTGACGTTGTTTGAGCAACGCTTCGCTGGCGGTAATGGTCGCCTGGGCCTGCCCGAGCGAGGCTTTCGCCACCTCAACGGCACGTTTGGCATGCTCCACCGCCAGGATGTAACGCGCCGGATCGATCTCCAGCAACGCCTGGCCTTTGTTCACATGCTGGTTGTCCTGCACGGTCAGGCTGACGATTCGCCCCGAAACGTCGGCGGATAAGGTCACCACATCGGCACGCACCCGGGCATCCCGGGTCCAGGGGGCGCGGGTGTAATGCTCCCAGGCGAACCAGCCCAGGATAACGGCCAGCAGTACCACCGCCAGCGTCGTGAGTCGGGAAAGGATGTTGTTCAAGGCATCAGGCTCCCATCGCCAGAATCAACGTGGCGCAGACGCAGATGTATAGCGCGCCTTCGAACAGCGCTTCGTGCCAGACAAACTGCAGCACACCCAGACGCCGCAACGTCCAGTCCAGCAGCAGAAAAATCGGCACGCCCAGCAGCAGCGCCTGAGCAATCGGGGGCAGGTAGGCACCACCCACTTCCAGATCAATGGGCAAGGACAGGGTCTCCTTCAAGGCCTGCGGGTTGAAAGTAGCCACGATAACGCTCGACGAACGACACCACGATCAACAGCGCCACGCGCATACGGAACACCGACCACAAGTGCTCATGAACATCGGTATGCAGGGCATCCAGTTCGTCGCCCAGGGTGTGGAGGCTATCGAGCACCTGCGCCACTTCGACGCCGGGCCGACCGGCGACCAGCCTCCCCGTTTCACGCACTGTCGAGAACAGGCGACTTTGCAGAGCCGGACTCAGTAGCGCATTGTTCTGCCCCTGCTGCCTGAGCTGATTCAACGCAGTGCCCAGTGCCATGCAGGCCAGGCTGACCTGGAACCGTTCACGCGATTGTGGCTCCCGGGTCGCCGGCAGCAGCCCCAGCATCATGGTCAGGCGATCGACCATACGGCTCTCGAACGCAAACTGCTGCTCATCGGTCGCCGAGGTTTTCAGCAAGGCGTACACCTGTTCGCAGCTCTCTTTGTGGAGCCGGCGCATGCGCAAATCCGGCATGAACGGAAAGATCAACGCATACACACTCAACGCCAGCACGGTCGCGCAGGTATAAGCCCCGGCAAACTCGAACCACTGGATCGCGGTGTTCTGGCCAATCCCCACGTTCAACGGGCCGAGCAACAGAAAAGTCGTGAGCCCCAGGCCAATGCCGGTACCTGTAGTGGCGGGACTGGCCAGGCCCACCGCAACGGCATAGAGCAAGGGCGCCAGCAACAAGGCCAGCATCTCGAAATTGCTGATCATCGGCACGAACATGAACTGAAGCAGTGCCGAGGCCACCAGCGCCAGCCCGAATCCGCGCGCATAGCTTTGAACGGCCAGCAGCGGCCGGGGAAACGTCGACATCAGCGAACACAGGATGCCCACCAGCACCATCGCGCCTCGCGCACCGTCCCAGCCGGTTTCGATCCAGATCAGGCCGGCGATCAACAGCGCGGAAAAAGCCCGGACGGCATTCATGGTCGCCAGGGTGAAGTCCAGGTGCAGCGGGTTTTCCCGCCCACGAAACACGCTGCTCGCGGGTCGACCGCTCTGGATGGCATCACTCAACTCGAGAATCTGCTCAAGTTGCTGCAGCAGGCGAGCTTGTTCCCAGCGCAACGACCAGGCCAGCGAGCGCAAGGTGGCCGGCAGCGGTTCGGTCAACTGTTCGGCCCTGTAGGCCAGCTCATCGAAGCGTTGTTGCAGCGACGTGAAATGATGGCGCTTTTCACTGGACAGCGAACGCCCCTCCCGCGCCAGTTCATCGAGAAAGGCCAGTTCTTCGGTGCGCAGCCGTTGAATTTCTTCAGGCAACTCGCCCTCCCAGCGCTCGGTCAACAACAACCGCTGGTGGCGCAAGGCGGTCAACCGCGCGGTCAACAACACCAATTGATTGCCCAACAGTTGCACCAGTCCGTTGGCACTGCGCAAGCGCGGTGCATCGTAATACATGTGCCGGCGCACGCCTTCCAGGCCGCTGATCTGCCCCAACAGCTGCATTTGTCGGTGCTGGAAATCCGCTTCGCTCTCTTCGGTGCGGATGACCGCGCTGGCATGGGTGGCCAGCAACCGGGTGATTTGATCGATCCTGGCGAAGTAGTCCCGGGCCACGGCTTCGGGCCTGGCGGTAAGCAGGCTGACCACGCACACGCAGGCGACTGCCAGCAAGGTTTCAGTGAGGCGGGTCACCGCCAGCAAAAAGGTGCCGTCCTGATCGGGAATCGCCAGCAATGCGATGACCACGGCGGTGTAGCCACTGAGCACGAATGCTCCGGAGCTGGTGTAGCGCAACAGCGTGCCACCGGCGGTGCACAGCGCCAGCCACAGGGCCAGGGTGGTGATGAACGGCAACGGTGCCTGCGCAAATATCGCCATGATTGCCACAGCCACGACCGCCCCCATGGTGGTACCGATGACTTGGCCAAAACTGCGTGCCAGCACCATGCCGCCCAGTGGCTGGCTGATGATGACCACGGCCATGATCGACCACTTGGGTTGATCCAGATCGAACAAAAACGCCAGATACAGTGTCAACAAACCGGCCGCGATGGTTCGCAGGGCAAACAGCAACACCCCGGGCCCGGGGTTGAGCATGGCCTTGAAGTACTGCAGCAACGCTTGCATGGGAACACTCGTCGAGACACCTCCAGCAAGCGTAGTCACTGCTGGGAGCCTCGACAGGTTTTGCTGTCGACACCGTTTGCAGGCCCATTGAATCGTCAGTGAGCGTCGTCAAGGTTTGACTCAAAGCCTGGCCTGACCGAAGCTGGCGACCTTTGCAAAAGCTCGCCAGCTTCCGGATTCCTGCATGCCCAAGTCCCGCCGCTATCTGTTTATCAGCCTCTTCGCCCTGCTCGTCATCGGTCTTGCGTGGGTTCCCCTGCGCGATACCGCCCCGGTGGTTCCCGAAGCCATACAACATGGCTACAGCGAAGCACTGGCAGCAGCCCGGGGTGGTCAACCCGGTGCCGCACGGTTGCTCTATCAGCAATTGGGTCGTCCGGACCTGTCCCCCAAGCGTCGTGTCTGGTTGCATGCCGAGCTGCCCAACTATCCAAGCTCGGTGGCCCTGAAGCTGGCGGATGCCGACCTGCAGAACGAGTCGCCCGAGGTCCGTATCGCTGCGATCAGGAGTATCAGCGGCCTGGTACCGAGCGGCCAGCGCAGTCTGCTGCTGGGGCCATTGCTCGATGACAGCGAACAAAGCGTGCGGCTGGCCGCCATCAACGCGCTGCTGGGTTTGTCCCCGGATGAACTCGGCCTGTATTTCGGGCCGCTGGAGCAAGCCATCGATGCCTGGGAGCAAGTGCTCAAGAGCGAGCCGCAAAGCGCCGAAAACCAATACCAACTGGCCCGGCTGCACCTGCACAACGCCGAGCTCAAGCAAGCGCAACAGGCGCTGGACAATACCCTGCGCCTGGCACCGGACAACCTGCCGGCGCTGGTGCTGCAAATCGAAGTACTGGATAAACAGGGCCAAAACGACGCCGCCCGGCAGTTGTTGGCCAGGCAACTCCAGGCACAACCCGATTCGGCCTACCTGCAACATGCCCTGGGGCTCTGGCTGCTGCATCACGACCAAAGCGAATTCGCCCTGCTCGGCCTGTCCAAAGCCGTTGAACTCGAGCCCAATAACCGGGACTACCGCTACGACCTGGCCACCACATTGCACGGTGAGCAGGAACTGGAAGCGGCGCAGAAACAATTACAGGAAGTCGTCCAGCGCCACCCGAACGACCGCAAGGCCCGGGTGCTCTTGATCAATTACTGGAAGGAAAGCGGCCAGCTGCAAAACGTACAGGTTCTGTTGGCCCAACTCGAACAGATGAACCCCGACGATCCGGCATTGCAACAAGGGCTTTGACCCCGACTGACATTTCGTTTAACCGTCGTCCCGGCCAAGGGTCAAGTGAACAGGCTGCCCATTGCGGCAGTGCGCGGCGGGTTTCTCGATCCGGGCATGCAGATGATCTGCCAAGCCGTTTACCTTCGATCTGTCGACAGCGAAGGTCTGGGAGATGATCAGCGCCTGAATGCTTACGAAAGCATGTCCTGCATCAATTCCTGCAATTTATCCAGATCGAAGGGTTTTTCCAGGATCGGTGCCTTGCGCGTAATCGGGCTGTCGGTCTCACGGATTTCCTGGGCATAGCCGCTGATGAAAATCACCTTGAGTTCCGGTCGCAGCTTCACGGCGGGTTCGGCGATCTGCACGCCGGAGATGCCGCCGGGCAGGCGGAAGTCGGTGATCATCATGTCCAGGTGCGGTTTGCTCGCGAGGATTTCAAAAGCCTGCTCGCCGTTTTCCGCCTGCAATACGCGGTAGCCCTCGCCCGACAGATAAGCGGACAGCACCATCAGAATAGAGGGATCGTCCTCGACGACGAGTACTACATCTTGTGCATCTTCGCTCATGGGAAGCCTTTGCTCGGTCAATTGCTGCTGATACGACCGTGAGGTCGATCAGAGGTTGCGTTTATCTGGCTGTTTTCCTGCAGCGGCAGACAAACGCGAAACAGGGCGCCTTCGCCAATCCTGCTCTGGACCGTAATAGTACCGCCATGGGCGGCGACAATCTGTTCTGAAATAAACAATCCCAGTCCCAGTCCGGCACCGATATGTTTGGCCGATACCCGTTCGAACTGCTGGAAAATCCGCTTCTGGTCTTCTTCGCTGATACCGATCCCCTGGTCCTGCACGTCCACCAGCGCCCGGCCTTCTTCACTGTAGACTTTCACCGAGACCAGGCCCTTGGCCCCGTAGCGCAAGGCGTTGGTCAACAGGTTGGAAATCACCTGTTCAATACGAAATTCATCCCAATTTCCGATCACCGGCTGCTCGGCATCCAGCGTGACCGACGCCTCGGCGGCGTCGATCTGCCGGGAAAAATTCTGCAACAACTCGCTCACCAGTGCCGAAAGATCGAAGCGCGTTGGCCGAATCGACAACTTTCCGGTGCGAATGCGCGAGACATCTAGCATGTCCTCGATCAAGCGTATGAGGCTTTTGATCTGCCGCTCGTCGCGGTCGACCATGGCGTGCATCTTGTCCAGGGTGAAGGCGGTGGCGTTTTCCCGGGCCAGGTGCTTCTTGCGCAGTTGGGTTTCAAGGATCAGGCCGTTGAGCGGCGTTCGCACTTCATGGGCGACGATGGACATGAAGTCATCGCGCATGCGCACCGCCTGCTCCAGTTCCAGCTGGGTGCTTTGCAGTTGCTTGAGCAGGGTCTCCTGTTCGCGGCGACTTTGCTCAAGGGCCAGTACTTGTTCCTTCATCGCCTTACTCTGGCGATACAGGTCGACGAACACATTGACTTTGCTCTTGACCGCAAGGATGTCCAGCGGCTTGTACAGGAAGTCCACGGCACCGCTTTCATAGCCCTTGAACGCGTAGTTCAGTTCACGCCCGGCGGCGCTGACGAAAACGATCGGAATATTCCTGGTTTTTTCCGTGCCACGCATCAACTCGGCCAGCTCGAAGCCGTTCATGCCGGGCATCTTCACATCGAGGATGGCCATGGCGAATTCGTGCTGCAACAGCAGGGACAAGGCTTCGTCGGCACACAGCGCCTTGTACACGATGCAGTCCTCACGCTTGATCAGCGCTTCGAGCGCCAGCAGATTTTCCGGCAGATCGTCGACGATCAGCAGTTTGGCCTGGACATTACTCAGCATGCGATTGGTTCCAGCTCGGCAGGCAGACGGCCGATGCCACCGGCCCAGGCACCGATCACGATCGCTTCGATCGCCGGCAAGTTCGTTGCACTTTTCATGATTTTCGGTAAATCCGTTCCAGTTTGACCAGCGGCTCGAACTGATGGCCGAAGGCTGAGAATTCCGGGGTTTCCTTACTACCCAACACCAGGAAACCGCGATGGCAAAGAGACTCATGAAACAGTCCGAATGCCCGATCCTGAAGTTTTTTATTAAAGTAAATCAGTACGTTACGACATGAAATTAATTGGGTTTCTGAAAAAACGCTGTCCGTCGCAAGACTGTGATCGGCGAAGGTTACGTTCTCGCGCAGAGTCTTGTCGAAAATCGCGTACCCATAGGCCGCCGTATAGTAGTCGGCAAAAGAACACTGGCCACCGGCCTGCTGGTAATTAGCAGTGTAGGCGCGGACATTCTCCATCGAGAAAATCCCTTGCCTGGCCTTTTCCAGCGAGCGCGGATTGATGTCAGTGGCGTAGATTATCGTGCGGTCGAGCAAGCCTTCTTCGCGAAGCACAATGGCCATCGAATACACTTCTTCACCGGTGCTGCATCCGGCGATCCAGATCTTGAGCGAAGGATAGGTTCGCAGCAGCGGCACCACTTCTTTGCGGATGGCCAGGAAGTGCGAAGGATCGCGGAACATCTCGCTGACCGGAATGGTCAGCAATTGCAGCAATTGCATGAACGCGGAGGGGTCGCGCAGGACCTTTTCCTGCAGCGCCGAGATGGTACTGCACTCGAACTGACTCAACGCATGGTTGACCCGGCGCTTGATCGAAGCGCCGGAGTAATCGCGAAAATCGTAGCTGTACTTGAGGTAGATCGCCTCGATCAACAAGCGCAATTCGATCTCGCTGTTTCGCTCCACTGAAAAATTGCGCTCCACTAGATACGTTCCACCTTCGGTAACCACACACGAATCAGCGAAAACAGGCGATCCAGGTCGATGGGCTTGGCCAGGTAATCGTTGGCGCCGGCCTGCCGGCAGCGCTCCTGGTCGTCCTTCATGGCCTTGGCCGTCACCGCGATGATCGGCAGCTTGCGCCAGCGCGGGTCCTTGCGGATTTCAACAATGGCTTCGAAACCATCCATCCGCGGCATCATGACGTCCATCAACACCAGATCGATGTCTTGCACCTCATTCAATCGTTCAATCGCTTCGCGGCCGTTGCGACCAATGACCACCACTGCGCCTTTTTGCTCCAGCGCACTGGTGAGGGCAAAAATGTTGCGCACATCGTCATCCACCAGCAGCACCTTGCGGCCTTCGAAGACCTTGTCGCGGCTGCGAGCGACCTTGAGCATCTTCTGCCGTTCATGGGACAACTGCGATTCGACTTTGTGCAGGAAAAGCGTCACCTCATCCAGCAGCCGCTCCGGCGAGCGCGCGCCCTTGATGATGATCGTGCGCGAATACTTGCGCAATTCAGCCTCTTCATCCCGGGTCAGGTTGCGCCCGGTATAGACGATGACCGGTGGAAGGGAGCAGAGGTCTTCGGTGGACATGCGCTTGAGCAGGTCATTACCGAGCATGTCCGGCAGTGTGAGGTCGATGATCATGCAATCGAAAACCGAGGTCCGCAGCAGCTCCAGTGCCGCCTGCGCCAGACCAACGGCAGTGATCTCGAGGTCATCGTCGCCGATCAGGCGGGCAATGCTGTCGCGCTGCAAGTCGTCGTCCTCGACCAGCAGCACGCGCTTGACCTTCTGGGTCAGCTTGGCCTCGATTCGCGCAAAAACGTCCTTGAGTTCCTCGCGGGAGGTCGGTTTGACCGCATAGCCAATGGCGCCCATGTGCATCGCGGCTTCAACCCGGTCCTCGACCGAAATCACGTGCACCGGGATGTGCCGGGTTTCGGCGTGCTCCTTCAGGCGTTGCAGCACGGTCAGGCCAGAGTGATCCGGCAGGCGCATGTCCAGCAGGATCGCGTCGGGGATGAACGTCTTGGCCAGGTCGTAGCCTTCGTCGGCGCCATGGGCCACCAGGCACTGATAACCCAGTTCATGGGCAAGGTCGTAGAGGATGTGCGCAAAACTCGGCTCATCTTCCACCACCAGCATGCAGCGGCCGGTGAACGGACCGTTGTTGCGATCGTCGTCGAACCGCGCAATGTTGACCTCGGCCAGCAGTGGCGACGGCGCGGGTGGCATTACGTTCGGCACAGCCGCCATCGTCTCGGCGCGCATCGGTGCGACAGGTACTTCACCCGGTTCCCTGTACTGCTGCGGCAGTACCAGGGTAAACGCACTGCCCTGCCCCGGTGTGCTGCTCACGCTGATGGAGCCGCCGAGCAAGGCCGCCAGATCACGGGAGATCGACAAGCCCAGCCCGGTGCCGCCATAACGCCGACTGGTGGTGCCATCGGCCTGACGGAACGCCTCGAAAATACTGTCGTGCTGCTGCGCCGCAATGCCGATCCCGGAATCACGGACGCTGAACGCGATGCCGTCGTTCGGCACCGTGGCGACGGACAGGCACACGCTGCCGCTTTCAGTGAATTTCACGGCGTTGGACAGCAGGTTCTTGAGCACCTGCTCCAGGCGCTGGCGGTCGGTGAACAGCATCAGCGGCGCGCCGTCCTGCACATCCACCTGGAAATCCAGCTGTTTGTCCGACGCCAACGGCTGAAACAGACCGCGCAGGCCTTCGACCAGACGCGCCACGCTGGTGTTCTGCGCACGGATCTCCAACTTGCCGGCCTCGACCTTGGAAATGTCCAGAATGTCGTTGATCAGGTTGAGCAAGTCATTGCCGGCGGAGTAGATCGATTCAGCGAATTTGACCTGCTCGGCGCTGAGGTTTTCCTCCGGGTTTTGCGCCAGAAGCCTGGCCAGGATCAATGAGCTGTTCAGCGGCGTGCGCAACTCGTGGGACATATTGGCGAGGAATTCGGACTTGTACTGGCTCGAGCGCTGCAACTCTACGGCACGTTCTTCGAGCTGGATCCGGGCCTGATTGAGCTCGGTATTCTTCAGCTCCATGGCGTCGCGTTGCTCGGCCAGTGCTTGTGCCTGTTCGGCGAGTTGTTCGTTGGTCTGCTCCAGCTCCACCTGCTGGATTTCCAGGTGTGCCTGGGACTCCTTGAGAATCCGTGACTGTTCTTCGAGCTCTTCGTTGGCGGCCTTGAGCTCTTCCTGCTGAACCTGCAATTCTTCGTTGAGTTGCTGGGTTTCGGCCAATACCTCCTGCAAACGCTGACGATAGCGTGCAGCCTCGATCGAGGTGCCGATGTTGCCGGCAATCAGCTCAAGCAATTCAACATCACGGTCCGTCAGTGAGCGCAGAAAGCCCAGTTCGATCACGCCATTGACCCGCTCGTCATCACTGGTTGGCACCACCAGCACACTGCGTGGCAAACCTTCGCCGAGGCCGGAGCTGACTTTGAAGTAATCGACCGGTACCTCGTCCAGGCGAATCAACCGTGCCTGTTGCGCCACTTGGCCGACAATGCCTTCTTCGCTGTAAATCTGCTGCTCGCGCTCTTCTTGCTCACGGGAAAACCCGTAGGTGGCGATGCGTTTTAGGCCGCCGTGGTCTTCGCGCACATAAATAGCTGCCACGGCGGCGCCAAGGTACTGCGCACAAAATTGCAGAATATTGCGTCCCAGCAGGCTCAGGCTCAACTGTCCCAGCACCTGCCCGGCGAGTTGAGTCTGACCGTTGCGCAGCCAGGCTTGCTGTTCCAGGCGATGGGCGCTGGCCTGTTGGGCAGCGAGGTTGACACTGTAGCTTTGCGAAAGATTGAGCAAATCGCGGCGCCCGATATACGCCAGCAAGCCACTGACGCCGGCAATGAACAACAGATAGAAGCTGATACTCCAGACTGTGGTGCGCCGCACGTCTTCACTGCGAGCGGTGCGCAGTTGTTGCTCGGAGTCGATCACGTCCTCGAATTGCTTGCGAATTTCATCGGTCAGGCGTTTGCCGCGCCCCGCCTTGACCACGGCGCGATAGTCACCGCTGCTGCGCTGCAAATCGATCATCGATTGCGCGTAGCTGGCCCATTCCAGCTGCAAGGCCTGCAACCGCAGCACGCGGTCAGTCTGCAGCGGGTTGTCGGCGGTCAGCTCGAGCAAGGTGTTGAGGGCCACGGCAATTCGCGGCTTGGCGGTTTCGTAGGGATCGAGGAAATGTTCGTCGCCACTGAGCAGGAAACCGCGCATCCCGGTTTCCAGGTCCACGGTCAGCTTGAGCGCTTCATTGGCGTTATTGATCACCCGGTCGGTGTGTTGCACCCACTGGATCGTCAACAGTAAATAGCTGATCAGCGAAACGAAGAACACCGCGCTGATGAGACCCAGACCCAATGGCAGGCCGATGTTGCGGCTCAGGAGTTTACGAAATCGTTGCTCATCAACCGAGGACGCGGAGGGCATGGGTCAGGCCTTGTCGAACTGTCAAAGTGCAAGGAGTTTGCCCCAGAACTGGCGCCTTGATCCAATTTTCTGACATGGTTTCGCACAAGGTCCTACATTCCGCTGCGCTCACGCAAAGTGGTGGGTTATCCTTGCCTGACCTGCGCCCGGTTCTTTTTTGCATCGCGTTGGGAACTTGTCGGGATCCGCCACTCACTCATGTAAGGGGACGGTGATTTCCAGCGCCCGGCAATGTCAATCTTTTCAGGAATTCGACCATGCCATCCGCCAACGCCTCCACCATCCTCGTCGTCGAAGACGATGCCATCGTGCGCATGCTTATCGTCGACGTACTGGAAGAACTGGAATTCAACGTGCTGGAAGCCGACGGCAGCGGACAGGCGCTGGAGATGCTCAAGAACGTGAGCCAGCACATTGACCTGATGATGACTGATGTCGGCCTGCCGGTCATGGACGGCCGCGAACTGGCCAATGAAGCACGAGCTTTACGTCCAGCCCTGCCCATCCTGTTTGCCAGCGGTTATGCCGAAACCCTCGAAGTGCCTCAAGGCATGCACTTGATCGGCAAGCCGTTCTCCATCGATCAGTTGCGCGACAAGGTCAAAGGCATTCTCGAGTGACCTTGCGATCCGCTGTGGTTTAATGCGCGCCTTTTTCGTCCCTGCCCTGTCTTCGCTTCAAGGAATTGCCGTACATGAATCAGCCCCGCGCAACCAAAGTCCTGGTCATTGGTTACGTCTGGCCCGAGCCCCGCTCTTCCGCGGCCAGCGGCCATGTCATGCAAATCCTCGAGGTTTTCCTGCAACAAGGCTGGGACATCACGTTCAGCAGCCCGGCGGGCTTCGGCGAACAACGCGCAGACCTGACGGCGTTGGGCATTCGCGAAGTGCCGATTGAGCTGAACAACAGCAGTTTCGATGAGTTCATCAGCGAACTGGCGCCGGACATCGTGTTGTTCGATCAATTCATGATGGAGGAACAGTTCGGCTGGCGGGTCGAGAAGCATTGTCCCGATGCCCTGCGCGTGCTCGAAAGTTGCGACCTGCAAAGCCTCAGGCATGGCCGGCATCAACGCCTCAAGGAGCGTTTGAAAACCAGTGATGACAACAATGACTTCAGCGGCCTGTTCGCACCGGCAGAGCGTGAAGAATTTGAACACATGGCCAACACCGATCTGGCAAAGCGCGAGATCGCCTCATTTTATCGTTGTGATTTGACGCTGATGGTTTCCGAAGTGGAAATCCAATTGCTGGTCGAGCAGTTCAGGATTCCCCGCAACTTGTTGCATTGGTGCCCATTGATGGTCGAACTTGCGGCCAATGCGCCGGTAGCGTTCGAAGACCGGGCGCACTTTCTGCATATCGGCAACTTTCGCCATGCACCCAATTGGGATGCGGTGCTCTGGTTGAAAACCGCGATCTGGCCGCTGATTCGCGAGCAATTACCCAGCGCTCAATTGCATATCTATGGTGCCTACACACCACCCAAGGCGACGGCCCTGCATAATCCGGCCCAGGGTTTTCATGTAATGAACTGGGCCGAGGACGCCTTGCAAGTCATGTCGGCAGCGCGGGTCTGTATGGCGCCTCTGCGTTTTGGCGCGGGAATCAAGGGCAAGATTATCGATGCGATGCTCTGTGGCACACCGAATGTGACGACGCCAGTCGGTGCGGAGGCGATGCATGGCGCAGAGACATGGCCCGGTGCAGTGACCCGTTCGGCACGCGAGTTCGCCGAACATGCCGTGCAACTGCACAACGACAAGACGCGTTGGCTGCTCGCCCAGGCGCACGGGCAAATCCTGCTGGCCAACCGTTACCGGAAATCCGTTCATGGCCCGGCCTTGATCCAGCGGCTAGTCGATTGCCAACGGAATCTGGCAAACATCAGACGCGATAACTTTACCGGCAGCATGTTGCGCCATCACCATCACAAAAGTACTCAATACATGGCGCAATGGATTGAAGCGAAAAACCGGGCCCAATGAATCGCCGAAAATGACCCTGTATAAAACTCACTGGATAACTTATTAACAATACGAAACACCCCGCCACTCCTGCCTGAAGCGTACGAGTGGCATTCTTGTTTTTTAGTTGCTATAAACCCCCTCTCCGCCAAATGCGATAAAGCATTTAGTGCATAAAACCCTATCCAACCTGTTTGCACGGACGCACCATGAACGATAGTAACGAAGCACAACCAGAACTTAAGTACGGCCATTACAGATCCACACTCAACGACTGGATGAGTCATATTCCAATCATCGAAAACCTGACGCTCGGCGAGCTGATTTTGCCTGGCGCACATAATGCCGGCTCAGACAAGTACGGTAACTATATCTGGGCGCCAACCACGCACTGGTCCGTCTGCCAAAACGACTCTTTTTATTATCAACTGATGAACGGCGCCAGGGCATTCGACATCAGGCTTGAATTCGACATGAATATCAGGAATGGCGATAGTTACTTGTATTTTTACTTTCACCATAACGGAGTGCGATCCTATCGCGAGCTCTCTCAGCTAGCTCAGGATGTCTCCAGCTTTCTAGTGCATAATCCCGATGAGTTCATAATCCTCGACTTCCACAAACTGGAACGTGGAAATCGTCCTTTTAACTTCAAGGAGTTCAGTGACCGCCTCGTGCGCAGTTTAGGCGAACTCATCATTCCTCGTGAACACAGCCGCAAGACGCTTGGACAGTTGAAACGCATCAGCAGGACTCAACGGGTACTGCTCGCCGCCGATCATCACCCGGACCTGGACCCACAAGCCTTTTGCAGGAGCGTTCAACACAAATGGAGCGGCTCCGCCATCACCGATGTCCAACACCTCGAGTCTTTTATTAAAACCGTCATGACTAGCCCTCCCTCTTCAAGCTTCCCATGGTCTCTATCTGCCACCGCTTACTCCGTCGTCGGTGGCCCGGTCAGCATCCCCAAAGAGCTGAATGATTGGTTCGATGTCAACAAACCATGGATTCACAAGTGCAGCATTATCAATGTGGATTTTTTTGAAGAGTCAAACCTGGTTCACAACTGCCGCGCGGCAAACGTATTGAAGGCCCAATCCCGCCTCAAGCAACAGCGGCATGGATAAACAGGTGCCCAATCACGAACGGCAGAGTAGCGTTATCCATCCGGCTGGAGGCATGATCAGGGCGGGATAACAACACAAGCGCCCTGACATGACCCGCACCGCCAGAGTCACCGATCCGTCCTATGAATTGATGGATGACCACAACGGGTTGTCCATCATCTACCGCCAGCATGGCTTTCCCTGCCCGCTGGTGCGCTGGCATTTCCACAAGGAATACGAGTTGCACCTGATCGTCGCCAGTTCCGGCAAGGTGTTCATTGGCGATTACATCGGCAACTTCTATCCGCAAACCCTGTTCCTGACCGGCCCCAACCTGCCCCACAACTGGATCAGCCAGGTGGCCGAGGACGAAGTGGTGCCCAAGCGCGACATGCTGGTCAACTTCACCGACGAGTTGTTCGACAGCGGCTATCAGGTGTTTGCCGAACTCAAGACCCTGGCGCCGCTGCTGGAGCGCGCGCAATACGGCATCGAGTTTCGCGGCAAGCACACCATCGCCCAGGCCATGGACTTGATGCAGCGCATCGCCGATACCAGCGGCGTCACCCGGCTTGGGCACTTTTTCATCCTGCTGGAGTTGCTCGCCGCCACCGACGATTACCAATTACTCTCTGGCGCCACGACGCCACAACTGGCCGACGAGCACAACATCGACCGCACCAACCGGGCGGTGGATTACATTTTTGCCCACTACGCCCGGGACTTGACGCTGGAAGAAGTCGCCGATCATCTGGGCATGAAACCGACTTATTTCAGCCGCGTATTCAAGCAGGCCACGGGACGCAATTTCATCGAATTCGTCAATCGCCTGCGCATCAGCAAGTCTTGCGAGTTGTTGGCCGATGGCGACAAACCGGTGACCGACGTGTGCTTCGAGTCGGGCTTCAACAATATTTCCAACTTCAACCGGCGCTTCCAGCAACTCAAGGGCATGACGCCGTCGCATTATCGGCGGTTGGTGGTGCAGCGGCTGACCGATCAAAACCTGGGTTAAAAATCAAATTCTGCTGAAAGCTATAAAACCTGTACGGTTTCAATACCCCTCCTTCGCTGAAAAGCCCTTCCCTTTGTCTACCGCCCTAAACACCAGTGCAAAAAAGTATCGATTAAAGTGCGATGGATGATTTGTCTCGCCCGCTGTTGAAGGTTGTAATCAGCGCACATTCTTCCCTGCGCAGGAAGACACAAAAACAATAACTGTCCTTCTGTAACCCACCGGGTGCAGAAAAGGAGTGCACGATGCAACCTTCTGTAAAAGCTCTGCTTGCCCTCACCTGCATGACCCTCAGTAGCGTCAGTCTCGGCGCCCAGACCCTGACCATCGCCACCGTCAACAACAGCGACATGATCCGCATGCAAAAGCTTTCGAAAACCTTCGAGGCCGAGCATCCGGACATCAAGCTCAATTGGGTGGTGCTCGAAGAAAACGTCTTGCGCCAGCGCCTGACCACCGACATCGCCACCCAGGGCGGGCAGTTCGACGTGCTGACCATCGGCATGTACGAAGCCGCACTCTGGGGCGCCAAGGGCTGGCTGGAGCCGATGAAGGATTTGCCGGCCAGCTACGCCCTCGACGATGTGTTCCCGTCGGTGCGCGAAGGCCTGTCCGTCAAAGGCTCGCTGTATGCGCTGCCGTTCTACGCCGAAAGCTCGATCACCTACTACCGCACCGACCTGTTCAAGGACGCCGGCCTGAGCATGCCCGAGCACCCGACCTGGGAGCAGATCGGTGAGTTCGCCGCCAGGCTCAACAAACCCGAGCAGGAACAGTACGGCATCTGCCTGCGGGGCAAGGCCGGCTGGGGCGAGAACATGGCGCTGATCAGCACTGTCGCTAACGCCTATGGCGCTCGCTGGTTCGATGAACAGTGGCAGCCGGAATTCAACGGCCCCGAGTGGAAAAACGCGCTGAACTTCTACGTCGACACCATGAAGAAATCCGGCCCGCCGGGCGCCTCGAGCAATGGTTTCAATGAAAACCTGGCGCTGTTCAACAGCGGCAAATGCGCGATCTGGGTCGATGCCAGCGTTGCCGGCTCGTTCGTGACCGACAAGGCCCAGAGCAAGGTCACCGATCACGTCGGTTTCACCTATGCGCCGCATCAAGTCACCGACAAGGGCTCCGCCTGGCTGTACTCCTGGGCATTGGCCATTCCCACCAGTTCCAAAGCCAAGGACGCGGCGAAAACCTTCAGCGCCTGGGCCACCTCCAAAGAATACAGCGCACTGGTTGCGCAAAAGGACGGCATCGCCAACGTACCGCCAGGCACCCGGGCTTCGACCTACAGCGAGGCGTACATGAACGCGGCGCCGTTCGCCAAGGTCACGCTGGATTCACTCAAGGCCGCGGACCCGAGCAAGCCGGGCGCCAGGCCGGTGCCTTACATCGGGATACAGTTGGTGACCATTCCCGAGTTCCAGGGCATAGGTACCCAGGTCGGCAAATCTTTCTCTGCAGCGCTGATCGGCCAGACCACGGTTGACCAGGCCCTGGCGGCGGCTCAGCAAACCACCGAACGCGAAATGAAGCGCGCGGGTTATCCCAAGTAACCCATCAGCACTCATTTTTGTGGCGAGGGAGCTTGCTCCCGCTGGGCTGCGAAGCGGCCCCAAACCCAGCAACAGTGTCTTTTCTGACAGGACATCTTCGCCAGGTTTACGACTGCTTCGCAGCCGAACGGGAGCAAGCTCCCTCGCCACAAATAACTCGCCGAATAACGAGCAAGTGATCACCATGAATACATCAACTGCCAAAGCTCACATGGACATTGCCCAACCGCAGCGCAAAAGCCGCGTGACCAATCCCGGCTGGTTTCTGGTCAGCCCTTCGGTGGCATTGCTGCTGTTGTGGATGATCGTGCCACTGGGCATGACTCTGTACTTCTCGACCATCCGCTACAACTTGCTCAACCCCGGCGAAAACGCGTTCGTCGGGCTGGAGAACTTCACCTACTTCCTCACCGACTCGGGCTTCCTGCCCGGCGCCAGCAACACGCTGTTGCTGGTGGGCAGCGTGCTGCTGATCAGCGTGGTGTTCGGCGTGCTGATCAGTGCGCTGCTGGAGGCCAGTGAGTTTTTCGGTCGCGGCATCGTGCGGGTGTTGCTGATCTCACCCTTCTTCATCATGCCCACCGTCGGCGCGCTGATCTGGAAGAACCTGATTTTCCATCCGGTTTCGGGGATTCTCGCCTACGTCTGGAAGCTGTTTGGTGCACAACCGGTGGACTGGCTGGCGCACTACCCGCTGCTGTCGATCATCATCATTGTCTCGTGGCAATGGCTGCCGTTCGCGATCCTGATCCTGATGACCGCCATGCAGTCCCTCGACCAGGAACAGAAAGAAGCCGCACGCCTGGACGGTGCCGGGCCCATCGCGATTTTCTGGCACCTGACATTGCCGCACCTGGCGCGGCCGATTGCGGTGGTGGTGATGATCGAAACCATCTTCCTGCTCTCGGTATTTGCGGAAATCTTCACCACCACCAATGGCGGCCCCGGCTACGCCTCGACCAACCTCGCCTACCTGATCTACAACCAGGCGCTGGTGCAGTTCGACGTCGGCATGGCCTCGGCTGGCGGCTTGATCGCCGTGGTCATCGCCAACATCGCCGCGATCATTCTGGTGCGAATGATCGGCAAAAACCTGACCGACAAAGCCTGAGGCCTGCCATGACTCTTCAACAATCCCGTCGTTTGCAAAGCCTGCTGCTCGGTACGTTGGCCTGGGCCATCGCGATCCTGATCTTCTTTCCGATCTTCTGGATGGTGCTGACCAGTTTCAAAACCGAAATCGATGCCTTCGCCACGCCGCCGCAGTTCATCTTCATACCGACGCTTGCGAACTACCTGCACATCAACGAGCGCAGCGACTATTTCAGTTTCGCCTGGAACTCGGTGGTGATTTCCTTCAGCGCCACGGCCCTGTGCCTGCTGATCGCGGTGCCGGCGGCCTACTCCATGGCGTTCTACGAAACCCAGCGCACCAGGGGCACGTTGCTGTGGATGCTCTCGACCAAGATGCTGCCGCCGGTGGGCGTGCTGATGCCGATCTATCTGCTGGCCAAGAGTTTCGGGCTGCTCGATACGCGCATTGCACTGATCGTCATCTACACACTGATCAACCTGCCGATCGTGGTCTGGATGATTTACACCTACTTCAAGGACATCCCCAAGGACATCCTCGAAGCCGCGCGCCTGGACGGCGCAACACTGGCGCAGGAAATGCTCCGGGTGTTGCTGCCCATCGCCAAGGGCGGCCTGGCGTCCACGGTGTTGTTGTCGCTGATCCTGTGCTGGAACGAGGCCTTCTGGTCGTTGAACCTGACCTCGTCGAAAGCCGCACCGCTGACCGCGTTGATCGCCTCTTACTCAAGCCCCGAAGGGCTGTTCTGGGCCAAGTTGTCGGCCGTCTCGACCCTGGCCTGTGCACCGATCCTGATCTTCGGCTGGATCAGCCAGAAACAACTGGTACGTGGCCTGTCGTTCGGCGCCGTGAAATGAAGACCACCGAATTCCTGTAGGAGCGAGCTCGCTCGCGATGGACGTGAACGATAGCGCTTGCTGTCAGGAAGAACGCGTCGTCTGCGAGTTTTTCGCGAGCAAGCTCGCTCCTACAAAAAAGCACGCCCGGTTTAATTGAATAAAAACAAACGGAGGCCCATTCCCATGGCCAACCTGAAAATCAAGAATCTGCAAAAAGGCTTCGAAGGCTTTTCCATCATCAAGGGCATTGACCTGGAAGTGAACGACAAGGAATTCGTGGTCTTCGTCGGCCCGTCGGGCTGCGGCAAATCCACGTTGCTGCGGCTGATCGCAGGGCTGGAAGAAGTCAGCGGCGGCACCATCGAACTCGATGGCCGCGACATCACCGAAGTGAGCCCGGCCAAGCGCGACCTGGCGATGGTGTTCCAGACCTACGCCCTGTACCCGCACATGAGCGTGCGCAAGAACATGTCGTTCGCCCTCGACCTGGCCGGCGTGGCGAAGGCCGAGGTGGAGAAAAAGGTCGGCGAAGCGGCGCGCATCCTCGAACTGGGTCCGATGCTGGAGCGCAAGCCCAAGCAACTGTCCGGTGGCCAACGCCAACGCGTGGCGATTGGCCGCGCCATCGTGCGCAACCCGAAAATCTTCCTGTTCGACGAACCGTTGTCCAACCTTGATGCCGCCCTGCGCGTGCAGATGCGCCTGGAACTGTTGCGCCTGCACAAAGAACTGCAAGCCACGATGATCTACGTGACTCACGATCAGGTCGAAGCGATGACCATGGCCGACAAAGTGGTCGTACTCAATGGCGGCAAGATCGAGCAAGTCGGCTCGCCGCTGGATCTCTATCACCAACCGGCCAACCTGTTCGTCGCCGGTTTCCTCGGCACGCCGAAAATGGGCTTTCTCAAAGGCAAGGTCACACGCACCGACAGTCAGGGTTGCGAAGTGCAACTGGACGCCGGTACCCGCATCAGCCTGCCCTTGAGCGGCAGGCATTTGAGCGTCGGGGCGGCGGTGACGCTGGGCATCCGCCCCGAGCATCTGGAACTGGCCAAACCCGGCAACTGCACTTTGCAGGTCACCGCCGATGTCAGCGAACGCCTGGGCAGCGACACCTTCTGCCACGTCCTGACCTCGTCCGGCGAAGCCATGACCCTGCGCGTTCGCGGCGATCTGGCCAGCCGTTATGGCGAAACCCTGAGCCTGCACCTGGATGCACAACACTGCCATTTATTCGATGCCGACGGCGTGGCACTGACCCGCCCGCTGCGCGTTGCTGCCTGATTTCAGAGAGCCTGCGATGAAACTGAACAAACAGAACCTCAACCGCCTCGCGCCTGAAGTGGTCCTGCCCGCCTACGCGTTGGGCGATACCCGCCAAGGCATCGCACACATCGGCGTCGGTGGTTTCCATCGCGCCCATCAGGCGTTTTACACCGATGCACTGATGAACACCGGAGAGGCGCTGGACTGGGCCATCTGCGGTGTCGGCCTGCGCGCCGAGGACCGCCGCGCCCGTGACGATCTCAAGGAGCAGGACTACCTGTTTACCTTGTTCGAGCTTGGTGATAACGACGACACCGAGGTGCGGGTGATCGGGGCAATTGGCGACATGCTGCTGGCCGAAGACGATGCCCAGGCGTTGATCGACAAACTGGCCAGCCCAGAGATCCGCATCGTCTCGCTGACCATCACCGAAGGCGGGTACTGCATCGACGACAGCACCGGTGAATTCATGGCGTACTTGCCGCAGATCCAGCATGACCTGGCGCACCCGGAGGCGCCGAAAACCGTGTTCGGTTTCCTCTGTGCCGCACTGGCCAAGCGTCGCGCCGCCGGCACGCCGGCCTTCACCCTGATGTCCTGCGATAATCTGCCGCACAACGGTGCCGTCACCCGTAAGGCCCTGTTGACCTTTGCCGCCTTGCACGACAGCGTATTACGCGACTGGATCGACGCCAACGTCAGTTTCCCCAACGCCATGGTCGACCGCATCACGCCGATGACCAGCATCCAACACCGTTTGCAGCTGGCCGACCAGCATGGGCTGGATGATGCCTGGCCAGTGGTCTGCGAGCCCTTTGTGCAATGGGTGCTGGAGGACAAATTCGTCAACGGTCGCCCGGCCTGGGAAAAAGTCGGCGTGCAGTTCACCGACGACGTCACGCCCTACGAAGAAATGAAGATCAAGCTGCTCAACGGCAGTCATCTGGCGCTGACGTACCTGGGATTCTTGAAGGGTTACCGCTTCGTCCATGAGACCATGAACGACCCGCTGTTCGTGCGCTACATGCGTGCCTACATGGACCTGGATGTGACGCCGCAGTTGCCGGCGGTACCGGGAATCGACCTGGCCGAGTACAAGGACACCCTGGTGACGCGCTTCTCCAATCAGGCGATTGCCGATCAGCTTGAACGGGTGTGTTCGGACGGCTCGTCGAAGTTTCCGAAATTCACCGTGCCGACCATCAACCGCTTGATCGCCGATGGCCGCGAAACCAAACGAGCGGCGTTGGTGGTGGCGGCGTGGGCGTTATACCTCAAGGGTGTGGATGAACATGGCGAGACCTATTCGATACCGGACCCGCGCGCAACGTTCTGCCAGGCGCTGGTGGCCGATGACGCGCTGATTACCCAGCGTTTGCTGGCGGTCGAGGAGATTTTTGGTACGGCGATTCCCCGCTCGGCGGAGTTTGTCGCGGCGTTCGAGTGGTGTTGCAACAGTTTGCGCGAGGTGGGGGTGTCGCGGACGTTGGAACGAGTTTTGGCATAAATGTGGCGGTGAGTCTGAGTCCGCCTTCGCGAGCAAGCCCGCTCCCACACTGAAGCGCTGTCGAACACAAATGCGGTGTTCACTATAAATCTAGTGTGGGAGCGGGCTTGCTCGCGAAGGCGGCCGGACAGGCACCACAGGGATACTGAATCCAGACTTGTATCGAGCTGACGACCAAGGATCTTGCATGACAACCCGACAACTCTTCCTCGGCATCGACTGCGGCACTCAGGGCACCAAAGCCATCATCCTCGACGCGGCCAGTGGCGAAGTGCTCGGTCAGGGAGCGGCCGCCCACACGATGATCAGCGGCGCCAACGGCCGCCGTGAACAGGACACCCAGCAGTGGCTGGAAGCCTTCGCCACCGCCACCCGCCGTGCATTGCTCGCGGCTAAAGCCGATGGCCAGTCGATCCTCGGCATTGGCGTGTCCGGCCAGCAACATGGCCTGGTACTGCTCGACGATCAGGGCAAGGTATTGCGTGCGGCCAAGCTCTGGTGCGACACCGAGACCACCCCGGAAAATGACCGCCTGCTGGCCCACCTGGGTGGTGAAAAGGCTTCGCTGGAACGCCTCGGCGTGGTCATCGCGCCGGGCTACACCCTGTCCAAACTGCTATGGACCAAAGAGCAGCATCCCGAGGTGTTTTCCCGCATCGCCCGTATCCTGTTGCCCCACGACTACCTCAACCATTGGCTCACCGGCCGCAGTTGCAGCGAATACGGCGATGCCTCGGGCACCGGGTATTTCAATGTGCGTACGCGCCGGTGGGATTTGCAATTGTTGCGTGACATCGACCCGAGCGGACGCCTGCAAGCCGCCCTGCCGGAGTTGATCGATGCCCACCAGGCGGTCGGCACGATTCTGCCGGGCATTGCCGAACACCTGGGCATCAACCCGCGGGCACTGGTGTCCAGTGGCGGCGGCGATAACATGATGGGCGCCATTGGCACCGGCAACATCCAGCCGGGGGTGATCACCATGAGCCTCGGTTCGTCGGGTACGGTGTACGCCTATGCCGATCAACCGAACGTCGCCCCGCAAGCTGCAGTTGCCACGTTCTGTTCTTCAAGCGGTGGCTGGCTGCCTTTGATCTGCACCATGAACCTGACCAATGCCACCGGCCTGATTCGTGACCTGCTGGACCTCGACATCGATCAGTTCAATGAGCTCGTTGCCCAGGCGCCGATCGGAGCCGAAGGCGTTTGCATGCTGCCGTTTTTCAACGGGGAGCGGGTGCCCGCCCTGCCCCACGCCAGCGGCAGCCTGTCGGGCCTGACCATGACCAACCTGACCCGGGCCAACCTGTGCCGAGCGGTGGTCGAAGGCACGACGTTCGGATTGCGTTACGGACTGGACCTGCTACGCCGCAATGACCTACAAACTCGCAGCATTCGGCTGATCGGCGGCGGTTCGAAAAGCGCGCTGTGGCGGCAGATCGTCGCCGACACCATGAACACCCCGGTGATCTGCACCGAACAAAGCGAGGCCGCGGCTCTCGGTGCGGCGATCCAGGCGGCCTGGTGCGTATCCTGGGCGAACGGGCACGAACACAGCCTGGCGGACTTGTGCGAGCGCTGCGTCAAACTCGATCCGGCCAGTGAAACCCTGCCGGTCGCCGACAATGTACACGCCTGTCAGCAGGCGTATGAACGCTATCAACAGCATGTCGCAACCCTTTGAAGAGTGAATAACTATGTACCTGGTGTGTGGCGAAGCGCTGTTCGATTTTTTCAGTGAAAACGACGCCAGCGGTCTGGCTTCCAAACTGAACTTCAAAGCCATTGCCGGTGGTTCGCCGTTCAATGTGGCGGTGGGCTTGCGCCGATTGGGCGTGGACGCGGCGCTGTTGGCCGGGTTGTCCACCGACTACCTGGGCCGTCGCCTGCTGCAAGTGTTACAAGATGAAGGCGTGTGCCAGGACTACCTGCTGGATTTTGCCGCGCCGACCACCCTGGCGATGGTCGCCGTGGGGACCAATGGCTCGCCGCAGTACAGCTTCCGTGGCGAGGGCTGCGCGGATCGACAATTGCAACCGCAACACCTGCCGGTACTCGGGCCTGAGGTGCGCGGCCTGCATATCGGCTCGTTTTCTCTGGTGGTGCAGCCGATTGCCGACACCCTATTGGCGCTGGTGCGCCGGGAAAGCGGCAGGCGCCTGATCAGCCTCGATCCGAACGTGCGCCTGAATCCGCAGCCGGACATTGACCTGTGGCGTAACCGGATCGCGACGCTGGTGGAGCTGGCTGACCTGATCAAGGTCAGCGACGAGGACCTGCATCTGCTGTATCCCGACCAGGATCCGGCGCAGGTGATCGAAGGCTGGTTGCAGCACCGTTGTCAGCTGGTGTTCCTGACCCGGGGTGGCGAAGGCGCCAGTGTGTTCAGCCAGGCTCACGGTTCGTGGTCGACTCCCGCCTGTGAGGTAAAAATCGCCGACACTGTGGGCGCGGGCGATACCTTTCAGGCGGCGCTGATTACCTGGTTGACCGAACAGCAGCTGGATTCGGTAGAGGGTGTGAAGCAACTTGGCCGCGAGCAGATCGACCGCATGCTGAAGTTCGCGGTCCAGGCGGCGGCGCTGACGTGCAGCAAGACCGGGCCGGATTTGCCTTATCGCCAGCAACTGGATTTGCGCTGAATTCGAGGGCCTCTTCGCGAGCAAGCTCGCTCCTACAGGGTCGCAGGTCGCTCACTGTATTTGTGTCCACCCTTGTTCGCGATGACTTTCCATCAGGCGCCCGATGGTCTTAACTGATACACAGGATCGCGCATCCGCGACAGGCGGCGTTTAAGCCGGGTTAACCCTCGTTTAACCGTGCGGTCCAACACTTCACTGGACCGCACGCCCTCAGACTGTTCTGACGCCCAGTGCGGCAGGTTCGACAAGCCACACATCGAACTGACTTTCCGTCCGCACCGGAGATCGCTGATGAACACTCGCACCCTGCTGGTTACCGCCGCCCTCGCCTGCACCGCGTTTGCCGGCCTGGCTCAGGCCAATGACACCACTGACTCTCAAGCCGTGCCCTATCACTACGGCATGCCATTGCATGTCAGCAAAGTGATTTCACTGACCGAGCCGGACACCCTGGAGTGCAAAGTGGTAGATGCCGAGATGAAGTACATCGATGACAGGGGAAAACCCGCAGAAATTACCTACCGTAAACTTTCCGACGCCTGCGAGAACCAGGGCTGACCGAAAAGTCTGATTTGCTGGCGGTTGCCGTCGAACTGGCGCTGGGCCTGGCGTTCTACCAGACCCGGCGCGTGTCGGTGGAACTCGAAACCGCAGGTTAAAGCGCTTTGCCCAGCGTCGAGTGCGGCTCGACCTCTACGTGATGCTGACTGGAACGCAGTTGGGCAATCAACTCGTTTATTTCCCGACAACCATTGAGCCCGGAAGCATCGATGCCGGTGACCAATAGATCGAGCTGATCGGTTTGCCCGTCGGCATAGACCTTGACGGTCATCGACAGATCCGGTGATAGCGTGCACTGGCAGCGTTTGGGTAGAAAACTGCTTTCGATGATGTTGCGAAGTTCCAAGGCAGAAAGAAACATGGCGACTCCCTCCTATGTGAGACTGCCAATAACGATCAATGCTCGCTCATATGAAATCCCGGCAAGCTTCAAGGACAGCTACAGCATAAAACATGCCCTGGATTTCGCTGCGCAGCTCATCGGCAATTCAAGGATTTAGGCAAGTCACCCGTGAAGCCTGTCATGCAGTTTGCAAAAAGCCCCCCTTGTGACCGTGCAATTTGCATGCTGGGCGCTGCAGGTTTGCTTTCACCGTACACGGCAGTGAGAATGCCGCCCTTCACTTCAAGCAAGGAGGCAACCATGAGTTCTTTGACTGCACACGCGACACTCGGGCTGTTCGCTCTCGGACTGACGGGCCTGGCACACGCCGCCAAACTCGAAGACACCGCGCCCTATCCAAAGGCCGAAAGCGGGTTTACCCGCCAGGTGATCCACCTCGCGCCACAGCCCCGGGAAAACGACTTCCAGGTCGAGATCCTGGCCGGCAAGATGATGACCGTCGACTGCAATAACCCGCGTCTGGGCGGCATTCTCGAGGAGAAGAACCTCGAGGGCTGGGGCTACCCGTTCTATCGCCTGGAAAACGTCATTGGCCCGATGAGCACGCTGATGGCCTGCCCGGACGGCACGCGCAAACAGGATTTTGTACCGGTGGTCGGTGACGGCTTCCTGCTGCGTTACAACAGCAAGCTGCCGCTCGTGCTGTATGTACCCAAGGACATCGAAGTGCGCTACCGAATCTGGTCGGCGTCGAACAAGGTCGAGAAAGCCACTCAGGAATAACCCGGCCATCCGGCGGACCCTTGTGGTGCCCGCTGTCGGCCTGCCCGAGTGTCATGCCGGAGCGCCACTCAACGCAGCTCGCTCGGCCACATGCCCCAGGCTGTCGAAATTGATGTTGGCACCCGAGTCGATGGCGACCAGGGTCTGACCACGAGCGCCGCACTGTGCCACGTACTTCTTGATCCCGGCCACCGCCAGCGCGCCGGAAGGTTCGGTGATCGAGCGGGTATCGTCGTAGATATTCTTGATCGCGGCACACAGCTCGTCGTTGCTGACCGTCACCACCTCATCGACGCAAAACCGGCACACCTCAAACCCGTAAGCGCCGATCTGTGCCACCGCCACCCCGTCGGCGAAGGTGCCGACGCTGGGCAGGATCACTCGCTCACCGGCCAGCAAAGCGGCTTGCAGGCATGCAGGCATGCAGAATGCTCCGATTCGACACCGATGATGCGCACCTGCGGTCGCAAGTATTTGACGTAAGCGGCGATGCCTGCGATCAGCCCCCCGCCACCCACCGGCACGAAGATCGCATCCAGCGGCCCTTGATGCTGGCGCAGAATTTCCATGGCCACCGTGCCTTGCCCCGCGATCACTTGCGGATCGTCGAAGGGCGAAACAAAGGTGCGACCGGTTTCCCGGGCCAGATCCAGCGCATACGCCAAAGCAAACGGAAAGCTTTCGCCGTGCAATACCGCATCGGCGCCACGACTGCGAACCCCAACCACCTTCAGTTGCGGCGTCGTGCATGGCATGACGATGGTGGCACTGATCCCCAGTTCCCGAGCAGCCAGCGCCACACCCTGGGCATGATTGCCGGCAGAAGCGGTAACCACGCCACAAGCCTTTTGCGCCTCGCTCAATTGCACCAGCTTGTTGTAGGCGCCGCGGATCTTGAAGGAAAAGGTCGGTTGCAAGTCTTCACGCTTGAGCAGGACCTGATTGCCCAAGGCTTGGGACAAGGCCGGCGCCGCTTGCAACGGCGTGCGCACGGCCAGTTCATACACCGGCGCGGCAAGGATTTTTTTCACGTAGCGCTCAAGCAGGGCTTGTTGATCGGCTGTAAAACTCATGGTCGTCTCCTGACGTTGATCGGGGCCCGGGAGACAGAAAGTAAAAACCCGCCTCAAGGGCGGGTTGGGTGCTGCAGTCGTGAGCTAACCCGCCAAATGAGGAATGGCGGTAATAATGCTTGGCTGGCAGCGCAATACGGTGGAAGTCATGGCTTGAAATTAGCCGGGCGGTGGTGGCAAGTCAATGGCAAGTTTTTGTAGATGCCTTTAGTCAGCCGGCAACTTCAACCCGACTTTGTAAACGCCACCGTTCTCCTCATCGGTCAACACATACAAATAGCCATCCGGCCCCTGCCGCACATCGCGAATGCGTTTTTTCAACTCCCCGAGCAACCGCTCCTCGTGCACGACCTTGTCGCCATCGAACTCCAGGCGGATCAGTTCCTGGCTGACCAACGCGCCGATAAACACGTTGCGTTGCCACGCCTTGAAACGGTCGGCATCGTAGAACGCCATGCCACTCAGGCCCGGGGATTTTTCCCAGACATGGTTCGGGGCAACGGTGCCTTCGACGGTATCGCCCTTCGCTTCGGGAATCGGTAGACCGGAGTAGTTGATGCCATGGGTCGCCAGCGGCCAGCCATAGTTCTTGCCACGCTCGATGATGTTGATTTCATCGCCGCCGCGGGGGCCATGTTCGTTTTCCCACAGTGTGCCGTTCCACGGGTTGAGCGCCGCGCCTTGCGGATTGCGCTGCCCGTAGGACCAGATCTCCGGGCGCACGTTGGCCTGGCCGACAAAGGGGTTGTCCTTGGGCACCGTGCCGTCCGGGTAGATCCGCACCACTTTGCCCTGCAGTTTGTCGAGGTCCTGCGCGGTCGGGCGGTCGTTGTTTTCCCCCAGGGTCACGAACAGATAGCCGTCGCGATCGAACACCAGCCGCGAGCCGAAATGGTTGCCCACCGAGAGTTTGGGTTCCTGACGCAGGATCACGTGGAAATCCTTGAGCGCCGTCATATCGTCGGAGAGCCGGCCGCGCCCCACCGCAGTACCGGCCTTGTTATCCTCACCACCCCCTTCGGCATAGGACAGATAGACAGTCCGGTCCTGCTTGAAATCCGGTGACAACGCCACGTCCAGCAAGCCGCCCTGCCCCTTGGCCCAGACCGTTGGCACGCCATTGAGCGGTGCTGACAGCTTGCCGTCGACAGTCACCAATCGCAGGTTGCCGGGGCGCTCGGTTACCAGCATGCCTTTACGATCCGGCAGGAATGCCAGGGCCCATGGGTGCTCCAGCCCCGTCACGACGGGGGTGACCTCGAGGGTGCCTTCTTCGCTTTTCATCGTCCAGGCGGGCGCGGCAAGCACAGGAACAGTGGCGCTGATCAATACGCTGGCACAGAGGGTTGCCAAGAGGTTTTTGCGCAACATGCAGGATTCCTTTTCCGATGAACATGAGGTTTGGTGAAAAGTAGCGGGCAGAGGTGATGCCTGCTACTCAACGGTTGTTGGTGCCGGTGTCTCGCGGGGCAGGATTGGGAATGAATTTCAGTGGGCTGGCGGGAGCGGTCCGGTCGGGATAGCGATTACCGATGCCACCGTTGTCCAGTGTCGGCGAGCGCTGGACCGGCATGGTATTGGGTCCGCGTATGGCCGGAGCGCTGGGTTGAGTGCCTTGCATGCTGTTGGGGTTGGCCCGGTGGATCGGACTGTTGTAAGGGTTGTTGTTGGTGCGGCCCGGCAGGTTCTGGGCCAATTGCAACGCAGCAGAGGCATCGGCCAGAGAGCCCAATATGGCACTCAAGGCCAGCACAATGGCGCCAAACACGTATCGGTTCATGGGGTGCCTCTCTACGTCGCGTGGATAAGGACTTCGATACCACGCTACGCCCGGGGTTCGGTTTTGTTAACAAAAACCTCCCCGGCAAGATGTAACAGGCTGGATGTTCCGGCCTCATCGCGGGCCCGCTACCACAGGGATTAAGCGCTGAACCGTGTGGCGCAGGAACCGGCTTCCTCGCCACACGCCCGTCCCCAAAGCTTTAGCGCTGCCAAAGAAGCTCGCGTCGTACCGGCCGGGCTGAAAAAATTCTTACGGAATCAAGTGCACCCGGCTACTGGATGCTTCCTACGCACGCCTCGGAAACGTCCTATTTCAAACCTTGCACGCTTCTTGAAAGCTTTCACCCCCCAGGACTCGGGTGAAAGCACCGCCTTTCCTGCACGTCCCCCCACAGACCAGGAAGGCCTGACCATGAGCACCACCCTGCGCACCTTCTTCGACCACAGTCGCCACAAACTGCACATCGACAACCTCGCCACCGCCCTCGACGTCCTCGCCTTCAACGGCGAAGAACACCTCAGCCAGCCCTTCACCTACCGCATCGAATTCACCTGCAGCGACCTCGACCTCGGCGCGGAAAAACTCATCGGCCAATACGCCGACTTCAAGCTGTACGCCGATCCCTCGACCCTGCAGGTATTCTCCTGGGAAGCGCCCAAACCGCCCACACCCCTGCGCACCCTGTACGGCCGGATCACCAGCTGCCAGCGCCTGTCCGGCTCGGTCGACGAAGCCCGTTACCAGGTCACCCTGCAACCGCGCCTGGCGCTGCTCGCCCGCGGCCAGCAAACGCGCATCTACCAGAATCAATCGGTGCCGGAGATCGTCAGGAGCATCCTGGTCAAACGTCACGACTTCGTCCCCGGGGACTTCCGCTTCACGCTCAAACGCGAGTACCCACGGCGCGACCAGGTGATGCAGTACAACGAAAGCGACCTGGACTTCATCAGCCGTCTGCTCGCGGACGTGGGCA